>CAZARU010000145.1:0-16689 GCA_964487605.1 uncultured Polyangiaceae bacterium
CTGCTTGCTTCGGCTCGTCGAGGTCGACGGCGAGACCCAGGCCGACGATCGTCGCACCCGCGGAGTACTTCCCTCCGTTGATAGCCGTCGGGTTCTCCGGCGGGTTCGCCGCGATGGGATTGACCGGATCGATGGCGGCCGTGCGGGGATTGGTGACGACGCCCAGGCCGACGACACGGGCGACCACGAGATCGACGCGCCACCCGCCCAGGCCCAGGCTCCCGCCTGCCGCCAGCGCGACGTCGTCCATGTCGATGGTCTGCACGCTGACGTAGTCGGCAGGTATCGCTGTCCGCTCGTAGTACGCGCCGCCCCGGAGCGTGGCACCGTCGCTGCCGGTCGTGACGTCGTGCTCCACGCCCAGGCCGATGCGCCACGCGTCCTGGAACCCCCGGGGGAGGCGGAGGTTCCCGATGCGATAGGAGGCGGGGAACGCCTCCACGTCCCGGAGCTGGATGTTTCGGTTCTCGACGAGAATCTCGTCGTGGAGGCTCCAGGCCTCGTAGGCGAAGGCGCCTTCGACTCGGGTCTTGCCGAGCGTGCCCTCTGCCCCGACGCGGAGGATCCACGGAAGCCGAAACGAGACCTCGGCCTGGTCGCCCACCTGGCGCGCGCTCTCGAAGACGGGCGCGCTCGGCAGCCGCACCCGGACGGTCGCACCGGAGGCGATCCACGTCGGCAGCCGGAACGACGCGCCGAGCTTGAACCCGTCGCTCGGGACGAGCGTCGCGCCCACCACGCCGCTCGGTGCGACGATGGGTCCCACCGTGAGCTTCGTGAGCGCGTCGTAATCCGGCTGTTCGGGCGCGCAGATGAAGCGGTCGGGGACGCACGCGCTGAACGCGACCTCGGTGGCGAAGGTCCCGAGCATCACGTCCACGCCGGCGCCCAGTGCGACTTCACGCGCCGGGCGATGGGCGAGGTAGGCGCCGCCGATGGCGAGCGCAGACCCGTCGAGGGAGACGAGCGAGTAGCGCTGCGGAGCGGGCTGTCGCCCCACCGTTGCGGGGTAGCTCGTCACCGCAGCGTACGGTGCCCACACGCCCAGCGCGAAGTTCCAGTCCCGGGTCCCGAGGGGATTCGTGTACACGATGGTCGGGATGGGAAGCGGTGGGCTCGACGCCTCGACCGCGGGAAACGTCTGGACGAACTCCTGTCCCGTGGGCGCTCCGGTGTTCGGGTCGGTCTGCACCAGCAGCGCCTTGCGCTGGTAGGTGGCGTCGTAGAGCACCAGGCTCGCGTCGAGCAGGAACCCGTGCCCCGCGAAGGCGAGGCCCGCCGGGTTGTAGGCCACGGCGCCACCATCGTCCGCGCCCGCCACGAAGGCTCCGCCGCGCCCCAGCGGGCGCACGCCGCGCTCCGCGACGAAGAGGCCCGCGCCGGGCGCGTCGGTTGCCGCGAGCGCGACGATGGCGAGCGTTCCGACGGCGCGCGCGCGCCGTCGGGCCGCGCGGAGGTGGGCATCACCGGGGGTCATGTTCAGTCGCCGCGGCGGTTGTTCACGATCTCGTAGAACTGCTCGAGGCCGCGCGTGTCGCTCGTCAGGAAGTCACGCACGGTTCCGAAGACGAAGCGGTAGTCCTCCGCATCGAGCGGTGCGTGCTGGGCGGCGGAGGCGTCCACGCGGTTCACCTCCGCGATGGTGTCGAGCAACACTTCGAGGGGCGTCGTGCTCGCTGGATTCGCCGGGTCGAGCGGCGCCACGAGGCGGGAAAGGAGCCGATCGAGCAGGCGGTAGGGGTCGTACGCGTTGCGCGTCGGCGTGCCGCCGACCACGGGCTCGTCGGTGAGCGCCCGGAGGAACTGCACCGTGCGATCACCGGCGCCGGAGGTGGGCAGTCCGTCGCGCCGCGAGCGCTCCGGCGCGGCAGCCACCGACACGGCGTTGTAGATCGGCGGCATCACGGAGTCGTCGCCCAGGAGCTGAAGGAGATCGGACAGGGACGTGAGGGTGCTGTGCAGCGCGTCGTGGTCGCTGGCTCCGTGCACCAGGTACTTCAGGAAGCTCTGGAGCTCGCGGCGTGCCGCGTCGTCTTCGTTGATCAGATCGAGCAGCACCATGGTGGTGGAGAACGCCGGCTCCTCGAAGGTGAGGGCCGCGTTCGCCGCGAGATCCCTTCGTGCCCACTCGCACGGGACCCCCTGCTCGCGATCCGGGCAGTGTGCGTTGAGCTGCTCTCTGAGGGCGTCGATGAGCAGGGGACCTGCCTGCGGCGTGGCCGGGTTCCGGAACCGGGCGCCCGTCCCCTCACCGTCGACGGCGAGGAACGTGTCGACCAGTCGCGACCGTGCGCGGCGCCAGCGGTCGCGACGGGGGTCGCCCTCCAGCCGCCGATCGATCGCCCGGAGCGCGTTCGCGTACAGGTCGAACGGCGTGAGCTGTGGCTTCGGCGTCACCTCGTCGGCGAGCGTGGTGCCGGCGTTCCCTGCGCGGTCGCGCATCCCCACCGCTGCGGCGTACTGGGGGTCGAACAGCGCGACCGCCAGCTCGTAGGCGACGTCCAGCCCGCTCTTGGTCACGGGTGTCGCCTGGCGGCGGTCCGTGACCGTGGTGCGCTCGAGCGCCTGCACGAGCTCGGCGAGCGCCGGAAAGAGGTCGGTGGCCAGCGCCTCGACCAGAATCGGCTCGTACGCCGAGACGCCGCTCCCCGCGCAGTAGCGTGGGTTGAAGCAGGGATTGCCGCCGGGACAACGCGGCAGCGGGTTGGTCCCGTCCAGCGTCTTCTTGAAGGTCCCCTGCGCGCTGCACTCCGTGTCGGGCCGGCTGGGCTGGCTGGTGGGGTAGTGCCGGTAGATCACCTCCGAGAGGTCGAGGAAGAGCTGGGTCGCGTCGTGCGCGTCGAGCGCGGTCAACAGCGGGAGGAACCCGTCGTAGAACTGGTACTTCTCCCAGGTGAACAGCACGCCACGGTCGCGGAGGCGCAGGAGGTCGAAGGGGTTGCCGGTGGGCAGGGAGCAGTCGGCGAGCTGGAGGCCTGGCGGCGTTCCCGGCGAGCCCAGGGGAGGCCGCGTGGGACAGACGGTTGTAGACAGCGGATCGACGAGGTTCGACACGAAGCGGTCGGTCTTGGCGTTGTTGCCGCCGAAGTGGACGTCGCGATCGGGCATCTGTCCGTTGAACAGCGCGTCGAACTTCGAGCTGCGCGCCCCGAACAGCGCGAGCCTGGCGAAGCCCTGGGGCGTCGGCGACAGCGTCATGCCCGGGATGCCGCTCGATTCCTCGAAGAGCTGGCCGGTGTCCACCAGTCCGCCGAGCGGTCCGTTCACGAGTCCGTCGAGGAGTCCGTCGCGGATCTGGATCTGCGCCTTGCCCAGGATGGCATCCACGAACACGAGTCCCACGTTCTCGAACACGAAGAGTTCGCACTCGCCGTAGCCCGGCAGCGGTGGAGCAGGCCACAGCAGGTCGAGCGGCGGCAGGATCGGAAAATTGACGACGACGCTCACGCGCGCGCCCTCTCGGTTGCACGCGCTCAAGCCGTTGACGTCGTGGACGATCTGCAGAATTCGGTGGAGCTCGCTGCGGTTGTCGCCGACGTCGGGCGCCATCCGGTCGACCGCCGTCGAGGGGTCGGCCTTCGCCCCGCCCAGCGTCAGGTTCACGGGCGGGCCGCCGAGGTCGTTCGAGTCGTAGGTGAGCAGATCGCGATGCTGCGCGTAGAGCCGGAGCGCCCCGGGCAGGTACGCCACGGCGTCCGGGTGGGCGAACGAGCGGAGCATGTCCTTGAACAGCGCCGGATCCTCCCGCAGGATTTCGACCAGCACGTCCACCAGCTCGTCCCAGAACGTCACCTTCGGATCGAGACGAACGTCCGGGCGTGCGTTCGAGATCTCGCGCAGGCGCAGCGTGGCGCCCATGAACCGCGCCACGGCCCGAGGCTCGTCACGGAGCAGCTTCGAGAACGCGGAGAGCCAGGTGTCGCTGTTGGGGTTCGCGAGCATCTGGCCGGTGGCGTGCAGCAGGTCCGCGATGGGGGAGGTGCTCGCGTCGAAGCTCGCGAACGCCCCGCCGACGGCCCAGGGCGCTTCGCGCTGAACCGGATCGCCGTAGAGCCGGTAGGCGCCGGACAAGAGGTCGGCAATCGTCTCGCTCTCGAGCGTCGGATCCGGTTCGAGCAGCGGCTCGAGGTCGCGCAGCAGCGACGCGACGAGCGTCTGGGACGTGTCCACGTACTCGTAGACGAACCTTCCGTCGGGGTCGAGTGCGCGCCCGAACGGGTCTGGAGGTACGAGCCGCGGCGCGAGCGGGACGACGAACGGAGGGTCCACGCGCGCGATGGCGCCGTCGGCGCCGAGCAGCCGCCCGTGCGCGTCCGCGTCGGCCAGGCCGTCGCCATCGGCGTCCACGAACCACGGCCCCAGATCCCCGGACTGGCCGGGGACGGCGCCGAGAGGGAGCACGACGCCGCGAGGGTCGCGCCGCGCGAGGAAGCGTGGCTCGCTCCCCGGTGCGGCGAAGGCGCCGTCGGCCTCGAGCATCAGCGAGCGGGTGATCTCGATCTTCGAGCGCGTCCGATTGGGTTGCAGCCGGATCGGCTCGACCTGGTAGAGCACCGGGGGCGGCTGTGCGCTCGACGATGCGAGCTCCGACTCGAGCATTCCGAAGACGTTCTGGAGGGCGGCGTGCATCGACCCGCCCGGCTCGAGCCGCGGCAAGAGCACCTGCGCCATGCCCCGGAGGCCCGGGTACGCGAGCGCGGGACGCACGGCGCCGAGCGCGACGCGCTGCGGCCGGTATCCCTGCCGGCCCGCGATGTGCGCCATGGCCTCGCGCGCGGCCTTCGACGTCTGCGCCAGCGCGTCGTCCCGGGTACCCGGTGCCGGCCCCGACAGGCCGGCGAACATTCGACCGAGTGAGCGAGTCAGGTCCGGAACCAGCCCTCGATCCGGGTCGAGGGCGCCCTTCACCGGGTTGCGCTCGTAGAGCGGGACCAGCGACTTCATCAGCGCGCTCAGCGCTTCCCGCCCCGCGATGGTCTTGCCGCCCGAATGCGGAACGGGCACGGGCGCGTCGCTGAAGATGGCGTCGAATGCGCGCACGAGGTCTTCGCGGCGGCGCGCCATGGCCTCCAGCTTCGCGATGGCGAGGCGGCGAGCGACCGCGGCGCCGCCGCTCACCGGGGGCAGCACCTCGGGACGCGCGTCCACGCTCGCGGCGTACCTGCCCGCCGCGTCGCGGTGGCAGAGGGCTCGGTACGAGCGTCCGCCGAGATCTTCGGTGAGCGTCGCCGCGCCCACGCGGTCGCACAGGGCGGAGTAGACGTCGTCACCGAGGGTCGAGGGCGGCGGTGCGCGGCGCCGCGCATCGAAGTCCGTCGAGCACGAGATGGACATTGCGAGCGCGCCGACGACGACGAACGGCGAATGCTTCCGGGGCACGATGGCAGTCTACCGCAGCCCCGCCCGGCCGGTCGGACCGACACCAGCGCCCGCGGGGGCGGTCGGCGGGCGTCTCCTTGACACCGCGCCGCACCTCCGCGCTATTGCAGCGTCGTGGCGACGTTGGACGCGATCGTGATGGCGGCGGGTCTCGGCAAGCGGATGAAGAGCCCGCTCGCGAAGGTGCTGCACACGCTGGCCGGGCGGCCGCTGATCTACTACCCGCTGCGCGCCGCCTTCGACGCCGGGGCTTCGCGGGCCTTCGTCGTCGTCAGCCCGGACACGCGGGATCACATCGACAGCTACCTGGCGCAGGTCTTCGGGCGCGGCGCCGTGGTCACGGTCGTTCAGGATCCGCCTCGGGGCACGGGCGACGCCGTGCGCGTGGGCTTCGATGCCATCGGCACTCCCGGCGATCAGACGCTCGTGTTGAACGGGGATGTCCCCTTGCTCCGGAGCGCGGACCTCACTCGCGTGCGCGAGGCGCTGGCCGCCCACGAGGACGCCGTCCTCGCGTTGATGACCTGCGTTCTCGACGATCCTTCCGGCTACGGTCGCGTGCTGCGCGACGGCGAGGGGCGGGTGCTCGAAGTGCGGGAGCACCGCGATCTGCAGGGTCACGGCGAGCACTCCGTCCGGGAGGTGAACGCAGGCGCGTACGTCGCGCGGACGGATTTCCTGCGGGCCGCGCTGCCGCTCCTGCGCGCCGACAACGACCAGAAGGAGTTCTACCTGACCGACATCGTGGCCATCGCGGCTCGCAAGGGGGGGGCGACGGCGGTCCGCGTGGAGCCCCAGGCGATGCTCGGCGTGAACGATCGCGCGCAGCTCGGAGAGTGCGAGGACGTGCTCTATCGGCGGATCGCAGGCGCCCACGGTCGTGCAGGGGTCACCGTGCGGGGTGATCCGAGGATCGACGACACGGTGGAGATCGCGCCCGATGCGACGGTGGACGCGGGCGTTTCCCTGCGTGGGCGAACGCGCGTCGGTCCCGGCGCGACCATCGACGTCGGGTGCGTCGTGACCGACAGCACCGTGGGCGCCAACGCGCTGCTCAAGCCTTACAGCGTCGTCACCGCGAGCATCGTCGGTGACTGGGCACAGATTGGGCCCTTCGCACACCTGCGCCCCGAGAGTCACATCGAGGAGAAGGCCCACGTGGGGAACTTCGTGGAGACGAAGAAGACGCGCCTCGGGCGCGGCGCGAAGGCGAACCACCTGGCCTACCTCGGCGATGGCGACATCGGGTCGGACGCGAACATCGGTGCGGGGACCATCTTCTGCAACTACGACGGCTTCCAGAAGCACCGTACGGTGGTCGGAGAGGGCGCGTTCATCGGCAGCGACTCGCAGCTCGTGGCGCCGGTCACCATCGGGCGCGGCGCCTACGTGGGCACGGGGACCACCGTCACGAGGGACGTTCCGGACGACGCGCTGGCGGTGGGCCGAGCGCGTCAGGAGAACAAGGAAGGCTACGCCGCCCGGCTCCGCAATCGCCTGGCAGCGCGCGCCGGGCGCCGCTCGAAGCCGCCCCGGGGGCCCGGCTCGGAGCCGCCGTCGAGCCCCGCGGCCGACCCGCCGGAACCCACCGAAGACTGAGCGCCGGGCGCCTCAGTTCTCCATGATCTTGAGGCCTTCTTTCGCGAGCGGCATGAGCGGAAACGTGTCGGCGTCGACGCCGGCGACGCGGAGCACCTTCAGCTTGGTGAGCGTCTTGAGCGGCGCGAGGTCCTTCACCGGCGTTCGCTGCAGGCTCAGCTGCTCGAGCTTCGTGAGCTTGGCGAGGGGCGTGACGTCGATCACGGGCGTGTCGTCGAGCTGCAGATCGGTCATCGCGGTCATGCCCTCGAGGGGCGACAGGTCCGCGACCTTGGTATGACCCAGATCGAGACGGTCCATCTTGGTCATCTTGGCGAGCGGCTTCAGGTCGGTGATGGGATTGAGGGAGATTCGCAGGTTCTCGAGCTTGGTCAGCGACTCGATCGGGGTCAGATCGTCGATCGAGCCGGCGCCCAGGTAGAGGGAGCGAACGCCCTTGAACAGCGGAAAGACGCACGGATCGAGCTGCTCGAGCTTCACCTGTGCGAGGTTGATGCTCTTGATGGTTCCGAGTTCGGACTTCGCGATGCTCCCGGTCTTCTTCCCGAGCTTGTACCGGATCTCCTGCTCGATGGCGGGGTGATCGAACTCGACCGTCGCGCTCTTGGGGCAGTCCTTGGGGTCCTTCTTCGGACGGGGCGCGCCCGCGTCCTCGACGGGTGGCGCGCTCGCGACGGGAGGGGGAGCGGGCGGCTTCTTGGCGGGCGCCGCGGGTTCCGCCTTCGGCGCGGGCGGGGCCTCCTCGCACGCCACGACGAGCCCGACGGCGACGACGAGTGCTGCCGCGGTGCGGCCCGTCGCGTGCCCGAGGGAGCCGGTCATGCGGACTTGCTCGGCACTTCCGTCCGCTCGGTGCTGGCCGGCGGGTCTGCGGCGCGCGGGGCGCTCGGGATTTCGTGCTTGAGCCGGAGCTTCTTCGTCTGCAGGTACGGTTGCGAGTAGAGGTTGGCCTCGACGAGCAGCGGCGTTCGCCGCGCGACGTCGATGCCGAGGTCGCGAAGCCCGTCGACCTTGAGCGGGTTGTTCGTCAGCAGATCCACCTGCGTGACGCCGAGCTCGCGGAGGATCGTCGCGGCGACGTCGTACTCCCGCGCGTCGACGGGGAGATGGAGCTGCTCGTTCGCCTCGACGGTGTCCGCGCCCTGCGCCTGGAGCGCGTAGGCGCGGATCTTGTTCGCCAGGCCGATGCCTCGCCCTTCCTGTCGCAGGTACACGATCACGCCCCGACCGCGTGAAGCGACGGCGGCCTGCGCGAGCTCGAGCTGTTCCTTGCAGTCGCACTTGAGCGAGCCGAACACCTCGCTCGTCAGGCACTCGGAATGGACGCGGACGAGGACGGGTTCTCCGGAGGCAACGTCGCCCATGACGAGGGCGACGTGCTCGTCGCTCAGGTCCGGGTTGGCGTCCGGATGCCGCCCCTGGAACACGATGAGCTGGAACACGCCGTGCGCGGTCGGAATGGGCGCCTCGGCGACGCGATTGACGGAGACCTCGCTCATGTCCGGGGGCCGGCAGGTTGGGGCGGTGGGCTTGGCGGCGGCGTGGGGAGAGGAACCGGAAGTCTTGGGCGGCGGTTCGGGAGGGTCAAGCGGTGCCGGTCGAAGCCGCCGGGAAACCCGCGCATCGTGGCGGTCGGGGCACGCTTTCCCGAGCAGCGCGAAGTCACGGGGGCGCGAGTGGGCGGTCGCGCCCACGGCTTCTCGCCGGGGCGATCCGGCAGAGCGAGATGATGGCGTGTTCGAGGACTGCGAGCGCCGACCGTCCGCTGCCGCCCTTCAGCGCGACGTCCACCTTCGCGAGCGCGTCGAGCCAGCGTTCGAGATCTCGGCGGGGCATGCGCTGGATCTGAGCGGCGAACGCGCGCGCCTTGAACGGCGGTGCGCCGGCGGCACGCGCCGCCTCCTCGGGGCTGGCGCCCTCCGCGCGCGCGGCTTCGAACTTGACGAGCTGGCGCGTGGACCACGCCAGCACGCCAACGAGTCGGGTCGCCTCGTGCGGATCGAATGCGAGCGACAGCGCCGCCAGGGCGGCGCCGGCGTCGCGGCGGCCGACGGCGTCCACGAGCTCCCAGACGGTCGCCGGGCGCACGCGGACGACGCAGTCCGCGACGTGATCCTCGGTGATCGTCTCGCCGGCGCCGGCGTAGAGCGCCAGACGCTCGAGCGCGTCCTTGAGGCCGGAGAGCTCCGGTCCGGCCAGGTCGGCGACGAGGCTCGCGACACCGGCTGCCAGAGGATTGCCGCGAGCGCGGGCCTGTTTCTCGAGCCACCCCGGTAGCTCAGCGGGTCGCAGCGGGTCGCACGAGACGAGCCATCCGCCCTTCAGGGCGCCCGACGCCAGCTTGCGGCGCTTGTCGAGCTTCGACGCCACCAGCACCAGCACCGTCTCGGGGGCGGGGGCTTCCGCGTACGCGGCGAGCCGTTCGAGCGCCCCTTCCGTCTTCGACTTCTTCCCCGGCTTCTGCTTCGGTTCCCAGCGCTCCACGTGGCGCACCACGACGACGCGTCGCCTGGCGAGCATGGGCATCGTCCGAGAGGTGACGAGCACGGTCTCGACGTCCGCTTCTCCCGCGACGTACTGGTCCTCGTTCAGCCCGGGTGTGCCGCCGGACAGCACCGCCTGCCGGATGGCATCGACGACGATGGCCTGGCGGTACGCTTCCTCTCCGTGCACCAGGTAGACGGGCAGGAGCTCGCCGGCCTGGGCTCGTCGAACGGCGTCTTCCGGCGTCACGATGCTCTCGTCGCTCCCGGACCCATCATGCCCCAATCTGGCCCTCGGGGGGGCGATGGTGTATCACCGCGCGCCCGTGAACACCGTGCGCGTCGATGGTGCGGGCGCATTCCCTCCGGCCCGCGAGGGCAGCCTGGTCGCGATCGGCAACTTCGACGGTGTGCACACCGGGCACCGCGCCGTTCTGGAGAGTGCGATCCAGGAGGCGCGCACGCGGCGACTCGCCCCCGTCGTCCTGACGTTCGATCCGCATCCTTCCGTGGTGCTCGGCCGCGCGCCACGCCCCGTCTTGACCACGCTCGAGAGGAAGCTCGAGCTCATCGGTCGCATAGGCGAGCTCACCGTCGTGGTCGAACCGTTCACCCGCGAGCTCGCCGCGCTGACGCCCGAGCAGTTCGCCAGGGACCTCCTCGCGGACGCCCTCCGCGCGCACGTCGTGCTGGTCGGGCGGAACTTCCGTTTCGGACGTGGTCGCGCCGGTGATCTCGACGTGCTCTCCACCCTCGGTGCGCAGCTCGGTTTCGAGGCGCGCTCCGAGGAGCTCGTGTCTCACGACGATGAAGCGGTCTCCAGCACCCGCATCCGCTCGCTCGTCGCCGCCGGTGACGTGGTCGGTGCGTGCCGGCTCCTCGACCGTCCACACGCCGTCACCGGGACCGTCGTAGAGGGGGATCGACGCGGGCGCACACTCGGGTTCCCGACGGCGAACCTCGCCGACGTGCAGGAGGCGCTGCCAGCCAACGGTGTCTACGCGTGCGTCGTGGACGTCGTGGAAGACGGCGTGGCGAGAAAGCTCGGGCGCGCCGCGGTGAACCTGGGTGCGCGCCCCACGGTGGGCGGCGGGTTCAGCGTGGAGGCCCACGTTCTCGAGCACGCGTCCGATCTTTACGGCCAGCGCCTGCGGCTCCACTTCGTCGAGCGGCTCCGCAACGAGCGGCGCTTCGACGGCCTTCCAGCGCTGAAGGCCCAGATCGCCTCCGACGTCGAGGCCGCCGGGGCCGTGCTCGGTGCGTGCGCCGGTGACGCTCGCGCAGAGCCCGCCTGGTTCTGAGTCTCGCGTCGCTCGTGGGTGGGGCGCCAGCGCCCCACGTTCGGGGTTCTGGTTCGACCCTGGTCGGTCGCGCCCGAAGTCACTACTGTGTGGGACTCCGATGGCGTTCGAGCCGAAGTCGCTCCAGGGTCTGTCGCGAACCGATCTCCTCGAGCACGCGCGGGCGGCCAAGATCGAGCACGCGGAGCTGCTCACCCGGGCGGAGCTCGTGGTGGAGATCGAGCGAGCCCGGGCGCCTGGTCCGCGAGCGCGTCCCGCCAGGGGCTGGCTCGGTGTGGCTCGCGACCTGCTGGCGAGTGCGCTCGAGCACGGGCTCGACCTGCCCGAGGCCGCCAAGATCGTCCGCGGAGAGTTCACCTGGTCGGAGCCGGTATCTCCGGGCCCCGTTGCGACGGTGACGCTGGCGGAGATCTACGCCGCCCAGGGCCACCCGCAACGGGCGCTCGCCATCATCGAGGAGGTGCTCGCCAGGGAGCCTGACCACGAGGCAGCGCGCAGGCTGCGTGCGCGCATCGCCGGACCACCCGCGCCGCCGGCTGCTTCGGTGCCCGACGAAGCGACTCCTCGGGTGGCGCCCGCGGAGCCTGCGCCGAAACCGGTGCACGAGGACTCGCCATCCACCCAGCCGCCCGCGCCCCCTTCGAGCGTGCCAGTGTCCGCCGCGCCCCCTTCGAGCGCGCCATCGTCGGCGCGTCCTTCCGTCGACGCCGTGGTGCTCGTGCGCCTCGACCCGCTTCGTACCCACGTGTACTGGGAGCTACGTCCGGACACCCTGGCGAGGATGCGCGAACGCGATGCCGGCGGCTCACCGGCCGTCGTCCTCGTGTCGCTACAGCCGAGCTGGGACGGCGCCCGCCGGGTCGAGCGGGTCGTGCGCGTGGACGCGCTCCAGGGGAGCGCCATCGTGGAGGGTTTCGGTCCCGCCGCGGTGGTTCGCGCGGCGCTCACGTGGCGCTCGGGCGGCAAGAGCCGGGTCCTCGCAGTGGCCACGGAACTCGCCGCATGCGCGGCCAAGGCTGGGGGAGAGATTCGCATCCAGTGGACGCCGCTCGGTACGCCCCTCGGCGCGCCCGAGCCGCACCACTTGCGGGCGGCGGCTCACGCACGTCGTGCCGCCCGCTGAGATCGCGCCTTTTCCGGCAACCCGCCGGGCCCGCGCGCCGAAGGGGGGTGATGCTTGGGCGACGGCTCGCGTCCGCGGCACTCGCCGCCATGGTCACGACGCAGCTCGTGAACGCCACACCCCGTCGGCTCGACGTCTCGATTCGCGGCGCGTTCCGCGCGTCGAGCGCGGGAACGAGCCACACCCTGGCGCTCTTGGAGGTGGCGGGGACGCTCGACGCACCGGGTGGCGCTCGACGCTCGCTCTCGGCGCATTCCGGCGAGGCGGTGGGCGGCGCGGAAGTGGCGGTCGAGCCGCGAGAAGGGGAGGAAGCGAGCGGCTCGAGCGACGCGAAGCGAGGCAGTGGCGCCGATGAGCCGAACCAGGGGAACGAAGAGTACGAGGAGAGCGAGGAGAGCGAGGAGAGCGAGGGGCGGAGCCCCGCGGCACGACGGCGCGCGGGAGCGTCGACACCCACGATGGCGAGCGGAGATCGTCAGCCGTCGCTCGACCGCCACGTCCTTGGCCACGTCGCCGACGCCACCGCGGACGCCGAGCCAACGGAGGCCCGCCTGCGGGATCCGGCACCCGAAGCCCGCGTCGCGCCGAAGGACGCCACGCGCGTCGCGCCGAAGGACGCCACGCGCGCGGCCGCGGTGCGTCGCGTCGCTCCCGGCGCCGAGACGCTCGCGCGCGCGGCCGTGCGTGCCGCGTGGCGCGCCGCCGGCCTTTCGGGCGGCCTCGGTGCCCTCGACGGCATGGCGTCACGCGCACGTTCCAGCGCCGTGCTGCCCGATCTCCGGGTTCGCGCGGGTCGGTCCACCGACGAGTCTCTGCGCCTGACGCCGACCGCGACCGACCCCTACCGTTACACGGAGGCGGGCCGCTACGACGTCTTCTACGACGCCTCCGTCACCTGGAGGCTCGGTCGGCTGGTCTTCGCCGACGAGGAGCTGGCGGTGGAGCGCCTGCGCCTGCAGCACGTCGCGGCGCGGGCGCGCGTCGCGGAGCGCGCGCTCGCCGTGCTGTTCGCCTGGCACCGGGCGCGCGCCGAGGCCCTGGACCCGGCGCTCGACGAAACCGAACGGCTGCGCGCAGCGACGGCCCAGCTCGAAGCCGAACTCACGCTCGACGTCCTGACGGACGGGTGGTTTGCGCCGCAGGTGGCGCGACTCGAACGGGCCGGGCGCTGACGGGCACGCCACCTACGCGCTCAGAACGAGCGCGTTCCGCACTTCCCGTTGATGCACACGCCGGCGAAGAGACCGGCCTGGTCGGAGATGTAGCCTCCGGCGAGCAGACACATCTCCGCCGTGTAGGCCTCGTTCGCGAATCCGAGCGGCGCGTCGGTGGTGTTGTTCACGTCACAGGTCCACTCTATGGCATCGCCCGGCTCGAACGTCAGGATCCCGGAGACGCCACCGTCGATCTTCGCGTCGTCGTCGACCGCGGGATTCTTGCTCACGGAGTTGTAGGTGAGCTCCCTGGGCTCGGCCCAGTCGAAGGACTTGTAGATGAGCTCCTTCTTCTCGTCGCGAACGCGCCACACCGACATGCTCTCCGCGTGCGCGTGCATGTGCGCGTTGAGCTGGAAGACGCGCGTCGGCTCGGTGAGGGCTGGCGTGAAGCGATTGGTCACCAGACCTCGGCTCCGGGCCGGGACCACGGCGCCGACGTCGGCCACGATGAACACGCCCTGCAGTCGCTGCTTCACGTCCGTCTCGGCCACCTTGTAGAGGTTCACCCACGCTTCGCGCAGGAGGCGTTCCTCCCCGGTGTTGACGTAGTGGAGCTGGAACACCGCCATGGAACCCTCCGGGATGTACCGTGCCAGGCCGTCGTCCTCTGGTCCGAGTTCTTCCGGGAAGTCGCGCTCGGGCGTCTGCGAGCCGGGGATCCCGCCAATCCTCCCGGTGATCTCGCACTCGTCGGGTCCCTCGGGCCGACCGTCGTCCGGGACCAGCCCGATGAGCATGTGATGCGAGCCCGAACGCATGCGGCTCTTCTGTCCCAGGTAGTAGAACCCCGACTCCGGTACCCGGGCGTTGAAACAACGGACGTTCTCGTCGCCCGCCTCGATGACCCAGTCGGCCAGCTCCGCCTCGTCCGAATAGCTGGTCGGGCCCGCGTGGATCTGGATCCCCTCGCCCGGTGCGGGCGGCAGGATGCAGTACTCGTCTCCGGGGAAGCCCGAGTCGAGGCCGCACGGGTCGTTCTGAGTGATCTTTCCGGGTTCCCTGGGCCCGTCGTCTTCTCTCGAGCTGGAGCTTCCGCAGGCGAGGAGGAATCCGGAGGCGAGAAAGGTCAGAGAGAGGGCGAGCTTCATTGAGGTCTCCGTCTTGGGTGGGGGCGCGGTCAGGGCGCGGACTTCGAGGGGTTCGGTTCGGTTTGCGCTTCGAGCAGCGCGAGTCCGAGCTGGGTGATGCGCAGGTACGCCTCCGCTGCGCCGCTGCGCTCGCGGAGCTTCTGGTTCAGCGACTGGTAGAGCGCGACGCGGTGCGCCCGCCGGCCGACGGATAGGCGCGCGCGCCGTGGATCTCGCTCCACGACGTTGAACATCCAGAGGGTCTCGCGCACGTACACTCGGTTTCGCGTGGCGCGCGCCAGCGCGGTCCAGTAACGCCGCTCGAACGCGAGCTGGTTCTCCGAGGCGCCGTCGGCGATCCACTCCTCGACGATTCGGTCGAGCGCATCGAGTTCGGCGTCGGTGATGCGTCGTTCGGCGAGCACGACGAGCGCGAGCGAGCCGAGCATCTGGCGCTCCGAGACGTCCCGGGCGTCGCGGTCGCGTGAGGGATTCAGCTCGAGCTCGAGGTCCACCAGGCGAATGTCCGTCGCGCGGCTCGGGTCCTTCACCAGCGTGGCCGCACCCTGGCGGACGGTGACGAGGTCGTGCTCCTTCAGGCGGTGGATCGCCTGGCGCACGATGATGCGGGAGACTCCGAAGCGGCGCGCGAGCTCCCGCTCTGGCGGCAGCTCCGTCCCTGGCGCGAGCCGTCCGACGAGGACGTCCCGCGCGAGGACCCGGAAGACGCCCTCCGCGACCGGCGCGCCCGCGCCCGCCGTCACGCTCACCGCGCGCCGAACGGGCCGGACGCGAGCGGTGGTGGCGAGGAGCGCGAGGAGCACGCTGCGAGACTACCGAACTTGGTAACCAAGTCCAGCGGTCTCAAGTATTGGACACGGGTGATTTTTTGGCTGGATGGCCGACCTGGGCGCCATTGCGGAACGGGCGTCCGCGGGTCTGAGCCGGCGGCCCCGTGCTTCATCCGGGCGCCCCGCGGTGGACCGCCGCGCCGTGCCGCGCCGCGCCGCGCCGCGTCAGGCCGCGTCAGGCCGACACGGTGAAGCGCGCGCGGCCCGAAAAGTCGGGGTCACCACGCCAGGGTCCGCGCTCGACGATCACTTCTTGCACCGTGCCGCCCGCGAGCGTGACGACCGCACGCACCCACCCGATGAGCGTCATCCCGTGGGCCCGGGGCATGTCGCGGTAGCCGGTCACCGTGAACCGGACGTCGCCCTCGGCGACGCGCTCGGAGACGAGATCGCCGAAATCGAGGAGCAGCGGCCAGATCCGGTCGAGCGCTTCGAGTGACCGCGCCGGATCGCCGGCCTTGATGAACGCGCTGTGCGAGCCCTCGTGGACCAGATGCGCGCCCATCTCGCCGAGCCGCACGGCGCCCTCGTCGGTCCCGCCGGCCAGTTCGCGGTGAACGATGTCGAGCACCGCCAGGAACGAGTCGAAGGGATACCACTCCGTCACGATGATGCGCTCCGCCAGGAGGCGGGCGACCTCCGGCGGAACCTGCGCCACCTGACCGCTCTTCAGCGCGCCCTTCAGCATGCGAACCAGACCGACGAGGTTGGTCCCCTTCGTGCGGCGTCCCATGTCGCGCTACCCGTGGACCCACGCCCGAACGCCCCAGCGCATCCGGCTCAGGGTACCACGCAGTCCGCCCGCCCAGCCTCCCGGGCCTGTCGGGCGGCCGTCGCGCCCGGAGCCGAGAGCCGCGCTCGCCGCCCACGGGCCTCCGACCCATCCCCTCCGAAGGGCACGCTGGCCCCGCGCCCGGTCGTGGCCCAGGCCGCCCGGTTGAGCTGGGCTTCTTCCGCCCACCGCCCGGGCCCTGGCACGTCCGCCCGTCATTGGGTAGATCCGCCACATGCTTTCCGAAGCACGCACCACCCTCGAGGACCTGAAGCGGCGCGTCGATGCGCTAAGGGGGCATCTTTGACGTCGCGAGCCTCGTCCGCGACGTAGAGGAGTTCGACCGCGCCGCCGCCGCGCCGGGCTTCTGGGACGATCAGGAGAAGGCGCAAGCGCTCCTGCGCAAGCGGGCCGCGACCCAGGAGAAAGTGACGCTCGTCGAGACGTTGACGAAGGACGTCGCCGAGGCGGCCGAGTACCTCGAGCTCGGTGCCGCCGAGGGTGACGAGCAGGCCATCGGCGATGCCGCGACGCAGGCGACGGCACTCGAGCAGCGCGTTCGCAAGGCGGAGCTTCGGCGCATGCTGTCGGGACCGGTGGACCATGCCGGTGCCATCGTGCACGTGCATCCCGGCACCGGCGGGACCGACGCGAAGGACTGGGCGGAGATGCTGCTCCGCATGTACACGCGGTGGTGCGAGAAGCGCGGGTTCAAGACGCAGCTGGTGGATCAGCAGGCCGGCGAGGAGGCGGGCATCGACTCGGCTTCGTTCACGGTCGCGGGGGAGAGCGCCTACGGCTACCTGCGCGCCGAGGCCGGCGTGCACCGTCTCGTGCGGATCTCTCCGTTCGACGCCAACGCGCGCCGGCAGACGTCGTTCGCCGCCGTCGAGGTGA
>CAZARU010000146.1:0-16637 GCA_964487605.1 uncultured Polyangiaceae bacterium
CGCAGCCGCGGGGAGCGGCGCCGCGGCGGGCGCGGGCGGCTCGGGTAACCTGAACGAGCGGGCCGCGGACACGGGCGGCTGCGCCGTCGGCCGAGACCGCGCGCCCTGGCGGCTCGCGATCCTGGCGCTCGTCGCCGCGAGCGTTCTCTCGGTACGTCGTCGCGCTCGACGCGGCGGCTCCGCCCGCGACGCGCGCGACTGACCCTGCGCTCCGCGCGAGCCGCGGTTCGCCTCCGGGTTCTGTTACCGTGCCTCGTACCGGCACATGCGGGAGGCCAACGGATCCGCAGCCGCGTCCCTCCCCGCCCCGTGGCTCTGGGCTTGGAGGTGGCCCCTGGTGGCAATCGCCGGCGTCGCGCCCGCCGCGTACTTCACGTGGACGCACGTCTACTCGATGTACGACGACGCCTACATCTACCTGCGGTACGTGGAGAGCGTGCGGGCCGGGTGCGGCCTGCGATTCAACTGTGCCGATCCGCCAGTGGAAGGCTTCACCAGTCCGCTGCACCTCGCCCTCTTGCTGATCGGACGCCTCTTCACACCGAACCTGGAGCTGCTGACCCAGTGGCTCGGCGCCCTGTACACCGGCGGCGCCATCGTCCTGGCGGCGAGCCTCGCGTTCGAGCAGCAGCTCGCCCCACCGCCCGGGTGGCGCCTGCCCGTGCCGCTCGCCATCGCCGTCGTGCTCGGCGTCGATCACCGAATCCTGCTGAACGCGACCATTGGCCTCGAGACGGCCCTCGGCGGGTGCGTCGCGGTGGCGTGCTTTCGCGCGTCCCTCCGCGGCAAGCCGACCCAGGTCGCGGTCTGGGTGCTCGTCGGGTTCCTCGTGCGCCCGGAGCTGCTCCTCATGGCGATGCTCCTTCCCGTCCACGTTCACGCTTCGGCGGGCGAACCCTTGCTTCGCCGCGCGCGGCCCGCGCTGCTGCTCGGCGTGGGCCTCGTCGTCGTCACCGTCGCGCGGGCCGCCGTGTTCGGCGATCTGCTGCCCAACACGTACTTCGCGAAGGCCGGGGGCACGGCGCGCCACGTCGAGCTCGGCTTCGCCTACGTCGTGGAGACGCTGGCGGAGTTTCCGCTGATCGCGGCGGCGCCCCTCGCTCTCGCCCTGCCCTCGGCCCGGCGCCACGTGGCGTCGCTCCTGGCCGCGACGGTGGTCTGGTTCCTGTATTTCCTGCGCACGGGCGGCGACACCTTCCACTACGGGCGGCTCGCGGTTCCGCTCGTGCCACTGCTCACGGCCCTGGGAGTGCTGGGAGCGAGCCAGCTCCTGCGCCGCTTCGCGCGGGCTCGGGCCTACGGGGTGGTCGCTGCTGCGGCGTGGTGCGCGTGGGCGCTCCATTCGCGGACGATTCCGCCGCAACACGGGTTCGAGAACGTGGACCTCTACAAGCGCACCGGCCTGTACCTGCGCAGATTTCCGCGGCGGACCACGGTGGCCACGGTGCCCATCGGGGCGGTCAGCTACTACTCGAAGCTCCACGTGATCGATCTGGTCGGGTTGACCCAGGCACCCATCGCGAAGGCGGGGCGCACCGTGCCACCCGAGCGCCTGGACCGGGAGTGGATCGGGCACGAGCGCCACCTGACGGAGTGGGTGGTGGCCCAGGCGCCCGACGTCATCGCCACGACGAGTCATCGCGACAGGCCGTGGATCCTCGCCGAGGCCAGCGCCGGCTTCGTCGCCGACTGGCTTCTGATGCGCGGGGTGAAGGACGGAACCCTCCCCTACGAGGTCCACAACGCGGAGATCCGCCCGGGAGTCTTCCTGCTCCTCTTCACCCGCCTGCCCGGGCACTGACGAGAACGCCGCTGCTGCACGCGGCAGACCCGCCTCACCGCTTGCGCTTGCCGTCGCCCTTCGCCAGCGTGAGCAGGTTCGCCGGCGGCCGCCCGATCACCGCGCGCTCTCCGAGAACTCCGATGGGGCGCTGCAGGAGCGTGGGGTGCTTCGCCATCGCTCTGACCAGCTTCTCGTCGCTCTCCTTGCCGGTGAGCCCCGCAGCGGCGTACGCCGCGTCGTTCCTGCGCAGCACGTCCTTGGGGCCGAGGCCGAGTCGGCCGAGCACGGTTTCAATCTCCGCCTTCGTCAGCGGCTCCTCCGTGTACTCGCGGTAGCGGTATGCAATCTTCTTCGCTTTGAGCAAGGCGACCGCCTCGCGGCACGCGCTTCAGGTCCTCTTGCAGATGAGCTCCATCACGGCAGTTCAGAACGACTTGAGGTTCGACAGCAGGCGCTTGCTGATGACGATGCGCTGGATCTGTCCGGTTCCTTCGAAGATGTCGTAGACCTTGATGTCCCTGAACCACTTCTCGAGCAGCGCGTGGTCGCGCTTGAGCGACCCGTGCGCCCCACAGATCTCGATGCTCTCGATGCAGGCGCTGATCGCGGCCTGACCGGCCAGCGCCTTGGCCACGCTCGCTTCCTTCGCGTTGGGCCTGGAGTGGTCCGCCATCCACACGCTCTTCCAGATCGCCATGCGAGCCGCCTCGAGGCTGCGGTTGACCTTGGCGAGCCGCTCCGCGATGGCCGCGTAGCGCGGCACGGGGCGTGACAGGACGTAGTTCTTCTTCACGAAGTCCCGGGCGTACTCGTACGACGCCCGCCCGATGCCCACCGCCATGGCAGCCACCATCGGACGCGTCGAATCGAAGGTCTTCATCGCCGTCATGAAGCCCTCCTTCGACTGGTACTTCTCTTCACCGCCCAGGAGATTCGCGACGGGGACGCGACAGTCTTCCAGGACCAGCTCCGCCGTCTCGTTGGCGCGGAGGCCCATCTTGTCCTCTATCTTGCCGACGAAGAAGCCGGGGGTGCCCTTCTCCACGACGAACGCGCGATGACCCGCGCGGCCGAGGGCCGGATCGAGCGTGGCGAAGATGACGACCCACGACGCGCGACCGCCCATGGTGATGTAGCACTTGCGCCCGTTGAGCACGTAGTGGTCGCCGTCCTTGCGGCAGCTCGTGCGAATCGCCGAGACGTCGCTGCCGGCGCCGGGTTCGGTCAGGCCATAGGCGCCCCACCGCAGCTCGTTGCTCATGTCCTTGAAGACCCCGAAGAAGCGCTCCTTCTGCTCGGCCGTGCCCGTCGCGCGAACCGGTGGCCCGCCGAGACCGGGCCCGGGCAAGCTCAGCATGATCGACGCGTCGGCCCACGCGAGCATCTCCGAGCCGACGGCGGCGGTGCGGTTGGTCTGGACCGGCTTGTTCGGATCGCGCTTCTTGCCCTCGTAGAAGTCCTCCATCGGGTTCTCGGGGCCCCGCAGCGAAGACTGCATCGCGTAGAACGTCTTCAGGAACTCGATGCTGATCTGCTTGGTGCGATCCCACTCGAGGCTCTGGGGCCGGATGACGTCCTTCCCGAGCGATGCGAGGGTCTCGCGGAGCATCTGCTGCTTGTCGGTGAGCTCGAACTCGATCATGGCACGCTGCCTCTCTCTGGGTTCCGCTGGTTCGCAGCTTCAGGTGAAGATGGCCTGGGTTTCGGGGGTGGGGAGGACGAGCGCCGGATCGAGCTCGGCACCGAGTTCGATGGCGGAAGCGAGCTGGTCCATCTGCTCCGCCGTGCAGCCGGCGAGCGCCATCTGCTTGGCGTCGCGCATGAGCTTCTCGACGACGACGTCGCGCATGAAGCCCGCCCCGCCGTGCAACTGTACCGAGTCGTTCGCGCAGCGCATCGCCACTTCGTGCGCCTGCGCCACGGCCTGGGCGGTGTGAAGCAGCGCGCGCTTCTCGTTCTTTCCGCCGTCCCAGCTCCACGCGGCCCGCCGCACCAGGTCCTGCGCGGTGTCGGCGTCCATGTGGCGATCGGCCAGGTTGAATGCGACAGCCTGGAAATGCCCGATCGGCTTGCCGAAGGCCTGACGGATGTCGCAGTACTCGCGCGCCACGTCGAAGGCCATGCGCGCGAGGCCCACCTGGCGAGCCGCCACCGTGAGCGAGTACTTCACCCAGAACCTCAGGCAGGCGGCGGAAAAGTCCGTGCCCCCTTCCAGTCGCATCGTGGCCCTCGCGTTCTCGAACGACACCGCGCCGTAGCACGCAACGTCCAGGCCCAGCGTCTCGTGTCGCTCGCCGAGCACCACGCCCGCATCGCTCTTGCTCACCACGAAAGCCCCGATGCCTCGCCATCCCTTGGTTTCATCCACCTGAGCGAAGACGATGAACGACTCCGACTGGTGCGAGTTCGAGACGAAGCACTTCTTGCCGGTGAGGGTCCAGCCGCCGGGCGTCTCCTTCGCGACCGTGGAGAACCCCGCCCGCTCCCGGCACGGACCGTCCTCGCTCCAGGCGACCGCACCGAAGGCCGAATGGGCCTCCGGATCCGCCAGGGGGGCGAGCAGCTCCTTCGCTTGCGCCGCCGTGCCCAGCTCGAGCGCCGCGAGCGTGAAGGCTCCGAAACCCGGCAGCCCGAACGGCGCCGCGGGGTCTCCGTAGGCGAGTTCCTCGTTGATGAGCACGGCGCCCAGCAGGCCGAGCCCTTGGCCTCCGACGTCTTCGGGGGCCGCCGCGAGCGCGAGGCTCATCTCCTGGATGGTCTTGCGCACGTCCTCCGAGACGCCGCGTTCCCGCTCGAAGTCTCGCGCGCGCGGCGCCAGCGTCGTCTTGGCCAGATCTGCGACGGTTTCGATGATGAGCTGCTGGTCCTCGGACGGGTCGAAGGAGATCATCGGGAGGGGGTCCTTTGATTAACTCAATGATTTTGAGCTCGTTGTACGCCGTTGTATAGCGCAACTACCTAGTGGGTCAAGTGAAAACCGGCTGGATGGCCGGACGCGTCGCGTCAGGCGGGCCGCCGGAGGCGCTCGCTCGGCGGGCCGCACCGTGCCTGCCACCGGCCCTCGGCACCGCCTTGCACGGCCAAACCCCAGCGACTAGGGTTCCGCCCCCTTCCCATGGCGACGGCGATCTTCAGGACCGGTGGCAAGCAATACCGCGTGGCGCAGGGCGACGTGGTGCGCGTCGAGAAGCTCGAGGGCAACCGGGGCGACAAGGTGTCGTTCGACGACGTCCTGTTCGTCGGCGGCGACGACCCGAAGATCGGCAAGCCGCGCGTCCCCGGCGGGAAGGTCGAGGCCGAGATCGTCGCCCAGGATCGCGGCGAAAAGCTGGTCATCTTCAAGTACAAGCGCCGCAAGCGTCAGCGCCGCAGGGCGGGCCACCGTCAGTACTTCACCGCGGTGAAGATCACCGGGATAGCGGGCTAGACCGATGGCACACAAGAAGGGCGGCGGGTCGACGAAGAACGGTCGCGGATCGAACGCCCAGCATCGGGGTGTGAAGGTCTACGGCGGCGAGTCGGTCCGGGCCGGCGGGATCCTCGTGCGCCAGTGCGGGATGACGATAGCCCCGGGGCGCAACGTCGCCCGGGCGAAGGATTTCACGCTCTTCGCGCTGACCGACGGCGTCGTCACCTACGAGTGGCAGTCGCGCACCAAGAAGCGCGTCTCCGTGTACCCCGAAGGCCGGGCGCCCGCCTGAGCGCGGGGTACGCCGGGACTCGAATCGACCGCGCGCGGTGAGCTCGGCGAGCGCGCGTCGGCTGCTCGCCCTCGATGTGGACGGGACGCTCGTCACGTCCGACGGCTCCATCGCGCCGCTGGATCGGGACGCCATCGAAGCAGCACGCAGGCGCGGCGTCGTCATCACCATCTGCACGGGCCGCCTCTATGCCGGGACGCGGGACGTCGCGCTCGCCATCGGGCTTCGCGGCCCGCTCGCGTGCATGGACGGCAGCGTCCTCTGCACGACGGACGGCGATCGCGAGATCGAGCGTGCCGCCATTCCCGCCACGGCGGGCGCGCGAGTCCGGCAGCTCGTGGCGGAGGCGGGTTTCAAGACGTTCCTCTTCCACGGCAACGACGTCGTGCACGATCCGGCGGGCGACGAGCTCCTCGACTACGTCCGGATCTGGTCGCCCCTGGGCCGACGCGTCGAAAGCGTCCTGGAGGACTCGCACTGGTCCGCCGAGCGTGCGCCGTCCGCCATCGTCGCCCTCGGGAGCGAAGCGGCCGTGCTCGCGGGTTCGAAGGCGCTCGGCACCATCGATGGCGTCCAGCACCTCGCGTTCCCTGCCACCCGGGCGAGCGGTATCGGCTACTGGGGCATGGTCATTCGTCGGGCGGGCGTGGACAAGGGGACTGCGCTGCGGGCCATCGCCGAGCACCACGGAGTGGCCATGGAGAACGTCGTCGCCGTCGGCGACTGGCTCAACGACGTTCCCATGCTGCAGGCCGCTGGCCGGTCGTTCGCGATGGCACAGGCCCCCGAGGTGGTGAAGTCGGCCGCCACGGACGTGCTGGACGCGGACGCCACGGCGGGGGGCGGCGTCGCGGAGGCCGTTCGACGAGCGGGGCTCGCGTGACGCCGAGGAACCGTTCGTCCTGCTTCTGCGCATCGCCCGTCGATGGCATGCTCGGCGTGCGCGACCTTGTCGTCGATCCACATCCTTCCGCCGGACCTCGCGAGCCAGATCGCCGCGGGTGAGGTGGTGGAGCGCCCGGCGAGCGCCGTCAAGGAGCTCGTCGAGAACTCGCTCGATGCCGGCGCCTCGCGCGTGGACGTGGAGATCACGGGTGGCGGCATCACGCTGCTGTCGGTGGCGGACGACGGCTGTGGCATGGACGCCGGGGACGCCCGTCTCGCCGTGGAGCGCCACGCGACGAGCAAGATCGCGACCCTTCACGAGCTCGAGCGCATCACGTCGTTCGGCTTCCGCGGCGAGGCGCTCCCCAGCATCGCCTCGGTCAGCCGCCTGACGATTCGCACGCGTGCCGCCGACCTCGACGAGGGGACGGAGGTCACCGTCGAAGGCGGAGCGGCTCCGCTGGCGCGGCCGGTGGGCATGCCACGGGGCACCGTCGTCGAAGCGCGCGACCTGTTCTACAACGTTCCTGCACGGCGCAAGTTCCTCCGGGCGAGCGGCACCGAGGCGGGACACGTCACCCGGGTGCTCGACGCCGCCGCGCTCTCCCGCCCCGAGTGCACGTTCACTCTGGTGCGCGACGGCAGGCGCGCGCGAGAGTGGCTCCGCGCCGCGAGCCGCGAGGAGCGCGTGCGGGGCGCGTTCGCGGACGACGCGCTCGCCAGGTGCGCGGGGGAGCGTGGGCCGCTGCGCGTGGAGGCGTATCTGTCGCGGCCCGAGCGAGCGCGATCGGGAGCGGGGGGTCTCGAGCTTCTCGTCAATGGGCGACCCGTGCGCGACCGCGCGCTGCTGCACGCCGTGGCGCAAGCGTACGGCAGCGTGCTCGAGCGCGGTCGCTACCCGCGCGGCGTCGTCTACCTGGAGCTGCCGCCCGAGCTCGTCGACGTGAACGTGCACCCGCAGAAGGGGGAGGTTCGCTTCGCCGATCCACGAGCCGTGGGAGACGCGCTCTACCGGATCACCAGCGTCGCCCTGGCGTCGGCGTTCTCGCTCCCGACACCGTCGCGCGCGGCGTGGGGCGCTCCGCGAGGCAGCGAACCGTCGGAGTCTCGCCCGAACCCCGGGCACCGGGTGAACTCCGCCGTCACGCAGGACGACCCGGTCCGCGCTGCCGAGCCTCCCGGCACGACGGCCGCCGCGCCTCGCGTGGCCGAGTCTCCGGTCCACGAGGTGCGAGACTCGACGGCGTCACGCGCGGCGCCGCGCACCGAGGTCCGCTGGTCGGATCTGCGCTTCGTGGCCCAGGTTCGCCAGACGTATCTCCTGTGCGAAGGGACCGACGGGCTGTACGTGCTCGACCAGCACGCGGCCGCCGAGCGCGTCACCTTCGATCGACTGCGGCGCCAGTACCTGGACAAGGCGATCCCGTCCCAGGCGCTCCTCTTCCCCTTGACCCTCGACGTGACCGCCACGGAGCTCGAGCTCATCGAGGAGCGGATCGCGGATTTCGCGGCGGTTGGCCTCGACCTTCGACCACGAGGCACCGACGCGGTGAGCGTCCACACCATCCCGCGCCTGCTGACCCGCGCCAGCCCCGAGCGACTCGTGCGCGATCTGCTCGCGGAAGTCGCACGCACCGGTGGCCGAGCCTTCAGCGACGCGATCGATCTCGCGCTGGCAACCATGGCCTGCCACGGCTCCGTACGCGCCGGGGACCCGCTGTCGCGCGACGAGGCGGCCGCGCTCCTCTCGTCGCTCGATCGCGCCGATTTCGCGGGGCACTGCCCCCACGGTCGCCCCGTCGTCACCTTCACGAGCTGGTCGGAGCTCGAGCGGCAGGTGGGCCGCCGGTGACCAAAGCGGGTGGACGCCCTGCCGGGGACGCCGGTGGGCCGGCGACACTCGTGGACCTGCCCAAGCCGCTCCTGGTCGTCGTGGGGCCGACGGCGTCGGGCAAGACCGAAGCGGCCGTTCGACTGGCGGAAGCGGCGGGCGGCGAGATTGTGAGCGCCGACAGCGTTCAGGTCTATCGTCGGTTCGACGTCGGCACCGGAAAGCCCGACCGTGCGCAGCGCGACCGCGTCCCCCATCACGTGATCGACGTCGTGGACCCCGACGATCCGATGGACGCCGCGCGATGGGTCGCGATGGCCGACCGCGCGATCGCCGAGATCGCCTCCCGAGGACGACGACCCATCGTGTGCGGCGGATCTTTTCTCTGGGTGCGAGCGCTCTTGTGGGGCCTCGCCGAGGCGCCCCCCGGCGACGACGCAGTGCGCAGCCGCCATCGCGACATCGTGGCGCACGAGGGCCGCGCGGCGCTGCACGACCGACTGGCACGGGTGGATCCTGTGATGGCCGGCAAGCTCGCGCCCAACGACTACGTCCGGGTGAGCCGCGCCCTGGAAGTGTACGAGCTCACGGGTCGCCGAATGAGCGACGTCCAGGCCGAGCACGGATTTTCCGGGCGACGCTACGCCGCCCACCTCGTCACGCCCGCGGTCTCGCGCGACGCCCTCGACGCGCGAATCGCCGCTCGAGTGCGCGCCATGCTCGCCAGCGGGTGGGTGGACGAGGTCCGGCGCCTCCGCGACGAGGGCCACTCGGAGGCCCGCCCCATGGCCAGCGTGGGGTATCGTCAAGTGGCCGACGCCCTCGCGGCCGGCGCCCCCATCGACATGCCTTCGCTGGAGATCTCGATCGTTCGGGCGACTCGCATCTTCGCGAGGCGGCAGCGCACGTGGCTGCGCGACCGCGACGTGACTCCCATGTCGCCGAGCGGCGAGGACGACACCCGCCTGATGGGGCTCGCGTGAGGCGCCTCGGCCCCGGCTCCGTGGTCGGCGCCCGCTACCGCGTGGAGCGAACCCTGGGCAGGGGCAGCATGGGCGCGGTCTACGAGGTCACCGACGTCTCCACCGGCGCTCGCGGCGCGCTCAAGCTGCTCCACTCCGAGCTGTTCGAGATCGATCCGCGCGCCGCCCTCCGGTTCGAGCGGGAGGCACGCCTGAGCGCCCAGCTTTCCCACCCGAACGTCGTCAGGACGTTCGATACGGGGATCGACGACGACTCCGGCACGCCCTGGCTCGTGATGGAGCTGCTCGAAGGAGTCACGCTGGCCGAGTACGTGAAGGCGCACGGACCGCTCGTGGGCGCTGACCTCGCGCGTTCGCTGCGCGAGCTGCTCGGCGCGGTCGCCGCAGCGCACTCCGCGGGCATCGTCCACAGAGATCTCAAACCAGACAACGTCATGGTCGTATCGGGAAGCGACGGTGCGTCGAGCCTCAAGGTGCTCGACTTCGGCATCGCCCGCGAGATGATCACGGCCAGCGCCAGCGTGACCGCAACCGGGCTGGGCACACCGCTCTGGGCAGCTCCGGAGCAAGGGTTCGAGGGCTTTCGACCCGTTCCACGGACGGACGTGTGGGCGCTCGGCTTACTCGCCTTCCACCTGGTGACGGCGAAGCTGTACTGGGTCCACGCCAACGGCGGCGGCTCCGTGGCAGCGCTCGCGATGGAGCTGCTCCGCGGTCCCATCGTGGCTCCCTCGCAGCGCGCGACGGAGCTCGGCGTGACCCCCACCGTGCCTCCCGGATTCGACGAGTGGTTTCTGCGGTGCGTGTCCCGCAAGCCGGACGATCGCTACGAGCACGCCGGAGAGGCCCTGGAAGCACTGAACGCACTCTGGACGTGATGCCGCCCGCGGCGAGGTCGCCGACGGGGCGCCGCGCCTACAGGGCCAGCGACGCGTCCAGGATCTGCAGGAAGGTCGTCGCGGTGTCGGGCCGCGGCGAGACCACGAAGTCCGCGGGTTGCCCGACGATGGGCGGCCGCGGGGTGACGTCGGGAGTGAGCGCCTCGGCGACCCGGGGCAGCGGCGCCGAGATCGCCACCGCGGGGGGCGGAGCGGAGCGCTCCAGCTCGGCGGCGCG
This sequence comes from uncultured Polyangiaceae bacterium, assembly GCA_964487605.1. Taxonomy (GTDB): domain Bacteria; phylum Myxococcota_A; class Polyangia; order Polyangiales; family Polyangiaceae; genus JAJDAH01. The sequence goes on from CAZARU010000146.1 coordinate 10,300, forward strand.
GCGCGCGTCGAGCTCGTCGCGAGCCTCCGGCGGCGGCACGAGGCTGTCGTCGTAGGTCGCCGCCGGCGGACCGGAGGGGATGGGTGCCTCGAGCTCGTCCTGCTCGGGCACGGGGAGATCGGGGACGACCGCGAGCTCCAGCTCCGCGTCCGGGGCGTCCGCTCCGGCGAGATCCACGGTGGACCCGAGCTGCTCCATCGTGGGCATCGGCGGCCGAGGTCGCGCTGCCACGAGATCGAACTCGTGGATGTCGGGAGCCCCGGGCTGCGGTGGAATCGCCGGCGCCGCCACCTGACGACCGGACTCCGGCGGAGGCGTCTTGAGGGGCGGCTCGCGCTCGTCGAGCTCCGCGGCGCTGGCCAGCGCCTCGTCCATGCTCCCACCCACGATGTCCAGCTCCGCCTTGGCGCGTCGCGACGACGCCGGGGGCTCGTCCTCGTCCTCGAACGATTCGTCGGCAGGCTCGTCGTCGAAGTCGATGTCCACGTCCAAGGGCGCCGACGTCGCCTGGGCGCCTTGCTGCGCCTCGTCGTCGGTGATCTCGACGACGTCCGCCTCCTCCATGTCGAGCTCTTCGATGTCGTCGGTCGGCACGTCCCCGACGACGGTCTCCATGTCGCTACGGGGCCCGCTCTCCTCGGCGCCGGCCGGTGCGGCGAGCAGATCGTCGATGTCGTCGCCACCCGACACGCCGACGGTCGCCGTGGGCGCGATCCCCGGCGCCGTGGGCGCGTCGTGTGGGCCGAACGAAGGTGCCGAAGTCGCGACGACGGGCACCGCCGGCGAGATCGGAGGCGGTGATGCTGGCGACGGTGCGACGGGCACGACGGGGATCGGCGCCATCGCGGGAGCCGGCGGGGGCGCGGCGGCCGCTACCGCGTGCGCCGCGTGAGGGGCTGCCGCTCGCGGCGCGTCGCGATTCCTCCGGACGCGATCGAGGAGCCCCCGGAGCACAGAAACCTTGTCGCCCGTCGTCACGCGTCCGCCCCTGCGTTGAGCCGCGTGAGCACGTCGCCCCAGGACGTCCCGCTCGCCAGCCACCCGCGCGCCAGCTCGGCCGTCGCGGCACTCGCAACCAGCAGCCGAACGCTGTCGCCGTCGCGCATGATCGGAACGCACGTCGCGTCCCTTCCCATCGCTCGCCGCAGCGCGGCCTCGACGACCCCGGCGACCACGCCGTCCCCTCGCGCGCCGAAGGGGGACCGCGTCACCGTCAGCACGAGGGCGGCGCCCCAGCGCTCCGCAGAGAGCGAACCCACACCGAGCAGGGCGAGGTCGCCACCGAGGTGCTCGACGACGTCGGCGAGCGACGCGGCGGAGACGCCCTGGCCCAGGCGACTCGCGACCCGACGACCGACCTCCGTTCCCAGCTTGTGCGCGAAATCGCGGGAGGCGTCGGGGCCGGAGCCGAGTGCGAGATCGAGCAGGGCCTCGGAGGGCACGAGCAGCCGCGGGTCGGACCCGAGGGTGATCTGGCCGCTCGACAGGTCGAACTTCACGGCCGAGGAGGGGTCGAAGCGCGCCTGTGCCATCTTCACGTTGCCCCGAGAATGGACCCCCAGGGGCCGCGCCAGTATAGGCGGCTCGTGCGGCAACCTGTCAAATACCGACCGGTTTTCGCGCTCCTCGGCGTCGTCGTGGCGGCCGTGGTGTGCCGCGAGGCAGGCGCCCAGTCGGCTCGCCGCGCGGCTCCGGGGCCACTGCTCGGCGGCTCCTGGGGCCCTCCGCCGGAGCGCCCGCCAGCGCCGGTGGATCCGCGGCTACCGACGGGCGCTGCGCTCCCCACCGCCTTCGACCGCCCGAAAGGGCACCGCCGGGCGTGCTCCGGTCGGCGCCCGGTCTGCGTGCACGCCGCACGGGACGTGCCAGATCGCACGGCCGCCGAAGCCCTGCGCGCGCTCGAGTCCGGCTACGAGCGCGTGGTCCTCGCCCTGGGGCTCCCGGACCCCCTGGACGATCGGGGCGGTGGGTCGCGCGACCTCGACTGGTACGTCGGCCGCGACGGCCCCCGGCAACTGATCGTGGAGCGCGACGAGGTGCGGTTGAGCAGCCGCTTCGACTCCGCGCCCGCGTTCTGCATCGGAACGGGCGTGGCCGACGGCGACCTCGAGCGGGACGCGGTCCTCTGCGTCGCCGAGGCGCTCGCGTGGCGTCTGGATGCCGCCGAGACGCCGCACTCGAAGCGCGCGTTCGCCGCGCACGTCTGGCACGTCGTCGGGCTGCCCACGAACGCCGATCTCGCTGCCGTGGACGACGCGCAGAGCAATCCTCAGCGCACGCCGAGCGCTGCCGCCAGGTCTCGCTACAGCGAAGGCGACGCGCTCTTCCTCGACGTCCTCGATGCGCGTCACTCCGCCGCGTTCCCGGGCTCGCTGGCGGCGAGCCTGCTCGCCCTGTCCGCCGCGGAGACTCCCGCGAGCGCGCGGGCCTGGAACAACGAGCCCGACTCGGTCGACGTGATTCGTCACACGTTCGGCGACCGCGCGGCGCGCTTCGCCGACCTGCTCGTGGACGCCGCCGTTGACCGCGCCTGGCTCGGGAGCCGCAGCGACGGCACGCGGCTGCCGGACTGGGACCATGCCGGCGACTTCGGGCGAGTGCGCTTCGACTGGGCCGTGAAGCTCAGCTCGATGCCGCGAAACCTCGCGCCCATGCGCCCGATCGAGAGCCTGGGCTCGACGTACGTGTGGATCGACGTCGACGAGGTGAACCTCGGCGAGGGCCTTGGATTTCGCGCCGAGTGGGAGAGCCCCGTCGCGTTTCGCTGGACCGTGCTGAGCCTGGACAGGGACGGCAGCGTGATCTCGCGCCTCGACGTCCCGTTCCTCGAGCGCGGTACCAGCGTCGAGGGTCGCGTCGTGGACGTCTCTAGCGCGGCGGCGCTGGTCGTGGTCGGAGTCAACGTCGGCGGAACGTCGCTGGCGCACCCGTTCGACCCCGACATGGAGCCGGACGAACCGCACGGCTACACGCTACTCCTGGCGAAGATCTGATCGCCGGCGGCGAGCGACCAGGAGCGCGCTCAAGAAGGCCCACGCCGTCGGCCCGGACCTCGGGGGGCGTGAGGCCGTGCACCCGCCGCGGGGGACGACGCCGTCCACGGCCACCCACTCGTCCACCGCGACCGGAAGTGTTCGCTCGAGCAGCGGCGAGCCGTCGAAGTCGAGCGAGATCGAGACCTGGCGACCGCCCGCGCCGGACGCCGCCGACACCGCGAAGCGCCACAGACCCGGCGCGACGAGGGTCAGGGGCTCGCTCAGGGCACCGTGCTCCACGCGAACCCGCAGCCGATCGGGGTCGAAGCCGTGCGCCACTCGTGCCTCTGCGTCGCGGAGCTGCGCGACGAGGGTCACGGCGTAGCGACTGTCGGGTCGGACGTACGACGCGCTCGCCGCGAGCCAGCTCCCAGCCTTCGCTGGCTCGCGCGTCGGCGCGCCGGTTCGATGCGCCAGTGAGTCGAGAGCTCCCACCAGGTCGAGCGCGCCGGGCCCGAGCTGCTGCTCGACGGGGACCCGCCCCTGCGGTGCGCGAGCGCCCCCCTGCAGCAACGCGAGGGCCTCGGGCTGGGTGAGCGTCGGGTCGTGCTCGAACAGGAGGGCGAAGGCGCCAGCGACGATGGGCGCCGCCATGCTCGTGCCGCTCGTGACGGCGTGCTCTCGGTCCACGACGAGACACTGCACGTCATCGGGGCAACTGGCGGCGCCGTCGAAGAGGCCGCCCTCCACGCTGCGCGGATCGACGGTGCTCGCCATCGCACCGACGAGAAACGCGCCGGGCGCGACGAGGTCGGGCTTCATGGCGCCGGCGGCATTCGGACCTGCCGAGGTGAAGTACGGCAGGGAGTCGGGCTCGAACCTGTCCTGCGCCGCCTTCTTGCCGTTGTAAGTGGACCACTCGGTGCGGTTCACGCTCGCACCGACGGCGACCAGATCGGGTGACGACGCCGGCACGTTGATGGTGCCTTGCTTGGTCGCTCGCGGCACCAGCACGCCACCGGTGCGCGTGAGCAGGTCGCCCTCGGTCTGAACCCACACTCGCGCGGTACCGGTACCTTCCAGACGCAGGGCCAGCGCCTTGCCCGTGCGAAACGAGCCTTCCAGGATCACCGCGGCCCCCTGGGTGCGCGGATTGACCGGCGTGTTCTTCGCGTCGGGGCCGTTGAAGATCGAAGCCTCGACCCCGGCGCGATCGAAGCTCGCCGACTTGCCGGGCGCGACGGGCTCCACCCACTCGCCCTCGTCGTCGTCCAGTCCCACGTGGAGGCGATCCCCGGGGAGGGTGCCGATCCAGACGTAGACCGTCCCGCGAAGCTTCTTCTCGCTGGACTCGGGAACGATGAGCGGAACCCGTACGCTCGACGAGCGCGGCACGTGGACCTCCGTGTGCGTCCCGAGCGGCTCCGGGAACGAAGTCCCCGTCTCGATGAAGAGGCTCGCGCTGTTCCCCGCCGCCACGACGACTGCGCGTCCGGGATGGCCGGGGCCCACGTGCTCCGCGAGCCCGCGCTCGAGCGCCGACGTGCCGTCGTGCGGTCCGAAGTCGCTCCCGAGGCTGACGTTCGCCACGGCCGGCATGCCCAGCACGGCGGCGCGCTCGAAGACGAACGTGGTGGCGTCGAGGATGTCCCCATCGAGGATCTGATTGGCGGCCGTGCGCGTCACTCGCGCCACCACGAGCGTCGCCTCCGGCGCCACGCCGACGTACTTCGGCCGAGAGAACTGCGACAGGCCGTTGCTCGTCGCCAGCGACGCAACGTGCGTCCCGTGCCCGAAGACGTCGCGAGGTTCGTCGTTCTGCGTGGAGTTGGCGATCAACTCGTCGAGATTCGCGGCCGAGTAGACGGCGCAAGTGCGACCGGACTCGTTCGAGCAGCCGTACGCCTCCTCGAGGGACGGATGGAACCCGGCCGGAGGACGCGAGAAGTCGATGAGCCACGCGACGCGGGACCGGCCGTCGCGCGTGCGGAAGTCCCCGTGCGCCGGATCGATGCCCGTGTCGATGATGCCCACGACCACGCCGGCTCCGCCCTTCCCCGTGCTCTGCCGGAACTCCGCGCCGCGCACCCACCCGTCGGCGACCTCGAGCAGCGTCCGGCGCGGGGGCGCCCACGTGGCACGCCACGTCGGATTCATGGCGAGCGTGGCGCGAACCTGGACCGCCGTGCCGCGCAGCCCCCTGGCGCCGATCGGCGTTTCGGCGACGAACGACAGCACGCCCGAAGCGTCGGTGAACGGCGCCCAGGTGCTCGTCGCGCGACGGTCCAGGGCGTCCAGCACCATGTCCGCCGGGACCTGCGCACGAGCAGCGGGCACGACCGAGAGTGCGACGAGCGCGCCGTAAACTGCGTGGAGAGGTCGGCTCACGAGGCCGAGCGAGCATACCAGGGGCGGCGTCCGTGCGCGGCGCTCAAACCGGCGGAACGAGGTGCTTCTTCTTCGGACGCGACTCGCGCTTTCCGGCGTACCGTTCGAAGCGGGCGGCGACCTCCGATCGAAGCCGATCGAACGGAAGGGTGGCGTCCACGACCAGCTCGCTCGAGAGCTTGAGCAGATCGATGTCCTCGCGGTACTCGTCGCGGAGCTTCGCGACGAACTCTTCGCGCTGGGGTCCCTCGGGCACTTCCTGGATCTTGTTGTAGAAGACCGCGTTCACGGCGGCCTGGGGGCCCATGACGGCAATGGACGCGGTCGGCAGGGCGAGGCAGGCGTCGGGTTCGAAGGCGGGGCCGCACATCGCGTAGAGACCGGCGCCGTAGGCCTTGCGGACCACGACGGAGATCTTCGGCACCGTGGCCTCGCTCACCGCGGCGATCATCTTCGCGCCGGCGCGGATGATCCCCTGGCGCTCGACCTTGGTGCCGATCATGAACCCCGGCACGTCGGCCAGGTACAAGAGGGGCACGTTGAACGCGTCGCACAACCAGATGAAGCGCGCCGCCTTGTCCGCGCTGTCGACGAAGAGCACGCCGCCGAGGTACCTGGGCTGATTCGCGACGATGCCCACGACGCGCCCTTCGACGCGCGCGAAACCCGTGATGATCTCCTTCGCGAATCGCTTCTTCACCTCGAGGAAGGTGCCCTCGTCGATGATCGTCTCGATGACGCCCATCATGTCGAACGGCTTGTTCTCGTCCGCCGGAATGAGCTGCTCGAGGGGTGTGAGGCCCGCCTTCGCGGGACGAGCCGGCGCCGCCGGCGGTGCCTGCCGGTAGCTCGACGGCAAGAAGGAAAGGTAGCGCCTTGCGTACTCGATGGCCTCGTCCTCCGTCTTCACCAGGACGTCGCCGCAGCCCGAGACGGCGGTGTGCATCTTCGCGCCGCCCATCTCCTCGAGCGTCA
>CAZARU010000147.1:0-16475 GCA_964487605.1 uncultured Polyangiaceae bacterium
GGCGGAACCGGCGGGACTTCGGGGACCAGCGGAGCGTCGGGAGCCGGCGGGACCAGCGGAGCGTCGGGAGCCGGCGGGACCAGCGGGACTTCGGGAGCCGGCGGGACCAGCGGGACTTCGGGGGCCGGCGGGACCGGACCCATGTGCGCACCGGGACAGAAGGTCTGCGGCGGTCTCTGCATCATCCCCGTCCCGGGAGTCGGCTGCGGCCCCACGGGCTGCACGCCCTGCCCCGCGCCGCCGCCGAACAGCACGGCGGTGTGTACGAGCGGCGCCTGTGACTTCACCTGCAACGGGGGCTTCGTGCGCAACGGAAGTTCCTGCGTTCCCACGGGAGCGGGCGGCGCCGGTGGAACGGGCGGCGCCGGTGGAACCAGCGGCGCCGGCGGCGCCGGTGGCGGGTGCATCGCGTGCGATCCCACGGACGTCTTCTCGCAGCTCTTTTGCACTCCTCTTTGCGGCGGCTTCGCCCTGTGCAATCCCGTGACTTCGTGCTGCAGCTGCTGAAGCGATTCGGACCCACCGCGAGCGCCGCAGCGGTCGCGCTCGCGTGCGCGGCAGGTGAGCCGCAGGAGTCCACCGGTACGCGCGGCGCGCGCTGCTTTCAGAACGGCACGTGCCACGGCGGGCTCGTCTGCGTGAATCTCATCTGCGTCATCGACGGCAGCACCGACGCCGGCGCGACCGGTGGAACCGCCGGAACCGGAGGGACCGACGCGGCGGGCGGCGCCGGCGGCGTGGGCGGCGGCGCGGGCGGCGGAGGTTCCTCCGCCGGCGCCGGAGGTGCGACGGCCGGCAACGGTGGCACGGCCGGCACCACGGGAGGTTCCGGGGGCGCGGGAGGCTCCGGGGGCTGTCAGCACCCGAGGCACGTTTGCGGCGGCGTGTGCGTCCAGGGGACGCCCGAGAACGGCTGCTCGAAGTCCACCGACTGCGCGCCGTGCCCGGAGCCCGCCAACGGCTTCGCGTCCTGCACTGCGGGCGGCGAGTGCTCGTTCGGCTGCCTGCAGGGCTACACGAAGATGGGGAGCGAGTGCGTGGGAGGCGGCGCCGGAGGCAGCGGCGCGGGTGGCGCCGGTGGTACCGGTGGCGGCGGCACGTGCTCCGGCGCGGGGTGCCCGACGCCACCGACGAACCTCATGGGGTGCAACTCCTGCGGCGGAACCTGCGACAGCCCGTGGCCGCTCACTTGGGACGCCGTGGCGAACGCCGACTGGTACGAGGTCAGCTACATCTGCCTCTTCACGCCGAACGTGAAGAACGTCGGGAACAAGACGACGGCGGATCTGTGCACCGAGGTGGGCATGTGCTCGAACTCGCTCTGCGCCAACGGCGCCTCCGGCGTCTTCGTCAGCGCCTGCAACGCGATGGGCTGCTCCGCGCCCGCGCAGTTCACGACCGGCGTGCCCATCGCCTGCGGCGGCGGCGTCTGCTGCTGACGTCCCTCCGGAATCGCCCGCGCGTGGTACGGTCGTGTCGATGACGGCGGTGAGCCCGACGCTCCTCGATGGCGCCGTCTCCCGGGGCCCCGAGCCGAGAGGGCGCATCGCGGAGTTCCTGCTCACGGGCGGCGCCACGTTTCTCCTGTTTCCGCTGTGCTGGGCCTACCGGCACGTCGCCGGGCTCGAGACGTCGGAATACTTCGTGAGCTTCTTCGCCTTCTACGCGGCGTGGATCATCAACGACCCTCACTTCGGCGTGACGTACGTCCTGTTCTACCGCGACGTGCGGCGGCGCCTCCTCGGGGACGTGTTCTCGCCGCTGCAGCGAGCGCGCTACGCGGTCGCCGCGGTCGCAGTCCCGGCGGTGCTCGTCGCGTGGTCGGCCTACGCCCTCGCGACGCGGTCGGGCGCGGCCCTCGGCGCCCAGATGCAGCTCATGTTCTTCCTCGTCGGCTGGCACTACGTGAAGCAAGGCTTCGGGGTGCTCACGGTGCTGTCCGCGCGACACGGCACGAGGTACACGCCGCTCGAGCGGCGCGTGGTGCTGCTGCACTGCTTTGCGGGATGGGCCTACGCATGGGCGAGCCCCGCCGACCCCGGGCAGCGGTTCATGGAGAAGGGCGTGCTCTACACCTCCCTCGCGCACCCCCACGGGCTCGAGGACGTCACGAGGGTCGCGTTCTTCGCCAGTGCCATCGCCCTGGCCGTGATCCTCCTGCGCAAGGTGCGCTCGGAGCGGCGAGTGCCCCCCCTCGGGCCCCTCGCAGGCCTCCTGGTCACGGTGTGGCTCTGGACGCTCTACTCGAGCATCGATCCGCTGATGGTGTACCTGATCCCGGGTCTGCATTCCCTGCAGTACCTCTACTTCGTGACGCTGCTCACGAAGAACCAGGCGCGGGCCGAGGAAGGCCCGCCGAGCTTCGGGCGACCCGCGGCCGTGCGCCTGGCGCTCGTCGCGCTCTCGGCGCTCTGCATCGGGTGGCTCTTCTTTCACGGCGCGCCGGAGTTCATGGACACGGTGGTCGCACCGACCGGCGCCGCGGAGGCCGAAGCTCCCGGGGGAACGGGGCCCACGCCTTACTTCGCGGCCATCTTCGCCTTCGTCAACATCCATCACTACTTCATGGATCACGTGATCTGGCGCCGGGAGAACCCCGAGACCCGACACCTCGCGGCGTGAGCGCACGCGAGTCGTGTGACGTCCGGACGGCGCATGGGGGCGGATGACACACAGCGGATGGCGTCGTCGCGCGACGAGGACACCGTCGTCGAGCGGCGCGCGTCGGCACCTCCGCGGAGAGCCGAGGACGACTCGGCGACCCTGACGACCGTCGCCGGGACCAAGGCCCTCGGCGACGAGGCCGCGACCCGGGCGATGGTCGCCGGGTGGGTCACGCTGTTCCTGTCGTTGCTGGGCGTCTCGCTCCTGCAGCTCTCGCCTCACCGCACGCTCGCTCACTGGCTCACCACCGGCTCGGTCGCGGCGCTCGCGCTGGCCGTCGTCTGGTCGCTCCGGAGCTACTACCGCGCCCGCTCCTTCCTGCGCCGGATCCCCGTCGTCGGCGTCATGGCGGCGCTGACGCTCCTGTCCACGACGGCGTACGTCGGTCTCCTGTCGCCCCTCTGCGCGGTGCTCCCCGTCCTGGTGTACTTCTTCGGCCTCGACGACTCGCCATCTCGTGCCTGGAGCGTGTACGCGACGGTCGCCCTGGGCTACCTGGCCCTGACGGCGACGACATTCCTCGGCGTGACGCCGCTGACCACGGGGGTGATCGCGCTCACCAAGGACTACTCGCCCGGCCTCCTGTCCATCGCCCTCGCGATGCAGGGGCTGTTCCTCGGAACGTTCGCCCTCGGGCGCTTCAGCCGCCGCGCGACGCTCCACGCGATGGTTCAGCTCGAGCGCGCGCGTGCGCAGGTCCGCAGGCAGGGCGCGCTCCTGAGCGAGGCGCAGGCCGAGCTGGACGACGCCTTGAAGGGCGCGAGGAACGGTCGCTTCACGGGCCGCGTCGTGGGGGAGTTCTCCCTGGGAGAGGTGCTCGGCCGCGGCGGCGTCGGAGAGGTGTACGTCGCGGATCGAGGCGATGGCGGCCCCGGCTGCGCGGTCAAGGTCCTGCATCCGTACATCGCGGACGACCCGATCCACGTCGAACGCTTCTTTCGCGAGGTTCACGTGCTCGAGTCCCTCGAGTCCCCCCACGTGGTTCGCGTCCTCGCGAGCGGGCGCGCCGACGACGGTTCGCCCTACTTCGCCATGGAGCTGCTGACCGGGAGCGATCTCGCGGACCTGCTTCGAGCTCGTGACCAGCTCACGCTCCGCGAGACCGTGGACCTCGTGAGCCAGGTCGCCCGCGGCCTGGAGGTGACGCAGGAGGCGGGCATCGTGCATCGTGACATCAAGCCGAGGACTCTCTTCCTGTCGAAGAGCGGAGGCTCGGAGATCTGGAAGGTGCTCGACTTCGGAATCTCGAAGGTCGCGGAAGGCGCCGGGACGCTGACCCACGGCGCCGCCATCGGAACGCCCAGCTACATGTCCCCGGAGCAGGCGCTGGGCAAGACCGAAGTGGACCACCGCTCCGACATCTTCTCGCTCGCGCTGGTCGCCTACCGGTGCCTGACGGGCCGTCCCGCGTTCACCGCGCCGGACCCCGCGGTCACGATGCTCAACATCCGCTACGCGCAGCCCGTTCGCCCGGCGGAGCTCGGGAGCTTGCCGGAGGACATCGACGCCGTGCTCGCTCTCGCGCTGGCGAAGGATCCGGACCGAAGATTCCGATCGGCGACCTCCTTCGCCGCCGCGCTGCGCGACGCGTCCCGGGGTGAGCTGGACGAAGCATTCCGGAAGAACGCCGCAGCGCTCCTGGCCGAGCACCCGTGGGGCTCGGACCTGGCCGAGGCGAGCTTCAAGGGGCGCTGACGCGCCACGCGGTGCTAAGACACGGATCATGAAGACTCGAATCTCCGTCTCGATGTGGACGAGCGCTTTCGCGGCCGCGCTGGGGTTGTCCGGCTGCGGCGGCACGGCGGACGACGACGCGGGCTCCGGGGGCGCCGGCGGGACGGCCGGCGCCGGCTCGGGCGGAACCAGCGGTTCGGCCGGCACGAGCGGCAGCACGGCGAAGTCGCCGTATCCCTGCGAGAACCCCACGCCTCTACTCGATGCCGCCGGCAAGCCGACGGGGACGATGCGCTGCGAGATGGGCGGCGCGCACCGCGTGTCGGCCTCGGAGTGTGCTTCCCTCCTCCCGCGCCCCGAAACGTGCACGGGCCCGACGCCCGACGGGACCTGCGCCGTGGACGCAGACTGCACCGACCGCGCGCACGGCTCGTGCGTCTCGGGGTTCGGGGCCTGCGAGTGCAGCTACGGGTGCCGCACCGACGCCGACTGCGGCACGGGCTTCGTGTGCATCTGCGGTTCGCCCGTGGGCAGCTGTCAGCGGGCCACCTGCACTTCCGACGCGGACTGCGGCGGCACGCTCGAGTGTCGCTCGTTCCAGGATCCGCAGGCGGGGCTCTGCGGCGCCCAGGCCTTCGAGTGCCAGCATCCGGGGGACGAGTGTCAACAAGACGCCGACTGCGCGGGCGGCGGCGCATTCTGCTTGTCGGACGCCGAGGGCGTGCACCGCTGCACGACCGACTTCCCCTGCGGCGTCCCGGGCCGGCCGTTCCTCGTCTCGGGTCGCGCCACCGTGGCGCCCGTGGTGGCCCGCGCGGACTGGAGCACCCACCCGACACGATGCGACGACGACGCCCTCGCGCGGCTCTCGTCCGAGAGTCGCAGCAGGCTCGCGGCGCACTGGACACGCGCCGCCCAGATGGAGCACGCATCGATCGCGGCCTTCGCGCGGTTCGTGCTGGAGCTCCTCGCCCTGGGCGCTCCATCCGACCTCGTCGAGGACGCCCAGCGCGCCATGGCCGACGAGACGGCGCACGCACGCGCGTGCTTCGCGATGGCCGGTCGCTACGACGGCCGGGACCTGGGCCCAGGGCCGCTCGCCCTCGACGATTGCTTCGCCGACGCCGCGCCGGAGAGCGTGCTCCGTCGCGCGGTCCGGGAAGGATGCTTCGGCGAGACCATTGCCGCGATGGAGGCCGCAGAATCGCTGGCGCACGCGACGGACCCCGCGGCGCGCCGACTGCTCGGGCTCATCGTCGAGGACGAGTCCCGGCACGCCGCCGTGGCGTTCCGCTTCGTGCGCTGGGCCATGAGGGAAGACCGGGCACTGATCGCCGTCGTCCGTGACGAGCTCCGCAGAGCGCAGCGCCCTCGACGCGTGGAGGGCCCGGTGCAGGACGACCCGCCGAACCACGAGGCGCTCGCGCACGGGATGCTGCCGACGTCACATTCTCTGGAGATCGCCGAGCGCGCGGTACGCGACGTCGCGTGCGTCCTGATTTCGCGGCTCGTGACCGAGGCCGTCGAGAACCGGGCGCGCACCTCGACACGCGAGGCGGACGCGGCCTAGTCTCCCGAGGTGGCGCACCTCGAGGACACCGAGCTCGTCGAGACCGCCGGGGTGCCCGTCCCGGAGGCGGACCTACCCGGCAGCATCGTGGCAGGCCGCTACAGGCTCGCGCGCAAGCTCGGCCAGGGCGGGATGGGTTCGGTGTGGCAGGCCGAGAATCTCAGCGTGGGCGGGTCGGTCGCGGTGAAGCTGATGTCACCCGCCATCGCCGGCGACCGATCCGCCGTGGATCGATTCCTGCGGGAGGCGAAGGCGGCAGCCGCGCTCCGAAGCCCCCACGTCGTCCAGACGTTCGATCACGGGATGCACGGGGACATTCCGTACATCGCCATGGAAATGCTCGACGGGGAGGCGCTCTCGTCGGTCATCGCGCGGGAGGGCAAGCTCGCACCGCAGCGCACGGTGCGCGTCATGACCCAGATTTGCCGAGCGGTTCAGCGCGCGCACGACGCCGGGATCATCCACCGGGATCTGAAGCCGGACAACGTGTTCCTCGTCGCCAACGAGGACGAGGAGATCGCGAAGGTTCTGGACTTCGGGATCGCCAAGGCGACGGACGAAGCGCCGCTCTCGAGCCTCGGGGCGGGGACCGCGACCGGAGCCCTCCTGGGCACGCCGTTCTACATGAGCCCCGAGCAGGCGCAGGGGGTGAAGCAGATCGACTGGCGCTCCGACCTCTGGGCGCTCGGCGTCATCACCTTCGAGTGCCTGTGCGGTCGGCGCCCGTTCGAGAGCACGGCGCTCGGCGACCTGCTCCTGAAGATCTGCACTCAGGACTTGCCGGTGCCCTCGTCGCACGCGGAGGTTCCACCCGCGTTCGACGCGTGGTTCGCCCGCGCGACGGCGCGGGACCCGGACGGGCGGTTTCAGTCCGCGCGAGATCTCGCCGACGCGCTGCGCGACGCGCTCGACCCGGACGGCGCGACGCGCAGCGGGAAGGGCGTCGAGTTCGAGGGTCGCCCGACCGAACCGAGCTCCCCCCCCGTGACGACGCCTTCCGCGGTCGACGCGTTCGGATCGACGACGGCGGCCACGTCCGGTGACGCGCGCGCCGACGAGGGACCGAAGGGGCGCAGCGTCTGGATGTTCGTCGCGGGCGCCGCCGTGCTGGTGGGCACGGTGGCGTTCCTGGCCCGTTCGAGGGCCCCCGGCGACGACCTGGCTGCGGCGACCGAACCCTCCGCGTTCGTCGGCGTGCAGGCGTCGGCGAGCACGAGCGCGAAGGCGACGAGCGTGGTCCCCGACGCAGCGCCGGCCAGCTCCGTCACGATCTCGCCGGCGGTGACCGCCACTGCGGAGGCCTCCGCGGGCGCACCGAAGGCGCTGCCACCATCGAGGCCCGCGGCACGGAGCGCTCGGCGCCTCGCGCCGGCACCGGCTCCGGCTCCGGCGAAACCCGCACCGGAGAGTGACTTCAATCCGCTCAAGCAGCGGCGTTGAAACCTGTTAGAACGGAACGGGATCATGCGTGCTGCCGGGTGGTTCGTGATCCTCGCGCTCGGTGCGAGTCCGCTCGGCGTCGCCGCACAGGCGCGCGATGCCACGGCGGCGGAGGTGATGTTCAACGCCGCCCGCGCCGCGGCCGACCGCGGCGATCACCGGGAGGCCTGCGAGAAGTTCCGGGAGAGTCACCGGCTCGACCCCGCCGCGGGAACGCTGCTGAACATCGGCGACTGTGCGGAGAGGACCGAGCAGCTCGCCCTCGCATGGCGCAGCTACTCGGAGGCGCTGCAGCTCTTGCCGACCGAGGACCGCCGGACCGCCTTCGCGAAGTCGAAGCTCGCCGAGGTCGAAGCCCGCGTCCCGTGGCTCACGGTTCGCCTGGCCGAGGGGACGCCGGATGACGCCCAGGTGATTCGCGACGGTGTCGCCCTCGGGCGCGCCGCCTTCGGCGTTCCGTTCCCGGTCGATCCCGGACGGCTGGCCCTGACGGTCAGGGCCGACGGGCGCGAGGACAAGCTCTACACCCTGACGCTCGAGGTCGGGGCGCGACGCGAGGAGACCCTCGAGGTCGGGCCTCCGACTCCGCCGTCGGCCGTGGCCCGCCCACCGGCATCCAGGCCCGCCCCGGTCGCTCCCGACCCGAAGCCGACGGCACCCTCGAAGGAGCGAGGCACGACGAGCAGCGGCGGGACCCGCACGCTCGGGATCGTCCTCGCCGGGATCGGAGTCGCGGGCTTCGCGACGAGCGGCGTCGCCGCCGCGATGATCCTGCGAGAGAAGAGCGCGGTCGAGGACGAGTGCAACGCGGACAGGCGCTGCACCTCCGCGGGCCTCGATGCCGCGAGCACGGGCAGGACGCTCGACGTGGTCGGTACGGCGGCGTTCGCCGTGGGCGTCGTCGGCGTGGGCCTGGGGGCCTACTTCGTCTTCGGCAGCGATGGCCCGGCGCGCACCACGGTCGGGACGGCGCCCTCGCGAGACGGCGGGCGACTGTTCGTGTCGAGGACGTTCTGACGGTGCGACACCGAGGTAGGCGAGCGATCGCTCTGGTGGCGATGTCGGCGCTGCTGCCGTCCTGCGCGAAGCTCCTCGGCGCCGACTTCGACGACTACGATCTGGCGAGGTCTCCCGGGAGCGAGCTGTCCGCCAAGCGCGTCCTGCACCGCGCGCCCGACAAGCTCGACCTGCTGTTCGTCATCGACAACTCCCTGGACATGTTCGAGCGGCAGATGGATCTGGCGGCGAGCGCGCCGGACTTCCTCGCGGGGCTCGTGAACCCGCCGTGCGTCGACGTCGAGACCGGCGCGCCGGGCGCGACACCCGCCGACCCCTCCACGGCGTGCCCGCCCGGGCACGAACGCCGGTTCGCGCCCGTGCGCGATCTTCACGTCGGAATGATCACGACGAGCCTCGGAGGCCACGGCGCCGACACTTGCAGCGCTGGGTCCGGGTCGTTCGACCCGACCATGAACGATGGCGGACGCCTCGTCGCGCGCGCGCCCGGTGGCGGCGTGATCGACACCTACGACGGTCGCGGTTTCCTCGCGTGGGATCCCGACGCTCGCGCCGACCCTCCGGGCAGCGACGATCTCTCGGATCTGTCTCGAAAGCTGGGCGACATGATCGTCGGGGCCGGCACGCGAGGATGCGGCTTCGAATCCACCCTGGAGGCCTGGTACCGGTTCCTGGTCGAGCCGGAGCCCCCTGCCGAGCTGGCCCGGGTCCCGTGTTTCGACGGCGACGGGAGTCTCGGCTGCATCGCGAAGGAGGGCACGGACGAGGCCCTGCTCACGCAGCGCCGCGCGTTCCTTCGGCCCGACTCCATGGTGATGATCGTGATGGTCACCGCCGAGAACGACTGCTCGGTCATCGAGGGCGGACAGCATCACCTCGTGCTGCAGTCGGCCAGCGGCGCTGCCCAGTTTCACCTGCCTCGTGCCACCGACGTCTGCGAGGTCGATCCGACGTCGCGCTGCTGCCACTCCTGCGCCCAGCCGGCGCCCGCCGGGTGCCCGCCCGTCGCCGAGTCGGCCTCCTGTCAGGCGAACGGCGGCTTCTACGACGCGGCAGGGGGTGACGACGCGCTGAACCTCCGGTGCTTCGACCAGAAGCGGCGGTTCGGCATCGACTTCCTCAACCCGGTGGAGAAGTACATCCAGGGTCTCCGGAGCCTGCAGGTGCTCGACGGCAGCGGCAACGTCGTGCCGAATCCGCTGTACACCGACCTGGCCGGCACCGGTGCTGCGGTCCGCGATCCGTCGTTCGTGGTGCTGGCCGGCGCGGTCGGTGTGCCCTGGCAGGACGTGGTGACCGACGCGACCCTGGCCGACCCCTCGTCGGTGTTCGAGTACCTGTCGGGGGCCGAGCTGGCGGCGGAGAATCGCTGGGAGGTCATCCTCGGCGACCCGACCCGTGGGCTCGCACCGAAGGATCCGCTCATGATCGAGAGCATCGATCCGCGCAGCGGTGAGAACCCCATCACGGGCGAGCCGCTCGCGCCTCCCACGGCCGGCTTCCTCGCGAACTCGATGAACGGGCACGAGCGCGCCGCGGGGCTCCGCGACGAGCTGCAGTTTGCGTGCATCACCCCGCTGGTGTCGCCCAACGACTGCTCGACCGGCGGTGGGTGCCCGTGCGCGGGCCCGCCGGACGACGCGAATCCCCTCTGCCAGGAGCCTTCGGGGACCTACGGGCAGCGGCAGTACTTCACGGCCGCGACGCCCGGGCTGCGCCTGCTCCAGGTGCTGAAGGGAGCCGGCGACAGCTCGGTCGTCACGTCGATCTGCACTCCGAACGTGGCCGACCCCGCGCGCGCCGACTTCGCCTACCGGCCCATGGTCCCCGCCCTGGGTGAGCTGGTTGCCGGCAAGCTGGGCGGCGTGTGCCTCGACGCGCCGATCCAGGCGGGCCCCGACGGCGCCGTCCCCTGCTCGGTCATCGAGGCACTGCCGTCGCGCGGTGCACCGTGCAACTGCACGACGGCCGGGCGCTTCGTCCCGGTGGCCTCGGTTCGCGCCGCAGCGGCCAAGCTGCTCGCGGCCGACGGCAACCCGGGCTTCGACTGCCTGTGCGAGGTGGAGCAGCTCTTCGGCGCGGACCGGGCGGCGTGCCAGACGAGCCGCGCGGCGCCGGAGCGTGCGGGCTGGTGCTACGTCTCCGCAGGCGCGTCCGACGCCGCGTCGGGCGGGTCGTTCCCCGCGGTCGGCGCGCCGGGCCTCGTGGCCCACTGCCGGGAGGGCGAGAAGAACCTGGTTCGGTTCGGCGGGTCGGGGCGTCCGGCCGACGAGGCCGTGGCCGTCGTGGTCTGCGACGATTCGGCCCTGAAGGCCGAGCGAGGCAAGGCGCCCTGCTCGCCGGGCAACTGCTTCACCTGCGCTTCGCCCTGCGACTCGTGTCTCTGCCTGACCGCCGGTGACCGTCCGAGTTGCACCTCCGGCGGCTCGTGCACGCCATAGCCACCGAACCCCCCTCGCTCCGTGCCGAGATCTCGGCGCTGATTCGGCTGGCAGCGCCGCTCGCCCTCGTCCACCTGGGCCAGGTGCTGCTCGGCGCGGTGGACACCGCCGTGGTCGGTCGACTCGGCGAGCTCTCGCTGGCGGCAACCGGCCTGGGCAACAGCGTGTTCTTCACGGTGCACGTGGCGGCCCTCGGGATCATGCTCGGGCTCGATCCGCTCATGTCGCAGGCGGTAGGCCGAGGCGACCGGCAAGGCGCCACCCGCTTGCTGCCCCAGGGCATCGCCGTCGCGTTCCTCATCGGGCTTCCGCTCACGCTGGCGACGTGGGGCTCGGGACACGCGCTGGGCGTGTTCGGCGTGCAGCCCGGCACGGCGTCGCTCACTCGCGAGTACCTCGACGCGCGTCTCGCCGGCTTCGTCCCGTACCTCGTGTTCGTCGCAGGCCGCAGCTACCTGCAGTCGCTGGCGATCACTCGCCCCATGGTCGTCGGCGTCGTGCTGGCGAACGTGCTGAACGTCCCGCTCACGCTCCTGCTGGTGTACGGCGACGCGATCCTGATCCGAGCGGGGCTGCCGGAGCTGGGCGTTCCACGCCTCGGGGTGGCAGGCGCCGGCTGGGCCAGCAGCGCGAGCTCCGTCCTGCAGGCGGCGGTCGTGCTCGCGGCGGCGCGCGGGGGCCTTCGCGACGCCGCAGGTTCCTGGCGACCCCGGTGGGACGTGATTCGAAAGACGCTCCGGATGGGGATGCCGCTGGGCTTGGCGATGCTCGCCGAGGTGGGTGTCTTCTCCATCGTGAGCGTCCTGATGGCGAACATCGGGAGCACGGCGCTCGCCGCGCATCAGGTCGCGATCACCCTCGCCGCGCTGACGTTCATGGTGCCCATCGCGGTCGGCTCCGCGGCGTCCGTGCGCGTCGGGTACGCGGTGGGCCGGGGCGACGTCGTCGGCGCGCGCCGGGCCGGCTGGGCGAGCATCGCCGTCGGCGTGGCTTTCATGGCAGGTGCGGCGCTGGTGTTCCTCGCCGCGGCGCACCCGCTGGCGCGCCTCTTCACGAACGACGAGGTCGTCGTCGAGGCCGCGGCGGCGCTCATCGCGGTGGCGGCCGTCTTCCAGCTCTCCGACGGGACCCAGGCGGTCGCGGCGGGCGCGCTCCGTGGCGCCGGCGACACGCGCTGGACGTTCTACGCGAACCTGCTGGGGCACTACGCCGTGGGTCTGCCCATCTCGGTCGCGCTGGCCTTCGTGCTCGGCTGGGGGCCAGAGGGCTTGTGGTGGGGTCTGTGCGCCGGTCTGACGGCGGTGGCCGTCGGCCTGGCGCTGCGCTTTCGGCACGTCGCTTCTCGCGCCATCGTGAGGGCGTGACGGCGCGCGTCGCCCGGTCTCGACGTCACGTTCCGACGCGGGGTACGCGTCGCGGTGCGAGCCGAGCGGGGCACACGTCCGCGAAATGAGCCTCCGACCCTCCTCCCCGAGCTCGCCGAGCGGGTTCGTCGACTCGACCGCACGGACCGGCGGACGCGCGCGTGGGGCGCGGGCACGGCGGCGTGCTAGCTTCCCTGTCATGCGTCGGTCGAACGGGTGCGTCGCCGCAGCGTTCGCAGGTGGGCTCGCCGTCGCGAGCTGCGGCGGCTCCTCCGAAGGGGAGGGCGACGGGACCTCCGGCGCCGCAGGCTCCGGCGGCTCGAGCGGCGCCGCCGTGGGAGGGTCGAGCGGCGCGGGTGGAAAGGGAGGCGCCGGCGGGTCGAGCGCCGGTGGCACCGGCGGAAAAGGCGGCACCAGCGGCGCGAGCTGCAAGGCGAACTCGGAGTGCGTCGTGGTCGCGGCGAGCTGCTGCGGAACGTGCGGCGCGGCGACGCGGGACGACATCCTCGCGATTCGAGCCGACGACATCGCGTCGCATTCCGCGAAGGCGTGCGCAGGCGTCGCAGGGTGTGACGACTGCTACATGGTGCAGGACCCGAACCTCGTGGCGACGTGCTCGGGGGGTGCGTGCCACGTGGTGGACCTGCTCCTGAAGGACGAGACGGCGTGCACGACGGACGACGAGTGCATGCTGCGAACGAACGACTGCTGCGCGTGCGGGGGCGACTCGACGGAGACCGGTCTGGTCGCGGTGAGCGGCGACATCACCCCGTTCGTGTGCGACCCGAGCCAGCCTTGCGCGCTCTGTGAGCCCCTGCCGCCCGAGAACGCCACGGCCGAGTGCTCGGGCGGCCGGTGCAGGGTGGTGTGGCAGTGACGTCCGCCCTCCACGGGCGCGCGCTCGGCGGCCGCGCCGGAGCTCACCTGCGCGCGGCAGCGTGGATCGCGGTCGCGACCGGGATCGCCGCGTGCGCGACGGACGGCGCGGCGACGGGCACCGACGCGGCGAGCCTGGACGGCGCCGGCGGGACCTCCGGGGGCGGGGTGTGCTCGCTGCCCCTCGAGTCCGGACCCTGCGAGGCGGCATTCGAGCGCTTCGGCTTCGACACCAGCCGTCGGGAGTGCGTCTCGTTCACCTACGGGGGCTGCGAGGGGAACGGGAACAACTTCGCGACGCTCGCCGAGTGCGAGGTGGCGTGCGAGCACACGACCGGCAACCCGGGCTGCGAGGTCATCAAGTGTGGCGCCGGCGAGCAGTGCGTGTACGACGGCGACGAAGCCGTGTGCGCGACGCCCTGCGCCGAGGCGGGCGCGTGCGAGAGCGGGACCTCTTGCGGCTGCGGGACGAGCTGTCCCCAGTGCAAGGACTGCGTTTCGGTCTGTCTGTAGCTGCTCAGTGAGCGGCGCGCCTGCGACGCGCCAGCCACGCGAGGGACAGCGCGGCGAGGGCGGCTCCGAACGGTGAGCGCGCGGGCGCCCGCGCGGGCGCGACCGAGCAGCCGGAGTCCGACTCGGACTCGGAACCTCCGGCCGGACCCGCGGCGCCCTTAGTGGTGCCGCCCGAGTCGTTCGAGGACTCGGCGTACCCGCCACCCGCGACGCCGCCTTCGAGGAACGGCGGCATGCACGCCGAGCGCGTCTTGGGCTCGCAGTCCACGGGCTCTTCGGCGGGTGCACCGGGTTCGGCGCCACCGCCACCGGACGGCGGTGCGCCGGGGTCCACGGCCCCGCCGCCCGCGCACGGCTCGGAGTACTCCTCGCACGACCACTCGGCGGGGCAGTCCGTGTGGGCGGCGCACGTGATCTCGCGCGGGAAGCACGCGCTGAACGTCTCCTCCGTGCATCTCGACGGCTCACAGGGCTCGCCCTCGACGCAGGCGACGTCGTCACACGCTCCGACGGTGAACGAGCGGCACTCGAAGCTCGCCGGGCAGTCCGCATCGGCGGCACAGTCGATGGGCTCGAAGGTGCAGGTGCGGTCGGTGGGGTCCGGCTCCTCGCACACCGGCTCCTGGCCGGGGGCGGCGGTGCACGCGCCGTGGCCGGAGTCGGTGCAGCGCAGGTAGTCCGGGCAGTCCGCGTCCGTGGCGCAGGCGAGCGGCTTGCGCTCGCACCAGCCCACGGGTTCCTCCACGGGCTCCTGCGGGGGGCAGTCGGGCGGCTCCGCGCAGCCTGGTGCGCCCCACCCCTTCACGCACTCGAAGCCCTCCCGGCAGTCGGCGTCGCCGGTGCACTCCTCGGCCACGGCCGCGCCGGCGGCACCGAGGACCGAAACGAAACCTGCTGCGGCCGCCAACACTCGAAGGGTCATCGCGCTCATCTGCTTGGGCTCCTTGGCTGATCGAACTTTCCCGCTTTGTGCCACGCTGTGCCAGCCGCGGGCGGAAACCCCGGGCGGTCGGCACGCTAGCCGCAGGGAGAGCAAGGCCCGGGCCAACGCCCGGTGGGCGGAGACGAGCGGCCGGACGCCGGGGGACGCCGGGGCTACGCGGCGTCAGGCGCTCGCGCTCGCGTCGGCGCCGCGGGCGCCACGGGTCACGCGGTCGCTCTCGCCGCGCTCGTAGGCGGCGAAGAGCTTGCCCCAGTGCGTGCCGCGCTTCCAGTCCTCGAACGTCTCGCGGTCCTTGCGCGGCCAGCGGTAGTAGTCGTGATAAAGCTCGCTGCCGAGCACGAAGACGTTCACCAGCGGTGTGTGGAAGAACACCTTCTGGAAGCGCTTCATCGCGCCGAACCACATCACGTCGCCCACCTTGCTCGCGGCGTTGTCGCCGACCTGGAATCCCCAGCTCTCGCTCGAGATGTCGTCACCCACGATCTCGATGTCGCGCGGATCTCCTACGCCGAGCCCGTCCTCGTGGGCCACCGAGATGTACTCGAGCTTCATAGGGTCGAAACCCATCATCTTCGCCGCCACGGCGTCGATCGCCACCTGATCCTCGCTCGCCAGCATGTAGTCCTTGATGACCGGGAACATCGTGCGAGGACCAGGACCGTTCCCCGCCGTGGTCCCGTCCATGACCGCGAAGAGCCCCGCGTGGATCTCCTTCTGGATGGCCAGGAGATCCACGAGCGTCCGGTGAATCCAGCTGTGCGTGTAGTGGCGCTTCGTGTTCAGCAGGCCGCCGAAGGCGTTCTTCATCGCGCCGGTGGTCGTGGTGTAGATGTGACACTTCACGGTCGGCAGGTGGATGATGTTCTTCCCGAAGAAATAGTCGGGGATGCGCACGCCCTCGGGGAAGATCTCGTGCAGCACGTGCAGCTTCGCCTTCGGCCGATACTCGACCCACTTCATGTCCCCGTCGCGGAAGTTGTAGAGCACCGGAATGTCGTAGCGCCTGAAGATCGGGACGTAGTTGTTCAGGTCTTCACCCTTGAACGCGTTCGTGACGACCGTCTTGTTCTGGACGCAGGTGACGTCGGCGTAGCCGGAGTTGCGCAGCGCGAGGATCGTCCCCTCCATTTGCCAGGGCGTCGTGTTCGCACCGGGGAACGGGTAGTGCCACGAGATGTTGTCCTTGAGGATCGTCGTGGCGCCGACGTCGAGCGCGGTCTTCATGCCGGCGAGCTCGCAGAGTCGCTCGGTGTCCGCGAGGATCGTTTCCGGCTTCACTTTCAGAACGGCGACCTTGCTCTTCGACATCGACTCGCTTCCTCTCTCGAAGCGCCGCTGACGGCGCGGCGAACGCGGTGTAACGGCCAGTGTGCCTCGGGGCAAGGCCGTGACGCGTGCCGATGGCGGGGAGCTTTCGTGATGATCGCGTGGCGGTCGCGGCGGTCTCGACGCGGGCGCCGGCGGCGTGGGGGGCACCAGCGTGGCGTCGCGGCCGCGCGCCGCTCCCGCGAAGCGAGGCGGTTGGTGCAGCCCTCGGGCGAGCCCGGGCGGCGCTGGCGCCTGGCGTGACGCGGCAACACCGCTGCCGCCCCGCGCTCGCGCGACGCGTCGCGGGTCGAAACGCCACGGGCGGTTCTCACCTCGCCGGTCGCAGGAGCACCGCGGGGCCGCCGGAACGGCGCGCCGAGGTCGAACAAATTCCAACGACTTTGAAATCGCCAACGATTTCGAGGCGCGACCCTTGAGCGCGCGCGGTCATACCTGCATTCTTGCAGGTACATGCTGATTCGCAGGGAAACAACCGCGCTCGTGGCCGCGTGCTTCATCTCCGCAGCGTGCGGCGGCGATGGGGCGGGAAGTTCGATCTCGACCGATGGGAGCGGCGCCTCGTCGGGAAGCGGGGCAGCCGCGGGGACGGCGGGCAGCGCCGGGAGCGGCGGCCAGGCCGGCGCGGGCGTCGGTGGAACGGGCGC
>CAZARU010000148.1:0-16203 GCA_964487605.1 uncultured Polyangiaceae bacterium
TCCCGCCGCCGCCGCCCGCCGCGGCTCCATCGCCACCGCTCGTTCCCCCGGCACCGCCCGCTGCGCCGGGCGTGATCTTCGCGCCCTCGGCGCAGGCGACGGACCACGTCGCCGCCACGACGGCCAGCGAGAGCCCACCGAGCAAGCGCCGCGCCATCCCGCGCGAGGATGCACCACGGACCGCCGGCTCCCAAGGGACACCGTGCGTCCCTTTGGAATCGACGGAAACGGCGGCGATGACGCTTCGCGTCTCAGTACACGACCTCGACGCCGATGCTCGGGATTGCCACGGGCCCGATGCGCTCCTCCGTGCAGTCTCCTCCCGGGTTGCAGTTCAGCCCCACGGGCTCCTTGCGCAGCGTGGCGTTGAGCATCTCGAGCACGAAGGCCCAGTAACCGGTCTCTCCGAGGCGCCACTGCTTCTCGAGCCGGACGTCGATGCGATGGAAGGGCGACAGGCGGCCGACGTCGGAGCTGCGCAGCGTGTTGCCGATGTCGCCGCCGAACACCCCCGTCACCGCGTTCGCGGAGTCGAGGTCGGGGTAGGTGGGCGTCCCCGTGTAGAACATCAGCCGGCCCCCCAGCCGCCATCGCTTGCCGAGGTCGTAGGCTGCCGCAGCGCTCAGGACGTGCGTCCGATCGAAGGTGGCGGGGAACGTCTCGCGGCCGATGGACCGCGTCGAACGCGAGAGCGTGTACGACAGGAAGCCGCCGAAGCGCCGGTTCAGGGGACGCTTGATCGCGACCTCGACGCCACGGGTCACCCCGGTGCTGCGGTTCAAGAGGTCCTCGTCTTCCACTCCGGCGCCGAGGACGTCCGTCATCTCGAAGAACGCGCTCTGAAACAGGGTGACGGAGGCCGAATACTCCTTCGGAAGGTCGACCTCCACGCCACTGCTGGTCTGAATGCTCTGCTGCAGTCCGTCGTCGAGCGCGCTGAATGCGAAGCCCGGGATCGGGATCACGAAGCTCGGCGGCTGGTGCGCCAGGCCGAACGTGTTGACGATTCGAAAGGCGTCGGTCACGTGGTGCGTCGACGAAATGCGGGGCTCGATGGCGTAGGCGAGCACGCGATCGGAGTAGTAGAGATCGATGCGCGCTCCCGGGGTCACCGACCAGCCGGGATCGTAGTCGTGGACGACGTCGCTCCAGAGGCCGAGCGCGACGTCCGCGCGGGTGGGGAACGCCTCGTTGACCTCGGCCTCGGTCGTGCTGTCGCCGTCGGCCCGGCTGCGGTCTATGGAGACGTCCACCGAGTAGAAATCGGAGAGCACGTCCACCCCCGCCCGTACCAGCGTCTGCTTCTCGGCGCGGTGCTTCACGGTGCTGCGGCCCGCGATCATGCGATCGAGGATGGCGAGGGTGTCGTCGCCGCCCAGGCCGGTCCGGTCGATCCCGAGGGTCAGCGCCGTGTCCACCCGCGTGCGCGCACTCGGTTCGTGACCCCAGCGCAGATCGAGGCGATGAAACTGCACCGAGAACAGCGTCTCGTCTTCCCTGCCCGAGGTGTCGGCGAGGCGGTCGAACGCCCCGAAGGCGAAGACACCGAGCTGGTTCCTGCCGTCGAGGGCGTGCGTGACGCGCGCCTGGTAGTCCCAGTACTGAAGATCCACTTCCTGGGAGAGCAGCGAGATGAGGAGCGCCGTGTACGAGTAGCGGCCGCCGACGAGGATCGTCGTCGAGTCGTCGAAGAACGAGTCCTCGGCGAGCACGCCGGTATCGACGATGCGCGCGGTGCCCTCCAGGCGGAGCCGGTAGCTCGGGGGCGTCGTCTCACCCGCGACGATCGCCCCGGCGAAGCGCCCGTACCGCGCGGGGTAGGCGCCCGAGTACAGGTCCACGCGCTCGACGAGTCCTGGATGCACCACCGACGGGCCGAGCCCGAGGTGGAACAGGTACGGTACGCGGATGCCGTCGAGGAAGTAGCCCACGTTTCCGGGCGGCGCGCCTCGGACGAAGAAGTAGGGGACGCCACTGATCAGCGGCGTGACGCCCGGGAGCATCTCGATGGCGCGGAACGGATCGCCGAAGGCGCCCGGAAGCTGTCGGACCTCCGCGCGCGAGAGCGTCGCCGTGCGAGGAACCTCCGGGCGGTCGCCCTCAACGGTCACCTCGAGCGGCTCCGAGATGGTCGGCTGGACTGGTGCACGCCGTTGCGCGGCTCCCTCGGGCGTCGCACCCGCAGGAACGTCGGCCTGCGCCTCGGCAGCGTCCACGCCCGCCGGCGCGTCGGGGGGCGCCTCGGCGGGATCGGGCTCGGGCTCGCGAAACGTGAGGCGAAAGTGGATGCGCGCGGCGACGGGCTGGGCGCCGCGCCGGGCGGGCTGGAACGTCCAGGTGCGGGCGGCAGCCTCCGCAGCGCTCGTGAACGGTGCCTCGCCCAGGATGGCCCGTGCTTCCCGGACGCGCCCGGCGTCATCGACCACGAGCTCGAGCACGACCTCGTGATCGCCGGTCGCGCCCTCGGGATACTCCACGATCGCTTCCGACGCGAGAGACGGCGGCGTGAGCGCGGGAGCGTTCGCCTCCGCCTCGGGTGGTCGCGCCGCGGGCTGACCGAGCGCCGGGCCCGCCGAGAGGACGGTGGTCAGCACGAGCAGGCGTCGCGCAAGGCGATCGAGGAGCGGCCTCGGGCACATCGTGGCGAGTGACTGCCCGACCGAGCGCGAGCGGGTGGGCGTTTCTACACGGAACCCAACCCCTGTGCCAGACTCGTCGTGTCGATGAGCGCCGTGCTCCGCGAATGGGCTCCGCCGTCGCGCGCCGCGAGCGCGCGCGGCGCGAGCACGGCGGCCGCGGCCCTGCTCGTCGTCCTCGCCGCGTGCACGGGCGTGCTCATCGACGAGAAGCCGAACCGCGGCGACGGTAAGGTCGGCAAGGGTGAGGGCCGCGCCGTCGAGCGCGTCGAGTGTCGCGATGGCACGCCCGCCGAGGACATCTGCTTCAAGCTCGCCGAGTGCGCGGAGGAGTCCGTCGATGGGGCGAAGTGTGCGCTCCAGCTCTCGGCCGAAGTCTTCGACGACGGGGCGCTCGAGTCGTGCGCGCAGTGCTGGGCCCGCGGCAAGTGTGCCGTGCTCCTCGAGGACGGCTGCGAGGACGCCTGTCCGGCGGTCGCGTCGCTGGACCGGCTCCGCACGTTTGGCGCCGGCGGCGGCGCGCTCGACGGCAGTGCTCCCGAGGGCGGAACGGCGCTGTCCCTCTGCAAGCCCGGCGAGGTGCCTCACGCCGTGGGGATCGCCGCCGACGACATTTGCGCGAAGTTCCGCGAGTGCCTGGGCGAGCAGCTCGATCTCACGGGCTGCGCCGACGAGATCGCGGCGCGAGTCGCCTGGGACGGCGTTCCGGCCACGGCCGTGCTCGCCTGCGCGCTCTGTCACGAAGCCGCGACGTGCGCCGACGTCACGAGCGGTCGGTGCGAGGCGATCTGCTCGGAGCAGGGGCGGGCATCGAAGTAGCTGCGCGCGTGGGCCGTCACACGACGAGGTCGCGCGAGACCTCGTCCGGAGAGCGGCAACCCGAGAGCGCGAGGGCCAGGTCGATCTCGTCCCTCAGGAGCGCGAGCACGGCGCCCACGCCCGCCTCGCCGTCCGCGGCGAGCCCCCAGAGCACCGGGCGCCCCAGGAGCACGGCGCGCGCGCCGAGGGCGAGGGCCTTCACCACGTCCGTCCCCCGGCGCACGCCGCCGTCCATCAGCACCTCCGCGCGCGCACCGACGGCGCTCGCGATGTCCTCGAGCGCGTCCAGGGCGGCCGGCGCGGAATCGAGCTGACGTCCGCCGTGGTTCGAGACGATGACGGCGGCCGCGCCGTGGTCGATGGCTCGCACGGCGTCGTCGGCGCGAACGACGCCCTTGAGCACGACGGGCAAGCGCGTGATCGACCGCAACCACTCGACGTCTCGCCACGAGAGCGACGGGTCGAGCAGCTCCGCGAAGTAGGCGGCGAGCCCGGAGTCCGTCGGTGGCGCCGAGAGCCGGCCGTGTCCGGCGGGGAGCAGGTTCGCCGCCGAGATGCCCGCAGGCAGCTCGAAGCGATTCCGCACGTCCCGCTCGCGGCGCCCCAGCAGCGGAGCGTCCACGGTGAGCGCGAGGGCGGCCACCCCCGCGGCCTCGGCGCGCTCCACGAGCGCACGGGTGATCGCCCGGTCACGGTAGACGTAGAGCTGGAACCACACCGGACCGGCGGCTTCGCGGATCACGTCCTCCATCGGTGTCGTGCTCAGCGTGGAGAGGACGAAGAGGGTCCCGGCGCGCCCCGCGGCCCGGACCGTGGCCATCTCCCCGGCCGGGTGTGCCAGGCGCTGAAACGCCATGGGCGCCACGGCGACCGGGAGCGCGAGCTTGCGGCCGAGGACCGTCGTCTCCAGGGTTCGCGACGACACGTCCACCAGCACGCGGTACGCGAGACGGCGCCGCTCGAAGGCGGCGCGGTTGTCCCGAAGGGTCACCTCGTCGTTCGCGCCGCTCGCGAAGTAGTCGAACACGGCGGCCGGGAGGCGCTTGGCGGCTAGGCGCTCGTAGTCGAGCAGGTTCAGGGGCGTCATGCGTTTCGGGTCGGCGGCGCGCCAGGCGAAGGTATCATGGCGCAGGTCTCGTCCGGGGCGCCGCCGTCGCAAGGAGATCCGCTTGTCGTCCGACTCGAAGCCCGACCTCGACGCGCTCTACCGGCTGCCGCTGGCGCAGTTCGTGAGCGCGCGTGACGCCCTTGCCGCAGAGCTGCGCAAGAGCGGGCGCCGTGAAGACGCGGCGCACGTGAAGTCGCAGGCGCGCCCGTCACCGCCCGCGTGGGCGGTGAACCAGGTGCACCACGCGCACCCCGAGCTGCTCCAGGCGCTGCGCGAAGCGGGCGAGCTGCTGAAGGACGCCCAGCGTCGCGGCGATGCCGCGGACTTCGCCGACGCCACCCGGGCGCGAAACGGCGCCCTCGCCGCGTGCGAGGGCGCGGCGCGCGACGCGCTCACTTCCGGCGGCCACGCCACGGCGCACGCGACCTTGCGCGCCGTGACGCGGACGCTCGAGGCCATCGCTGCGGCGGGCGACGCGGGCGTGGAGCCGGCCGTCGGGCGCCTCGTCCGCGAGCTGGCGCCGCCCGGGTTCGACGCCCTGGGGGACGGCTTCGAGGCTGCGATCGCTCCGCGCCCCGAGGTCGCCAGGCCCGTGGAGCCCACGGTGTCCGAGCGCCGCGAGCAGGCCCTGGCGCTGGCCGAGAGGGCACGCCGCGAGCTGGCGGAGTGCGAGCCCGAGCGCGCAGCCGCGCTGCTCGAACTGGCCCAGGCGGAGCAGGCCGCCGTCGAAGCGAGGCGCGCCTCGGATCGCGCCGAGGCGGACCTTCGTACCGCCCGCTCGCGCGTCGCGCAGGTGGAGAAACGATTCGTCGCCGCCAGCGAGCGCGCCTCGGACGCCGAGCGCCTCGTCGCTCTCCTCGAGTGAAGAGCCGGCGCGAAACCGGGGTGCGCGGTGCTACGTCGTCGTGTCCGTGGTGCACACCGGCTTCGACGGGCAGCACGCGACGGCCTGCTGGGTGCGGAAGCACGTGTCGTTGTCCGCGCAGTAGCAGGCGCTGGGACCGCAAAAGCGCGCTCCGGCATCGAGGAGCGGGTGCGTGCCCTCGCACAGCCCGCCGTCGCTGACCGTGCAGCGGAAGTTGCCCTCGCAGCAGCTCGCGACGGTCGCCTTGCCGAAGCACAGATCGCTCTGCGTGCAGAGGCAGGCTCCGGGGTCGCACCAGCGCCTCGAGTCCATGACGTTCGGGTGGACGCCGTTGCAGCTCGGTCCGCCATCGGCGCCCGCGGTGCCTGATCCGCTCGCGCCGCCGTCGCCCGCGGTGCCCGACCCGCTCGCGCCGCCATCGCCCGCGGTGCCCGATCCGCTCGCGCCGCCATCGCCCGCGGTGCCCGACCCGCTCGCGCCGGCGGTGCCCGATCCGCTCGCGCCGCCGCTGCCGCTCGCGCCGCCGCTGCCGCTCGCGCCGCCGTTGCCGGAGCTGCCGCCGGCCGAGCTTCCGCCGCTCCCCGTCGCGTCGACACAGAGGTTCGACAGGCACGTCAGGCCCGTGTCGCACCCGCCGCCGGCCCGGCACTCGCCGCCCTCGGTCCCCGGGGCCTTCGCACTTCCACTCGAACCTCCGTCGTCGGAGCTCGAGCACGCGGGGAACACCGCCACGGCGCCGCCCACCCAGCACACCAGCCAAAGACATCGTGTAAGCATCGACGACCTCCTCTCCAGGTCGAACGCAGTCTAGCCGTGCCGGTATGCCCTGCACGATTCCCCCGCCCGCGCGCGAACCGCGGACAGGAAACGTCAGCCCTCGTCCCGCCATTTTGCCCGTTTCCGTGCGATTTCGTAGGGTTCTCGTGCTGAAGGTAAGAAACTGGACGGATTTTCAGTGGTCGCCTACTCCTGTCCCCCATGAAGACCTCACGAAGCCATCAGCTCCTCGTCCTGAACGCCATCTTCGATCTCGCTCGTCGCGATGTGTCGGCGACCGCCCTCCTCGTGGTCCGCGAGACCGCGCTTCCCTTCGCAACCGTGCATCGCGCCCTGCGCGAGCTCGACGCCGCGGGGCTCGTCGATCGCACGCGGGTGCGCCTCACGTTTCACGGGCTCACCGTGACGGTCGCGTCCCGCGCGGTCGGCCAGCTTCGTGCCGCGCTGCCGCGCGCGGCGTGAGCGTCGCGCGTGAGGTGCGGCGCCGCCGTCAGGGCGCCGGAGTGGCCATCGTGCCGTCGGGAGCGGCGGCGTCGTCCTCCACGACGTGACGCGCGCCCGACGCCACCGAGAACGCCTTCACGAAGGCGCGCCCCGGGTCCGCCGGAACGGTGACGTCCTTCTCGTGGAACCACGCGGACTGGACGCGCTCGGGGGTCACGTCGATGATCATGAAGCCGCGCTGCGCCAGGTCGAACCACTTGACGTGGGGGTTGCGGGGCACGGCGGCGTCCACGAAGCTGAGGAACATCTCCGGGATCCCCGGAGAGGTGATGGCCGGCGTCACGAACTCGACCGCTGCCGAGCCGTCCCCCGTCATCGGGTCGTACTCGTCGGTGTCCAGGGAGTCGACCACCACGTCGATGGCCCAGCTCGAGTGGATGTCCCCGGTGAGGATCACGACGTTGCCGCCGGGCACGTCGCGCAAGAGCTGGATGAACTGGCGCCGCGCCACCGGGTAGCCGTGCCACTGGTCGAGGTTCGCGATGAGCGTGTCGGTGAGCACCAGCGCGCCGACCATCACCTGCTGGCCCAGGATCTGCCAGGTCGCCTTCGACCCGGTGAGCTCGCCCTCGAGCCACGCAAACTGGTCCTGCCCGAGGAGCTCGCGCATGTCGTCCGCCGGAACGGGGGGGCCGACGAGGTCGCCGGCGGGCTCTTCGCGGGCCCAGTGCCGCGTATCGAGCATCAGCACGTCCAGGAGGTCACCGTAGGACAGCTTGCGGAAGATGCGCCCGTCCGCCGCTTCGCGGATGGGCATCCACTCGCGGTGCGCCTGCATCGCGGCGGCGCGCCGGTCGGCGTAAGCGCCCTCCGCGCCTTCGGTGTGGTTCTCCGCGCCCGTCTCGTAGGAGTTGTTCGCTATTTCGTGGTCGTCCCACACGACGATGAACGGGTGCTGCCGATGGGCCTCCTGCAGGTCCATGTCCCGCCGGTACTGCGCGTACCGCATGCGATAGTCGGCAAGCGAGACGATCTCGTTCGTCGGCTCGTACTCGCGAACGTTCCCGTAGCTGCCGCTCGGGTACTCGTAAATGTAGTCGCCGAGGTGCACCACGGCGTCGAGATCGTGCCGCGCGGCGATGGCGCCGTAGGCGTGGAAGTAGCCGTGCGCCAGGCTCGAGCACGAGCACGCCGCGAGGCGCACGTTCGCCGTCGCGCCCGAGGGCGCGGTCTTCGTCCGACCCACGGGGGACGTGCGGCCGAGCGCCTTGAACCGGTAGTAGTACGTCGTCCCCGGATCCAGCTCCTCGACGACGACCTTCACCGTGAAGTCGCGGTCGGCGTTCGTGGTGAACGTCCCCACCTGCACGCGATCCTCGAAGGCCGTGTCCGTGCCGATCTCCCACCACACGTCCACGGGCTCGGTCCCCATCGGCGTCACCCGCGTCCAGAGCACGACGCCGTCGGGGTGCGGATCGCCGCTGGCCACCGCGTGCTGATAGAGGTCCTCGGGGCCGAGGGGGCCGTCGTACTCGTACTCGGGAAGGCCTTCGGGGCCGGACTTCCCGCCGCTGTCGTCACTCGAGCAGCCGGCCAGTCCCGGCGTCACGACGGCGCCGAAGGCCGTGGCGGACTTGAGCAGATCGCGGCGCGATATCGCACCGTCCTTCGTCGATCGCGTCATGGGCACTCCCTGGGTAAGCGAGGTCCCGACGTTCTCCCACGCCGGGACCCGCGGTCAACCGCCCACCCTCGCGGCCCGCAGGCCGGCCCGCGGGGCCCGAGAGGCGGCCCGCGCTCCTCGCGGATCCGGCGACTCTGTGGGTAGGCTACGGCGAACGAAAGGATCGCCCATGAACGTGCTCCGCTGCTGCTTCGTCGTCGCCTCGTCCTTCGCGCTGGCCGCATGCGGGGGTGACGACGCCGCGCCCGCCGGCGGCTCCGGCGGCGGTGGCGGCTCGGGTGGAGCGTCGGGGTCCGGCGGTGGAGCCGGAGCAGCCTCGACGTGCGACGCCGCGGGAGTGGCGGCCTGCGCCGTGGATCAGATGCAGTGCCACGACGACGGCAGCGGACCGGAGTGCTCGGCCTGCGCGGTGGGGCAGTACGCCGCGCCGAGCGGCGTGTGCACGCCCATTCCCGGGACCGTCCACGAGCACGAGTTCGCGGAGTTCACGGTCGGTACGGGCGAGGAGGTCCTGGGGCTCTGCCAGAGCTGGACCCTCGGGAACGAGGAGGAGATCTGGTTCAACGCGATCGAGCTCGAGCAGAACGAACAGTCCCACCACTCCAACTGGATGTTCGTCCCCGAGGACAAGTTCGACGGTCCGGACGGCGTGTGGAGCTGCAAGGATCGCAGCTACTCGCAGCTTCAGGCCGCGCTCTTCGGCGGGGTGCTCTACGCGCAGTCGACGCAGGCGTCGAAGGAGGTCCAGAAGTTCCCCGACGGGGCGGCGGTGCGCATCCCGCCGCGCTCGCGGATCATCGGCGACGTCCACCTGCTCAACACGACGCCCCAGGACGTCACGGGTCGCGTCGTGATTCGAATCTACGGCATTCCCGTCTCGGACGTGACGGTCCGGCTCGCGCCGTTCCACCTCGACTACCACGAGCTCGCCATCCCGGCGCGCGCCGTGTCGCGGTTCACCGGGGAGTGCGACATCGACACCAGCCACCGCGACATCACGGGGCGTCCGTTCGACGGCAAGATCTACTACATCCTCCCCCACACCCACGCCCTCGGCTCGCGCTACTTCCTGGAGGTCCTCGGCGGGCCGAACGACGGCCAGTCGATCATCGACGTGACCGGGTTCAACGGCGAGGCGCGCGGTCGGCGCTACGATCCGCCCCTGGACATGACCGGCGCGACCGGGTTCCGCTTCGGGTGCGAGTTCGACAACCCGCGCGACGAGTCGATCGGCTGGGGCTTCGGTGATCAGGAGATGTGCGAGAACCTGGGCTTCATGGAGGCGGATATCGCGTTCGAGTCGCGCGTGAGCGAGGCCGTCCCGGGCGGAACCGACGGCAGCATCCAGCTCTTCTCCGGCGCGTGCGCCACCCAGGCGTTCGACTGGAGCCTCAAGAACGAGGGGGGCGGTTCCTGAGGGGGCGTCGGATCCGATCGCTGCGGGCCGCCGTGCTCGCAGCGGCCGTGCTCGGGATGGGCGCGTGGGGGTGTGGTCCGGAGGACGACCCGCGCGGTGGGGGAGGGCAGGGCTGTGGCGCGTCGCGCGCCGTGTGCGCCGACGGACAGCGCTGCCTCGAGGCGGTGGGCGCTTGCAGTGACTTGCCGGAGGCCCGGTGCACGACGGGGACGCGCTGGGCTCCGGGCACGGCCGTGTTCGCCGAGAGGACCGTGGAGTGGGGCCTCGAGGGCGTCGAGGGCGTCCGCCTCGCGGTCGCCGACGTGAACGGCGACGGTCGCCCGGATCTGGTCGTGCACCGGGGCGGCGTGCGCGCCGACGACTTCGCCGCCGGCGAGCGTCACACCTGGTTGCTCGTGAATCGCGGAGGCGCGCGGTTCGAGGACGTGACCGAAGCGTCCGGCCTCTTCGCGCCGCGGAGCGCGGCCAGCGCGGGCCGCGCGCGTCCGGGCGAGGTCGTCGCGTTCGCCGACGTGAACGGGGACGGCGCCGTCGACGCGTTCACGGGCCTGACCACCACCGACGCCGTGGCCGCCCTGGGTGAGAGCAGCGAGGTGATGCTGAACGACGGTGCCGGCACGTTCACGCACGGTCCGGCCGACGCCGACGTGCGCCGCGCCTCCGAGCCGGCCGCCCCTGCGGGCGCCTCGTTCGTCGACTTCGACCGCGACGGAAACGTGGATCTATGGGTGCCGCAGAACAGCTACGTCGGCACGGGCTCGTTCCAGCCCGCGCCGCAGCAGGACCGGCTCCATCGCGGCGACGGCACGGGGCGCTTCACGGACGTCACCCACGAGGTCGGGCTCACGACCGAGCCCTGGGCGAACGTCTCCACGCTGAACGAGGGCCGCGCTCACACCAACGCGTGGAGCGCCGCGGCCTGCGACCTGAACGGCGACGGCAACCCCGAGCTGCTCGCCGCCTCCTACGGGCGCGCGCCCAACCACCTCTGGTCGAACGGCGGCGCAGGTGTCGGCTTCTCGAACCGCTCCGTGGCGAGCGGCTACGCCTACGACGCCGATGCCACGTGGGAGGACAACCAGTTCGCGCGCTGCCACTGCCGCGCGAACCCCGACGACGAGGGCTGTGGCGGCCTCGACGCCCCGCTCATCGCCTGCACCCAGCCGAACTGGAATCACTCGTCCGACCGGCAGCCCTACCGGCTCGGCGGCAACAGCGCGAGCACGCTGTGTGCGGATCTGGACAACGACGGCGATCTCGACCTGCTCACGGGCGAGATCCGCCACTGGTGGGCGGGGAGCGGCTCCGACGGCAGCGAGGTGCTCGTGAACGCCGGGGAGCACGACCCCCGGTTCGAGCGGCCGGGCGACGCGGCGCTGGGGCTCGCCATCGAGCACCCCGACGGAAGCTGGGACGAAGGGCACATGACGAACGCCGTGCTCGACTTCGACAACGACGGGTGGCTCGACGTGTATCAGGGAGCCTCCGACTACGCCGGCAATCACGGCCGCCTCTACTGGCAAGAGGGGCCGCTCGCCTTCGTGGAGGTGCCGCCCGCCCAGGGGCTCGACCACCACCGGAGCCACGGCGTGGTCGTCGCAGACTTCGACGGTGACGGCGACCAGGATCTCGTGGTCGGCCACTCGCGCGCGCGCTGCGACGCCACGCTCCCGGACGACTGCTACCCCACGGCTCAGGTGCGTTTCTTCGAGAACGTCCTGGGCGAGGCCGGCAACTGGGTCCAGCTCGATCTCGAAGGGACGCAGGGCTCCAACCGCGCGGCGGTTGGCGCGCGCGTCACCGTGACGGCCGGTGACCTGGTGATGACGCGCGAGGTCGGGGGCGGCCACGGTCACTACGGCGCCCAGGACGACCGCATCGTCCACGTCGGGCTCGGCCCGCACTGCGAGGCCATGGTCACGGTCCGCTGGCCAGACGCCGCGCTCTCCACTCAATCGTTCGCGGTGACCGCCGGGCATCGCGTGCGCGTGCGACAGGGTGACCCGCCGGTGGTCATTCCCTGAGGGGCGAGCGGGCGCAAGGAAGTCGGTCACGCGGGCCTCGCGACGTCGCGTCGCGAAACGTTTGCGCGAATCCGCGCGGGTAGCGAGCGATGGCGCGTGGCATCGCGCTTGCTGGGAAGGCGCGCATGACCCCGCGCCTCCTCGCCGCCATCGACTTCGAAGCCCCGCCGGACCTCGTCGTGGGGCACCTCGCCACGGTCGCCCGCCTTCACGATGCCGAGGTGCTCCTCGCGCACGTGCTGCCGTCGGCGCTGAAGGCCTGGCTCTCCTCCGGACTCGCCGAGAAGCGCGTCGAGGAGCGGCTCGGCTCGTGGGCGGCGCGGCTCGAGGCTCTGGGTGTGCGCACGTCGCTGGCGCCGGTCGGGCGAGGCAGCGTGTCCGACGGGCTGCTCGCGCTCGCGGAGTCGAGCGGCGCGGCTCTGGTGTTCGCCGGAGCTGGCGCGCCCACCCTCACCGAGCGGGTGCTGAGCGGCGCGACGAGCCGGAACCTCGTCCGCTTCTGCCGGCAACCGGTGTGGCTCTGGCGCGGTGAGCGGCCGGGCGTCCGCCGCGTCCTCGCCGCCATCGACGGATCGGAGTGCTCCGGCGTGGCCCTCGATCGCGCCCGCGCGCTCGCGAAGAAGAGCGGTGCGCACCTGACCGTCGCGTCGGTCTTCGACGACCCCACCGCGCATCCCTTCGGGGAGGCGGAGGCCGACCTGCAGGTCCGCGCCGAGGAGCACAAGGCGCTGCGCAGCGCCGAGCTCGAGCGATTCGTCGCCGAGCGTGGCCTCGACGCCGCGGCGGCGGAGCGCCGCTGGCTGTGGGGCAAGCCCCACGACGTCCTCCCGACGCTCGCGTCGGACGAAGCCTTCGACCTGATGGTCCTCGGTCGCAGCGGACTCTCGGGCGCCCGCCGCGTCCTGCTCGGCGGCACCGCCGAGCGCCTCGCCCTCCGCTCGCCCTGCTCGCTGCTGGTCGTCGGGTAGGCGCGGCTGAGTTGTCGAGGAACGCGGCGGGCGCGCTGCCTCGATACGATTCGCGTGCAGAGTGCAGCGTACAGGGGGCGTGGGAGGAACGTGGTGCGCGGGGCAGCCGAGGAGGGCGCGGCGCGGGTACGCTGGAAGTGTCAGCCCCCCCGTCGTCAGGATAGTCGCCGCGTTTTCTCCAGGACCGATTCCGCCAGGGGCGAGAGGCGTAGGTACGAGAGCCTGACGTTTCGACCAACCTCGTCGTGGTCGTAAAGGAAGTGACCGAGCTGGTGAGGTCCGGTGGTGGGAGCGACCGGGGGGTTACCGGGTGCCGCCGGCGTGTCCGTGCGAACGTCGAACGCCACGCTCGAGCGAGCCGCGAGGAGGCCGCGCGCGTCGTACGACAGCGGGCTCGCGTATGTCGTCACCTGGGTCGTGATCGTCGCGAGGACGACCAGGAACGGCAGCAGCGTGGACTTGAGCGGCGTCATGGTGTCCGGGAGTGCTGGCGCGGCAGCCGGCACGGACGCTCGGCGCGGCATGGCGGCGGCTCTGGTGACGCTACCCGATCACGCCCTCGAGCGTCATCCGCTGCCGCCCGCCCCTCGTCGCTCGTTCCGCGCGGGAACGCGCACGACGACGGTTCCGGCGACGTGGTCGTGGAGCGACCGCCGACGGCGGTCGAAGAGCATCGTCGCGAGATCCAGGACCCACCATGCCGCGACCGCCACGTCGAGTGCCACGGGTGGGGGATCTTCACACAGGCCACGACAGCCGACGACGCGCAGACCCATGAGGGCCGCGACGGCGACGGGCACGGCATCCCTCAACATCGCCTGGGTCAAACGCGGAGTCCGACGGCTCTGCTCGTCCTGAACCTGCACCCCCAGCAGCCACTTACCCACCGTCTGCCCCGTCCACGCGTGGAGCGCCACCGAGTACCCGACGAGCTTCGACTGCAGCACGAGCTCCGCGGCGATCGGCACCCAGCCGCGTTCGTGGGAGATCGAGACGAGCGCGCCGAGAGCGGAGAGCGGGAGCAGCACACACGAGTCGACGAGCGCCGCTCCCACACGCCGCCATCCGGTTCGGTAGATCAGCGCCGTCGGTTCGGAACCCACGCCAGGCGAGACGGCCATCTCCGCGGCTATCCTTGCTCCGAGTGGTCGACGCATTGCTCGTCCTCGCTGCCCGGGTGCGGCACACCGCCGTCGCAGCCGCTTCCAGGCGCGCCCACACGATCCTGGTCAAAACCCGGGGAAGCCGAGGTCGTCGTGGCCGTCGAGATCATCCCGAGGATGATCAAGATCGAGACGAAGAGGACCCGGAGCCGGGTCACAGCTTCGGCCCTCGTTCACGAGTAGCTCCCCAGACGGCAAGGACGAAGACGACCTCGTTCTTCTCGTCCACCCGGAAGTAGATGTGGTTCTCCGTCCGAGGCATCAGGATCCGTCGAAGCGTCGGACGTTTCGGAGTCGGCCATCGAATGCCGGCTCCCGGCATCTCGCAGATCATCCCGAAGAGTTCCTCCAACTCGTCGGTGAAGAGACTCGGTGCAGCCGGTCGATTTTGGACCCACCAGTCTTCGATCCGGTCGGCTTGGCGTTGAGCCCTCTTACCGACCCGCAGCTTCACGTTTGGCTCGGAGCTGGGCGATGAATTCGAAGCCGTCCATGTAGTCCGCCCGCTCGATGTCTTCTTCGCCTTCTTCGATGGCCTGGAGCAACCGGGCCTTCTCTTCGGGATCGAATTCGTCGTCGAGAAGAACGAGTTCGACTTCTCGACCCTCCGGCAGATCCGTCGGTTCATCGAGAACGAGCCGGCCGTTCTTCACTTGGGCCTTGAGCGCTTGCATCGGTTCGAAGTTTACTTCCTCGGGGCCGGGTCGTCGAAGCCGAAATCATCCCGGAACATCTTCGGCTTCTTCTTCGTCGGCCTCGGCTTCGAGGCCGGCAAGAAGGTCGACGACTTCGGGGCGATCTTCTTCGGGATCGTCTTGGCGATCATCTCGGGCTCGGTCGAGACGAGCACCAGGGTGAGTCTGCTCGTGGAGCTGTTTCAACTTCCGGATCGAAACCTGCGTGTAGATTTGGGTCGTCGAAAGCTCGACGTGCCCGAGCATCTCCTGGACGTATCGGATGGCGCGGCAGTCGGGCGCGACGCGCGGCGCGGCATGGCGGCGGCGCTGGGGGAGTGTGGCTAAGGGGTGCCCGTCTCCTCGCCGGTATGTCTCCTCACCGGTCAGCCTGACCAGACCGTCTTGAAGTCGAGGCCACGAAGCCCCGCGGACGTCCATGCCTGCACGACGCGCTCGCTGACGAAAGTGGGGCTCACGTGCAGGTTCGGAATCTTGAATGCGTCCACACCAGCGACGACTTCAGGGCGGAATGAGTAGCGCGTGACACGCATGATCCTTCCGCTCGAGAAGCGGCGCAAGGTCGACGTTTCCTCGTCCATGGCGTCGACCACCTTCGTGGGATTGAAGAACCAGAGGTCCGCTTCAAGACACTCGATTGGCAGGAGTTCCCCGTACTTGTTCAGCAAGCCGCCGAGTTTGTCGATCACCGACCTTCGGAAGATGAGGGCATCGGATCCAAACCACGGTGCATCCGAGAAGCTCAGCTTCCTGCCCTCGTCCACGTGCACTAGATGCATTGGGATCTGGCGCCATGTACTGCCGTGTTCGATCCCGCAGATCTCACGCGAGATCGTCTCGTAGTCCTCTTGGCGTATCGGCTGACAGAGCTCGAAGCCTTCGTCGTAAAGCGGTTCGTAGATGTGAATCATCGGAGCCCTCCGCTGAGCAGGCTCTGCCGAAGGTCGTTCAGTACCTCCAGCGCCTCCTCCCGTGTCGAGGCTCGACGCAGAGCCGCGTTCACGGCCTGATAGTAGGAGCGCGTGTGCAGAGTCGAATGCACGGCGGCACCAACCGCGTTCGGTGCGGCGAGGGATGCTGGCAAGAAGACCCCGTTCGCAGTCTCGTTGATGCCGATTCCGAACCGCTGGAGAACAGCTCGGGCCGGTTCGGCCGCCGCAGCCCTGCCGGCGACGATGTGGTGCGCAACCGATCCCGCTGGCCGTGCGAATCCATCCGCGTCGAGGGCCTGCCCGAGCGCCCTCGACGACGGGGTGATCGACCTCGCCAGGTCCCCAACCCCCGCCAACCCCCGCGGCAACAGCGCCACCCCGGCGAGGACGTCGGCGTTGGCCGCCGTGAGCTGCGCGCCGAGGGCGAGCTGACAGTTCCCCTTGGAGCGCAACGCCAACCCCGCCTCGACGGTGGCGTCGTTCGCGAGCATCAGCGTGCCGTCCGTGCGGTTCCTGACGCCGTGCCCGAAGAGGCTCAGGCCGCCGGTGACGAGCATCCCGCCAGGGAGCGCCGTGATGCGGTCGAGGGCCGACTGCAGATCCGACACGGCGTCGGTGCCGAGAGGATCCCTCCACCGGTACGGATTCTGCCCCGGCCAGCTCCAGAGCGT
>CAZARU010000149.1:0-16153 GCA_964487605.1 uncultured Polyangiaceae bacterium
GGCCGGGGCGGCAGGGGCTCCGCCGGTCGACGCGGGTCCATGCGTCGCGTCCGATCCCGTGGACCTCTCGACGCAGACCGACTCTGACCCGTCCCTCGACCTGCTGTGCGTGCGCACCCTCACCACGCGAGGCGGCGACCGGTGGATCGTCGTCGAGACCGCCGGCCCGTGGCTCCCCGACGCCACGCTCTACAGCTGGTTCACCCGGGTGACGCTCTTCGGGGGGGACGGCGGCGTCATCGGCGAGGTGACCCGCGAGCGCCACGACGGCGTGGACGACACGTTCTACTCCCCTCCCCTCGACGCCACGAACACGACCCTGGTCCCCGCCGGAGATGGCTACCGGCTCGTGGTGGACGCGTCTCTCGGCCCGGTCACGGGCGCGTTCGTGCTCACGGGCATGCAGAGGACCATGTCGTCCCAGTTCCTCACGGACTCGATCGCGGCCGATCCGTTCTGACAATCGACCCGCCTCGCGCCGTCTCACGAGCCTGCTCGTCGGAACGCGCGCGCCATGCGCTCCTGTTCGTCCCTCGATAGGCCGT
Organism: uncultured Polyangiaceae bacterium; assembly: GCA_964487605.1. Taxonomy (GTDB): domain Bacteria; phylum Myxococcota_A; class Polyangia; order Polyangiales; family Polyangiaceae; genus JAJDAH01. Next base: position 546 of record CAZARU010000149.1, read on the forward strand.
GCTGCTCGGCGACGGCACGCCACTGCCGGACGGCAGCGACGACACCGTCGATGATCTCGGTGGCACGAGCCTCCCGAACCCGAAAGAAGTGCGCGACCCCTCGAGCGAGTCCCAGGTCCTGGGCGTTGTCGGTCTCGGAGACGTTCAGCTTCAGGCCTGCACCCTGGGCGTTGGGATTCATGTCGTAGGCGGGAGCCAGAGACCAGCCCGATGCGCCGAGCAAGAAGCCGTGGTTCCGCAGATGGTCGTCCGTGTTGGACACGCACACGAAGAACACGATTCGCCGCCAAAGCTCCTCGAGGTCCCGGTCGACCTGCGAGCCCGACTTCATGATCAACTCGACGAGTTCGAGATAGCTCGCTCCCGAGGCCGCATCGGCGCCATCACTCCGTTGCAGCAGCGTCGCGGCAGAGGCGAAGTGGACGCGACCGCCGTCGGGGGTCCGGTCGAAGCGCTTCGAAAGGAACGTGTGCTGTGCGCTCCCGAACCTGCGCGTCTGCGCGGTGGCGGTTTCGATCCCGGCGCGCCCTGCCAGCTCGTGGACGACACCTTCCCACGCGCCCACGTCATCGCCGTCGTGCCGGCTCGGGAACTTCGCGATCCAGAGGGCTCCGCGCTCGTCGAGGACGCTGGCCTTGGGGCGCGCACCACCGAGAGAGCCTCCGGGAGCGATGAGCATTCGCAACCACGTGGCATAGTCGGGGTCGTCCTGCGCGTCGTCGCGCTCGAGCGCGAGACTCACCTGCTCGAGCTCGCGAAGGGAGGTCCAGGGCGGCGAGGCCATGTCCTCCTCGTCGTCGAGAAACGGGCCGTCCTTCGTGACGCGAAACCTCAGCGCGCCCATGCGGTGAGCATCGTGGACGCCGAGCAGGTAGTCGGACTCGAGCAGCTTCCGCTCCTTGCGTCCCTCGGAGCGTGCGCGATGGGCCTCGCGCCTCCTCATGAGAACGCGTCCCCACCGGTCCGGACAGGAATCGAGGAACACGCCGAAGTTGCCTCGGTGGCTCGGCGCGTACTGCGGACCGCGGTAGAGGCCCAGCGCCGGGTCGAGGGTCTGGGCTGGGGCTCTCGTGAGCCACTCTTCGTCGTACTCGAACGAGAAGATCTCTTCTCCTCGGGAGCGCGCCGCGAGGAGCGTGCCCACGAAGGTCGCCCCACCGACTTCGATCCCATCGGCCCACACCTCGATGGTGCGTCGAGCGCCGCGGCTCACCGCCGCTTCCTCCTGGGCGCGCGAGCCTTGGTCGGCAGGCCAGCGTCCTGGAGCTTGCGGCCCAAGACGTCGTCGCGAGCGACGAGCGCCAGATCCTCTTCGAGCCCCAGGCAGTGCAGGACGTTCGCGTACGCGCCCAGAGTGACGCCCGCCTCGCCCCGCTCGATCGCGCGCAGCGTGGTGCGCGACATGCCGGCGCGCTCCGCGACGAGCTGTGCTGGAAGCCGCCGACGCAGCCGGGCCAGACGGAGGTTCTCTCCCAGAGCCTCGAGCAGGCGCTTCAGAGCCGGGAGCGGCGGCGTGGTCCGACGAGCCATGACGGCCGCTATTCTAGCCGGCAAGCCCACAAATTGGTCAAGTTACTGGCCATTAACGCGGGCCCGGGCGGGCGCCGCAGCCTACGCCGCGGCCGGGCGCGGGCCCTGCGCGCGCATCGCGCCACCGACGGACGGCGGTGGTCACTGGACGGAGCGGTTTCGGTGGGCGCTGAACGCACGTTCTGCTAAAGGCGGTTTCATGCGAAAGCCCACCGTTGTTTCGCTGTTCACCGGCGCGGGTGGACTCGATTTGGGCTTCCACGCCGCGGGGCTGCGGACAGCTGTCGCCGTCGAGATGGACGAGGACTGCTGCAGAACGCTGGAGGCAAACCGCGGAAAGGAGCACTCGTGGACCGTCATGGGGAAGCGGGTGGAGGACGTCAGCGCTGAGGAACTACTCCAGGCGGCGCGCCTCGGCGTCGGCGAAGCCGACGTCTTGATCGGTGGTCCACCTTGCCAGCCGTTCAGCAAGAGCGGGTACTGGGCGAGTGGCGACTCGCAGCGACTGGACGATCCGCGCGCGAACACCCTCGCTCACTACCTCCGCATCCTGCGCGACACCCAGCCGAAAGCGTTCCTCCTCGAGAATGTCGCGGGCCTCCGCTTCAGCCAAAAGGACGAGGGCCTCAGATACTTCGACCGCCAGCTACGAGCGATCAACAAGACTATCGGCACGCGCTATTCGCTGGCCTGCAAGGTACTGAACTCGTCGGCGTTCGGCGTTCCACAGCTCAGGGAGAGGATTTTCCTCGTTGGGCATCGGGACGGTCGCACTTTCGAGTTTCCAGAGCCGCGGTTTGCCGATCACCATAAGGCGAAGTGCGAGTCCGGGTTGCCTCCAGTTCGAACCGCCTGGGATGCCCTAGGTGATCTGGAGCAGCCCTGGGACGTGAACGAGGCCGCCGTTCGAGGCAAGTTCGCCGACCTGCTGCCCACCATCCCCGAAGGTGCGAACTACCTGTTTCACACGGACAGGGGATGCGAGCATTTTTCCGACCACGGACGTCCAGTTCACGGCAGAGGGGCGCGCCTTTTCGGGTGGCGTCGTCGCTACTGGAGCTTCCTCCTCAAACTAAGCAAGTGGCGCCCGTCGTGGACTCTATGCGCGCAGCCCGGGCCCGCAATCGGACCCTTCCACTGGGACAGTCGGCGCCTAGCACGGCGAGAACTCGCGCGCTTGCAGACGCTCCCGGACCACTACCAGCTCACAGGATCACTCAACGCTGTTCAAAAGCAACTCGGGAACGCTGTCCCCTCGCTGCTGGCAGAAGTTCTCGCGCTCGAGATCAGGCGCCAGCTTCTGTCACACCGCGTGTCGTCGGCGTCGCCGAGGCTCCTCCGCGACAGATGCACGCTTCCGCCTCCGAAACCAATGTTCGATCGGCACGTGCCCGCGAAGTATCGGGAGCTGAACGAGGACCTGAGCGCACATCCCGGGACTGGCGGGGGACACCGGGCCATCGCTCGCAACCAGCTCACGCTGCCGCTCGCCCGGCACCCGCAGGTGGATCGGAGCCTTGCCCGCTAGCGTGCCGAGGGGGGCGTCGATCGACGGATGCGAGAGCCCCAGGACCACCTGCTATCGTCGTCGTCGTGGAGTTCGAGCGGTACCACGGGGTTCGCGGGCGCGACAACGTCGATCGGATCAGCGAAGCGCTGCTGGCATCCGGCGCGAAGATCCTCAGCAGGCCGGACCCAACGATCGCACCGTACGAGTACACGATCGTGTCCCCGGCCGGGGAGCGGCGGCATCTCGTCTGCTACGCGTTCACGGCCAACAAGTATCGCCAAGGCGGCCGACCTTCGGACGAACACCGCTTCCAGATCAAGTACGGGAGTGAGTTCGACAGGTACCACGCGCTCTACATCGATCCGAGCCCGGACCGGAGAAAGAGAAAGATCACGCTCCTCTTCGGCGTGCATCACGAGTTCGGCCTATTCGTCGCAGTCGATCCTCTCATGCACACGCCCACGTGGTTCTCCATGTCGGTCGAGTTCAAGGAAAGCGATTTGTTGCGAGCTCGAAGTGAGGGCTGGCATGGATGGGAGCGGGAGCGCGCGCCCGGGCGGCGCAAGAAGAAGCCGGTTCTCCCGATGGAGAGCTTCCAGACGGAGGCGGTCACCGCTTTTACGCCGGATCACTTCGCCGATTATGTCGAATTCGAGCACCTCGCATCCGGACTCGACGCGTCCGAGCGACTGCTGGTGGGTGCGGAGACCGTTCGCTCTCGCCCCTTCGGCCGCAGGGGAAAGCACCGGCTCGAAGCGGAACTCGGCCTCTCCCGGGACGAGCTACTGGACGTCCTCGGAGGGACGTTCCGACTGATGGTCGCAGTCCGCGGGCGCGTCGCAGAGCACCACTTGGAAAGATACCTGCGCGGGGTTCCTGGCGTGACCTCGGTGAGAGCCCTCGATGAGGACGGCCAGCCGGACTTCTCGATTACTTACCGAAGAAGGCCATTCCGCATCGAATGCAAGAACGTGCGGCGCAAGTTGACACCTCCACGTGTGGATTTTCAGAAGACTCGTGCAGCCAAGGGTGACCCGTGTAGCCGCTACTACTCAGCGACTCAGTTCGAAGTCCTCGCAGCGTGTCTTCATCCCGTGACTGAGCGCTGGGAGTACAGGTTCTGCTCGACCGCGCGGCTTGAAGAGCACAGCCGATGCGCAGGGAAGCTCGCCGACAAGGTGCTGTTGTCGGGGCAGCGCTGGTCTGCATCGCTCCCGGCAGTACTCGATTCGATCGATTAGAAACAGGTGGCGCTCCCCGGAAGGGTGAGGGCTTCGACGTTCGGACCGGCAAGCCCGACCGCAGGCGCCCCCGATCCGGCGCTCCCCCACCCCGTCTCCCCGTCCTCCCGGCTCGCCCCCGCTCGCCCCCTATCTCGCCATCGACTCGCGCTCGTGGGCGAGCCGCTGCTCGACGACGGCCCTCACGTTGTCGCGCAGGTCGATCCCCGCGATGGTCTGCCACGCGGACTCGGGCTGACCCTCCTGGTAGGTCAGCTCGTCGGAGTTCGTGATGCTCACCTCGTAGCGCCCGACGATCTTGCTGGTGCCCACGTCGAAGAGGAACAGATCACCCTCCACGGACCCGGGCGTGAACGACTTCGTCGCGAGGTTCACCTTGGGCATCGCGATCTTCTTCGCTCGCAGGGCGGCGACGTACTTCCACGCGAGGCACTCCTTCGCGTACTTCAGGCTGTCTTCCTTCGGTTCGTCGCTGCGCGCGGCGTAGGAGCACAGGCTGAGGACGGTGCTCTCGAGTTCGAGCGCGTCCGGCGCGCGCTCGGCGTGGGGATCGGCCAGCCACTCGACACCGACGAGCAGGTACTCGCCGCTCGCGACCTTCGTGGCGAAGGGGCGGTCGCGGCGCACGGGCTGCTGGGTCTTGGCCACCTTGGCGAACCCGGCGAACTTCGCGATGAGGGCCTTCACGTCGTCGTGCACCTTGCGGTCCTCCGCCGAGGCGGACGCGGGCGCCGCGGGGGCGGGCGCGGGCGCTTCCTGCGCGACCTCCTTCTTCTTGCAGGCGAGGAGGGCGACCGCGACGAGGAAGACGCCGAGGCCGGAACGGGAGAGGTGAGGTCGTAGTGTCACGGCGGGGCGCTCGTTATCCGACGCGGACCGCGGTGGGAAGGGCTGGGCGGGGTCCGTCGCGCCAGAAGGCTAGCGGCAGGGCTGGTCGTCCAGCTTCAGGGTCGGGAACTCCCAGACCACGGGGCTGCACGTCCCGCCGGTGATGTGCTTCCTGGTGCAGCCGAAGCTGGCGCCTTCCGCGACGGAGTTGGCCTGCAGCCAGCCCGCCGACGGGAGCTGACCGCCGCCGGCGGTGAGCACGTCACGGGCAGGATCCGCGCCGCCGTACTCGAGCTTCGCCGACGCATCGGTGGGGACGAACTCGAAGGTGACCTTCTTGCTCTGGGGGCCGCCCTCGCACCGGAAGTCGTTGGCGGACGCGTCCTCGACCGTGCGGACCGTGCAGGTACCGGCGACATCGACGTAGTCGCACGGTCCCCCGGCGACACGACCGCGTGGCTCCTCCGCCGGAGGGGCCTCGGCCGGCTTGGCTTGCGAGCAGGCGGACACCACCAGGGCGAGGAGCGCGGAGGCGAGACCTGCTGCGCGCGCGGAGGACTTGGACGTGGCGGGGCGAAGGGACGACATCATGCCCGAGCGCGTAGCACGGAGGCGCCCGCGCGTAACGGGGTCTCGCGCGGAGGCCAGCGCACCCGACCGCGGGACGGGTGGGCGCTCAGGTGTCGCAGCGGTCGCGGCTGTCGCTCAGCCGACAGGGGCGCGCGTAGTGGTCGTACTTCTTGGACTTCTTGTAGGCGCTGCCCACTTCGTTCCGGTGGAAGTGCTGCGTGTAGCAGGTGTCCTTCGAGGGCGCGTAGTCGACGCTCTTGCAGTGCGGGTCGGCCGAGCACGCGCGCAGACAGGCGTCGCGGCTGACGCCAGTCAGCTTGGCGTGGTTCTTCCCGTCGATTTCCCGGTCGCTGAACTTCGCGTAGGCGTACGGGGCCTGCGGTAGCGTCCCGACGGCCACGGGGATCCGCTGCGCGTTGTTGGAAAAATCCTCTTGCACCTTCGGATGCTTGACGAACGCTTCCAGGTGGGTCCACTGCATCGCCTTGCCGAACTCGGCGCTGTCCTTCGGAAGCCAGGGCGTGACGTCGATCCACGCGGAGCGGATCTTCGTGACGGAAGCTGGCGGGACCGTGAGGCTCTTCGCCTCGACCGCGGTGCAGCCCCCCTGGACCTTCTCCGAACAGAGCTGGAACGCATAGTCGAGTCGGTCGAGCTCGTGCGACCCCTGCCCGGTCGCGGTGACCGTCACTTCGACCTGGACGCGCCCGCCGGGGTTGAACTCGCCGTGGAGGACCAGGTTCGACACCGCGATGTCGAAAGGGGCGGGCGACGACGGCTGGGCGTCGGCGCTGGGCACGAACACTCCCGTCGCGGCGACGGACAGCAGGAAAAGCGACTGACGAGCTTGCATGCGGCCGACTCTACCGCCCCCCCGCGGGGGACGTCACGTCGCGCGCGCCGCCGACCGAGCGGCGGCGCGCGGCGAGCGTGCGCGTGCGCCTACTTGCACGCGAAGGAGGTCGAGGTGAGCGCGTTGGCCTCCACCATCGCCTTGGCCTGGTTCGGCGTGCCGTTCGCCCACCCGAAGCCCACCGTGCAGGTTCCGGATGGCGGCGTGACGCTCACCGTCTGATCGCCGACCGGCACGGTCGCGAAGAACGCGACGCCGTTCCCGGACGTCGCCGTGAGCGTGGCGTCCGGGACGCCCGCTTCGCTCAGGTAGAACGGGCCGGCGGCGGACCCGGTGATCGAAACGCTCGCGCCGACGGTGCTGACCATGCCGTCACCGACGCCGACGGAGACCACACCGTTCGTCGCATCGGGCCAGGGGACGCCGACCACGCCCGCGAAGGCCGTCGCCAGGGCGTCGGGCACCAGAGTCAGGTTTCGGGTGGCGTCGGTGTCCCCCGACTTCGTTTGCAGGTTCAGCGTGAGGTAGCCGGCCTTGGAGATGCGCAGCGCGAATTCCGTGTTCTTGGCGCCCTCTAGGGAGGCGGTGCCCATGGCGTCGGTCGTCGCGCACGGTCCACCCGCTGGAACGACGATGCACACCTCCGCACCGGCGATGGGCGTCGCGGTGCCGCCGTCCGGGACTCCGCCGGGGACGAACTCCGTCAGCGTCACCGTCCCGGTCACCGTGGCCCCACCCTCCGCGCCGCCGGAGCCACCCGCCCCACCGGCCCCGCCCTTCGCTCCGTCATCGCCACAAGCGCCCAGGAACCCGCACATCGCCACACACGCCCATCCGCTCTTCATGCTCCGAAGCCTCCTCGCCCGCATGAACGCGAGCGGCAGAGGCTAGGCACGTCCGGAGGTCGACGACGAGTCATGTCACGCGCCGGGGTAACGATTTCGAACGCTCACTGGGCGCCCACCTCTCGACCATGAGGTTCGCCGTCGATCACTCGCCTCGCGGTGCTCAGTTCGCGCCGGCGCGCCCCGTGGCGAAGTCGAGTCGAGTCGTGGCCACGCGCAGATCGATGGCGGCGTTGGCCCGCTGCAGCAGCGCCGCGGTGAGATCCTGCTCGGCGGCGAGCACTTCGACGGTGGTCGAGCGACCCGCGTCGTACAGCTCGCGGGCGATCCGAACGCCCTCGAGCGCGGCCCGCTCCGCCGAGAGCGCCGCCTCGCGGGCGTCGGCCGCGCGCTTCTGGTCGTGGAAGGCGGCCGTCACCTCGACGCGCACGGCGTTCTCCAGCGCGCGGCGGTCGGCGTCCAGCCGACGCAGGTCGGCTTCCGCGACGCTCGACTCGGCGTTGCCCGTCAGCAGGTCGTTGACGCTCCAGGTGAGCCTGCCGCCTGCCGTCCAGCTTGCGCCCCAGCCGCTCGAGGGAGCGAAGGATCCCCGAGCCGGGTTCGCGTACGTGGCGTCGAAGAATCCCTCCAGGCGCGGCAGCTTTCGCGAGCGCAGAGCGCGTGCGCCGCTGCGAACGGCGTCCCTCGACCTGCCGATGGCGCGCACTTCGAGCCGCTCCCGGTGCGCCGAAGCGACCAGTACCGGAAGCGACTCCGGTCGGTCGGGACGCGACACCTCGGCGAGCACGTCTTCGCCGATGACGGACGGACGGGTCTCGGTGCCCATCGAGACGGCGAGTCTCTCCGCGGCGACCTCGGACAGCGCCGTCGCGTGCAGCAGCGTCACGCGCGCGCTCGCCAGCAGCGACTCGACGCGCAACACGTCGGCCCGGGTGGCCGTACCGAGCTGGAACCGAACGCGCGCGTCGTCGACGAGCGCCTCGTGTCGCGCGATGGCGTGCTTCGACACGGCCACCTGAGCGAGCGACCGGATCCAGTCGTAGAAGGCGAGGCGGGCGTTCGCCGCCACCTTGCGACGCTCGGCCTTCTCGAGCAGCGCGGCGGCGTCGTGGCTCGCCTTCGCCGCGGCGATGCCGTCGGCCAGCGAGAGGACGTAGTCCGAGATCGGCACGGAGATCCCCGCTGTGAGCGCGTAGTTGTCGAGCGGGGTCTCGATCTGGAACGCGGCCGCGCCGACGGGTTGACCGCCGGAATCGACCACACACTGGCCAACTCCCGTGGGGCACGGCGCGACCCCGAGCAGACCCGGGTTCGCGGCGCCGACGATGGCCCCGCCGAGGCTCGAGTCCACGGGGGACAGGCGCGTGTACGACGCGCCGACGGTTACGCGCGGAAGCAACGCGGCCATGGCCTGATCCACGCGCGCCGCCATGGCCGCGACCTGGGCACCCTTCGCCGCCAGCTCGGGACTGGCCGCCACGGCGTCGCGCGCCACCGCGCTCGCGGTGAGGCCGCCAGCCTGCGGGCGCAGGGCGTCGTCGAGCACGGCTCGCGCGCCGGAGTCGACGGGCGGCGCGTTCTCTGCGGTCGCCGCGGACACGACGAGCGTGGCGACGGCGAACGAAGCGACCCGTAGCGACCGGATCACGACGCCACCTCGGTGGCGGGTAGCGGCTGCGCGAGGACACGCCCGGCAAGCCACCTCATGAAGCGGTTGTCGGTCACTCCCTCCATGAGCGCGTACACGACGGGAACGACGACGAGCGTCAGGAGCGTGGAGGTGATGAGGCCGCCGATCACCGCCACCGCCATCGGGGCACGTGCCTCGCCACCTTCGCTGATGGCGAGCGCCACCGGCAGCATGCCGAAGATCATCGACAGCGTGGTCATGAGGATGGGCCGCAGACGGAGCCTGCCGGCCTGCACCAGCGCCTCGCGCAGATCGAGGCCGGCCGCCCTCCGATGGTTGGCGAAGTCCACGAGGAGGATCGCGTTCTTGGTCACGATCCCCATCAGCATGATCACGCCGATCATCGTGAAGATGTTGAGCGTCATGCCGCTCAGGTAGAGCGCGCCGAAGGCGCCGATGACCGAGAGCGGCAGCGAGATCATGATCGTGATGGGCTGGATCAGGCTGTTGAACTGCGCCGCAAGGATCATGTAGACGAGCAGGATCGCGATCAGCAGCGCTTCGATCATGTAGCCGAACGACTCTTCCATGATCTGCGTGCTGCCGCCGTAGGTGGTGGCCAGGTGGGCGGGAACGGACCGCTCCACCGCGGCGTCGACGTGCTTCACCGCCTCGCCCAGCGGCATTCCGGAGAGGTTGGCCGAGACCGTGACCTGTCGCTGGCGGGCCTCCCGATCGATCTGCGATGGCCCGAACGTCTGGTCCGCGCGAACCACGCTCGCGAGGTCGACGATCTGGCCGTTCGACGCCCGCACGCGCAGGTCCGCGAGGCTCTCGACGCGACGACGCTCGTCCTTCGGCAGGCGCACCACCACGTCGTAGGCGTCGCCGTGATCCTTCAGCTCGCTCACCGGATCACCGGCGAGCAGTGCGCGTACGGTAGTGCCCACGGCGGAGACCGGCACGCCCAGCTCGGCGGCCCGCTCCCGATCCACCGTCAGCGCGAGCTCCGGCTTCCCGCCCTCGAAGGAGGTGGTCACGTCGACGAAGCCGTCGATCTTCGACAGCTCGGCCGCGACGGCGCTCGCGGCGCTCACGAGCTCGTCCATCTCCGACCCACGAATCGCGAGCTGGACGGGCGCGGCCGCGCCCCCCGCGCTCTGCTCCCCCACGGTGAGCTCGGCGCCTTCCACGCCGGCGAAACGCTCGCGGACCCACGCCATGAGGTCCTGCTGGCTGGCATCGCGCTCCTTCGACGAGACGAGGTTCACCTGAACGGTCCCACGGTTCACCTGACCCTGAACGCCTCCCCCGACGGTGGACAGCGTCGAGGCGATCCCCGGCAGATGGGTCCGCAGATCCGTCGCGACCAGCTCCACCGCCCGAGCCGTGCTCTCGAGCTGCGAGCCCGGTGGCAGCTCGACGTTGACGGTGAAGGTCGCGCGATCCTCCGTGGGCGCGAACTCGCTCTTGACCTGCGTGACGAGCGCCGCCGAGGCCACCAGGGCGAGCGTGGCGACGCCCAGGGTCGCCGCGCGGTGGGAGAGCGACCACGCGACGATCGCGCCGTACTTGCGCTCCACCCAGTCGAAGCCGGCGTCGATGCGGCGAGCGAGCCAGTTCCGCGAGCCGTGCTCGTGCCGAAGCAGGCGCGAGGCGAGCATGGGCGTGAGGGTGAACGAGACGAGCATGCTCATCGCCACGGCGAAGCTGACCGTCAGCCCGAACTGCAGAAAGAAGCGGCCCACGATGCCCTTCATCACGGCCACGGGAACGAACACCGCGATGATCGTCGACGTCATGGCGAGCACGGCGAGGAAGATCTCGCCAGTCGCCTCGGACGCCGCCGCCAGCGGCGCCTTCCCCTCCTCCAGGTGCCGGTGAATGTTCTCGATCACCACGATGGCGTCGTCGACCAGGATGCCGATGGCCAGGGACAGGCCCAGCATGGTCATGTTGTTGAAGGTGAAGCCCATGACCTGCACGAACGCGAAGGTCGCGACGACGCTGGTCGGGATCGCCACCGCGCTGATGAGCGTCGCCCGCCAGTTCATCAGGAAGATGAAGATCACGAGGACCGCCAGGAGACCGCCGAACACGAGATCGAACTGCACGTCGTGAATCGAGCGCGCGATGTAGACCGAGTTGTCGGTCGGGATCGTGAGGGTGACGCCCTTGGCTCCAACCTCGTCCTTCAGGTCGGCGACGGCCGCCCGCACGGCGTCCGCGACGGCGACCGTGTTGCTGCCCGACTGCTTGCGGACGATGAGCGAGACCGCGGACTGCCCGTCCAGGTACGAGGCGCTGCGCGCCTCCTCGGCGCCGTCCACGACGTTCGCCACGTCGCGTACGCGCAGGTTGGGCACGTTCCCCGCGACGATGGCGATGTCTCCCACCTCCGCCGCCGACTTCACCTCCCCCTTCGTCTTGACGCTGAGCTCTCGGGCACCGCTCTCGTAGGTGCCCGCCGGAACCTCCAGGTTCTGCGTGCGAATGGCGCTCGAGACGTCATCCACCGTGAGGCCGAGACCGGCGAGCTTGACCGCGTCGATCAGGACCTGGATCTCCCGCCACTGGCCCCCGACGATGTCGACGCCACCGACGCCGGAGATCTGCTGGACGCGATCCTTGACGACCTTGTCGGCGAGCCGAGACAGCTCCGTTCGCGGCAGCTCGCCCGCGAGGGCCAGCGTCATGATGGGCATGGCGCCGATGTCGAACTTGTCGACGATGGGCGCCTCCGCCCCGTCGGGGAGGCGCGCAGAGACCCGCGAGACGCGGTCCCGGATGTCCTGAACCGCCTCGTCCGCCTTAACCGAGAGCTCGAACTCGGCGATCACCGTCGTGACGCCCTCGGCGTTCGAAGACTTCAAGGCGCGAATGCCGGCCATCGTGTTGATGGCCTCCTCGATGGGTTCGGCGACGTTCCGCTCCATGGTGACGGGGTCCGCGCCCGGATAGACGACCGTCGTCGTGATGACGGGGAAGTCCACTTCCGGGTACAGATCCACGCCGACCTTCGGGTAGCTGATCAGGCCGAACACCATGAACGCGGCGATGAGCATGGCGGCGACGACCGGCCGCTTGATGGAGACGTCGGCGAGGTTCATCGCGCGCTCCCGGCCGCGCTGGCTGCCGCCGCCGGTGCCTTCGGAAGTGCCATGCGGACCAGCATTCCGGCCTTCAAGGACTCGTCCCCGTTGTCGACGATGGCCACCACCTCCACGGTGCGCGTGCGCTCGTCGACCGTCGGGCTCAGCCGTTCGATCTTGGCGGACCGAGTCACGGAGAGTGCCTCGAACGTGACGTCCACGGGGGCCCCGGCGCGGAGCGTCGCGAGGGCGCTCTCGGGAACGCGTGCGCGCACCTCGAGCTTGGAGATGTCGTGCACCGCCACGACCGTCTCGCCGTGCCGCCCGACCGACTCGCCGGCGCTCTTGTGCTTGGCTGAGACCACTCCGGAGATGGGCGACCGAACCACGGTCTCACCCGCGGAGCGTCGCGCCGTCGAAACCGCCACTCGCGCCTGCTCGAGGGCGAGCTCCGCGCTCGCGTGGCGATCGACGGCCTGGTCCAGCGTCGCGCGCGCCACGGCGCCGGACGCAGAAAGCTTCTCGCTCCTCTCGAGCTCCTTCTCGGCGGCGCGGAGGGTCACCTCTGCCGACTCGACCGCCACTCGTGCTCGCTTCACGTCGAGCGCCTGCGAACGGGAGTCGATGCGAAAGAGGATCTGCCCCTTCTTCACGCGATCACCCTCTTCCACGTAGATTTGCCGGAGCACGCCACCGGAGTCCGAAGCGAGTTCCGCGGATTCGATGGCGCGCGCCGTGCCGATGGCCGACCAGGCGCCACGCTCCCGGCCTTCGCCCGCTTCGGGGGCGGACGGCGCCGCCGGCGGTGCCAGAACCGGCGGTGCCGCGGCGCCCGAGCCCGCCGCCGGCGGCAGCGACTGATCGGCACTCGCAGAGTTGCAGGCCATCGCGCCCAGCGCGGATGCCAGGACGACCGCGCCGAGCGCGAGAGAACGACGTGAGAGATTCATGCTGCTGCTCCATTCCAGAAGAGATCCACGATGGCAGGGGCCCGAGCGGCGAGACCCGGCCGTCTGCCGCCGGCCAGCCACCCATCGACCGCACCTCGCACCAGGCCGGAGAGGGCCTCGACCAGCGAGTCCAGACCGACGTCGCGGCGCACGTGGCCGGCGCGCGCCGCCGAGCGAAGGCACTGCCGGAGCAAGTCCGCGAAGCGATCCCGCGTTCCACGCTCGGTGGCCGACTCCGGCCCGCTCCCGCGCGAGAGGTACACGGAGTACAGCGCGCCGTGCTCCTCGATGAACGCGAGCGTTTCGGCCACGACGCGCTCCAGACGAATGCGGCCATCCGCCTCCCGGGTCACGCCCTCGAGGCGAGCGAGGTACCGATGCTGGCCGCGCTCGACGATGGCGTCGAAGATGGCGTCCTTGCTCTCGAAGTAGTTGTAGAGCGATCCCACGGCGACCCCGGCTGCGTCGGCAATGTCCTTCATCCGCGTCTCGTCGTAGGGCGCCGCGGAAAAGGTGCCTTCTGCGGCATCGAGCATCGCCTCGCGGGTGACCCCCCGCACCCGGGCGCGCAGCGCCCAGCGGGGCTCGCTCGCCGCGTCGGGCGCCGAGTTCCGCCCGAAGGGGCCGTGTGAATTATCAATCATCATAGTGAACTGAGATTCATTATAGTGAGGTATGGTTCCACGTCAAGGGCGTGCGGGCCCGCCGCGGGCTGACCCGAACCCCCACGCCTCCTGCCGGGCGGCGGCTTCAGCCGCGGCGGTGAGCGAGGGCGCCTTGACGGAAGAGCTTCAGGATCAGGTCCGCGGACGCCGCGAGGCGCACCTTGCGGTCGGCGGCCAGCCAGGCGTCGATGAAGCCCTGCACGAGCCCGCCTAGGGCCACCGCCAGGGACTCGGCTGGGACGTCGTCCCGGAGCTGGCGGGCGGCAGCAGCCTGCTCGATGGCGGTGACGAGGAGCCGCTGGAAGCCGGCGCGAGACTCGCGCTCCGACGCGTCTCCCCGCGCCACCGCGGTCTGGCTGCCGCCCCGCGCGACGTGGATGGCGAACAGCGCACCGCGCTCCTCGAGAAACTGGAGCGTCACGCGGACGATGGCGTCGAGCCGCGTCGAGGGGTCCTTCTCGGTGAGCGCCGGCGCCAGCGCCGCTTCGAACTGGCCCCTCCCCCGCTCGGCCAGCGCCGCGAAGATGCTCTCCTTGTCGTCGAAGTAGTTGTAGAGCGTGCCGACGGACACCCCGGCTTCCTTCGCCAGGTCCGAGACGCGGACGTTCTCGTAGTCCCCGCGGCCGAAGACGACCTCGGCCGCGTCGAGGATCGCATCCCGGTAGGCGTCCTTCACACGCTGGCGCAGCGGAGGACGCGTCGGCTTGTTCGCGGGTCGAGCTTTCTTGCGGGGCATGTCCGGCCGCGGGCCGCGAGGCGCGCCTGGCGTTCCCGCACTAGTACCACCAAACCGGGTGGCGCGAGGGTCTCGCGCGGAGGAAGTCGGCGGGTTCACGCCCGTCATCGACCGCAGTGACTCATAACGCCCCAAAGGACCCTCCACTCACGTGCCCATGCGGCACGTTGCGACCTACGGTCCCCTCATCCTGCTCACGCTCGTCGCTGCCTGCGCGTCCGGTCGAGACGACGACGAATCGACGGACGACCCGACGTTCACCTCAGTACACCCCATCACCGGGGCATGCACCACGAGGTCCTTTGGGCTCCCCTGCGACCCGGATGGGGCAGGCACGGCTGCCGCGGAGTGTGAGGGGAGATGCTCCCTCGACGCCGCAGGCGCGCCCGCGTGCATTGCGCTGACGGCTCTCGGCCTGCCAACCTCGACGCTCAACGGCGCCGCTTGCGGCGGATCCGGCAGCAACTGTGCCAACAGCTGCAACAACGGCGTGTGCGGGAGCACCCCCGCCGCCGCGGGGGCGGCCTGCATTCCCGCCGCCGTCCCGAACGCCAACGCCTGCAGCGGCAAGTGCACGGTCGTCGGCCCCAACGTCACCTGCCAGGTCGTGGTTCCCTGCCCGAGCTTCGGCAGGGACGGTTGCACGTTCGCGGCCTGCGACGCGACCAACGCGACCCAGTGCCGCTCCTTCGACCTCCCCGCGGGTGTTTCGTGCGACGACGGGGACGCCTGCACCCTGGCACCGGATGCCTGCGACGGCTCGGGCGCCTGCGCCGGAGGGGGCGCGAAGGACTGTTCGGACGGGAACGAGTGTACGGACGACGCCTGCACGCCGGCGACCGGCGCGTGTACTCACTCCAACAACACCGCGAGTTGCAGCGACGGGGATGCGTGCACGACGGGCACGACCTGCAGCGGCGGCACCTGTCAGGGGGGTACTGCCGTCTCGTGCGACGACGGAACGACGTGCACGGACGACGCGTGCGACTCGACCCTCGGGTGCACCAACGTGCCCAACGGATCCTGCCCCGATGCGGGGCCGGACAGCGGTGCCGATGGAAGCGCGGGCGCGGGCGGCGGGGGCGGATCGTCGGGCGGAGCTGGCGTCGGCGGAAGCGCGGACGCGTCCGCAGGGGCCGGAGGTGTGAGCGCCGGCGG
>CAZARU010000150.1:0-7693 GCA_964487605.1 uncultured Polyangiaceae bacterium
GCTCGGCGTCCCGGCTGCGGCAGGCGGCGATCCCGTCGTGGGCGCGCCTCGCGCCGGCGCCGCCACGGGGGCCGCCGCGCTCGGCAACGGCTTCGCCGCGGGGGCAGTCGCCGCGCTCGGCAACGGCTTCGCCGTGGGGGCACTCGCCGCGCTCGACAGCGGCTTCGACGCGGGCGCACTCGCCGCGCTCGACAGCGGCTTCGCGGCGGGCGCACCCGACGCGCTCGCGAACGACTCCGGGACCGACGCGGCCGGGCCCGGCGCCGGCGTCGGTGGCTTGGCGTCGGGAGGCGTCGAGGCGGCGGCCGGCTCGGCCCCCCACGCGTCGTCGAGATCCGTCGTGTCGGGACCCTCGGTCATCGTGACGGCGGACCATAATCGCTCGGTCGGCCACGCCCCAAGGGATTTGCGTCAGCGCGGGCCGTACGCGAACCAGGCCGCGCCAACGGCGGCGCCCATCACCAGCACGCCCCCGAGAATCACCGCGAAGAGTCGGCGAACCGCGCGCCGGAGCTGGTCCTCTGCCTCACGCCTCTCGCGGTCCAGGCGATCGCGAGTCTCCGCGTCCACGAGGCACCGCGGGTCGGCTCAGAAGCCTACTTCCAGGTTCACGTTCAGGAGCCCGACCCAGCTCTCGTACTTCCCGCCGGAGTCGGGGGCCTTGCTGGCGCCTTCCAGGCCGCTGTGGATGCTCTTGCCGCCGGTGTCGCGCGGTAGGTAGTGCAGGTGCGTGTAGGAGGCCGCGAAGTGCGTCGTGTCGCCCAGCGCGAAACGCGCACCCGCGGCGACGTGAAGCTTGTTGGCGTCCGCAATGGCCGGCTCGAGGGTCTCGTCGGGCACTGCGTTCCCGTCGAACCCGAGCCCACCGAACAGCTCCAGGGCACGGTCTTCGTTCGTCCAGTAGCTGGCGCCTGCGCGCACGCCCAGCGTGTCGTTCCAGTTGCGGCGCGCGTTCTGCAGCGGCGTGCTCCCGTTGATGCCGCGCCCGGACTTCCCGGTCTCACACGCCTTGCCGGCGGGTGACACGCACTGGTCGGCGAGGACGCTCCAGCGCTGATAGTCGCCGAACAGGCGCAGCTCCAGCTGCGGCTGCGGGCGAAACGAGCCCCCGAGGCGGATGATGTCCGGGTAGGTCTGGGTCAGATCCGCCTTCTCCGTCCCCTCCTGCACGCCACCATCCTGGCGCACGAACCGCGTCTGCTGCTCCCCGGTGAGGACCATTCCACCGCTCACGTTCGGCTGCGACTGGTAGGAGAGCCCCAGCCACAGCTCGTCCTTCACGGCCTCGAACATCACGCCCGCACCGAAGCCCCACTGCATCCCGCTGACGACGAGCTTCGCGCGGCCCTCGGTCACGAGGTCGTCGTCGTTGGTCAGCGTCTTCGCGCGAATGGTCTCCGTGCGAGAGAAGATGAGGTTGAACGCGGCGCCGAGGCTGAGCTGGGGAGTGATGCGGTACGCGACGCCCGGCGACAGGTAGATCGATCGCAGCGAACCCGTGATGCTGTGCCACCGCGAGGTGCCGTCGACGGGCCCGGCGTAGAGGGGATCGTCCTCGAACTTGTCGTTCTTGTCGAAGCCTGCCGCTCCGCCGAAGGGGGCGTGCACGAGAATCCCGTAAGAGAGCGCGTCCGCATCGCCGATGAACCCGAGCGTGGGGCCATACAGGAGGTTGAAGAGCGAAGCCTTGCCGACGTTTGCGTCCTGATAACGGTCGGGTTCGCCCGCGGGACCAGCGGGCGGCGGGATGTCGCTCGGGTGAGCCTCCTTCTCGAACGACGCAGATCGCGCCACGAGGTTCACGTCGAGCAGCAGGCGGGGGCCCTTGCCGCGGGTCATGGCGCCGGGGTTGAAGTAGATAGCCGTCGCGTTGTCGGTCGTGGGATGCCCGTGCTCACCGGTGTAGCGCGCCGTCGCGAAGGCCCCCGCCGCCGCAGGGGCGGACCAGGCCGCAACGACCGCGGCCGTGGCGAGGGTCGAGAAGCGTCGTCGCGCAACGGTACGGGGCATGAGAGCGGCGACGATACCCGCCTTCACCGGTGAAAGCCACGGCGAACACGGGGCTCCTGCGGCTCTTCGTCTCGCTGGACGAACACGTCTCGAGGGGGCCAGACGTCCACGGTCGCGCGAGCATTGGACGGGGTTGTCCGGCATCCCGGCGCGGCGACGCGGGCTTCACGATGCGTCGGTCGGCTGTGTTAGAGTGCCCTGTCTCAGCCGCCACGACCTGACCATGAAGCGCTTCCTACTGGCTCTTTCGGCCGTCGCCAGCACCGCCTGCTACGACGTGGAGAAGACCTTCGACGAGTTCGTCGAGCGCGACAAGGCGCTCGGTCGCGAAGCCGGCGCCGTCGTCGGCTTCGATGCCGGCAAGGACGCCGGCGCCTGCACGCGTACCGACGGCAACAGCCGCGACTTTCTGTTGACGGTGTCCACGGTACTGAGCCCGGACAAGCCGACGCTGCAGAAGGCGAACATCACCCTGGTGGACGGCGGCGATTTCATGGTGATCCAGACGCAGGCCTACAGCGCCGCAGATCGCAAGACGCTCGTGGGCCCGGTGACCGACTCCGAGAAGATCCCGGTGAACGTGGACGGCACGTTCAAGACGCCCGAGATGACCCTCGACATCCACCCCGACGCCAACGCAGTGCTGCCCGGTACGGCCGCCACCGCGTCGGTATCCCTCGAAGGAGGACGCGTCTGCGACGAATCGATGTTCGCGTGCGGCGTCATCCACGGGACGCTGCTGGCGCCCATCATGGGAGATCTCACGGGGTCCACCTGGGCCGCCCAGGAGATCACGGACGAGGCGATGCTCCCGGCCCCGGTGAAGAACTGCAACAGCGATCCCGTCCCGCCGCTCTAGTTCATCGCACCGAAGCTCTTGCCTGGATCGCGCTGCGCCCGAACTGCCGGCTGCGGGGGCACCGACGCCGCGCTCAGTAGCCCAGGTCCTCGCCGGGCCACGGGTTCTTGATCAGGGGATCGTAGAGAGGCGGAGTGCCCGGCGGAGTGGCGACTCGACCTGCCGGAGGTGGGTACACCGGCGCAGACGGCGGCGGCGCGACCGGGGCCGCGGTGTACGCGGGCGCGCCGGTGTAGGGGTACGGCGCAGGCGCGTAGTAGAGGGCCTCGCGGCACCGCACCAGATAGCTCGCCTCGCCATGGGCAGGCTGAATCGCGTAGCCGCTGCGACAGCGGTCACCGGCGAGGCGATAGCACGCACCAGGATTCTTGGGGCAGCTGACGTGGAGCGCCGGTCGACCATCGGGCGCGAGCACCTCGACCGCCGAGGAGCGCGGCGCGCACGCGAGCGTCGGCAGCGCGAGGACGGAGAGCCACGCGAGCCAGCCGACGGTCACGCGGGCGTTCATCGCCGTCATCGTACGCGACCTCCGCGTGACCGGCGACCCCCGGGACGGTCCCGATCAGTGCGACCGCCACCAGCGCTCGGCACCGACCCGCGCACCCGGCTCGAGCGACTGCCCGGGCCGCAGGACCGCGACCTGCACCGGCGCTCCTGCGGCCGCGTCCGTCAGTCGATCGACGGCCGCATACCAGGGTTCCGCGTCGGCATAGGTGCCCCAGCGAATCGGGATCATGCGGCGCCCGCGGAGCCGCTGGTGCGCCGCGATGGCGCCGGCGGGGCCCAGGTGATCACCAGCACCACCGGCGCAGCCGGCGCCCACGTCCAGCAGCGTGACGTCGAACGGCCCGAACGTCTCGCCAATCTCGTCGAGTCCGTCGAAGAGCCCCGTCGCGCCGGAGAAGAAGACGCCGTGCCGCGGCCCGCGCAGCGCCCACGACGCCCACGCCGTGGCGGCGCCGTCGAGGAGGCCGCGCCCGGAGAAGTGCCGCGCCGGAGTCGCCGCCACGACGACGGGGGTGGAGCCGACTCGCTCCTCCTCCCACCAGTCCAGCTCGCGGACCTGCACCGCGGGGATCCCCCATCGCTCGAGGTGCGCGCCCACGCCGAGCGGCACGATGATCTTCACGCCCGTCGCGGCGATCCCGACGACCGAGCGCTGATCGAGGTGATCGTAGTGGTCGTGCGAGATGACCACCGCGTCGAGACGCGGGATGCGGTCGAGCTGAAGCGGGGGAGCGTGCAGCCGCACCGACCCCACCAGGGTGGAAGGGGAGGCCCGGGGACTCCAGACGGGGTCGGTCAGCACGCGCACGCCGTCGATCTCGACGAGCACGGTCGCGTGACCGAGCCACGTGACCCGCAGTCCGCTCGCGGGCCGCTCCGCGAGCGACGCCGGAGCCAGCTCGACCGGAACGGCCGCGCCCTCCGGAGGGGCCGACAGCCCGGCGACGACCGACGCGAACGCGCGCTCCGCTCGTTCCCAGGCGGAGGGCTGCACCGCCGGCGGCGGATTGCTGAAGCGCCCCTCGGAGTACGAGGACGCCCGCTTCATGCGCTGGAGGCGGTGCCCGTGGGGCGTGCCGCCGAACGCCGAGAACCAGCCCGTCGAGTGCGCCAGGACCGCGACGGCACCGACGAGCGGCACGACGAGCAGGCGGCGTGCGCTACGTCGACGTGGGGCGGCGCTCTGGGGCTCGGACACGCGCCGCGAGTACCACGCCGCGTCGCGACGGGCCCAATCCCACGCGGTCCGTTCACGCCAGGTGCGTGAGGTTGACGACCGCGTAGCCACCGGACCGTACGCTCACCCGCTGGCGCTTCGCGACCCCGTTGACGACGAGGTCCACGTAGTGGACTCCAGGCGCGACCACGGCCCGACCGATCGCGATGCGCGCGGGAAGGGTCGCCCAGCTCCGGGTGTCCGGCGTATCGGCGGCCGTCAGCGCCGCCTGGGTGCCCAGGCTCAGCAGCAGGCCGATGGCACTGTCGCCGCTGGCGTGGCGTGCCACCTGCCCGGCGGCGAACCGCGAGATCATGCGAACGATCGCCGCTCCGAGGACCGTGCCCTTCGCCTCGTCCCACGCACGGCGAGCCGCCAAATCCACGGCGAGCGCACCTTCGATGGGCTGCCATCGTCCGTTCAGCGCGAACCCGGGGATGCCCCACTCACCGCGCGGCTGTCCGAGCTCCGGATAGTTCACCCAGGAGACGAGCCCCTGCGCAGCGATCTCGTTCGCTTGCCTGTGGTGGTGCGGGCTGATCCCACCGGCCGCCCACGTGAGCGCGAGACCGATCGGGACCCGCTTCGCCTTCTTCGCGGGCACGCGGCCGAAGCCGACGACCACCAGGATCTCCCCCGGCCGTGCGTCGGCCACGACGAGCGCCGCGTCCTTCGAGGCCGCCGGCGCGGCCTGGGCGTCTTCCCCCGCGTCGCCGTCCGGACGCTGGACGTCGGCCTCCCCTTCTGCCTCCACCACCTCGACGAGCTCGGGGGCGGCGCCGTCCGCCTCGCCGCCCGGCTGGGGAGCGCGCGGGGCCGGTGCGCGCGTGCGCGCGAGCACCGCGTCGATGCGGGGCGACCGGTACGCAGACTTCGCCGCGAGACGCGTGATGGGACCGTCCAGCGACGGGAAGGACCCGCGCACGAGCGCCTCGTCGTAGTATCTCAGGGCCTCGTCGGCGCTGCCGCTGCGCTCGAACGTGAACCCGGCCAGGTAGCACCCCGGCGCGTCCATCGGTCCGGAGGCGTCGTCGTGATCCGCGACGAACTCGCGAATGATGGAGAAGCGGCGCGCTTCGACGCGGGCTCCCGGGAGATCACCACGGGCAAGGTGGGTCACCATGCCGAACGTGTTCACCAGGAGCTTTTCGTACGCCGGAGCACGGTACGGCCCCGTGTCGTCGCTGAACATGTAGCGCCCCACGTCGTCCATGGCGCCCACGGAGAAGTCGAGCACCTCCACCTGCTTGTCGGCCACGCGAAGATCGCGACTGGCGAGCTCGTAGCGATCGAGCTGCTGGAGGATCATGGCGCGGTCGAGCAGCAGGAGGGCGTTGTCTCCACCGGCTTCGTCCGGAAGATCCGAGGAGTCGCCGACACCCAGCTCTTCGTTCACGAGCACGAGCGCCCCCGCCGCGTTCCCCGCGTCGAGCGCCGAGCGAATGTCGCGAGTGCGATCCGCATGGCCCGCACACGCCGCCAGCGCCAGCGTGAGCGCTGCCACGAGCGCAAGCGACGTTCGCGCCGGGCGCGTCATGCGTGCCTCAGCGCACGAGCGCCTTCGTCAGCGTCGCCTTGTTCTGGAAGAGGATGTCGCTCGTCTCCACGTCGAGCACCTGCATGAACAGGTAGTACTGCACGCGGCGCTCGTCCTGGGAGCGCTCGTCCGTGGTGAACACCTTGCCCGTGACGAAGTAACGAGCACCCACCTGCTTGCCCCATCGGGCGATGGTGCCGGGGTCGAACCCGTCCGTGTACTGCTGGCGCACTTCCTCCATCAGCGTCCGCTGATTCTCGTGACTGATGACGCGAACGTGCCCGGCGTTGATCAGCGCCGTCTCGACGTCGGCGATGAGCGCCTGAAGCGCGCTGTCGATGTGCTCGCTGGTCTCGTTGCGGAACGGCAGCACGGCGAGCGTCGGGCGCTGCTCGGCTTCCCAGCGCTCGATGACGGCGGACGCCTGCAGGGCCTTCAGGTTCTCGTGCAAGAGCTTCTGGAGATCGCGTCGATCGAGCCCCGTGCTCATGGCTTCGTCGTCCAGTCCCTCGACCTCTTCGCCGCGCACGGCTTGCGGCCCCCCGCAGGCCGGGAGAACGACGGAGCAGAGCGTGGCGACGAGCAGCGTGGAGATCTTCATGGGGTTTCCGGGTGGGCGAGCACCTGCGTTGGACGGTCGGGACGACCGAACCATACGCCGCGCGCGGCCGAGCGCTAAAGTGGCCGAATGTCGCAGCGGATTCCGCGCTGGGAGCCCCCCTGGCGGGGTAAGGCGGGCGGGGACGCGCCCCCGAGCCGGCGCTAGCGGTAGCCGCCGGGCTTCATGCGCGTGGAGTCGTCGCCATCCTTCGCGCCCGGCCCGAGCAGCGTCCCGCACATGGTCTTGCAGAGGATGTCGTTCGCCGCACACTTGCACTCACCCTTCGCGACGAGCTCGAGCTTCTGCTTCATTTCGTCGATGCTGAAGCGCGCGAGCCGCTCGACACGATCGATCTTCCATCCCGCCGCTCGCTGCTTCGGGGTGCGAGGATCGGTGGGCGCCCCGTCCGCCTCGGAGCAGCAGCGGAAGCTCAGGAAGTAGTAGTAGAAGCCCTCGTCGTGCGTGTAGACCTTGGGGCGGCACTGGTTGCGCACGCCCTTGTACCAGGGCCCTCCGGTGTGGACGCTGTCGAACTTCGCCTTCCAGCCGGGGGCCTGCTCGTTGGCCACGACCTCGTCCGTGTTGCCGGGCATGTCCGCGACGCCGAAGTCGCTCACGCATTCCGGCTGGCTTCCGCTCGGAACGCCGCGCCAGAGGCGCGCCAGCTCGTCGGGATCGCGCCGCGCCACCTTCCTCATCTGCGGATCGTCCCATTCGTGGTCCCCGTTGCACTTGCGGGAGTTTCGCTCGTAGCCGTGCGGGAAGGGCTTCATCTCGGGCCCCTCGCACGCGAAGGTCCACTCGCTCTCGGTGCACATGCGCTTACCGACCGACGCGCACTTGATCTGGGCCTGGTAGAAGTTGTTCATCACCTCCGGTCGCGTGCCCTTCACGTTGGGCCACTCGTAGGTGTCGATGCAGAAGCGCTTCTCCACGTTCTGCCCCTCGCAGCGGCTCGGTGGT
>CAZARU010000150.1:7718-16051 GCA_964487605.1 uncultured Polyangiaceae bacterium
GCGCTCGCAGACGCGCTTCTTGTTCGATTCGTCGAACCACTCCGCGACGCACTTCTGGGCCGTGTCCGTGCAGAACGACCCGCTCACGAGCTGCATGCCCGTCGGGCACGAGGCGGGGCCGGCGTCCGGGGTCTCTGCGGCGGGCGACAGAGGCGGCGGTGCGGCGGCGACCGGTGCCGCCGAGGTGGCAGCGTCTGCCGCGACGTCCACGGGCGGAGCGGGTTCGGCCGCGCCCGGCGCCGCCGCGGGTGGCGGCGATTCGACGCCGGGAGGCGTGCTCGCGGCGCAGGCGACGCCCACGGCGACGGGGATGACGGTCAACCAGCGCATGAAGTCGATCTACCGGACCTCGCGGCGCCGGGCCAATCCGCGGTGCGGGACCTCGGCGCCGGCGGTGCCATCAGCGCAGGACGTAGGTCGAGCCGTCGAACTCGTACCGGCGCGCGGGCATCGACGTCCACGGAAGCAGCAGCGGCTCGACGCCACCCGCCGCCTGCGCATCCTCCGGAAACGGATACGTCTTCCGGGTCCACCCGATGGCCCGGCCCGGGTGGAGCTCGAGGGACACCCCGCGCGCCGCGGGACGAAACTTCACGGTGCCGATGATCTTGTCGTCCCCGAGGACCCGCCCCGTTTCGGCCGAGAAGATCCGTCCCACGGCGCTGTCGGTGACCCGATAGACGAACAGGACGTGGCGGTCGACGATCACCTCTCCGAGCTCCTTGCTGGTCTTCGTGTGGCGCACGCCGTACACGATGATCTCGGCCTTGCCGTCCCCCGTCAGATCCCGCGCCGTCGCGTCGACGATGTCACTGGGCTCCGCGACACCCGCGGTGACGAAGACGTAGCTGGTACCGCCCAGGAAGCCCTTGCCGAAGACGACGATGTCCTTGCCGTGGACGAGCACGCGCTCGGTCTGCGCGTCACCCGTGACGTCGGTGACGAAATCGAACCGTGGCTTCTCCTTGCCGACGCCGCGGTCCTTTCTGTAGAGCGCGTACACCCGGTCGAGCAGCTCGTCGGCGGTGGGCGGTCGGGGCGCCGGTGGTGGAGGGGGGCCCTCGCTGACGGCCGCAGACGGCGCCGACGTGGCTCGGGCCTCGCCCTGCTTCTCGTCGAGCTTCTCGAACCCCTTGCCCTTCCACCCGAACGTCCGGCTCTGCACGGTCTGCCAGGGAAGCAGCGCGGACGCCATGCTCGCCGGGAGCGGCTCCGCGTAGGTGCCCGCCTCGAACCCCTCGGCCTTCCCCTGGGAGATGACCAGCACGGGCCGGCCACCGCTGGTCGCGCGCTTCACGTCGTTCTCGATGCGCCCCTGGCGCGTCACGACCGCGACCTCGTGCTCGAACGCGGTGAACGGCGTGTCGTCGTCGCCCACCTTCATCACGCGCACGAGCTGCCGGTGCTCGTCCTTCGAGCCGGCGCGTAGCCGGAGGAAGATCTCGCTCTTCCCGTCACCGTCGAAGTCCGCCAGGTCGAGCTCGAGCACTCCGGAGGCGTCGTCCACACCCAGATCCCCGAAGTAGAACTGCTCGCCGCTTCGAAAGTGCGATCCGACGATGGTCAGATACTTTCCGTACACCGCAACGACCTCGAGCATCCCGTTGCCGGAAAGATCACCCACGGCGCGCTTGGCCGGC
Source organism: uncultured Polyangiaceae bacterium (assembly GCA_964487605.1). Taxonomy (GTDB): domain Bacteria; phylum Myxococcota_A; class Polyangia; order Polyangiales; family Polyangiaceae; genus JAJDAH01. The sequence continues at coordinate 9,359 of CAZARU010000150.1, forward strand.
CTTCGTGACAGGTTCTGGGCACGCACCAGGCCCGCGTCGAGACCGCGCTCCGCCTCGAGGTGCAGCGGTGGCGCCGACGACCCCGCGCCCTTCGCCGTGGCGATGACCGCCTTCACCCGGCCGGGGGCGTCCGCGTCGGTGTAGCGGAGCGCCGCGCGGAGCCCGGCGCGAATGCGCGCGGACTCGGGGAACGCGGACCAGGGGACCTGCGCCTCGAGGACGAAGCCGCCTTCCTGGGGCGCCTCGACGACCTTGGCGTCCTTCACGACGCGCCCGGCGACCTTCGCCGCCGCGGCGCTCTTACCGGTGTCGCCCGGGTACAGGTCCAGCTCGTACGCGGCCCATCCCGAGGCCTTGGGGAACGCGAGGGTGAGGGTGACGTGATCTTCGCCGCCACCCATCTGCGCCGTGCGGACGACCTTGTCGTCGAACACCTTCGCCGCGACGTAGACGTGAGCATCGTCGTAGCCGACCAGGCCCGAGGCCTTCGGCTCCCCACCGCCCGCCGAGCCCTGCAACGTCTGTGCGAAAGAAGCGAACCCGCCCGGCCACTCCCGCAGGAGGCCGTCGACGCGGATCTTCTGCGTCACCTTCCAGGTGTCGATGGCCGTGTCGGCGCGAGCCGGAATCACGACGCCGAGTGCGGCCCCGGCCAGCAGGGACACGCGAATCCAACCGGGCGCACACGCGCCATTGCGCCGAATCGCCACGGACGCGTCTCCTCAGCGCTTCATCCGGAGCTGCTGCTCCTCGGCCTCGAGCTCCGCGAGCGCCGCAGCCAGCTCCTCGCGCTCTGCCGCTTCCGCGTCGTCCTCGGCGCTCGCGTCGACACGGAGCGCCGCCTCCGCTGGCCTGGCCGCCTCCGGCGGCAAGAGGCCCATCTTCCGCTTGAGGGCCACGAGGTCCTCCTCGGCTCCGGTGGTCGTCTCGAGCTGCTCGAACTTCTGCTTGAGCACGTCCCCGGTGTACTCCTCGGCGATCTCCGCGCCGGCCTCGGCCTCGGCCTCGATCTGATCGATGCGCTCGGCCATCCGATCGAAGGCCTCGAACGCGCTCGCGTTCTTGAGGCCGCTCATGGTCTCCTGAATGGCCTTCTGGGCCTCCGCGCGCTTCTTTCTCGCGACCAGCAGGTTCTTCTTGCGCTTGGCCTCCTCTATCTTCGAGTTCAGCGCGCGGAGCGCGAGCTTGAGCTGCTCGACGGCCGCCTTCTGCTTCTGCCACTGCTGCTGGTACTGCGCCGAGAGCGTCGCGTGCTCCTTCTGCCGCGCCAGCCCCTCCTTCGCCAGGTTGTCGTCGGCAGCCCGCACGGCCATCATCGCGCGGCGCTCCCACTCCGCGGCGTTCGAGGCTTCCTGCTCCGCCTGCTTGGCGAGCTTCTTCTCGTCGGCAATGGCGACGGCCACCTGCTTCTTGGCCTCGATGAGCTGACCGTTCATGTCGATGACGATCTGGTTCAGCATCTTCTCCGGGTCTTCGGACTTGCTGATGAGATCGTTGAGGTTCGACTTGATGAGGCGCGCGAGGCGAGCGAAGAATCCCACGGCTACGCTCCCTTCTTGACCATGTCCCGGAGCTCCGGAACGTGCTCGGCGAGCGCCAGGTCCACGCCCGCGAGCACGCCCTCCAGCTCGCCGAGGCGCAGGCTCTCCAGATCGAGCGCCGCACCGAGCACGATGGTGTCGTCCTCGAGAGCGTAAGCCACGTGCACCAGGTCGGCGGCGTTCAGCGCCAGCAGGCGACGGAAGACCCTCGCCTCGAGCGCCGGGTCTCCCGAGGGCGCGGGGCCGATGTCGAGCTGCATCACGACGAGCGGATCATCGATCCTGAGCGCCAGGGCAGGCTGCCCCGGCGCGGTGGCGATCAGGAACGTGCGTTCGTCCACGCGCTCGAAGGGACGACCGAGGTGGCGGAGGTGGGATTCGACGTCTTCGATGGATCGCGCCATGCGAGGTTCCGTGGAGACGGCAGCCTATCACCCGACCGTCCGGCCGTCCCGGCTCAATCGCACGCTGACGACGTCCTCCGGAGGCGGCGCTTCCGGCTGGACCGTCGTGTGGGTGAGGCCGTGGGTCGCGCGGAGTGCGTCGGCGACGCGGCGACAGACGTCCACCCCGTGCGCACCACGCTCGAGGATCACGTGGACGGTCACCGCGTCGAAGCGATCGGAGATGCGCCAGACGTGGAGGTCGTGCAGGGACCCGACGCCGTCGCACTCGAGGATGGTTCGTTCCACGGCCTGCACGTCGACGGACTCCGGCGCCGCTTCGAGCAAGATGCCGGTCGTCTCACGGAGCACTCGCCAGCCTCCGTAGGCGACGAGGATCGCGATGGCGACCGAGACGCCGGCGTCGGCGCGCAGGATGCCGAAGAACGTGACCAGGACTCCGGCGGTCATGGCGCCGACGGAGCCGAGCGCGTCGAGCAGCACGTGCGCGAGAGCTGCGCGGACGTTGATCGTCCTGCCGTGGGCGCGCATGAGCACCCCCGCCGCGGCGAGGTTCACGAGCAAGCCCGCCACGGCCGTGAGCAGCATGCCCACGCCGTGTATCTGCTGTGGCGCGAACCATCGCTCGGCCGCCTCGACGACGATCCATGCGGCCGCGAGCGCGAGCACGACGCCGTTGACGAACGCGGCGAGCACCTCGGCGCGGCGGTGCCCGAACGTGCTGCGAAGCGTGCGCGGGCGGGAAGCCCAGCGCTGCGCGACGAGCGCCAGCACCAGGGCCCCCGAGTCGGCCAGCATGTGCCCCGCATCCGCGAGGAGCGCGAGACTGCCGCTCCAGAGGCCGGCGAGCGCCTCCGCCACCATGAACGTCGCGGTGAGCCCCAGGGCGGTGCCGAGGGCCCGGGTGGGCGCGTCCGAGAGGTCACCGTGGCCGTGACCGTCGTGGCCGTGGCCGTGGCCGTGGCCGCCGGGGTCGTGAGCGCCGTGGCCATGGGCGTCGGCGGAGCCGTCCGTGGTCACGCGGCAACGAGTACGCCCGGCCGCCCTCGCGCGCAACCGCAGGGCGTGCGCGGGATCACCTTCTTCGACGCAGGAGCCAGGCGAGCGCGCCGCAGAGCCACAGCGACGCCGGCGGGGCCGCGGGACGCGGCGCGATGGCGCAGCCTCCCGAATCCCCCGAGTCGGCCGCATTGCCACGCGACTCGGGCAGGCACGCGCCGAGGTCGGCCGCGCAGTCGTAGCCCGATGGGCACGGTGACGACGCCGAGGAGGAGCAACTGGGCAGGCATTCGCCCGGCGGCTGGCCGGTCTCCGCGAAGCAGACGTACCCGGACGGACACGAGCCATCGCACGCGCGCCCGATCACGTCTTCCGGCTTCTCGGGCTCCTCTGGGGGCAAGGGAGCACACGCACCGAGGTAGCAGGCATGGCCGTCGGGGCATTGCGGCTCGGTGGACGTCGGGTCGCACGTCGGAACACAGGTTCCCCCATCCGGTGTCCGCTCGGGGTTCAGACACACGTACGGGCCGAGGCACGAATCGGTACACGGCTCCCCGAAGACGTCGGGCGGCGTGCTCGAGCGGGTCGTCGCCCAGAACGGAGGCTCGTACCCGCCGAGCTCCGCCGCGTCGAGCGCGGTCTCGATGATGAAGTCGCCCCAGGAACCCACGTCGGCGTAGATGGAGTCGAGACAGCCCGAGGTGCCGCGCGACGCGACGCCCGTGACGCGACCCTGAAGGTCCACCGCCGGGCCGCCCGAGTCGCCGGGGCACACGCGGGCGTTCCCTTGCCACTCGGTCTCCTTCACGCTCAGGCCGATGAGCCCGCCGCAGAGCCCCCCGCGGCACATCACCGTGTTGTCGTCGAGGCGCATGCGCGTTCCCCCGCCGGACGAACCATCGCCGCTCGTCAGCCCGTAACCGATGGCGCTGAAGGTCTCCCCCTGCTCCGGCATCGAGTCGATGCGCGGAACGAGGGGCGTCGCGACGCTCGCGGGCATGCCCGCTCCCTCGAGGATGATGAGCGCGAGGTCGAAGCCACAGATGTCGTTCGCGCCCGGAACGGCGCGCACCTCGCGCCCGCGGTAGAAGCTCGGATGGCTTCCGTTCTGCGGGCGCACCGTCTCGGACGACGCGACGAAGAAGCTCCCCTGCCCTTCGAAGCCGAACCCCGTCTGCCCGCACACCACGCTGCCCATGGGTCCGCCGCCGGAGGTGCGCGCGACGCAGTGGCGCGCCGTGAGGACGAGGTTCGGTGCGATCAGCGACCCCGAGCAGTGGCCGGACGTGAAGAAGCCGCTGAAGTCGAGGGCCAGGCCCACGACGCCGCGCGTCTCGTCATCGACGTAGCCCCCGACGATGGGCGCGCTTCGCTCGCCCACGCCACCGCGCGCCGGCTCGGCAGGCCCGCAACCCGACGCGAACGCGAGCAGGACCACTCCCGCGCCGAAGACACCACATCGCACCCGCATCACGAGCTCCGATCACGCCGCGCGAGAGCGACGGCGGCAACCGCCACGAGGACGATGGCCCAAGGGTCCGGCTTGGTCGGTCCGGGAATCGTGCAGCCGCATCCCCCGTCGTCTCCGGCGCCGTCCGCGGCACTCGACGAGCCCTCGGGGACGCACAGCCCCAGGTCGCCGGAGCACGAGTAACCGCCGGGGCACGACTCACCCGCGGGCGTGCACGCCGGGACGCACGTCCCCGGGGGGCGTCCGGAGTCGGAGAAGCACAGGAACCCCTTGCGACACGCGCCGTCGCAGGCTTCGCCCAGCGGGTCGGGCTCCTCGACACAGACGCGAAGGTCGGAGCAGACGTGGTCGGCGGGACACGTACCTGCGCCGGGCTCGCACTCGGGCGCGCACTTGCCCTCGTGGCACACGAAGGCGCCGAGACACGAGTCGGTGCACGGCTCCCCTGTCACGTCGGGCGGGATGCTCTCCCCGGTGATCGCCCAGAACGGCGGATCGTAACCGCCGAGCGCGGCAGCGTCCTTGGCCGTCTCGATGATCCATTCCTTCCACGAGCCGACGTCCCCGTAGACGGAGTTGTCGCAGTTGAGGGCGTTGCCGCGGGAGAGCACGCCCATGACGCGCCCCTTCTGATCGATCGCGGGTCCCCCCGAGTCTCCGCCGCACGTGCGCGAGTCGCCCATCCACTCCGTCGGCTGCACGCTCGTGTAGGAAGGGCACGCGCTCGCCACGCACTGCACGGTGTTCCCGTCCAGGCGCATGCGCTTGCCGCCCCCCGTGTTCTGCGGCGACTCGAGGCCGTAGCCGAGCGCCGAGAACCCCTCGAAGTCGTCGGGGAAGGAGTCGATGCGCGGAACGATGGGCGTCGCCGCGGTGGCGGGCATCCCGGCGCCTTCCAGGATGATGAGCGCGACGTCGTAGCCGCAGATGTCGTTCGCGCCCGGCGCGACGCGCACCTCCGAACCACGAAAAAAGGTCGGATCGCTGCCCGAGAGCGGCCTCACCGCGGCGTGGGACGCGAGGAAGAAGCTGCCCGGTCCCTGCCCACCGAAGCTGGTCTCTCCGCAGAGGACGCTGCCCATGGGCCCACCACCCTGGGTGAGCGCAACGCAGTGGCGGGCCGTGAGCACGAGGTTCGGTGCGAGGAGGGTCCCCGAGCAATGCCCCTGGAAGAACACGCCGCCGGGGTTGATCGCGAGACCCACGACGCCGGTGAGTTCGTCATCGAGGTAGCCGCCCACGATCGGCGCCTCCGCCGCTGCGGCGCGTTCCGCCGAGGGGGACGCGTCGCCGCATCCTCCGAGCACGAGAAGCGAAGCGAGAACGAAGCAAGACGACGGCTTCATGCGACCTCCGGCGGCGACCTTCACCCGGCGCGACGCGCTTCCTCCGCTCAGCGTCCGAGCGGCGCGGAATCTACCCGCAAAGACGAGTGCGCGCATCTGGATGCCATATCCCGTGACCAGGCCGGCCGGCTGGTGTAGAGTCGGCCATGTTTGAGCCCAACTTGCGCGCGTGCCTGACGTTCGACGACGTCATGCTCGTCCCCGCGTACAGCGAGGTGCTCCCCGCCGACACGGACGTGAGGACGCGTCTGACGCGTGGCATCGAGCTGAACATACCCCTCCTCAGCGCCGCGATGGATTCCGTCACCGAAGCGCGCGCCGCCATCGCCATGGCGCGAGAGGGCGGCATCGGCGTGATCCACAAGAATCTCGCCCCGCGCGATCAGGCGGCGGAGGTCGATCGGGTCAAGCGTGCGGAGTCGGGCATCATCACCGATCCCGTCACGGTGCGCCCTTCCCAGAGCCTGAGCGAGGCGCTGGCCGTGATGCGCGAGCACGACGTGTCCGGCGTCCCGGTCGTCGAAGGTACGAGCCCCGTGGGTATCCTCACGGCCCGCGACATCCGGTTCGAGAAGAATCTGGCTCAGCCCGTCAGCGCACTGATGACCACCGAGCTGGTCACGGTACCGCCGGGCGTGAAGGCCGAAGAGGCGCGCGTGCTGCTGCACAAGCATCGCATCGAGAAGCTGCTCGTCGTGGACGGCGGCAAGCTCGTCGGGCTCATCACGATCAAGGACCTTCTGCAGGCCGAGCGCAACCCGCTCGCGGTGAAGGACGAGCGCGGCCGTCTGCGGGTCGCCGCAGCCATCGGCCCGGGACCGGACCGTGAGGAGCGGACGCGCGCACTCGTGGACGCCGGCGTGGATCTCATCGTGGTGGACACGGCGCACGGCCATTCCAAGGGTGTGCTGGACGCCGTGCGCGCGACGCGA
>CAZARU010000151.1:0-15980 GCA_964487605.1 uncultured Polyangiaceae bacterium
GCGAAGGAAGAGGAGCGACGGGCGAAGGAAGAGGAGCGACGGGCGAAGGAAGAGGAGCGACGGGCGAAGGAAGAGGAGCGACGGGCGAAGGAAGCCGCGATCGACGCCCGGAGTGCCGCCGAGGCACGCGTCGCCGTACTCGAAGCAGAACTTGCGAAGCGCGGCTGAACCGCGGCGAGGCGCAGGCGACCGCATCCGCTTCGACGCTCTTGGACGTTTGGCGCGCGGCCCGGTGCCGGTCCCGTCGGTCGACTACGACGAGGCGCGTAGTTGTGGCTGGCGGCGAGCCCGGTAACTGGTCCGTTACGTGGCTGGTGTGGCGTCCGGCTGTCGCTGGGAACGCAGTCGGGGACGTATCGCAACGCGTGGGCAAACCATCGGTGATCAGCACGCCGATCACCTTTTGGTCGCGTGCGCCGGTCGCGTACGTCGAGCAATGGCCTGTCATGCCCAGGAGAGCGCCCATGGTCGGCGTGTTGCCACCCCCGCAGGTTCCCCCGCAAGCCTGGATCGAAGGTCGTGCCCAGGGCCGCCGGCCCTGGGGCCACAGGCGCAGGCCGCCAGCGCCAGCATCACCGGCGCGACGATGCGGAGCGTCGGAGCGTCGGAGCTCTTCATTTCCCCTGGAAGGACGAACGGCTCGAGCACCGTCGTCTGACTCAGCAGACCAGGCTCTCCGCCGACGGTCAAAGGTCCCACACGCACCCAGCCGTGCGGGCCGAGGGTGCGACGCCTCCCTATCGCCGACCGGTGCGCGACGGTATCCTTCCTGTCGCATGCTCCGGTCCCATTCGCTCGGCCGCGCGCGCGGCGTGGCGGTCGTCGTGGTCGGCGCGTGTGTCGTGGGCACCTTGCCGAGCGCATGCGCAACGGGCGCCCGGGCGCTAGGTGACGAGCCGGCAGGCGGTGCGGGGGGCACGGCGGGGACGAGCACCGGAGGCACTGCAGGCCATCGCGACGGCGGTGCCGGCGTCGGAGGTGCCGGAGCCGGGGGAACGGGCGCCGGAGGCTCGGCAGGTGCCGGCGTCGACGCCGCGCCTGACGCAGACGCGGGGCGTGGCGGCGCGCCGATGGACGCTGCGACGCCGGATGCGCCCTCCGCGGACGCGCCCTGGGAAGCCGGTGCCGACGCGGACCCCTGTCAGGGCGTGACCTGCGCGTCGCCCCCCGCGCCGTCCTGCTCGGGGAGCGATCTCGTCGTGGCCCAGAGCGTGGGTCAGTGCCAGGGAGGTTCTTGCACGTACACCACGTCCTCGGTGACGTGCCCGAACGGGTGCTCGGGCGGCGCCTGCGTCGGTGATCCGTGCCTGGGCATGGCCTGCGACACGCCCCCTTCACCGACGTGCGCGAGCGCGACGCACCTCACGGTGCATCAGTCGCCGGGGACGTGCTCGGCCGGTGTCTGCTCCTACGCCACCGTTCAGGCGTTCTGCCCGTTCGGGTGCGTCGCCAACGTGTGCAACGGCGATCCGTGCGCGGGCGTGAGCTGCACGTCGCCTCCCGCGAACTACTGCCGAAACGCCAGCTACCTGGTGGTCGCTGCGAGCCCCGGAACGTGCGCGGGGAGCGGGACGTGCACGTACACGACCATGGACGTGTTCTGCGCGTTCGGTTGCAACGGCACCCAGTGCCAGGGCGATCCGTGCGCCGGGGTGAGCTGCACGTCGCCCCCTGCCGCGAGCTGCAAGGACGGTTCGACGGCTCGCACGTACGCGAACCCGGGGACGTGCAGCGCGGGTGTCTGCACGTACGGCGAGACCGAGGTCGCGTGCGCGTACGGGTGCGTGGCCGGAGTCTGCCGGCAGTGTCAGCTCGATTCGCACTGCCCCAGCGGCAGCTACTGCTCCGGTGGGACCTGCGCAGCCTGCACCACCAGCCAGCGCTGCGGTGCGTCCTGCACCGACTGCACCGTCACCGGCAACATCTGCAGCGCAGGGCAGTGCGTGCAGTGCGTCGGTACCGGGCTTTGTGGCGCTGGGCAGCGGTGCAGCAGCAACGTTTGCGTGCCCTGCACCACGAACGCGAACTGCGGCGCCACGTGCGCGACGTGCGCGGCGGGTTCCTCGTGCGATGGCAGCGTGTGCGTACCTTGCGACACCACGACCCAGTGCGGGGCGGCGTGCGCTCCGTGCGGCGGCGCCACTCCGCACTGCCTCGCGCAAGGGACCAGCTCACAGTGCGTCGAGTGCCTGAACGACGGACACTGCCCCGGCGAAGTTTGCTCGCCCGTCACCCGGACGTGTGGGCCGGCGTGTCCGCCGACGCTCACGGCGGCGTTCTCCGACGACTTTGCCGCGCCGAACGCCGCCGCCTGGACGTCGGGGACGGACGTCGCCATCACGACCAGCCGCTGGCGCGCCTTCACGACGGCGCAGCATGGCGTCCGCATCGACGCCGGGCGGCTCGAGGTGACGAACAAGCGCGGCTCGTCGGGGGTGGCGCACGGCCACGGCTACGCGTACGTCAAGGCGGGCGGCGCCGGGTCGGCCTACGACAACGGGCTGTATCAGTCGACGCTCTCCGCGAACGTGGGGAAGGACGTCGTCTGGACGCTCAACATGCGCCGCGACAACCCGGAGACGACGAACGGCGGCTTCAGTTGCTCGAGCACCTCGTCACAGAACGACATCACGGTCGGCCTCGCGTACGTGCTGGCGACGGACTCTGCCTCCGGTCTCAACGCCAGTGCGAGTACCTGCAGCGCTTCGGCCACGTCCCGGGGTTACGCCGTCGTCATCGGTGGGAGCGCGCGAGTTCGCCTGGTGAGGTTCGTCAACGGACTCCGCAACGGCACCCTCACGGACATCGTCACGTCGGGGACGTTCACGGTGTCGAACTACTTCAGCGTGCGGGTCACCTACAAGCCCTCCATCAACGACTGGCAGCTCGAGGTACGCAGCGACGGGACGAGCGCGTTCACCAACCCGCTGGCGGGGGGCGCCTACGGCTTCACCGGAAACGCCGTGGACGCCACCCACGTGAACCTCGCGCTCGACTACGCGGGGCCGTACTTCCAGACCGGGTGCACCGGACTCTGCTCCAGCACCTACCTGGCGCGCTTCGATAACGTGTCGGTCGGCGTTCGCTGCGGCGGCTGACGCGCGGCACCGTGGGGCTTTTCCGGCCCGCCTGACCCTCCGCCGCGTCCGGCGGGCCGAATCGTGGCCGCCGCGGTCGGGATCGGGCGATGATGGACGCATGGCGCCGCAGGGCCCCGTGGGCAATCCCCCGCCGCTGCCGCCTCCGCCTCCCGCCCCCCGGGATTTCGGCGCGGAGTTCGGTCGTCCCACGTCGATGCGTCCGGCAGGTGCCGACCCTGCCGTACTCGTCGTGGGGGCCGGCCAGGCGATGCGCGAGGGCATCCAGGCGGCCCTGCAGGCGCGCCACATCTTCACCCATGCCGTTTCGGCGGAGGCCGCGCTCGAGTGCGTCAAGGCGGCCGCGCCGGACCTCGTGCTGCTGGTCGGCGACGCCGCGGCGGACGGAGGCCGGGAGGTGCTCGCGGGCCTGGCGGCCTCGCCGTCGACGTCGGTCGTCCCCGTGGCGCTCCTGGCCGACGATCCCGCCCTCGCCCAGCGCCTCCATGCGTTCCGTCACGGCGCCATCGCCGTGATCCCGCGCTCGGCCAGCGTCGACGCCATCGCGGCCGAGGTCGAGCGCCTGGTCCGCGAGATCCCGGAGCGCGGCGGCGACGCGCTGGGCAACGTCGGTGAGGCGACGCTTCGCGAGCTGGTGGACACGCTGTCGCGCGAGCTGCGCACAGGGATCTTGTCGGTTCGCGCCACCGCCGGTGCCGACGGCGACGCCGTGCGTCTGGTGCTCGGTGGAGGCCGGCCGCTCGCGGAGGCCATCGACGAGTTCGTGTCGCGCCTGCGCGAGCACGTCGTGCACGCCGAGCCGCTGCAGTACGAGTTCCAGGAGCACGCCACCGGGACCCTGCAGCTCCTCGGCTCGCATTCGCTCACCGGTGAGGAAACGGAGGCGGCGGACATCGAAGGCGTGCGCGCCGTGCTCGTCGACGACGACGCCGCCCGGGCCGACGCCGTCGCCCAGGAGCTTCGCCGTCGCGGCGCCGTCGTCGTCGTGGGCAGCCTCGCTCCGGGCGAGCTCGAGTTCGCGCGGCTTCGCCAGCTCGATGCCTCCATCGTCATCGTGGACGAACGCACCCTCCATTCGTCGGGCTATCCGCTCATGCGTCGCATGCGTCACGACGCTCGCCTGCGCTGGGGCTCGCTGCTCGTCGTCCGGTGGGAGGATCTCTGGGCGCCCGAGAGCGCGACGCCCGATCTCGACGCGATGGCCGGGACGATCGCCTACCTCGAGGAGCCCGAGCGCACCCTGCGCGACCGTGCGCGACGCGAGGCCTCGTTCGACGTCCGCCTCGAGTCGATGGGTCCGGCGAGGATGATTCGCGCCCTGGCGACGTCACCCCACACCTTGCGCGTCACCGTCTACAACCCTCGGGTCGTCGTCCAGATAGACGTGGCGGACGGCACCGTGGTCGGAGCGACGGGGCACACCCACGCCGACTCGGCCGAGGTGTTCGACGGCACGGCCGCGCTGAGCGCGCTCTTGGTGCTGAGCTCGGGGCGCGTGCACGTGGAGCGCGCGACCCACGTCGGGAACCCGAACGTCATGTCCACCGTGGACGTCGCGCTCAACATGGCCGACGCCGTTCCCGCGCCCATCGCGCCGTCGGTCCCGCCGGCAGCCGCGACCATCACGGGATCGCCGCCGGCGACTGCTGCCGGTCGTGGCGCCCGCCGAGGCGGGATCGCGTGGCTCGTCGCCGGCCTGCTCGGACTCGGTGTGCTCGGCGTCGGCGGGCTCTTCGTGGCTCGCGCGCTGTCCGACGCCCCAGATCCCGGTAGCGCGCCTTCGGCGAGCGCCGCGACGCCCACGTCGGCGGCCGCCGCGCCCAGCGTCCCCGGCAGCGCTCCGCCCGCGGTCGCGGACGCGAGCAAGCCCGCTTCGCCCGACGCGGGCGCCTCCGGTTCGGCCCCGGCGCCGGCTCCCGAGGTCCCCGCCGCGCAGCTCCCCGCCGGCCTGCAGCAGGAGACGAGCGTCGCGACGCCGACCTGCGAAGCGCTGGCCGGCGCGCTCACGTCGATGACTCCCGTGGAAGGCCTCGCGCAGAGCGCTTCGGCCATGAAGGACGCGCGCCGCGGACTGGTGAAGGGGGATCTCGAGTCCGCTCACCGGTCGCTGTGCCGCGCCGCCCTGCTCACACCCGACGACCCGGTGGTCGTCGCCACGCTGGTGCGCGTCCTGCTCATGCGTCGCGACGGCGCCCGCGCGGTCGAGTGGTCCCGGCGCGGTCTGGAGAAGGCGCCCCGGGACGACAACCTGAAGGCGCTGCTCGGAGACGCGCACGCCCGCCAGGGAAGTGCGGACGAAGCGAAGGCCATCTGGCTCGAATCGGGCGGTGCCCGAGCGGACGACTTGCAGGCGATACAGCGCCTGTCGCGCCGTCACCTGCGTACCGCCGTGGAGGCCGAGGAGCGCTCCGACTACGAGCGCGCCGAGCGATTCTATCGTCGTGCCGTGTTCCTCGACGCGGAGTACGCCCTCGCCGTCGAAGGGCTGGCGCGGGCGCTCTCGTGGCTGAAGGACTACGAGGCGAGTGTTCGCTGGGCGCGTCGAGCCCTGGAGCTGCGGAAGAGCCCCGCTTCGCAGGTGGTGCTCGGCGACGCGCTGGCCGGGCTCGGCAAGCTCGACGACGCGCGCAGGGCGTACACCGAAGCTCTGGCCCTGGCACCCGGAGAAAAGGCGGCGCGCCGCGGGTTGGACAGGTTGCCGCGCTGAGCTCCGCGCCGCGACCTGTGCCCGGCGACGCCACATCAAGTACGCTCCCGCCATGTCGCCGGTGAATCGACGGAGAGGCTGGTGGGCGCCTGCGGTGCTCTGCGCGGTGAGCGCGTGTGGCGCGAAGGAGGAGTCGAAATCGACTCCGGCGGGAGCGGACGGTGGCGCCCCCGACGCCGCCATCGCCGATGCCGGCTCGCTCGACGCCGCCGAGGCCTCCGGGCCCGAAGGCTGGGTCGTCGGCGTCGACGTCACCGACGTCACCCCCACCGAGCAAGAGCTCGCCGTCGGGGATCTCTTCCTCGGCGCCTACGGCATCCTGACCGAGCGCGGCGCCGCCACGGGCGTCCACGATCCGATCTTCGCGCGGACGATGGTCCTCGAGAACCGCAGCGAGCTCGTGTCGTTCACGATCCTCGACCTTCCCGGGATCGGCAACCGGCCCCTCCGCGAGATCCGCGAGGCGGTCGCCGCCCGGTCGGGTCTGGACGCGGAGCGCGTGCTGGTGGGCGCCACGCATTCTCACTCCGCGCCGGACCTGCAGGGCCTGTGGGGCGGGGTTCCCGTCGGCTATCGCGATCGCCTCATCGCGCTGGTCGCCGATGGCATCGTGCGCGCCCACGATGCGCGTCGCCCGGCAGCGCTGCGCGTCGCGCAGGGCGAGCACGAGAACCGCAACCGCCGCGACTGGCCCATGACCGATCGCGAGCTGACCGTCCTGGACGCGACCGGTGAGGACGGCGTCCGTATCGGCACGCTCGTGCAGTTCTCGGCGCACCCCGTGAAGGTGGGGCGAGACAACCGCGACGTGAGCCGCGACTACCCGGGCTACCTGGTGGACCACGCGGAGGCCGCGCTCGGCGCCCCCGTGCTCTTCTTCAACGGCATCGTCGGCGACTGCTCCCCGGGGGGCACCGGCTCGCAGTTCGACGGTGCGGAGAACTACGGCGTGGCCGTCGCGGAGAGCGCCCTCGGGGTGATGGCGAGCGCAGTGGACGTCGAGCCGCGCCTGATCGTGAAGAAGGCGGAGTGGCGCGCTTCCGTCACGAACTTCGCGTTCATCCTGGCCTACCGGTCGGGCATCGTGGACTACGACGCCGAGGACATTCCCGGCGACACCGGGATCTTCACCCAGGGCTACGCCTTCGCGCTGGGCACGAACGTCCAGGGCGTCGCGTTCCCCGGGGAGTCGCTCACGCGCAACGGGCTTCCCGTGAAGGAGGCCATGACGGCGCCCTATCGCCTCTTCCTGGGCCTCACCACCGACACGCTGGGTTACTTCATCCCCTCCGACGAGTGGCAGACGGGGCGCAACAACGACTACGAGGAGACGCTCTCCATGGGGCAGACCGTGGGCGATCAGGCGCGCGACCGGTTGATCGAGGCCGTGGGCACGCTGTGAACCGGGGCGCGACGACGGCGGCTACGCACGGGCCCGCGCGTGCAGCCAGTGCGCCAGGGCCACGGCGTTGCCGAGCCGCGCGGCGGCTCGCCCCTTCACGTCCACGTTCGGCCGGGTGAGCGCTTCGCGCGCGACGACCTCGTCGAGGGTGCCAGGGCCGCGGCCGCGCTCGTTGCAGTAGGCGCTCTTGAGCAGCACCATCTGCGACCGCGTGCCGAGGGCGCGACACAGATCGAGTGTGCTCTGATTCCACGCCGCCACGACGTCGTCCGGTCGCAGGAACGAGTCCCAGGCCGCCGCGAGCTGCTCCGGCGCGCTCGCGGCGTCGAAGGACGCGGCGTCGAGGCCCATGTGGCCGAGATGTCGCTCGGAGGGCAGTCGCGCGGCGGGCCGCGCGAACCCCTCGAAGGTCTCGAGCGTGCCGGCCCGCGCGGCGACCCACTGCACGAGGTCGCGCGGTCCGCGGTCGGTGCCGGCCACACGAGCGCTCGACTCCCCGTACACCACGACGACGTTCGAGAGCTGCTCCGAGAGCGCCCGCGGGATGGCCCGGCGCGGCCGGGCCGGACGACCGCGACGCCGACCCCCGGAGCGCCGCTCCTGCATCAGGGCAATCTGCTGGTCGATCATCGCGTCGAACGCCGCGAGCATGTCGTCCAGCCCCTGCGTCTCGGGCTCGAGCACGCGGAGCGCGGCGACGACGGCCTCGATGGTCGACAGGCACTCCGGGCGCGGTTCACGCCGAATGCGATAGCGGCCGGGACTCTCCGGCGAGAGCGCCACGTGAGGGAGCTCGTGGAGCCAGGCCAGCTCGCGCCTCATGACGTGCGCGTGGGACCACGTGCCGTCGAGTACGATCAGGTGCTCGGGGCGCTGCGCGGGGTGCAGGGTCGAAAGGTCGGTCGCGTCGCCGAACGGGTAGAGCACCGCGGTGCGCTCCGCGAGCTCCCGGCTGGAGCGCGGGGCGTGCATTCCGAAGCAGACTTCGACGCGGGAGTTCTGCAGGCCGAGCTCGACGAAGCGCGTCGTGCCCAGGGGGTGGAAGCGCTCGCGCGGATGCTGCAGCACGGTGATGCGCGTTCGGGTCGCGATGCGCGGGACCCTGTCGCAGATGCACGTGACTCGGGGCTTGTGGCACCGGGTGCAGCCGTCGCGGTGCGACGCCGGCTCGACGTTCATGGATGAATGACGAAGGTCGTCGCCGGCTCGAGCTGCGGCGACCAGCGGACGCCATGCCATCCTTCGGGCACGCGCGGCTCGGTGAACTCGTAGAGCCACTTGCCGTCGATGGGCGACACGTTGACGCAGCCGGCGCTCTTGCGATTGCCCCAGTCGTCGTGCCAGTAGGCGCCGTGCAGGGCGTGGGGCCCGCTGAAGTTCTGCGCCCACGGAACGTCGCTGTGGATGAACTCACCCGGCGCTTCCATGGTCGCGGTGGCGAACTTCCCGGTGATCTTGAACGTGCCGGTGGGCGTCGATGCGGTGGAGAGCGGATCCTTCCCCGGCTCCGGTACGCCGCCGCGGCCCGGCGAGATGAGCGTGACGAAGACCGGTCGCGTGTCTTCGTACGCGATGAGCCATCCCTTCCACACGCTCGCGTCCAGCCAGGTCTTCCCCGGTTTTCGGGTCAGGCTGGCAGGGGTCGTCTCGGGCTCCTTCGTCGTCGGCGTGCCCCACGGCGTCTGGGGTGCCACCTCGGGGATGACGGCGTCGGCGACGGCGATCCAGGAGCCGTCCTTCGTCTCCGCGAACTGCGCTCCGTCCGCCTCGGCTCGCTCGCCGGTCAGCCCGATCCACGACAGACGGCGGTAGGGCGTGCCGCGCGCGACGAAGTCGCCCCGGGGATCTCGCTCGTACCGCGGGCGGTCCTGGCCACGGAAGAACGCCAGGGGAAGGCTCGCGTCCTTTCCCAGCTCGACGCCCCGAAACGTGACCTTGGGATACGGCGTGACACGATCCTTGGGTACCCACAGGTAGTCGGCGGTGAGCAGCCACGAGCGTCCGTGCGCGGAGGTCTGCGTGGACCAGGCGATGGTGGACAGGGGGTTCATCCACCTTCGGTTCTCGCGGACGCCGCGCGGCAGGACGGGGAGGTTCACCTCGCGCGGCTCGACCAGGCCGACGTCGACCGTCGCGATGGCCGGGTGGACGTCGCCCGCCCGAGCCTTCTCGACGCGCGCGAGATGCTCGTCGAGCAGGTACTCGCGGCGCTTCTGCTGGTCGGGCGTCGGCAGGGTCTCGTAGCGTCGCGCGCCTCGCGACTCGGCGTACTCGTGCGGCCATGGGCTCGACACGTTCGGCGCGAACGGCGCCAGCGCCAGGAGCGCCGGGTCCTTCGGGTCGAGCGTCGCCTGGTCGCCGTCCACGCAGACGAAGCCGCGCGGCTCGATGGCGTACCAGGTTCCGCAACCCGGACCGTAGCGCGGCGTCGTCTCCTTCAGCGGCACGGAGCCGCCCAGCCACATGAACCCGATCCAGCCCCCGTTCTCGATGCTAGGTGCGAGCCGGATCCACACGAAGCGGCTCTTCGCGTAGACGCGGGGCGCGTCGGGCGCGGCGCGCCGTTCGGCGTCGACGGCTCGCGCGGGGTCGCCGGCGCCGCTCGAGTGGTCCTTCGTCGCAGCTACGCGCGCCGCGGGCTCGCTGGCACGCGCCGAAGGATCGGCGGGTGCCGGCGCGGACGGCGCGCCGTCGGCCTCCGAGCACGCCGCCGCACCCAGGGCGGCTCCGAGGAGCGCCGCGACGCGGCTCGGTGACTGCAGCGCGGCCATCGCTCCGGACCCTAGCGCAGAACGCGATTCCCGGGAAAACCCGCCGATCTTCGCTTCGAGATGCCGTACCGCGGCGGGTCGGCCAAGGTGGAAACTGTGGAGCCGCCCCGGACCGAAGCGGAGCTCATGGGCCGCGCCGCCGCGCTCGCGGGGCGGACGCTCGGCGAGCTGGCGCGCGAGGCGCGCGTGGAAGTGCCCCCGGATCTGCGCCGACACAAGGGCTGGGTGGGCCACCTGATGGAGCGCGTCCTCGGCGCGGACGCCGCGTCGCGGGACGAGCCGGATTTTCGGGCCCTCGGCATCGAGCTGAAGACCGTGCCGGTCTCCCGCCGCGGCGTCCCCCGCGAGACGACGTTCGTCTGCTCCATCACGCTGGACGAGATGGCGTCGGCGGAGTGGGCGGAGAGCCGCGTCCACCGCAAGCTCTCGCGCGTGCTCTGGGTTCCCATCGAGTCGGAGCCCGAGGTGACCCTCGGTCGGCGCCGGGTCGGGACGCCGCTGCTCTGGCGTCCCAGCCCCCAGGAGGAGGCCGACCTCCGCTTCGACTGGGACGAGCTGGCCGGCCTCATCGGTCGCGGCGACGTCGAGGCCGTCACGGCGCACCTCGGGCGCTTCCTTCAGGTCCGACCCAAGGCGGCGAACTCGCGCGCGCGGCGCGTCGGCCTCGATCGAGACGGCGCCGCCTTCGCCGCCCTGCCGCGCGGCTTCTACCTCCGGACGTCGTTCACCGAGCGTCTGCTGCGAGACCACTTCGCCGTCGACGCTCCGCGGCCATGACCCGCAGGCTGGCGCGCCCCCGGCGAGCGCTCCATGCTCGAACCTCATGAGCCGGCCGAGCACCACCCGGCAGGGAGGGCAGGCGCCCCACCTCACCGTTCCCAGACGGCCACGCTTCCCTGCGCCGGTCGGCTTCATGACGGTCACGGTGGGCGCGGCCCTGCTCCTCGCCCCCGCGTTCGGCGTGCTCGCGGCGCGGCTGCACGATGCCGACGAGATCGCCCGGCTCGAGTCCGTGGCGGCGGACGAGCGCGCGCGCGCCGACATGGCCGAGCGGGGCTTCGCCGCCCTCGACGGTCCCCACGCGGACGCGGCACGGGTGGTCGCGGACCGCTGCGGCGTCGAGCTCATGCGCCCGCGAGTTCCGTTCGAGCTGGGCCTCGCCGACGGCAAGCTCTCGGGGCGGCCGCCGGGAGAAGCGGAGCTGCGCCGCACGTCGCGGGTCGTGTCGGAGGAGCTCGAGCGCTATCCGCGCTCGTTCTTCGAGGCCGCGCGGCTGCGGCGCGTTCTCATGTGCGGGGACCTGCGCGAGGCCGGGCGCCCCATTCCGTCGCTCCCCAACTACGAGCGGACGCTCGTGCTCGACGTGGACGCTCCGGAGGGCTTCACGCGCCGCCTGGTCCACCACGAGGTGTTCCACTTCGCCGATCTCGCCGACGACGCGACCCTTACGAACGACCCCGAGTGGAGCGCCCTCAACGATCGCTGGTTCACGTACGGCGACGGGGGGCGCTTCCACAGGGAGCCCCGCGCCGCCGACATCGCGACGGACCTCCCCGGGTTCCTGTCGCTGTACTCGCGCAGCGGGCTCGAGGAGGACAAGGCGGAGGTCTTCTCGTTCCTCATGACGGAGCCCGTGCGGGTGGCGGCGATCGCCGCCGCCGACCCCGTGGTCGCGCGAAAGGTCCGGCTCGTGAAGGACCGGATGGCGCGCCTCGACCCGTCCATCGACGAGGCGTTCTGGGCACGCCGCCTGTGACGTGGCCCCGCGCACGCCGCGTCCCGCCGCCCTGTCCGGGCACCCGCGCGTTAACCCTGTAAACGATCCTGTAAACGCCTTCGCCCGCCATTCTTTTGGTTGATCGACGGCGTGGTCCGTTGCAGGCTCCACCGCGCGGCGCCACGCGGTGTAAAGCTGTAAACGCTCCCGGCGACGCCGACTCAGCCCTACAGGAGCGACGATGCTGGCGATGGCAACCGAGACCGCACCCACCCAACGATCCGGCGCCGACACTGCGCGGCGCATCGACCACGTCGTGGTCATCGGCGCCAACGGAGCGATGGGCTACGGCGGCGCGGCGCTGTTCACGACGGCCGTCGGGAAGGTGACGATGCTCGCGCGGACGCGCGACAAGGCGCGCCAGGGTCTCGAGGCGGCCGTGAAGCTGGTCCGATCGTCCACCGTCGCGGATCGCGTCGAGGTCGGCTCCTACGACGAGGATCTCGAGGCCGCCGTCGCGCGGGCGGATCTGGTGTACGAGGCCGTCACCGAGGACCTCGCCCTCAAGGACGAGTTCTTCGCCCGGGTGGACGCCGCGCGTCGTCCGGACTCCATCGTCTCCACTGTCACCTCGGGCCTGTCCATCAACCGCCTCTGCGAGGGGCGGAGCGAGTCCTTCAAGAAGAACTTCCTGGGCCTGCACCTCTTCAACCCACCGAACGTCATCGTCGGTACCGAGCTCATCGCCGGGGCGAAGACCGACCCCGGCGTCGTGGACTTCATCGAGGCGTTCTGCACCAAGCAGCTAGGCCGCGTCATCATCCGGACCAGCGACACGCCGGGCTTTGCGGGGAATCGCGTGGGCTTCAAGGTGCTGAACGAGGTCGCTCAGCTCGCGGAGGCGAGGGGTCCCTTGCTCATGGATCGCGTCGTGGGACCGTACACCGGGCGCGCGCTGGCGCCGCTCGCGACGGTCGATCTCGTGGGCTGGGACATTCACCGCGCCATCGTCGACAACATCTGGGAGAGCGCGCCCGACGAGGCGCGAGCCACGCTGAAGCTCCCGCAGTACATGGCCTCGCTCATCGAGAAGGGCACCCTCGGCAACAAGTCGGGTTCGGGGTTCTTCGCGCAGGACGGCAAGACGGCGCTCGTGCTCGATCCGGCGCGCGGCTCCTACCGGCCGGCGTCCGAGGTGGTCCTGCCCGATCTCGGCTACATCGATCGCGTTGCCGCGCACTACGCCGTCGGAGACTACGCAGGCGGCATGAAGGCGTTCGCGACCGCGGAAGGCGACGAAGCCGACCTCGCTCGAAAGGTGGTGGCCGGCTACGTCAGCTACGCGTTCCATCGCGTGGGCGAGGTCACCGAGTCCATCTCCGGCATCGATCTCATCATGGGCTTCGGGTTCAACTGGGCGCCGCCCAGCGTGCTCGTCGATACCCTCGGGCTCGCCGACATGGTCTCGATGATCGAGCGCGCGGGGCTCCCGGTCCCCGCGCTCCTCGCCGACGCGCTGGCGAGCGGTCGGACGCGGCCGTTCTTCGATCACCCTCACGTCAACGTCGGGAAGTTCTTCGTGGCCGGCTGACGCCGGGCACGCGAGCCAAGGATTGCGAGGCCATCATGAGCAAGGACGTCTACGTGCTCGGCGGATTTCAGACCGACTTTGCCCGCAACTGGACCAAGGAGCGCAAGCACTTCCTGGCCATGATGCGCGAAGCCGTCGTCGGCGCCATGCAGAGCACCGGGATCGATCCCACCGAGATCGAGGTGGCGCACGTCGGCAACTTCGCCGCCGAGCTCTACTGCATGCAGGGGCACCTCGGCGCGTTCTTCTGCGAGGTCGATCCGGCGTTCAGCGGTCTGCCCACGGGGCGGCACGAGGCGGCGTGCGCCTCCGGAAGCATCGCGCTGCTCGCCGCGTCGGCGGAGATCGAGGCCGAGCGCTACGGTCTCGCGTGCGTCGTCGGCATCGAGCAGATGAAGACCGTGACTCCGGCCAAGGGCGGCGACTTCCTGGGGACGGCCGCGTGGTACGACGTGGAGGCCAAGGGCGTCGAGTTCCCGTTCCCGAAGCTCTTCGGCAAGCTCGGCGACGAGTACGACAAGCGCTACGGCTTGAAGGACGAGCACCTGGCGGGCATCTCCGCGGTGAACTACTCGAACGCCAAGCTGAACCCGAACGCGCAGACACGCACCTGGTACATGAACCAGCGGCACGCGATGTGCCGTGACGAGCACAACGGCGAGGTGGGCGGGCGCATCCGCATCTCGGACTGCTCCCAGGTCACCGACGGTGCGGTCGCCGTCTTTCTCGCCAGCGCGGAGAAGGCGGCCGCGTACGCGAAGCGGCGAGGGATCCCCCTCGAGAGCATCCCGCGCCTCAAGGGCTGGGGTCATCACACCTCGCGCATTCGCTTCGCCGACAAGGTCGCGGAGAGCAAGGGCGCGGAGTACGTGCTGCCCCACGTCCGCGCCACGATCACCGACGCGTTTCGCCGCGCCGGCATCGCGGACGTCGCCGGCGTCGACGCCATCGAGACGCACGATTGCTTCACGACCAGCGAGTACATGGCCATCGACCACTTCGGGATCACCAGGCCGGGCGAGAGCTGGAAGGCCGTCGAGGAGGGGTGGCTCGAGATCGACGGGAAGCACCCGATGAACCCGAGCGGTGGTCTCATCGGCGCCGGGCATCCCGTGGGCGCCACCGGGGTACGGCAGGTACTCGACGGCTACCTGCAGGTGACCGGCGCCGCCGGCGAGTACCAGGTGGCCGGCGCGAAGAACGTCGCGACGCTCAACATCGGCGGAAGTGGCACCACGAGCGTCAGCTTCGTCGTCGGCGTCTGAACCGCCGTCGGCTGTCCGTCACTGACAGACCGTACCGCACGCCCCCACGCCGCCGGTGCCCGCGCTGAAGAGGCAGCTGATGAGCGAGTCGAAGAGGCTGGTACCGCCGGGGAACGTCGAGCGGCACGTGGCCACGCAGGTCGCGTCACCATCCGGGCAGTTGATGATGCAGCTCCGGAGCGCCGCGCACGAAGCGCTGGCGGTGCAGGCTGCCGCCTGACCGGCGCAGCAGCCGCCCGTCGTCTGGGCGACCTGCAGGCACGCCCCGCAGCTCGGGAACTCGTCCCCACCGCCGTTGCATCGCGCGCCCACGCACAGCCCGATGGACGGGTCGTTCGTGAACGAGGGGAAGCACGCCTGGCCCGCGGCACAATCCGCCGGCGTGGAGGCACGGCACAGCTCGAAGCAGCGAGGCGGTGTCGCCGCGCTGCCGTCGTCGTCGGCGCACATGCCGCGCCACGCGTTGCCGTCGTTGGCGCAGCGCGCGCCCGCGGGACTCGCGTTGGAGCACGCAGCGCCGATCACGGCGCTGTCGCCGCTCCGCGCGGAGCAGAAGCCGCCGATGACGCAGCGCTCGTTCAAGCCGCACCCGGGCGCACCGGCGAAGAAGCTGCAGATCTCCGAGCAGCTCGTCGTCGTCGCGCCGTCCGCTACGCAGACCAGACCGGCGGCGCACCCCGTTCCCAAATCCGAGTCGGTGCAGGCCGCGCCCTTCGCCGTGGAGCCGGTCTTGAAGCACGCGCCCGCCGCCTGGTCGAACTGCGTATTCAGGCACTGCTCGCCGGCCGCGCAGGTGCTCGACGGCGGGAAGGGCGTGCAGAACGTGTAACAGGCGCCCACCGCCGCACCCGTGGCCTGCAGCAGGCAGATGTCGCCGGTGCCGCACGGACTGCCGGCGGCGCACTCCCCGGGCGCGCACGTCATCGAAGACGGGCTGCACACCTCGAGCACGGGGTTGCCGCACTGCTCGGCGTCCATGCACGACGTCGCGCCGCCGGTACCCGCGGTGCCGCCCGCGCCGCCGGTCCCCGCAGTGCCCGCAGTTCCACCCGTTCCCGCAGTTCCACCCGTTCCCGCGGTACCGCCCGTTCCCGCGGTACCGCCCGTTCCCGCGGTACCGCCGGCGCCTCCGGTGCCCGACGTTCCCGCGGTGCCCGCGGTACCACCCGCACCCGACGTACCCGCGGTGCCGCCCGCGCCGCCGGTGCCCGACGTTCCCGCGGTGCCCGCGGTGCCCGCGGTACCGCCGACACCCGAGGTACCCGCGGTGCCGCCCGCTCCGGCGGTACCGCCAGTTCCGCCACTGCCGGCCGTTCCCCCGGAGCCGGCGGTGCCCGAGCTTCCGCCCACTCCGGCGGTTCCGGCGGTTCCCCCTGTCGACGCGCCAGCGCTTCCGGCGCTGCCGCCCGTGCCACCGGTCGCTGCGCCG
>CAZARU010000152.1:0-15978 GCA_964487605.1 uncultured Polyangiaceae bacterium
GCGGGCGGCGCGGGCGGCACGGCAGGCGCAGGTGGCACCGCCGGCACGGCGGGCGTGGGCGGCACCGCAGGTGCGGGCGGCACTTCGGGCGTCGGCGGCACTGCGGGTGTGGGCGGCACCAGCGGCACGGCGGGCACCGCGGGGACTGGCGGCACGGGTGGCGGCTGCGGCGTGCTCGACCTGGTGGTCCTGCTCGATCGCTCGGGCTCGATGAGCGACACGACGCCCGGAGGACAGGTCAAGTGGGATGCCGTTCGCACGTCGCTGAACTCCTGGGCCGCCGGCGCGAGCGGCGTGCGCGTCCAGCTCCACCTGCATCCGGTGGCGCCCAGCACTCCGCCCCCTGCGACGTGCACCGTGGACGCCGACTGCGGCGCGTACGGCCCGTGCATGGCGCCGTTCGGCTGCCTGGGAGGCTTCGGCGCGGACACGTCGTGCGATCCGGCCGACTACCAGGTTCCCGTCGTCCCGAGAGCGTCGCTCCCCGGGGCGGCCACCGCGATCAACACGGCGACGGCGGCGCTGACGCCGACGGGCGGCTCGCCGCACGTGCCCGCGCTCCACGGCACCATCGCGGCGGCGCAGAACCTCGCCGTCCAGAACCCGAGCGGCAAGACCGTCGTCGTCTTCATCGTGGACGGCGATCCGACGAGCTGCTCGACCAACGCCGCCGCAGGGTGGGCCGACGCCCGAGCGCGCGCCGCCGCCGGCGTCTCGGGCACGCCGTCCATCGCGACGCACGTCATCGCCGTGAACTCGACCATCACGGAGTTCGCCGCACTCGCCACCGCGGGGGGCACGACGGTGATCGGCGCGTCCAGCGGCAACGTCCGCACCGGGCTCGAGCAGATCCAGGCGGCCTACCCCTGCCCCTGAGACGCGCGGCGAGCCGGCCATGACGACCTGCTGCGTCTGCGGCGAGCCACGCGCCGAGAGCGCGCCGGAGGCGAGCGTGGCGTCGAACGTGCGCCGCTTCAGGAACGAGCGGTTCGTCGTGTGGCGCTGCGACGGCTGCGGCAGCCTGCACGCGAAGGACGACGTCGATCTCGCCCACTACTACGCCGGCTACCCCTTTCACCGCGGCATGACGCTCGACTGGCGGCTGCGGCTCATGTACCGGAGCCTTCTCGGTCGCCTCCTGCCCTTCGGCCTGCGGCGCGAGCACACCGTGCTCGACTACGGATGCGGCGGCGGGCTCGTCGTCGCGTACCTCCGGGAGCGCGGCTTCGCCGGCGCGGTCGGCTACGACGAGTACTCGACGGACTTCGCCGACCCGGCGCTCCTCGACGCCCGGTACGATCTCGTCCTGAGTCAGGATGTCCTGGAGCACGTGCCGGACCCCGAGGCGCTGCTGGATCGGTTCGACACGCTGGCGAAGCCCGGCGGCCTCGTCGCCATCGGCACGCCGAACGCGACGGCCATCGATCTCGCGCGGGCGGACGCGCACCACCACACGCTCCACCAGCCCTATCACCGTCACATCTACTCCGAAGCGGCGCTCCTCGACGCCGGCAGGCGGCGGGGCTGGACCCTCGAGCGCTACTACCCGTCCATGTACGTGAACACGCCGTTCCCGTTCGTGAACCAGCGGTTCATCCTCCACTACTTCGCGTGCTTCGACGACACGCTCGACGTGGGCTTCGATCCGCCGTCCGTGGCGAGCTGGAAGCTCTACCTGCCCATGACCCTGTTCTGGGCGCTCTTCGGCTGGTTCTTCAGGCCGCGGACCGACGTGATGGTCGTGTTCCGCCGGCCGCGGTGAGCGCCGCGCTCAGGGGCCGCAGCCCGGCGCGCGAAGACGACCGCTTCGCACGCAATTGGACACGCTCGGCCGAAGTGAGGGAAGGTCCGCTGCCGGCCTTCCGTAGGAGGTCGGAACGTCCCGGTCGTCGGTTCACGAGGCGCGGGTCTGGGAGGATTCATCGACCATGCGAAAAGCCATCTCACTGCTCGCGTTCACCACCTGCTCGGTCGTCGCCGGTTCGGCGGCGGCGGATCCCGAGACCCACGACGGGTTGTTCCTGAGGCTCGGCCTGAACATCGGGCCGGGGTCGGCAACGCAGGAGATCGAGGCGGGCGGCCAGACCGGGCCGGAGACGACCATTTCGGGCCTCGGGATGGGGTTCGACCTGCTCATCGGCGGGACCCTGGCCCCGGGCTTCACGCTCGGCGGCGCTCTGGTCGGGACCACCTCGTCCGATCCCACGGTCAAGCAAGGCAACCTGGAGGCCACCGCCGACGGGTCCATGCTGTTCGCGGGTGCCGCGGTCTTTGGCAATTACTACCTCGATCCGACCAAGGGCCTGCACTTCCAGGGCCTTCTGGGCTTCGGTGCGCTCGACTTCGTCAGCGAGAGCGGAGCCAGCGGCGGCAACGATCCGACGGGCCCCTTCTTCGGCGCCGGCGTCGGCTACGACTTCTGGATCGGGGACGAATGGAGCATCGGACCCTTCGGGCGCGTCATCTACGGCAGCTTGAGCGCCGAATCAGGTGGCGCGACCCTCTCGGCGTCGTACCTGTACCCGAGCATCGGCGCGGCATTCACGCTGCACTGATCCACGCACGGACACGCCACGAAAGGGGCCTGGCCGCCGCGCGCGGTCGCCCCTAACCTCGAGCGCCACATGGGCACGCTTCGCATCGGTGGCGCCTCGGGGTTCTGGGGGGACCGCAACGACGCGCTCGCCGACCAGGTGCGCGCGGGCCCGGTGGACGTGGTCATGCTCGACTACCTGGCGGAGGTGACGATGTCGATCCTCCGCCGCAAGCTCCTGGCCGATCCCTCGGCTGGCTACGCGGGGGACTTCCTGAAGGCGCTCGCGCCCGTCCTCGGCGAGGTCGTCGCGAAGGGGATCCGCGTGGTGACGAACGCCGGCGGCATGAACCCGCGCGCCTGCGCCGAGGCCGTCGTGGGGCTCGCGCGCAAGCAGGGGCTCGGCGGGGTCGGGGTGGGGCTCGTCACGGGCGACGACGTGTTCGATCGGCTCGATGCGCTGGCAAGCTCCGGAGTCGATCTCGCGAACCTGGACACCGGCGCGCCGCTCTCCTCGGTGCGCGAGCGCGTGCTCAGCGCCAACGCGTACCTCGGGTCCGATCCCATCGCCGAGGCGCTCCGGCAGGGCGCGCAGATCGTCGTCACCGGCCGCTGCACGGACTCGGCGCTGGTGCTCGGCCCGCTCCTCGCGCACTTCGGCTGGCGGGCGGACGACTGGAACCGGCGCGCGGCAGGCGTCGTCGCGGGGCACGTCATCGAGTGCGGTGGGCAGGCGAGCGGCGGCAACTTCTGCGGCGGCTGGCAGTCGGTGCCCGACCTGGCGAACCTGGGCTACCCCCTCGTAGAGGTCGAGGAGGACGGCAGCTTCGTGGTCACCAAGCACGCGTCGCTCGGCGGCGCGGTGACGGCCCCCATCGTCAAGGAGCAGCTCCTCTACGAGATCCTCGATCCGCGCGCCTACGAGACGCCGGACGTCGTGGCCGACTTCACGACCATCCAGCTGCGGGACGACGGCCAGGATCGCGTCCACGTCTCGGGGATCCGCGGGCGCGCCGCTCCGGAGCGGCTGAAGGTGAGCGTGACCTACGAGGACGGCTGGATGAACGTCGTGAGCCTCGGGTTCTCGTGGCCCGACGCCGTGGAGCGCGCGCGCGCCACCGAGGCCATCCTGCTCGCCCGCTGTCGAAAGCTCGGGATCCGCATCGACGAGCACCTCACGGAGCTGCTGGGCGTGAACGCGGCGCACGGCCCCATGGCGCCGCCCGGGCCGGCGCAGCCCGCGGAGGTGATGCTGCGCGTGGCGATCAGGACTCGTGATCGCGAGAGCGCGCGGCGCTTCTCCGCCGAGATCTCTCCGCTGGTGCTCTCTGGCGTCCCGGGCGCGTTCCGCGGCCTCACCGGCGCGCGACAGGACCCGATCCCCATCGTGAACCACTGGCCCGCGCTGGTTCCGAGGACGGCCGTTGCCCCCGAGGTGCAGGTGCTGCGGTCATGAGCACGAGGCGCGTTCCGCTCTTCGATCTCGCGCACGCTCGCTCGGGCGACAAGGGCGACATCTGCAACGTCGGCGTCATCGCTCGCCGGCCCGAGTTCTACCCGGTGCTCGTCCGCGAGGTGACCGCCGAGCGCGTGAAGGCGCACTTCGGCGAGTACTGCCGCGGGAGCGTGGAGCGCTACGAGCTCGACAACCTCCACGCCCTCAACTTCGTGCTCAGGGGAGCGCTCGGCGGCGGGGCGCTCGTCTCGCTCCGCCTCGACGCCCAGGGCAAGACGTACGGGATGGCGCTCTTGCGAATGGAGATCGACGTCCCCGCGGACCTCGCCGTGGAGTCCCTGGTCCGCGGCTGAGCGGCTCGAGCCGAACGGCGCCGATCAGCGTGCTGCGAACGGATTGACCCAGCGCAGCCCGTCGAAGCGCCCGAAGTCGCCGTCGTTCGAATGCACCTCGCCGCTGTGCTCGATCGCGTGAGCCGCGATCTGAACGTCGGTCGTGAGGTTGGCTGCCGTGCCGACCTGCCGCAGCAGGCGAAACGCCGTCTCGAGGTGTCCCGATCCGGGGACCAGGCAAGACACGTTCTCCTGGTCGAGCCAGCCTCGCACTCGACCGATCGCGTCGCTCGTGGCCAGCGGCTCGGCGAAGATGCGCCGATTCGTGCTGATGCGCAGAAAGCCGAACAAACACACGGGCGCTATTCCGACCGCGCGCTCGCCATTGAGGAGCTCCTCCCACCACAGCTTCGCTGCGGCGTGCTGCGGGAAGGCGTCGATCTCGGCGTACAGCAGCAGGTTGACGTCCGGTACGATCACCGGCGAGCCCGCACCGCGTCCACCAACGCCTCGTCTTCCAGGTCGTCCGCGAGCCGGTTGAAGGAGCCGGAATCGATGCCGGGCAGCAGCTTCGTCTCGTGAGCGCGCACGACGAACCGACGCCTGGGGCGGGCGCGCGCGCCGGGCGAGAGCCCTCTCCTCAGCGCCTCGTTGACCACCTGCTTGACCGGGCGACGCTGCCGTCGAGCCTCTTCCTCGATCAGCCGAGCCACGTCCGGCTCGAGCGTCAAGGTGGTTCGCATGAAGGCATCATGATGCACCGGGACTTTCGGGTCAAGACAGCCGTCCCCGCGGACCTCGCCGTGGAGTCCCTGGTCCGCGCCTGAGCCGCGAGACGCGAGCGTCAGGGAAGGAGCGACGAGGAGCGCTCCTCGAGCAACCGCGCCAGCGTGTCGCGAGCGCGCCGAAAGCGATCGAGCGCTGCGGCCGTCGAAGGCCCGGGCTCCGCCGCGGCAGGATCCTCGATGGGCCAGTGCAGCCGCCGGGCTCGCCCGAGGAAGGCGGGGCACACCTCCTCGGCGCACAGCGTGACCACGACGTCCACGGCGTCGGGATCGATCTCGTCGACGGACTTCGAGCGGTGCTCCGACAGGTCGATCCCGATCTCTCGCATGACCTCGACCGCGTGAGGGTTCACGCGCGACGGCCGGCTCCCCGCGCTCTGCACCACCGCTCGATCGCCGAAGAGCCTGCGCGCCAGACCCTCGGCCATCTGACTACGCGCCGAGTTGGCCACGCAGAGGAACAGGAGGCGTGTCGGCATGCGCGACGTCCGAGGGAGGGTGTCCTGCGGCGGCAGATCGCATCGGAGAGCGAAGGACGCAAGAGGGCGTCGCCGCCCGGCGCCTCGACCACAGCCAGCCGGACGCCGCATCGCGCAACTGCCGGCCCCCGCGAGCCGATGCGCACACCACCCTGCCCTCCACGCCCCACGACCACCTCTTCCGGCGCGTCTTCTCGGTCCCCGAGCACGCCGAGGGCGAGCTGCGCTCCGTGCTGCCGGCCGACCTCGTCGCTCGCGTCGACTGGAGCACGCTCGCCCTCGTCCCGGGCACCTTCGTGGACACCGCCGCCGGCGCCATCGAGGCGGATCTGCTGTTCACCGTCGAACTCGAGGGGCGCCGCGCATTCGTGTACGTGCTCCTCGAGCACCAGACCACCTCCGACCCGCGCATGCCCCTGCGCCTGCTCCGGAGCATGGTGCGGATCTGGGAGCGCCACTTCGAGGAGCACCGCGACGCCCGAGCCGTCCCGGCGATCCTCCCCGTGGTCGTGCACCACAGCGCCGCCGGCTGGACGTCCGCACGGAGCCTCACGGAGCTCTACGACCTGCCGCCGTCGCTCCTGGCCGTGGTCGGGCGGCACTTGCCGGCGTTCGAGATCGTGCTGGACGACATCTCCCTTGCGGATGACACGGCCCTTCGGTCGCGCACCATGACCGCGCTGGGTCGCGTGACGCTGTTCTCCCTCGCCCGCTCCCGCTCGTCCGAAGACTTCGTGGCGGAGCTCTCGCGCTGGTCGGACGCGCTGGCGGAGATCCTGGACGCGCCGAGCGGCGTGGCGGCGCTGCGGACGCTCGTGAGCTATGCTCTCGTCACCACCGAGACTCACCCCGAGCAGCTGCGCCGGCTGGCGACGCAGCTCGGGCCGAAGGCGGAGGAAGCATTCATGACCGGGGCCGACATCTTGCGAGCGGAAGGATTTCAGAGGGGCATCGAGCAAGGCATCGAGAAGGGCATCGAACGAGGAATCGAGAAGGGACGGCTCGAGGGCAGCGTGGAGCTGCTGCTCGGGCTGCTCGCGGCGCGGTTCGGGGAGCTGCCAGAGGGCGTGGTGCGACGGGTTCGCGGCGCGACGGCCGAGGACATCGAGCGCTGGGCGCGGAGGGTGCTGACGGAGGCGACGCTGGACGGCGTGCTCGGGTAGCGCCAACCGTGACCCGATCGACAGCCGCCGCGCGGCCACCTTCCCTCCGCGCCCTTTCGACGGGTTGAAGCGGGGGACGGAACTGGGGGACGAGCGGCTCTGAGCCGAGGGGCGAAGGGCCGGGCGCCCTGCGGCGCTCCGCGGGGCCGGAGCCTCGCTGCCGCGACGGAGGCGGCGCGTCAGGCCGTCACTGCGAGTAGATCCTCCGTCCCACCATCAGCCGACCGCCGTCCCGCGAGAAGTGGAGCGGGCCGCCCTGAGGCAGCGTGACGAGGACGTTTCCCTGGGCGTCGCGCAGGTCGGTGTCCGCACCGAACCCGTCGCGGCTCATCGCCCACACGCTGCCGTCCGGGCAAGCGGCGACGTGCGCGCCGTTGGCCGACGCTGCGTTCCAGAGCTGGCTCGGATTTCGAACGTCCCAGAGCTCCAGGCGGCTTCCCGCCACCAGCAGTCGATCGTCACCCGCCGGACTGAACGCCAGCGCCCTGACGGACACCACGCCCGTCTTCAAGAGGGCCACGTAGCGTGCTTCGTCCACGTTCCACAGCACCACGACGCCGTCGTCGCGGCCTTCCGCCAGGACCTTGCCATTCGCGCTGAAGGCGAGCGCGGTCGGCGCGTGCTCGTTGGCCACTCCCGGATCGGCGAAGCGGACGAGCCTGACCAGGGTGCCCGTCTCGAGCGTCCAGAACGCGACGAGCGGCGCGCGCCCCACCGCCATGCCCACCGCACCCAGGGTGCCGTCTAGGGTGACCGCCGCGCCGCCGATCGCGACGGGAGTGACGTCGTCCACGACGCGGCCGCCGGGCTTGTACGTGCCGGCGAAGGCGGCCACCTTGCTGCGCGCGACGTCACGTGATCCGCGATCGGCAGCTTGCCGCAGTCGCGCACGCCTTCTGCGAACCGCGGCACGACGATCGCGAGGAGCCGCGCGCGGCTGCGTAGATGCCGAGCCGCCGGCCCGGCTCCGAAGCTCGCGTCCCCACGTCGAAGGTCCGCGCCGACCGGTCCGATCTCCGCGGCACCATGGCGGCGAGCGGCCCCGGATGTCCCTCCGCGCCGAGACGGATACCGCGCCGAGATGCGTTCGGGCGACGAAATCCGTGCTGGCGCGGGCGCGGCCTCAGCCGACGGAAGACCGTTCGTTCCGAGCACTTGCCCCCTCGGCAGGCGCGCTGGCACCGCCCTTGCTCATGTGGCGCGCCAGAACCGGTCGCCCACCTTCACGGCGGCGGGAATCAGGAGGCACGTCATGAAGCTCTACGACTCGTTTGGAATGAACCCGCGCACGGTCCGGATGTTTTGCATCGAGAAGGGTCTCACGGTCGACACCGTTCAGGTCGACCTGCTCGGCGGCGAGAATCGTCGCGCCCCCTACACGGACAAGAACCCTGCGGGCCAGACGCCGATGCTCGAACTCGACGACGGAACCTGCGTCTCGGAGACGTACGCGATCTGCGAGTACCTCGAAGAGACTCGCCCCGACACTCCGTCACTCATCGGCAAGACGTCGCGAGATCGCGCCGAGACCCGAATGTGGTGGCGCCGCGTCGAACTCAACGTCTGCGTCCCGGCCGTGCACGGATTCTACTACGCCGAGGGCCACGATCTCTTCAAGGATCGCGTTGCTTGCGATCCATCTTCGGCGGCCTTTCAGAAGGAGCGTGCGCAGCGCGGGCTCGCATGGCTCGAGACACTCCTCGGCAACGGGCAGTTCGTCGCCGGCGACCGCTTCACCGTCGCCGACATCTGCCTGTTCTGCTACGTCGATCTGCTGCGCAACGCGGGCCAGGGGATCGACCCGATGCACGGGAAGCTGACGGCGTGGTTCGACCGGGTTTCGAAGCGCCCGAGCGCCGAGGGGAGCCTGTTTCCGGTGCAACCGATGGGACTCCGGGGCTGAAGAGGCCGCGGGGGCGCACAGGGAGGGTCGCCGAGCGCTCTCGCGCGGCGGCCCGCCCGGTGTAAGGTCTAACGAGGGACGTCACCGCCACAGGGAAGGGACCAGCCATGCTCACGTTCTCGTCTGCGCAGAACGAAATCGTCGCGTCTGCGCGTGCCATGGAAGCTGCAATCGACGAAGCCACGCAGAACCTGAAGGGACCGTGTGACCTGCTCGTGTACCACGCGACCATCGGACACGATTTCCAGGAGCTGCTGGATACGGCGCGGGCCAAGTGCCCGGGCGCGGAAGTCGTGGGGTGCAGCGCCTGCGGCGTCATCGGAACGCGAGGCGCGTCGGAAACGATGCGGTCGCTCGCGATCATGGCGATTGGCGGTCGCGAGTTCGCCGTCGCGCACGCCGAAACGATTCGTGGCGGCACCTCCTACGACGTCGCGCGAGACGTGGCGCTGAAGCTCCAGGCGAAGGATCCTGACGTCCGCCTGATCCTCAGCTTGGCCTCGGGAATCGACATCGCGGCAGACCGAGTGCTGGGAGGCATCGCGAGCGTGTTCGGTCCCGAAGTGTTGGTGTTCGGTGGCACGTCGGGCGACAACATGCGTGCAGAGGCGACCTACCAGTTCGCCGGCAACCGCGTGCTGGAGCGTGGCCTCGTGCTCGTCGGTCTTTCGGACCCCTCGCTGAGGATCGTCACGGGCGTGCATCACGGCTCGGTCGCAATCGGTCGGCCGTTCGTCGTGACCAGGAGCATCGAAAACCACGTTCTCGAGCTCGACGGCAAACCCGCCTGGCCGACGCTGATGGACCGTCTCGACCTTCCACGGACGAGCGGGGCAGCAGAGACGATTCCGATCATGGCCCTCGGTCAGGCCGTGCCCGAGACGCTGGTCGGCCCCTACGCGAACGAGCAAGTCATCCACACGGTGTTTCTCGTGTCGGAGGATCACCAGTCGTTCTTCCTGCCCGCCTCCTGCGCCGAGGGCACCAAACTCTGGCTCATGCAGCGCGACGAAGGGCGCATCTTCGATGGCACGGAGAACATGATGGCCGGGCTCTTGGGCGAGCTTGCGGGCCGAACGCCCGTGGCGGTGTTCCACACGGACTGCGCGGCGCGAGGGCGCCTCACCCTCGACCGCATCTCGAAGGACGAGATCATGCAGAAGATTCAGGGCCCTCTCTCGCCCGGGGGGTCGGTGCCTTGGCTCGGGCTCTACGGCTTCGGTGAGTTCACGCCGGTTGCGGGCGTGAACCGATTCCACACGCAGACGAGCTCGGTCTACGCAATGGTGCGCCACCATTGAGCGAACCTACCTACGACGACCTCAGCCGCTTGGTCGACGAGCTGCAAGAGCAGGTCAGTCGCGGGCTGCAGCTCAAGCGCGAGCTGATGGCCGCTCGAGATGCGCTCGACCGCGAGAACACTCGATACCGGATTCAGCACCGACTGTCCGAGCGGGCGCTCGCCGCAGCGACTCCTTCGGAGATCGCGATGATCGCACTCGAGTCTCTGGTCGAGGCTTTCGAGCTGGAAGTCGCAGCGCTGTTCCTGTGCTCGGAGGGGGGCGAGGTCGAGCGGCTCGGCACCTTCGGCCCGTTCGAGTGCCCGGAGCGGTTGCCCTTCGAGCAGGACTGGCTCGCAGACGACAACGCCATCGACCTGCCGAGAGATCACGCCATCGCCGAAGCCTGGCCCGATCTGGGCCTCGACCAGCTCGTCCTCTGTCGGTTCTGTCACCACGCGCGACCGCTGCTCATCGCCGTCGGCGGGATCACGAGGACCAAGGCGCGGTGGTTCGCGAAGCTCGGGACGGCGGACCTGGCGCCGTTCGGCGCGATGGTCCAGCACGTCGGCGCGATCTGGGTCAGTCACCACCTCAACGCAACGCTGCGCGAGCGCCGCTACAACGTCCTGTTCCACCGATCCAACGACGGCATTCTTCTCGTCAACCCCGACGGGGAGATCGTGGATTGCAACCAGCGCGTCCTCGACATGTTCGGCTACGGTCGGGACGAGCTCGTGCGAATGAAGGTGTTCGATCTCTCACCCGCGGCGGAGCGCGCCGCCGCGACGCAGATGTTCGAGAGGCTCACCACCGTCGGATCACTGCGCTTCGAGCGCGAGTGCGTGCGCAAGGACGGATCGACCTTTCCAGCCGAGGTCAACGCCAGCCTGTTCGACGTCGACGACCGCTTCATGCTGCACGGGCTCGTGCGCGATCTCACGCAGGAGAAGCGGCAGCAGCGACTGCTCATCCAGTCCGAGCGCATGGCAGCCCTCGGGCAGCTGACCGCGGGCATCGCCCACGAGATCAATACGCCGGTCGGGGTCATCCAGGCGTCGACGGGAAACATGGAGGACGCGCTCGGCCGGGTCCTGGAGAAGCTCCCGGAGGTCGCGCGAAGCCTCGACGCCGCGGACCGAGAGGCGTTCTTCGACCTGCTCGAGCGCGTACGAAAGCCGGGAACCGCGCTGACGTCCCGAGAAGAGCGCGCCGCACGCCGGCGGATCGCGAGCGCACTCGCCGAGGCCTGTGGAAAGGATGCGGAGTTCATCGCGGATAGACTCGTCGACGCTGGGCTGACGGACGACGCGGAGCCCTACGCCTCGCTCCTGGCCAAGCATCCGTCGCTGGTGACGGAAGCCGCCTACGATCTCGCGTCGATTCGCCGCAACCACGGCGGAATCCGCCTGGCGGTCGAACGCGCCACGAAGGTGGTCTCGGCGCTCAAGAAGTACGTGCACCGAGACTTCACGGAGGCGGTTCGCCCCGCGGACCTCCTCGACGGCATCGAGGTCGTGCTCACGCTGCATCAGAATCAGACGAAGCACGGGGTGGAGGTCGTGCGCCGGTTCGAGAAGCTCCCGCCCGTGGAGTGTCACGTCGACGAGCTGAACCAGGTCTGGACGAACCTCGTTCACAACGCGTTGCAAGCCATGCAGTTCCGCGGTCGCCTCGAAATCGGGGCGCGGCTGCTGGGTGACCACGTCGAGGTCACGGTCGTGGACGATGGCCCCGGCATCCCACAGGCCATCATCGAGCGGGTCTTCGAACCGTTCTTCACGACCAAGGACGTCGGTGACGGGAGCGGCTTGGGGCTGGACATCTCGCGTCGCATCGTCGAGCGCCACGGCGGCCGCATCCACGTCACGAGCCGTCCCGGACGCACCATCTTCACCGTGACGCTCCCGATTCGATCGCCCGCGGCGGTGAGCGCGTGAAGCACGTCGTTCTCTGTGTGGACGATGAAAAGCTCGTCCTCGATGCGCTGAAGGAGCAGCTGCAGAGACGCGGCGGCGGTGCGTTCCGCGTGGAGACCGCGGAGGGCGGGGCCGAAGCGCTCGAAGTCCTCGAGGAGCTGACGAGCGGCGGCAGAACGGTTCCGGTCGTGGTCTCGGACCACCGCATGCCGGGCATGTCCGGAGCGGATTTTCTCGCACGCGTTCATCGAGCCTACCCGCGGACGCTCACGATCCTCCTGACGGGCCAAGCCGACGGCGACGCGGTCGGTCGTGCCGTCAACGAGGCTGCGCTGTACCGCTACGTGGGCAAGCCGTGGTCCGAGGACGACCTGGCCCTCACGATCCGGGAGGCGCTTCGACGCTACGACACGGAGCAGGAGCTCGCTCACCGCAACGGCGAGCTCGAGAACGCCACCCGGGAGCTCGAGCGGCTGCGCGATCAGCTGAGATCCGAGAACGCTTATCTGCGGTCGGAGATCGCGGAGTCCATCGGTACAGGGCAGATCGTCGGCAAGAGCCACGCGATCCGCCGCGTGCTCGAGCAAGTGCGGCGGGTCGGCCCGACGGACGCGAACGTGCTCATCGTGGGAGAGTCGGGCACCGGCAAGGAGCTCGTGGCTCGCGCGGTCCATGCCGCGAGCAACCGCGCGGCGCGGGCACTCGTCAAGGTGAACTGCGCCGCGCTGCCTTCGCAGCTCGTCGAGAGCGAACTCTTCGGACACGAGAAGGGAGCCTTCACGGGCGCCATCGCTCGACGGGTCGGGCGCTTCGAGCTGGCGGATCGGGGCACGATCTTCCTCGACGAGATCGGGGAGATGCCCGTAGAGCTGCAAGCGAAGCTCCTGCGAGTCCTCCAGGAGGGCGAGCTCCAGCGACTCGGAGGCTCCGAGACGCTCACCGTCGACGTCCGGGTGATCGCCGCGACGAACCAGGACCTGCACCGCGCCGTGAGCGAAGGGCGGTTTCGCGAGGATCTCTACTACAGGCTCGCAGTGTTCCCCCTCGCCGTGCCTGCGCTGAGGGAGCGTGCTGCGGACGTCGAACCGCTCGCGCGGCACTTCGTGGGAAAGCTCGCGCCGAAGCTCGGCCGACGCATCACCGAGGTTCCACCATCGGCGCTCGATGCGCTCCGCGCGTACACCTGGCCCGGCAACGTGCGCGAGCTGGAGAACGTCATCGCGCGTTCTCTGATCGTCGCGGACGGTGACGCTCTCGTCATCGTCCCTGGCTTCTCGCAGTCCGTTTCGCTCTCGAGCAAAGCCGCGCCCGGCGACGGCATCGACGTGACCTGGCGCGAGGCCGAGATCGGGCTGATCCGACGCGCGCTCTCGGCCTGCGACGGTCGAGTCGGTGGAAGCGGCGGTGCCGCCCGGCGCCTCGACATTCCGGTGAGCACCTTGCGCGACCGCATGAAGCGCTACGGAATCGACCCCTCCCCCACCTCGGAATCGAGCGCACCGCCGACGCAGCCACGGCGATGACGCCGTCACGTGACGCGGGCGCCACTCGGTCCGCCCGCGCATGCCGCAGAACTGCACGCGCGCGGCGTCGCCGGCCAGCGCATCGTGCCCTGAGCGCATCGCCGCGACATCCATGACGACACGCGGCGTTCAGCGAACGCAGGCCTGCGCGCCACGTCACGTGATCCGCCAGCCGTGGCTTGTCGAACGGGTTGCTCCGGCTAGACTGCGCTCCATGCGAAGCGCCGTCCTCGTCTCTTTGGGTGCGTCCTTGTTGGCCTGCGGTGGCGCGCCGCCTCCGGAACCGGCGCCGATGCCGGCACCGGCCGCCCCGGTGGTGGCCGCACCCGAGCCTGCGCCTTCGCCCCCGGAGCCGACGGCCGAGGAGCTGAAGAAGAGGGAGGCCGACGCGGCGGCGCTCGCGAAGCTCGAGAAGCTCGAGCTCGACGCGAAGGCCGAGCGAGAGCGCTGGACGGACGAGATGCGCGCCAGCGTGAAGAAGCTCGGCGAGCGGACCTACGGCAGCGCCCGCGAAGGTCTCGCCGCCACCATGAAGAGCCCCCATCGCCTTCCGGGACACGCGGAGCGCGACGCAGCTCGCCACCCCGTGGAGACGATGACGTT
The DNA here is from genome assembly GCA_964487605.1 of uncultured Polyangiaceae bacterium. Classification (GTDB taxonomy): domain Bacteria; phylum Myxococcota_A; class Polyangia; order Polyangiales; family Polyangiaceae; genus JAJDAH01. The sequence continues at coordinate 13,977 of CAZARU010000152.1, forward strand.
CCTGGGCCTGCGACCGACGATGACCGTGCTGGAAGTCGGCGGCGGTGACGGCTGGTACACGGAACTCCTCTCACCCCTCCTCGCGAAGAAGGGGAAACTGATCGTGACCGCCTCCGATCCGGCCGGGCCGGAGACGGCCCCGGGTACCTTCTACGGCCGGCGCTTCAAGCACTACATCGACAAGTCGGCGGAGCTCTCCGGCAAGGTCGAGGTCGTGATCGTCGATCCACAGGACCTGCGCCTCGGGCACCCGGGCCAGGTGGACCTGGCGTTCGCGTTTCGAGAAATGCACAACTGGCATCGGCGAGGCCGGCGCGTGAGGCACAACCTGGAGCAGGTGTTCGCGGCGCTCAAACCGGGCGGCACCTTCGGAGTCGTCCAGCACCGCGCCGCCCCGGGCTCCAACCCCGACGAGACCGCGGAGAAGGGCTACTTGCCCGAGGCGTGGGTCATCGACCAGGCTGCGGCAGTCGGATTCACGCTCGCCGGAAAGAGCGAGGTGAACGCGAACGAGAGAGACACCAAGGATCACCCGGAAGGCGTGTGGACGCTGCCGCCGATACTGCGCCTGGGCGACACGGACCGCGAAAAGTACGTCGCCATCGGTGAGAGCGACCGCATGACCCTGAAGTTCACGAAGCCGAAGACCAAGTAGGGCCTCGCGATGAGCTCGACACGATCCACGACCCTGCTGTTCGTCGGGCTCACCCTCACCAGCGCGAGCGCCTGCGCGATCGTCTCGGAAGACGAGACGATCAGCGCACCGGGCAGCGGAGCCGCAGGACCTGGCGTCGAGGGCCGGCTGCCGTCGCATCCGGCGCGGAGCCCGGAGTCCGGAATCCCCGTCGAGGCCGCGGTCGATGTTCTCGACCCCGACAGCCCCACGCACGACGCCTCGCACGACGCCGCCTTCGAGGCGCCCTTCGACGCCTCGACCGACGGCACCGCGCGGCCCCCCAACGAAGCCTCGGTACCCGACGCGGTCGCCGACACGATCGTGCTCGACGTGACGAAGCCGAAGGCCCGCGCCGGACGCCTGAAGCTCCCGGGGCGGCTCCGAGACGCCGGCATGCCGGACGCGAGCGGCGACGCGTCGTAGGCGCATCGCGCCTTCCCAGCCCCCCCGTCCAGGTCCGCGGCCATCTCGGGACGTGCTAGCGTTCGAGCATGGGCTCGGGGGCAGAGCGCATTCCGACGTTCGACGAGCTGTATCGGGCCATCGAGGCGCTACCGCCCGGGCTCGCCGGGGAGATCCTGGAGCCTGGCGTGATCCGGACCATGGGGCGTCCCGGAGGGGGACACCGGATCGCGGCGCGCGGCGTCGCACGGTCCTTGAGCGGCGACGACCGATGGGAGGGGGGGGGTCGGTTGGTGGATCGAGCAGGAGGCCGAGATCCGCGTGCTCGAGGAGCGCCTCGTCGTGCCGGATCTCTCGGGATGGCGGCTCGACGCCGAGCACCCCATCCCACCGCCGTTCGTGTTCACCAACCCGATCACGACACGGCGGGACTGGTGCTGCGAAGTCATGTCGGCATCGACGCGACAGACGGACAGGGAAACGAAGCTGCCCCTGTACGCGGAAGCCGGCGTGGAGTGGATCTGGCTTCTGGATCCGGATGAGCAAACCATCGAGATTTTCCGCACTCCCGGCCGGCGCATCGAACTCGTGGACCGACTGACCGGCGATGTGCAGCGCGTGATCCCGCCCTTTGCGTCCAGCGTCGACACGAGTCGCTGGTGGGTGCAGACGTCACCGACGGGATGAGGTGCCGGAGAGGAGGCCTGCGGGCGGGGCGAGCCCGACGGCTGCGGCCGGCGAGACGCACGGCGAGCCTTGATGCGTTGCGTGCCCACCGCGCCGACGAGCCGAGTTGACGAACCACCGACGATGCTGTTCCCTGGTGAAGCGTGCGCCTGAAGAAGCCCTTGCGGGAGAGACGCAGATGACCGACGCTCCGACGCTCCGACGCTCCGACGCTCCGACGCTCCGACGCTCCGACGC
>CAZARU010000153.1:0-15912 GCA_964487605.1 uncultured Polyangiaceae bacterium
CGAACAGCTCGCTCTCGATGAGCTCGGCCGGGACGGCCGCGCAGTTCAGCTTCTCGAGGGGCGCCGCGGCGCGTGGGGACGCGCGATGAATCGCGCGCGCAGCGAGCTCCTTCCCGGTGCCGCGCTCACCCAGCAGGAGCACGCTCGCGGACGCGCGTCCGGCTCGGGTCATCTGGTCGCGCAGCTCGACCATCGCCCGACTCGTCCCGAGCAGCTCGTCGAGATGCCCAGCCTCTCGCTCCAAGAGGAGCGCGCGCTCCTCGGCGCGCAGGAGCCGTAGCGTGTTGTCCACCACGACGAGCAGCCGGTCCGTCGAGAGTGGCTTCTCCAGAAAATCGAGGGCGCCGAGGCGCGTGGCCCGAACCGCGAGGTCGATGGTGCCATGGCCGCTCATCATGATGATCGGAACCTCGTTGCCCGACTTGCGAAGCGCCTCGAGGAACTCGACACCGTCGCCGTCGGGGAGCGCGACGTCGAGCAGCACCAGGTCGTAGGCGCCCTTCGAGAGTCGTCCCTGCGCCACGGACACGCCGCCCGCGACGTCCACGGCGTGGCCCTCGAGCTCGAGCGCCTTCTTCAGCGTGGTGAGGATCGAAGGTTCGTCGTCCACCACCAGGATGTGCGCCGATCCCATGCGTTCGACGCTACCCGAACCGGCGGCAGCGCGCACGAACCCCGGCGGGCCCGTGCCGGCGGAGCGGCAGCACCACCCGTGGGTCGTCCGACGCGGCGCGATGGGCGTGCGGCTCCCAACCCGGTAGGAACTTCGGGTGCGCGGTACTAGGCTGTCGGACCGCACATGCCCGACGCCAAGGCTTCCGCCAGCGGTACGCTGCAGAAGACGCCGCTCGTGCACCTGCTCGTGTACCTGCTGGAGCGCAAGATGACGGGCACGCTCGTCCTCGAGACGCCGACCGGGGAGAAGAGCGCGATCTACTTTCACCGCGGAGTCCCCGCCAAGGCGAAGACGGCCGTGGAGGTCTATCACCTCGGTCGGGTTCTGCTCGATCAGGGGAGCATCGATCAGGCGACGCTCACACGAACGCTGGGCGAGGTCGCGGCGGGGAAGCTCCACGGCGAGGTGCTCGTCGCCGAGGGTGCGCTGGACGCGAAGGGTCTGGTGGAGGCGCTGCGCGAGCAGGTGTTCCGCAAGCTGACGTGGATGTTCGAGCTGCCGCCCGAGACCGCCTACGGCTACTTCGGCGACCAGAACCTCCTCGAGCGCTGGGGAGGCCCCGAGGTCACCCCGATCGATCCTCTGCCCGCGCTGTGGATCGGTGTTCGGCTCACCGCCGACCCGGAGCGCATCCGCGAAGCGGTCGTGCGCCTCGGCGACGGCGTCGTGAGGCTTCGGCACGACGCACCCCTGACGCGCTTCGGATTCGGGCACGCCGAGAAGGCCGTCATCGACCTGCTCCGCGCCCGGCCGCAGTCCCACCCGTCCCTGGTCGCGACCGGCATCGTGCCCGCCGCGGACATCGATCGCCTCCTGTACGCTTTGTCCATCGCTCGCTGCCTCGACGTGGGGGTGCCCGGGGAGGAAGCGCCGCCCCGCGTCGCTTCGGTGGCGCCTCGGGCGAGCCGCGCGCCGCTACGCGTGGCAGCGCCCCAGGAGCCGGACGAGGAGCCGCCACCGTCCAGCTCGTCCCGTCGCGCTCCGCTGGACCCGGCCATGGCGGTGTTCAAGCGCGAGATCGTGGACCGGGCGGGCAACGTGGACAAGCTCAACTTCTACGAGATCCTCGGCATCCCGCGCACCATCTCGACCGGCGACGTGCAGCGCGCATTCTTCGAGCAAGCGAAGCGATGGCATCCGGACCGGCTGGGGCCCGAGTTCGCCAGCGTACGCGGCGCGGCCACGAAGGTGTTCGCGCGCATGAGCGAGGCCGCGCAGGTCCTCGGCAGCGACGCTCAGCGCAAGCAGTATGACGAGCTCCTGAAGACGGGCACCGGCAGCGCCGACGAGGCGGAGGAGGTGCAGAAGGCCCTGAACGCCGTGACGACCTTCCAGAAGGCCGAGGTGCTCGCGAAGAAGAACGACCTGACGGGCGCCTTCGACCTGGCCAAGAAGGCCTACGACGTCGATCCTACGCAGCCCGAGTACGCCGCCCTCTACGCCTGGCTCTCGTCCCAGCGACCGGAGCGAGCGCAGTCCGGCAAGTACAAGGACCTCATCGACCTGCTGAACCAGTCGGTGGACAAGACGCCGAACAACGTGAAGATCCGCTTCTGGCGCGCGCAGGTGCTCAAGCGCGCGGGCGACGTGAAGGAGGCGATGAAGGACCTGAAGTTCATCGTGAAGCGCGACCAGAACCATCTGGAGGCGTCTCGCGAGCTTCGCCTCCTGCGGATGCGCGGCGTCTCCGATTCCGTGCCACCCGGGCGCAAGTCGGTCCCTCCGGGCGCCGGCGGCGCGGCGGGGAACCTCGGTGGGTTCCTGAAGGGCATCTTCAAGAAGGACTGACGCGGGTGCGGCTCGTCACGGTACGCCGCCGCGCCGGACGACGACGCTGCGATAGACCGTCGTGACGCTTCCGCGGGTCGTCAGGGCCACCCGCAGGCGTCCGCCCGGGACGGAGCAGATCGAGCCCACGCCGCGGCGCGAGAGCGACGCGACGTCACCGAGTCGTTCGACGACGAGGCGCTCGTGTGGCTCGGAACCGCTGGTGACGTCCGGCCATGGACACGCGCCTTCGCCCAGGCGGGTCCCGCCCAGGAGGATCACCGGCGCCCCGTCCGCCTCGACGACGAGCTCGAGGCGGAGCGCCTCGTAGGTCGCGTCGTTCACGACGGCGTGGGCGAGGGAGTCGCGCACGACGAGGCCGCGCGCGGGCTCCCAGGCGATGGCGGTGCCGGAGGGCGGCAGGGAAGGGGACGCGTGGACCGCGGACGACAGGAACAGAGGTGCCACGTCCCGCGCGAACTCGCTTCGCGTGTCGTGACGGAAGCCTCGCAGCACGAGGTCGCCGTCGTCGTCGAGCCACACGAAGAGTCCGCGGTCGATGGCGACCACCTTGGGCAGCGAGGCGAGGGCGCCTCGACGCGGCACGAGCGGAGGTCGGACGAACCGGGCCGTCCAGGGGTCGTAGCGGCGTATCTCGGAGCCGACGAGCCACGGAGCGCCGTCCGTCCCCTCGACGAGGCTCGGGCGAGGGCCCGGATCGACGTCGAGGGGCTCGAGTCGTTCGACGACGCCGGCAGCCGTGACGAAGTGGACGGCCCGGCTCGTGCAACCGACGGCGCACGGATCGTCGCAGCGACAGTCCGCGGCCGCGTCGTCGCACGTGCAGCCCGGGGCTGTCGGGTCGCCGCCACACGCCTTGCGGCGATCGGTGTCGCAACCGCCGACGGCGAGGGCCGCGCCGCCCGGGAGCGCGCAGCTCGCCAGGTCCCGCCGCGCGGGAAACGGGACCTCGGCGAGCACTCGGGTTGCCTCGCCGTCGAGCCACTCGAGGGCCGGTACTCCCAGCCCCTTCGCGTCGTGGCCCCCGGCGACGAGCACCCGTCCGTCGTCCAGGCGCACCACCGCGGGCGAGATGCGACCGTGACCGAGGGTCGCGAGCCCCGACAGCCGCGCCGAGCCGTCGGGGGCGATGGCTTCGAGCGTGCGAAGCGGCTCACCGGTGGCGTCCGATCCCGCGACGAGCAGCACGTCGCCCGCCGCAAGCTCGATGGCCGAGTGATGGGCGCGCGCATCGGCGAGGGTCACGCGATCCGTGAAGCTCGACGTTGCCGGGTCGAAGAAGTGGGCGGACGAGAGGGCGCGGCGCTCCGGGGACGCCGCCCCCGCGAGGGGATCGAAGCCCCCCGCGACGAGCAGGCGATCGCCGCTCGGCGTCACGGTCGCTTCGGCGCGGCGCTCGTCGCCCAGCTGCTTCACGGGCCGGACCTCACCGTCGCGCAGCGAGACGGCCATCGCTCCGAGCGCGTGGGCGCTCTGGTCGGACGCGCCCCCGGTCACGAGCAGGACGCCGGTTCGAGGTGACCATCCCATCGCCTGACCTCCACCGGGCCCCGGGTAGCCATCGGGTCGCGCGACGGTGCGCGCGAGCTCGCAGTCCCGAGTGCGAGACCAGAGCAAGAGGTCGATGTCGCCCCGGTGGTCGAGCCCACCCAAGCCGTGCCACGAGTCGCCACCGGACGTCGCAGAGCCGCGGACCGCACGCGTAGCGAGCGGCATGACGAGCTCCCGGCCACGCGTCGTGACGGCGAACGACTCGGACGTCCGGGGTGACGCGTCGAAGTCGCCGAGCGCGTCGAGATCGAGGGTGGCACCCGCGAAAACCGCGCACTCCGTCAGGGAGTGAGCTCGAAGCTCGAGGTCGCGCACCGGATTCGGATCGCTTCCGCAGGCGGAAAGGAGCCAACCCACGACGAGGGCGCTACGATGAGGGCCGGCCATGTTCCCGCAAATCTTCGGGAAGTACGTGCTCCAGCGAGAGATCGCGGCGGGCGGCATGGCGCGGGTCTACGTGGCCACTCTACGGGGCGCGGGCGGGTTCGAGAAGCGCCTCGTGGTCAAGCAGATCCGGCCCGAGCTCGCGTCGGACCAGGCCTTCGTGGACCGGTTCGTGGAGGAGGCGAAGACGACCGTCGAGCTCAGCCACCCGAACATCGTTCCCGTGTACGAGCTGGGCGTCGAGCAAGGCGTGTACTTCATCGCGATGGAGCTCTGCGAGGGCGCGACGCTCGCCGAGATCGTCAGAGAAACGGGACCGCTCGAGCCCGAGGAGGGCGCGTATCTCGGCGTCGAGATCTGCCGCGCCCTCGATTACGCGCACCGCCGAGCCGCCGTGGTGCATCGCGACGTGACGCCGCGCAACGTACTCGTCGACGACGAAGGCGCGGTTCGAGTGATCGATTTCGGCATCGCGGCGCCTGCCGGGGCCTCTCGCGATACGCAGCACGACGGTGAAGGCGATGTCATTCCGCCGGACGTGCTCGGATCACCGGGGCACATGCCGCCCGAGCAGATTGCCGGCAAGAAGCTGACTCCCGAGACGGACGTGTTCGCAGTGGGCGCGCTGCTCGTCGAGGCGTGGACCGCACGGCCACCGTTCCGGCGGGCCACCGTGGCCGAGTGCGAGATCGCTCTGTCCAGGGAGTTGCCCGCGCTGTCCGCGCACGACGAGCGGCTCCGTCCCCTCGACGACGTCATCGCGCGCGCGCTCCGGCTCGACCGCAAGCAGCGCCCGGCGAGCGCAGAGGAGCTGGCTCGCCCGCTCCGAGACTTCCTTCGGACGACCGACGCCGGCGACATCGCGCGAAGACTCGGTGACCGCGCGCGCCGGGCGCGGCGTCGCGGAGCGCCGGACGGCACGTGGGGAACTGGCGGGCCGTCGGGCGATCCGCTGCTCGACGAGATCGAGGCGGAATCGCGCGTCGGTGCCACGCGGACGTTCGCGACCCGTCGGTTCGAGGAGACGGGCGACCCCGCGCGTTCGGAACCGCCGGCCTCGCCCGAGAGCGCGGAGGGGTCGGGCGCGCGGACGCGTCGACTGCCCGAGCACGACGGCGACGCGCCGCAGGTCCCGAGCGACGTACCGGCCGATCCCAGTACGCGCCGGCTCGCCAGCATTCCGCCGCCGATCACCGGGAGCGAACCGGCGCCGCGGCGCGCCCCTTCCTGGCGCGCCGCGCCCTGGGCGCTCGGACTGGCGATCGTCGCCCTGGTTGCGATCGCCGCGCCGTGGTCGGGTCGCGGCGACTCCGGAGCCTCGAAGTCCGACGCTGGAACGCCGGCCACGCAGCGCGGACCGTCGCGCGCGGCCGCTCCCGCCCCGATGGGTGTCGAAGCGGCGTCGCGGGCCGGTGATCGTCGGGGAGACTCTGGGAGCCTGCCGACGGACGTCGCATCGGCCGCGCCCGCGCCTCGCGCCCCCGCGGGGACCACCGCGCCGCGCCCCGGACCTCTCGTGGGCTCCGGCGCCGCAGCTCTGGATCCGGTGGTGCTCGGTACGATCACCGCGACGTCGGACCCTGCGGGAATGTCCGCGACCGTGGGGCCCCGCACGGGAGTGACCCCGTTCACCGTGCAGCTCGGCGCGGGAACCCACGCGGTCGGGGTCACGTTCGCGGCGACCGGCGAGCGCGTCGGATCGAGCGTACGCCTGAGCCCGGGGGCGACCGTGCGCGTGCACGCCGACTTCACGGGCGCCACGCCCCGCGTGTATCACCGCTGAGCGGGCGTCCCGTTCAGGGTCCCCGTCCGGCGAAGCGCCTCGTAGACCGCGACGGCGACCGCGTTGGAGAGGTTGAGAGATCGGACCGCGCCGAGCATCGGGATCGCGACGGTGTCGGCGGGTCGAGCGGCGAGCAGATCTGCCGGGAGACCGACGCTCTCCCTGCCGAACACCAGCGCGTCGCCAGGCGCGAACGGCGCGTCGAGGTAGCTCCGGGTGGCGTGCGTCGTGAACAGCCACGAACGCGGTTCCGCGCCGTGGTCTCGAGTCCGGATGGACGCTTCTGCTGCGGACAGGTCAGCGTGCGTTCGCACGTCCACGAGGTGCCAGTAGTCCAGTCCCGCGCGCCTGACGGCGTGCTCGTCGATGCGAAAGCCGAGCGGTCCGACCAGGTGGAGCACGCAGGCCGTCGCGCCGCACAGGCGGGCGATGTTGCCAGTGTTCGGAGGGATCTCGGGCTCCACGAGGACGACGTGGAACGGCCTCGGGGGCGGAGCGACGCGGAGGCGATCGTCGTCGGTGGTCATGGTGTGGGGCAGAGGGCTTCATCCGTTTAGCCTCGGAGGCGCCGTGGGCGAATCCTGCCGGATTTTCCTTTGCTTGACGGCCATCCCGCGCGGCAAGTAGCCTCGCCCCGGCAGAGAGCCCGTCCATGGGATTCTTCAAAACTTTCGCCAGCGTCGCCCTCGCGGCGGCCGCCTTCGCAGGCACCGCGCCGGCCCTGGGCGAGCCCATGGATCCGGCGCTCGAGCGCCTGGTCGTCGGGCCCGACGCCGACACGCGCCACCTCTGCCACGCGCAGATCGACCCGCTCACGAACCGCCGCACTGCGGACTTCGGCCGGTTCAACGACAACCCCGCCGACATGCAGCGGCTGCGCGACACGACGGGCCGGGAGACGTGTACCCCGGATCACAAGCTGTTCAAGCTGCTCATGAACCAGTGGGGCTTCGCGTTCGCGCCGAGCGCCATGCACTCGGCGCGAACGACGGGGTTCGGCGGGTTTCACCTCTCCCTCGAGGGCGCGTACACGAAGATCTCGAACGACGAGACGTACTGGAAGCTGGGGACGCAGGGCCCGGTGGATCCGTCCTCGAAGCAGTCGTCGATCGTGAACAAGAGCCCCGACTCGGTGCTGCAGCTCTACTCCGTGAAGCTGCGCAAGAGCTTCGGGTTCGGCCTGGAGTTCACCGGCGCCGTCGGCTTCATGCCGAACACGAGCATCATCGGTGGCGGCGCCGACGTTCGTCTCAGCTTGCTCGAAGGATTTCGCCTCGGCGTCGGCGGCATCTTGCCGGACGTCGCCGTCGGCGGCGGCGTCCGCACCATCACCGGCACCAGCCAGTTCCAGCTGACGACGGGCGCGCTGGACGTCCAGATCTCCAAGCCCCTTCCCATCGCCGACTCGTCGATCATCACGCCCTGGGTTGGGTACCAGCGCCTCTGGATCTTCGCGGACTCGGGCCTCATCGATCTGACACCCGCGACGGATCCCATCGGCTACTGTGGCTTCACCGGGACGAACGTCCCCGGTAATCCCGACCTCACCCGGGAGGACAAGACGCCGGGCGCGGACGGGACTCCCGTCAACCACATCTACGACGGGCAGCCCGTGTGCAACGGCGGCTCCCCGCTCGACTTCAACAACAACGTCGTGTTCAACAAGGCGCGTCTCGAGCGGCACCGCATGATGTTCGGGCTCAACTATCGCTTCGAGATGGTGATGGTGGGTGGGCAGTTCATCACCGACGTAGTAGACCCCGCGGACGCTCAGGTCGGCGAGGGCGCAGCGCAGGACAAGAAGGATCTGAAGGGCGAAGAGCGCCAGTGGACGCTCGTGCTCGAGCTCGGCGCGATGTTCTGAGCACGGCGGGCTCGCGCGTTGCCGCGGGCCCCGACGCCGGTGCGTCGCCGCCCGACTCGTCGTACGGCCACGCGATCGTCAGTGCACGACGCGGTCGGCGGCGTCCCGATCGACGGCATCGTCCACGCGCAGGTTGCCGGCGGCGTCCTCCCACGGACTCTTCGGAAGGTCGTCCAGGCGACCCCCGAAGCGCGCGCCGAAGGCCACGCCCACCACCGACACGGCAGCGCTCGCCCAGAGGCCCCACGCCCAGGCGAACTCGACGCGCAGGTACCTGGATCCTTGCGGTGGGAGCGAGACGAGCATCGCGATCTCGATGGCGGTCATGGCGGCGAACATCGCCGTCACGATGCGGACGCCGCGCATCTGTCGAATCGTGCGACGGCTGGCGACGAGCGGGAGCACGATGAACCAGCCTATGGCACCGCCCCAGAGCCAGCCGGCCCTCCCGCGCGCGAGATCGAACCCGCTGATGAGGGCCTCGTCCGGTCGGGTCATCGACACCCAGGGCGAGAAGAAGAACACCAGGCCGAGGACCGCGAGGACGAGGAGCGCGCCACGCCCGCGACGCCAGTACAGCGGGGAGACCGGCCGGTCCTCGGGCGGGACGAGCTCGCCGGCCGCTGCCGCCTCGGCAATGACGTCGAGCGAGGGCGGCAGGGCCTCGAGCGGCGCGAGATCGACGCCGCACTCGGGGCAGCGGTCGGTCTCCGTGTCCGGGTACAGCTCGCGGCAGAAGGGGCAGGCGAGCAGGCGGCTCACACCGAGAGCATAGTCGAGCGCGATGGTCGCCAAGGGTGGAGGAGCGACAGCCTCGACCGAGGGAAGTTCCCCGGCCCGGGAGGCCGCCACGGGTAGCGCGCCCGGTCGGCCAGGCCGCTCCGCGCGGCTCCGGCGTGCGGCGGGTCGAATCGAGCGCTACCCTCGGGCCCGACGCCCACCCCCGGGGCGCGGTGAACGTGGACGACGAGATACGAATGCTGTTCGGGCTCCCCGAGGACGCCCCCCATCTCGAAGAGGCGCTCACGCATCCGAGCTTCGCCAACGAGGCGAAGGACGCTCGGCACAACCAGCGCCTCGAGTTCTTCGGCGATGCGGTGCTTTCGCTGTGCGTGAGCGAGCTCCTGATGGAGCGCTTCCCGGAGGCCCGGGAAGGTGAGCTGACCAGGATGCGTGCCCAGGTGATCAACGGCGAGTGGCTGGCGAGCTGGGCCCGCGAGGTGGGCGTCGCCGGGTCGCTGCGGGTCGGGCGCGGGGCGTCGTCGGCCGGACTCTCGGCGAACGGCGGAGCGCTCGCGGACGCGGTGGAGGCCCTGCTCGGCGCGACGTATCTCGACGCCGGGCTCGACGCCGCGCGCGACGCCTGCCGACGAATCATCGCGCCGGCGCTGGACGCTTTCGAGCGGGGCACCGAGGCCGATGCCAAGAGTCAGCTTCAGGAGCTCGTCCAGTCCGACGGGGGCGACGCGCCGACCTACTCGATCGTCGATCGAGGCGGCCCCCCCCACGACCCATGGTTCGAGGCTGAAGTCGTCGTTCGAGGCAGGGGCGTCGCCCGCGGCCGAGGTCGCTCCAAGCGTCTTGCGGAGCGCGCGGCGGCGGAGGCTGCGCTCGCTGCCAGGTCGTGGTGCCTGCCGCTCGAGGGCCGGCCGTGAGCGCGGTCGTGGAAACGTCCGCGGCACCCCGGCGTCGCACCGCGGTGCGGAGCCTCGCGTTCGCGTTCGCGGCCGCCGTCGTGCTCGTCGCGGTGCCGGCGCTCGCCGGCAGCTATCTCGACCGCGCAGGGCTCATCGTGCGCCAGTCGCGCACGGAGTCCGACTACCTGCGCGCGCGCCTGTCGGACAAGGATCTCGCCAAGCTCGTCCACGCCCAGGCCCGCGCGAGGGTCGGCGCAGCGCGCAACATGACCGTGCCCAAAGAGGTGGCGCAGGCCCACCCGCACCTGCTCCTCATGCTGGAGAACTACGAGCAGGCGGCGAGCGCCGCCGTGGATGGCTCCGCGGCGCGATTCTTCGTGTACCAGCGGCGCGCGCGAGACGAAGAGGCCGTGTTCCGCGGCGTGCTCAAGCAGCTCGGCTGGGCGCTGCCCGACGGAGCGGCCTTTTCAGCGGTTGCCCCGCTCGCCGGGCTTCGGGGCGAGGTCTCGGGGCGGGCGCCGCGGGACGACGCCAGGGCGCGGCCGTGACGAGATGTCCCCCGTGCCGGCGACGTTGACGTAGTCGAGGAGCGCCGTGTTCTCCTCCCGCACGTGCTCGGTCCGCAACTTCCCCAGGAGCGCATCCATGCGATCCTTCAGCTTCGTGCGCACGAGGATCTGACGAATGGAGCTCTCTTCCTGCTGCAGGGTGCGCGTGACGGCGGCGAGGGTTCCGCGCCGCCAAACCACGGCCCAGTTGGCTCCCTCCGCGACGGGCTCGTTCACGAGCTGACCGTCCTGCACCTTCTTCGCGGCGGCGTGGAGTGCCGGATCCACGCGCACGCGGGGCATGTTCGTGGAGCCGTCGTCTCGGACGAAGCCCAGATTGCCGTCTCGCATCTTGGTGGCGTCGTCCACGGAATGCTGCCGTGTGAGCTCGGTCCACTTCTTGGTGCTCGTGTCACCGCCGGCTGCCTTGACCTCCGCCAGGATCTTCTCGGCGAGGGCCTTGTCGGCGACCAGGATACGCCAGATCTTCACCCGCTCCGGAGTCTGGTACCTGGCGAGGTTCTCGGCGTAGTACTTGCGGACCTCGTCCTCGGTCGCGCCGCCCTCCTTCGCGAGGTCCTCGCGAAGCGCGTTCTCCAGGGACTGGCGCAGCACGTCGCGCACGCGGTCGCGCACCGCGGGCCGCGCTTCGAGCTGCTTCGTGCCCGCGTACTCGGCGTGGAGGGCCGCGGGGATGAGCTCCTTCTCGAGGACGCCCCGCTTGACCTCGTCCGGCGTGGACCCGTAGCTGGCGCGCTGGAACACGGGCATCTCCGCGAGTTTCGCTTCGAGATCGGCGACGGTAATCTTCGTCGAGCCCACGGTCGCGACGACGTCGGCGCCCTCCGCGCGCGAGCGTTCGGTGCCCGCGAGCGCACCGCCCACAAGGGTAAGGGTCACGAGCCAGCGGCGCACCGCCGGGGTTCTAGGTCAGGCGACGAGCGCCGTCCACCTCCCGCGCTCAGGCGGTCTCGGAAGAAGCGCGGCGTGCGCGCTTGGTCACGAGGACGCCAGCCGAGCGGAGCGTGTCCTCGTCCACGCCGATGAACCGGTAGGCCTCCGGCCGGAAGCCGTAGGCGACGTGGAGCCGGCGAACGCCGTCCGCCAGGTGCTCGCGGGGAGCGAGCGCCTTCCTCGGTGCGCACGTCTTGCGGAGATTGGCGAGCGGCTCGCCCAGCTCCAGCAGCTCGTGCACGTGGCTGAGCACCTCCACGGGCTTGAGCTCCCGCCCCGACGAGCGCTTCTGGCCTCGCGAGAGCTCCTCGAGGAGGCGACGGCGCCGCTTCTCGGTTCGGCCGTCCGAGGCCGCGGAGCCGTCGGTCAGCAGCTCGTTGAACGCGCGCGCCGCCCGCCGCTTCTCGACGGCTTCGGGCGAGGCGCGCCGATTCGGCTTTCCGGTGCTCTTCGCCACGTCCGGCAACGCTAGCAAACTCGACGCAGGCGATCCAACGATGGCTCACGCTCAAGGGCGCGCGACCGCGAGCGCGGTGACGACCCCGACGATCAACCAGAGCCACCACGTACCTCGCACGAACTGGGCGAGCTCGCTCCCGAGGCTGCGCGCTGCGCGGCGCCGTGCCTCGCCGAGCCCGACGCGTCCCACGTACTCCTCGCCGAGCTCGGCGCGCTCGTCCTCGTCGAGTGGATCGATCCCGGCGACGTGGCCGAGGTGGTGCTCGAGTTCGTGGGCGAGCGTCTCCTCGATCTCCGCGCGCACGTCGTACGGACCCTCGTCCTCCCACATCGAAGCGAACGTGCGGTAGTAGAGCGTGACCTCGCTGCTGGTCGGTGGCAGCGCGTGGAGGTCCTCGGGCACGTAGCTCCCGAGCAGTGGCGTTCCCGCGTCGTCGAGGTGAGCAGGCCCCTCGTGAACCACGAGACCCACGTTGGCGACTCCGGCGGCGGCGTACACTCCCGGCGCGACCTGCCGGACCAGCGCTTCGAAGTCATCCATGCTCGGGAAGTCGGTGTCGACGCTCCGCGGGGACGACTCCGGATCCTCGGGGTCGCCGCCGAGCTCGCGGCGAACCGGCGTCCCGATCCACTCGACGGCACCGCATTCGCTGCACGCATGCGGCGCCGCCAACCGTGGGGGATAGTGCGCCACCTCGAACGCGCGCACGATCGCATCGAAGGCTTCGTCGCTCATCGCGTTCAGGCGCTGCGCGATCCTGTCGGAGTCACCCTCGTCGTCGAGCCGAGCGACGCCGAACGCAGTCGCGGAGCGCGAGTCGAAGACGAGGCGCCCCTGCGTCGCGAGGCGGTGCAGCGGTGCCGCCTCGCAGACAGTCCGGTCACACAGTCGAAAGCTGGCAAGATCGGGGGCGTCTACCACGTGTGCGTCGTCGAACGGATGGGGCGCATCGAGGACGGCGTCGGTCAGCTCGTCGTCCAAATAGGGACCGAGCTCCAGCGTGCTGCACGGCCGGACGGTGAACCGGTGCCCGCAGTTCTTGCAATCCACCGCGACGACCTCGTCCTCCACGATGCCGAGTCGCCGGGCGACGGCTCTCAAGGTGTGCAGGTCGCGCAGGGGAAGATCACCGACTGCGCGCGCCACACCCGATGCATCGAAGAGACGCGCGCGGATGCACGCCACCTCACCGGCGAACCGCCCCACGACGTCGAGCGACGGGGCCAGGTCGTCCAGCTCGGCGACGTTGCCGCTCGGCAGGTGATAGCGGCGCACCGCGCGAGGCTACGCCCGCCTCAGGCTCCGCGCGATGGCGCACGCCGAGCCGAGCGAACGGTGCCCTTCGGGGCGAGCACCTCCTCCTCTCGCGCAACCACTCCGAGGTCCTTGAGGCGACGGCGCGTGACCCGGATGGCTTCGGGGCTCTCGTCGATCCCGATGGAGCGACGCCCGAGCATGCTGCACACGGCCAGGGTGGTGCCGCTCCCAGCGTACGGATCGACGACGAGGTCGCCGGGACGGGTACAGGCCTCGACCAGCCGACGAAGCAGCGCCTCGGGCTTCTGCGTCGGGTAGCCCGTCCGCTCCCTCGCTATGGGCGCGACGATGCCGATGTCCCAGACATCGCCCATGGGGGTGCCGCTGGACGCCTCAGCGGTGCTGCTCGACCTGGTGCGTCGTCCGCTCGAGTCCACGACGGCCCGCTGCTTGCGGTCGCCCCACGTGCGGCGGGTGGACTCCGCCAGAGGCTCGTAGAGCTGCGTGAAGCGAGGGACGGCCGTCGGGTCCTTCACGTAGCGGAGCAGGATGTCGTGAACTCGCTGGAAGTTCTTCGTCTTGCTCGGCCACCGGCGGTACCGCCAGACGATCTCGCTGGCGAAGCACCGTGGCCCGAAGATCTCGTCGCAGAGGACCTTCGCGTAGTGACTGGTCTTCGGGTCGACGTGCAGGACCAGGCAACCGTCCGCCGCCAGCAGCTCGCGCGCCGCGCGCAGCCGAGGCTCGAGCGCCGCCAGGTAGGCGTCCAGGCCCGCCCAGCGATCGTCGAACGCCCGGGTCGCCGTCCGAACGATGCGGCCCGTTCGAGAGTCGCGTCGGCGCCGCACGCGCGCGTGCTCACGGCCCGTCAGGAAGGGCGGGTCCAGGTAGACCAGGTGGGCCCGACCCCCGCACGGTCCGGCCAAGGCACCGAGCGCCCGGAGGTTGTCGCCGCGGACCAGCAGGGCGCCGGGGTGCCCGTCGCGGACCTGCCCGAGGGCCGCGTCCACGTCCTTCGGCGCCGAGGCCCTCTGCTCCCAGTGGAGTCGAACTGACGCTGCGCTTCGCATGAACGAGGGCGATCGTACCGAGGCGCGATCGTCCGGGGCCAACTTCGAGCGACCTCGCCCGCTTGCCGAACCTCGCCCTGGAGAGTACGACCCCTGGCCTCGTGAAGCCGCGCATCCTGTCCGGCATGCAGCCCACGGGCGAACTGCACCTCGGTAACTACCTGGGGGCACTGCGCGAGTGGGCAGCTCTGGTTCGCGGCGGTGAGTTCGAGCCGTTCTTCTGCATCGTGGACGCGCACGCGATCACGATTCCGTACGACCCGGCGGAGATGCCGGCGCGCGTGCTCGACGCGGCGACCATGTACATCGCCGGCGGCATCGATCCGGAGAGGGCGACCCTCTTCGTCCAGAGCGACGTTCCACAGCACATGGAGCTGGCGTGGTACCTGGCGTCGGTGACGGCGCTCGGTGACCTCCACCGGATGACGCAGTTCAAGGAGAAGAGCGAGCAGCACAGGCAGAACGTGAACGCGGGTCTGTTCACCTACCCCATCCTCCAGGCCGCGGACATCCTGATCTACAAGGCGTCGGTCGTGCCGGTCGGTGAGGATCAGCAGCAGCACCTCGAGCTCGCGCGTGAGATCGCCAGGCGGTTCAACGCGCGCTTCGGCGACGTCTTTCCGGAGCCCGCGGCGCGGCTGTCGCGGACACCGCGCATCATGGGCCTCGACGGCAAGACCAAGATGAGCAAGTCCCGCGGCAACACCGTCGGGCTGCTCGACGAGCCTCGTGTCGTGGAGAAGAAGATCAAGAGCGCGTTCACGGACGAGAAGAAGCTTCGGATGGGCGACCCGGGCCGTCCGGAAGTGTGCAACGTGTTCACCCTCCACACCGCGGTGACGCCACCGGACGAGGTGGCGGCGATCGAGCGGGAGTGTCGCAGCGGTGCCCTGGGGTGTGGCGACTGCAAGCAGCGTCTGCTGGTGGCGCTGGCTCCGGAGCTCACGCCCATCCGCGAGCGGGCGCTCGAGCTGCGCGCGAAGCCCGGGCTCGTCGTCGACGCGCTGCTTGCGGGCCGAGACCGCGCGCGGGAGGTGGCCGAGGACACGATGGGCAGCGTGCGTGCCGCCATGGGCCTCACCACGCGCCGGAGCGAGCGTGCCGCCGGGGACCCGCGCCGTGCCACCTGACGCCGGTCTCCTGCAGCGACTCGCCCGCCAGACGTCGGCCGGGAGCCTCGTCGCCGTCATGCTGTTCCTCGCGGGTTGCAAGGCCGAGGCAGAGGGCCACTCCCCGGAGACGCTCGTTCGCGAGTTCGTCGATCGCATGCAGCGCGTTCACGGCGATCCGGCCCGGGCAGAGGAGGCATTCGAGCTCATCTCCGCGGAAGGCCGACAGAACCTGGAGGAGCGTGCGCGTCGCGCCACGGCGCTCGCGGGGCGCCACATCGCGCCTGCCGAGATGCTGGCCCCATCGCGCTTCACGCTCGCGTTCAAGCCTCGCCGCTATGACGCGCGAGTCGAGGGAAAGTGGGCGGTAGTGACCGTGACCGGTGAGGACCCGGACGCGCAGCGTGCCGAGGTGCGTTGCACCCGAGAGGACGGGCAGTGGCGCGTGGCCCTGGAGTTCCCGCAGCTCGCGGCGATCCAGAAGCGTCCCGACGCCGGACCGTGATCCCTTCGGCGAGCGGAACGTGGCGGGTGCTGGCGCGCTCCGCCGGAGTCGCCCTGCGGTCAAATGACGTGCGGCGCGACCCACCGGAGGTGAGCCACGCCGCGCCCGTCGCCCGTCGACCGTCGCGATCAGTTGGAGAAGAAGATCGCCTCGATCTCCGACTTGACCTGATCCTCGGTCTGATCACGAGAGATCGCGATCTCCTTGACGATGAGCGTCCGCGCCGTGTCGAGCATGCGACGCTCGCCGAACGACAGCTGCTTGTTCGCCTTGAGTCGGTAGAGGTCACGCAGCACCTCGGCCACGTCGTAGATCGACCCCGTCTT
>CAZARU010000154.1:0-15783 GCA_964487605.1 uncultured Polyangiaceae bacterium
GTTCATCGCGAGCTTGCCGGCGAAGAGGCGCCTCGCGGGGCTCGCGCCGGAGCAGGTGCTGCGGCAGTTCGCGCCCGCCGATCTCGTCGATGCGCTGGGCAAGCTTCCGCTCACCGAGCGGCGCGCGATCGCCGCGGAGCTGGCCGCTGCGGCGCCTCGCCGGCGAGCACCCTCCCGCGCCGGCAAGCGCACCCCCGCCCGCAAGCGCCGTACGCGGAAGCGCTGACGCCTGTCGGCGACGACGGCGGCGAGCCGACCACGCCAGCGCGCGTGCCTTGACGTCCGTTCGCCGCGCCATCCTCGTCCCGCGCCGCGCGTGGCGACGTCCACCCAGCACGAACGACGCGAGCACGAGATGACCCGGCCAGTGTACGGGGGCTCGGGCCGTGGCGATGATCCGATCGATGCCCGCCCCCATCCCTCCACTACCGGGCTCCGCGTGCCCGCGGCTTGGCCGGCCGCGGCGAGCTCGGCGTTGCTCGTGGTCGTCTCGCTCGCGCACCTTGCGCTCGTCCACTCCCGTGCGTGGGCGGCCAACAGCCCGCTGGAGCGAGTGCGGCTGCGGGCGGAGTGCAAGCGTTCACGCAGTTGCACTGCGACTGGTCGAGGTAGAAGCGACCTGGAGAACCGAAACCACATCCGGAGGTTGGAGTTCTTTGCACTGGTGGAGGCGCCGGGAATCGAACCCGGGTCCGCGACGCATCCCATCCGCCTTCGTTCACGTGCGTAGTCGCCTTGACCCAAGCGACCGGGTTCGTCGGTTCGGCGACGACCTAGCCTCCCCGTTTCTCGACTGCTCTATCGGAGGCGTCCTCGAGCAGCCCAGCCTTCGTGTTGACGCCCTTCCGTTACCAAGACTATCTCACGGTTGGACGGCTCTACGGTTTCTTAGGCCGCGAGAGCGATTGCGTTGTCGTTCGCAATTAGTACGACCCGCATTGAAGATGCGGCGGGCGGCGCACCACACGCAGACGGATTTTCAGACGCCACGTCGAAGCCGATCGCCCCCGTGAGGGGAGCCCGCGCGGGCGCTGCGGCCCTTGCGGTGGAGAACCGGAGTGGAGCGGGCAGTGTAGGGGCGATTGCGCGGGGCGCAACCGCGGGGTGTCACATGCCGGGGGGCCAGAGCTTCTGGACGACGGAGGTGAGCTCCTTCACCGCGCTCGGGGTCATGCCCGTGGCGCCGTGGGGCCAGGCGAAGGTCCTGCCCTGCATCTGGTTGCAGGAGAACGAGACCAGGAGATCGCTCGGCGGCGTGCCGGGGCCCGCCTGCCACGAGAGGCCCATCTCCGCGAACATGCAGTTGGCGTGCTTCGCCTCGAAGTTGTCCTCGTCGCCGAGCACGTCCATCAGCTCCTCCTTCAGGCGCTCGTCGACGACGGCGGTCTGGCCCAGGATGCGAAAGCCGTGGAACCGAGGCGCCGTGTCCTGCTGGGGAGGGGGCGGCGCGGCGGGTGGCTGGCCCAGCCCACCGAGCATGCCCGGGGGCAGGAGCCCGGGGGGAATGAGCTGCTCGAGACCACCGGCCCCCTGCTGCATCCACTGCGTGATCTGGGGGGGAAGGCCCGGAATCATGGCGCCAGGGGCCGGCGCGGGCGCGCCCGGCGGGGGCGGCGGCGGCTCGAAGTTCTGCAGGCGGAACGCGGTGACGTTCGCCTTGGGCAGGGTGTCGAAGGGAGGCGCGGCCCCTCCGCCACACGCGGTGGCGCCGGTGGCCGTGACGGCGAGTGCGACCTTCAGGAAGGCATTCATGGGGCCTTCGATATCATCGATTCTCGGCCAGCGCATGAATCCCGTGTGAAATGGCCCAAAGGAGGCCCGAAAACGTGAAGGTCGCGGTCAGCGGAGGTACGGGGTTCATCGGGCAGGCGCTCGTCGCGCGACTGCTCGAGCGCGGTGATGCGGTGACGGTGCTCACCCGCGACCCGGACGACGCACGCGTGCGCGACGGAGCGATGGCCGCGGGGTGGAATCCGGCCAGGAAGGGCGACTGGTTCGCCAACCTGGAAGGCCACGACGCCGTCGTCCATCTCGCGGGGGAGCCCGCCGTCGGCAAGCGATGGACGCGAACCGTGAAGGACCGGATCCTTCTGAGCCGAACGGTGAGCACGGGGCTGCTCGTCCAGGCGATGGAAGCGCTCGCGACTCCTCCTCGCGTGTTCGTGTGCGCCTCCGGCGTCGGATACTACGGTGACCGGCGAGACGAGCCGCTCGAAGAGGACGCGCCGCCGGGTGACGATTTCCTGGCGCTGGTGTGCCGCGGGTGGGAGGCGGCGGCGCGCGGGGCGGAGAAGTTCGGCGTGCGGACCGTGTGCGCGCGCATCGGCATCGTGCTGGGCCGAGGCGGGGGCGCCCTCGCCGAGATGGTCAAGCCGTTCCGGATGTTCGCGGGTGGGCCCATCGGGTCGGGTGAGCAGATGGTGTCGTGGATTCACCTTCGGGATCTGGTGGCCGTCCTCGAACGCGCAATCGACGACGAGACGCTGCGAGGAGCGGTCAACGCCGTGGCGCCCGGTGCGGTGCCGAATGCAGTGCTCGCGAAGGGCATGGGGCGGGTCCTGGGCAGACCGTCGTTCCTGCGGGTCCCCGAGTTCGCGCTGCGCGCGCGCTTCGGCGAGGGGGCCGAGCCCCTGCTCGGCGGACAGCGCGCCGTGCCCGCGGCCCTGCTCGCGCGCGGCTTCGAGTTCGAGTTCGACGACGTCGAGGCGGCGCTCAGCGACTGCCTGGGGTGACGGGACTCACACGCGCAGGCTGCGGGCGCGAAATATCTCCGTGACGGCGGCCCGCAGGCGCGGAGAGGCGCGCGGGAAGGCGCTGCGCGCCGCATCCACGAACGCCGTCGTGGCGGCGGACTTCATGGCTTCGAGCGCCGCGCCGCGCTCCTCGGGCCCGCCGTGATCGAGCGTGGCGAGCAACAGGTGGGCGGCGTCCTCGACGTCGATGCGTGCGATGGCCCTGAGCGCCGCGGCCCTGCTCTCGGGATCGCGCGAGCGCGCGATGCGCGCGAGCGGTTCGAGCGCGTGGTCGAAGCGCAGACGCTCGACGGCGCTCCGCGCTGCCGCGACGACGATGGCGTCGGAGTCTCCGAGGGCCCGCTCGAGCGTCACGAAGGAGCGCTTGTAGAAGTAGCCTTGGACGGCCTGGACGGCGGCGAGGCGCACCGCGGCGTCCGCGTCCATCGCGAGCCGCTCGAGGGGAGCGAGCACGCCGTACATCTCGATGGGCGCCAGGTGCCCCGCGAGCGCGACCAGGGCGGCGGAGCGATCGACCCCCGCGGGTGCGGTGGTGCGGTCGGGCCAGCCCGTGGCGCCCTCCGCGAGCTGTGCCACCAGGCGGCCGACCAGGGCGGTGCGGCGGGTCACCGCGTGGTCTGCGCCCTGCTCGAAGAGCACGTCGGCGCAGGCCTCGCTCGCGAGCCCGCGCGCCTCCCACTCCAGGAGGTCGTCCTTCCACACCTCGGGCGGGCGTGCCGCGGGGCCCAGCGCCTCGCGTGCGCGGCGGCGCGGCACGTCCGGGTCGTGCTCGCCCTGCAGCCGCCGAGCGGAGTCGGCGTAGTGCTCGCGCTCCTTGCCGGGGAGGTCGAGGTCGGCGAGGCGCCGGAACGCTCGTCGGGCCGATTCCAGGCGGCCGGACTCGACGTGCGCCGCCGCGCTCGCCAGCAGCGCGTGACGCGCCAGTCCGCGCGGGGCGCCGGGGCGCGCCGCCGCTGCTTCCCACAGCTCCCCACGGCGGACGACGCCCTCGCGTGCGACGTCGGCGAGGCCATGGCGTTCCGCCAGCAGCGCGAGATCGTTCGCGAGCGTCGCGCCGGCGGCCAGCTCCCCCGCGCGCTCAGCGGCCTCCATGGCCTGCTCGTGCAGCCGCAGCGCGTGGTGCGGAAGGTGGTCCTCGGCGAGGATTCGTGCCGCGTTCACGGCTCCCTCGAGGGTGTGCTCCACCACGCCCGTGAGGCGGCCGATCTCGACGAGCACCTGGTACGCGTCGAACGCACGCTCGCGCTGTCCGCGCGTCTCGAACCGATCCGCGGCCTCCTCCAGGCGCTGCACGGAAAGGACGCTGGCACGGCGCGCCGCGGCGGTGTCGCCGAGGGCGTGGCTCGTCCGCGCGACGTTGAAGCGCGCGAGTCCTGCCGCGTAGGGCTCCGCCGCGCCTGCGTCCAGCCGGTCTGCGAGGCGCGCCCACAGGGCTCGCGCCGCGCTCGGCTTCCGGCCCTCCTCCAGGGCCAGCGCCGCACGCGCGAGCAAGCCCGCCGCTTCGAGCGCGTCGGCGGCGAGGGAGCACGCCTCGTCGCGCTCCATCTCGCCGCGGGCCACCCAGCCCAGCCAGGTCCGGGCGCGGTCGCTCGGAGTCCCGGCGTCGATCCAGCGTGCCTGCGACTTGCGGCCCATCCCGTACCAGGACGCGGCGAGCGCGGCGCGACCTTCCCCTCGTCGGTCGAACCACAGCGCGAGCGCTTCGGTGACGGGGGCGTACTCGTCTTCTCGCGAGTGGCTGGCGCGTAGCGCCGCGCCGAGCAGCGGCAGAGCCTGGTCGTCGTGACCCCGAGCGACCCGTTGCCGGGCGTGTCCGAGGAGGTCCACGGCGTCGCCTTCCGCCTCGGCGGCGAGCGCCTCGAGCAACTGCGCCAGGAGCGACGCCGTCACGATGCGGGCCCCCGCGTACTGCCAGGCCCGATGGCATCGACGACCGAGCGCGCGTGCGCGGCACGCTCCGAGCGGCTCGTGAGGCTCGCGTGGTCGATGACGAAGTGCGCGTCGAGCAGATCGAGGTAGTCGAGATCGAGGTCGCCTCCCGAGGGCAGGAGGAAGATCGCGGTCACCCGGGCGACGCGCGTCAGCTCCCTCATCGCGTCGCCGGGGACGTGCAGCGCGGCATGCGTGAAGAGGTGGACGGCGATTTCCCGAGGGTCGCGCGAGGCCATCGCTTCGAGTTCCCGCGCGAGGTGGCGCATCACCTTGCCAGGGTGTCGTCCACGCTCACCGCGGAATCCCAGGAGGTAGGCGAGCGGGAGCCGCGAGCCGCGACTCGGGTGAGGGGGGTGCAGGCGGGCGTCGAAGAACCGGAACACGACGGGCTCGCCTGCAAGTACGAGCTTCTTGCACACGGTCACCGCGGTGGCTCGCGCGAACGTCGCGCGGTCGCCCCGCATGGACGCGGAAGCGTCGATGAGCGCGACGTGCAGGCGTCGCGGCGGGTCCTCCGCTTCGTCGCGGGCGTAGTGGAGCACCTCGTCGTCGAGCACGCGGCGGGCCAGTTCCTCGTCGTCGTGCGCGAGCTCGGTCAGGACCATCGAATCGAAGCTGCCGCGGCGCGAAAGGCCGGCGTAGCCGGCCCGGGGGCTGCGGCTCGTCGCGACCCGGCTGCGCCTGTCGAGCACGTGGGGCAGGATCTCCAGGGACAGGCTGGCGACGTCGTTCGCGTCGGGGTGCCCCATGGCCGCGGCGAGGTCCACGTGAGCCAGCGCGCCGCCCTCGGCGTCACCGCCGGCGAGCGCGAACAGGCGCGCCACGTCGAGGTCGAGCGCGTCGAGCGCGGCGACGATCCTGCGGCGCGCCGTCGCCACGGTCGCGAGCTCATCGTCGGCTCCCGAGAGGGGCGCGAGCGCACGCCCGAGCAGGGCCACGACGAAGTCGTCCGAGAGACCCAGGGCGCGCGCCTCGGCGGCGATGTGCCCCCCTGCGACCTCTCGAACCAGCGCCGCCCACGCGCCGGCGCGGGGATCGGTCGGGGTCCGGAGCGTGATGCGGCCCAGCGGCTCGGTGAGCACGAGGCCCAGATCGTGGCTCGCGAACGCGGGCAGGCGCGCACCCAGCTCTTCGAGGGCGCGCGCCCACGCTGCCGCGCGCGCCGCCTGGGAGGCGGCGTGAGGCACCACGACCGAAACCGGGGAGGGGTGCGCGAACGTCGAGGACGTCACGGGCGCTTGCAGCCCATCTCCGCGGCGACGGCGAGCTGCGTCCGCTTCCAGACGTTTCCCGTGGCTCGACGCTCGTCGGGCGAGGTGAACGCGTAGTCCCACACGACCAACCGCGCGCGTGCGGTGTCGCGTGGCAGTCGTTCGGCGAACAGCGCCTCCACGGCGCCAGGGTCCTGGCACGCGCGCTCGAGCAGCGTCGTGACCCACCGCTCGACCCCGCGCTGCCAGCCGAGGGCGGTGAACCAGAGCCGGAAGTCGACGCGTGGCTGGTGGGGCGCGACGAACGGCGGCGCTCGCTCGACGGGGCCGGGCTTGTAGTGCAGCGCGTGGGGCGTCCAGTCATCTCCCGATGCGGCGGCGGAGGTCTGCACCTCGACCTCCGGTCGCTCGCGCGTGATGTGGCCGAACAGGTGGTAGTTGTTGACCAGGCGTAGCCGGCGCAGTGCGTCGCTCACCTCGCGGCCGAGGGCCGTCGCGTCGCGCGCCTCGATGATCGCGTCGCGAGCGCCCGAGAGCAGCGTCCGCTCCTTGGTCCGCGGAGTGAACCGTGCGAGCCCCTCGGCGACCGACTGCAGGACGAGCACGGCGGCCAGTCCGGGAAGGAGCACCGCCGGGAGTCGCGTGAAAGGCGCCCGCACCGAGGCGGGCAAGGCCGGCCCGTTGACGCGCTCACGCCACGCACGAAACCGGGAACGCCCGAGGCGCCAGCGCGCAGCGGCGAGGCGCGGGCGGAACTGCCAGCGCTCGAGCGCGGGAACGATCCTGCGCCAGCAGCGCCGCAGGAACGAGCGGGCCGCGGCCAGATCGCGATCCTCGAGGAGCACGAGGTGCAGCACGCACGCGAGGTACGAGAAGAAGCCGTAGTTGGCGGTCGCGATGTTGACGAGCTGGAATGCCGTAGCCAGGGCCGCAGCCGCGAGGCGTGCGGGCCGGGAGAGGAAGAAGGCGAAAGGCAGCGCCAGCTCCCACGCCAGCGTGGCCCTGGACTCGAAGCGGTGCCACGCCTCGGGCAGGTGGTGGGCGTACCACGCGAGCCACGTCGGCAGCGGCGCGGTCTCGTAGTACTTCGTCATGGCGCTGCCGTCCTGCCAGTCGCCGAGGTGGGACTGCGCCTTGGCGACGCCCGACTCGAAGTAGAGCTTGAAGAGGAGCAGGCGGAAGAGGACGTGCACGATCGCGGCCGGACGGTCCCGCGGGAGGAACGTCGCGAGAAAGCCGCACTCGACGAGGAGGTTGTCCCACTGGAACGCGAGGAACGTGCCGCAGGCGATCGTGAACGAGAGGTAGAGCGCGGTCAGGACCGCGAAGCACGTCCGGGGCCGGATCCCGGCGAATGCCACCAGCGACAGCACGAGTCCCGCCCCGATGCCGAGCTCGAGGTGCGCGTCCGACGGGAACCATCGGAACGCGGTGGGGAGGTCGAGGAATGGCGCGCCGCGCGCCTGCGCGGCGCTGGCCACGGGCTCGAACGGGGAGAGCCCGCGACTGCCGATCAGCAACCGCACCTGGACGCCGAGCGACGCGAACGCCACGAAGAACACCAGTGCGAGGCCGCGGTGTACGGCGCGCGCGACCTCCGGCCCCGACGGACTCAGGGCGGAAGCGAGCTTCGAGACGAACGGTGACAAGCCCGCCAAGGGTAGCCGCGCGGTGGCGCGTCTAGGACAGGGCGTCCTGCGGGCTCAGTCTCCGCCTTCCGCGGTCGCGATGGGGGGCGCGGACTTCAGCCGGAAGTCGGTCGTGGCGCTGCTGGTTTCGGCCTCTCCTTCGGGGGCTTCCTGGGTCGCCGCCGGCCAGAGGCCGGACTTGTACTCGCCGAAAGAGACCCCCACCGTGACGTTCTTCGACGGCGCGCCGTCCGCGAGGGACCGCGAGAGGCTCACCAGGAGGTTGCGGGCGTCCTGGCCCACGCGCTGATCGGCCGTGAACACGATGCGGCCGGGGCCGACGCGATGCATGCAGTCGAAGATCGCCTTGACCATCTGCGCGCGCGCGACGATGGCGCTGCGGTCGGTTCGGTCGTTGCACGCGATGGCGAGCACGTCGATGCACTCGCCCTTCGCCGCTGCGGCGTTGGCGGCTTCCAGCACTCGCGAGACGAGTGACGCGAGCGCCTGGTCCGAGTGCTGGACGATGGTGACCAGGTGCGGCGTGCCGACGCGCACGTCGTCGAGCCAGAGCGGCCAGCGGCTGCCCACCTCCATGGCGACGATTGAAACGCCTCTTTCGTCTCGGCTCATTCCCCCATGCTCCCAGCGCAGGGTACCAGGGATCGATCGAGAGAGGCGCACCAATTCGCGCGGGCCATGGGGGCCGGGGCCCGCGATGCGCCACGAGCCGGCGTTCGCGGTTCGTTTTCGGCGACTTGCGACGCCACCTCGCGAAAGTGATCGAAGTCACGACGCGTCGTGTCGGCAGTGCGGCGCAGGTCGGACATCGTCGAGTGGTCCGAACCCGCCGGCCCTGCCGTCGATTCCCGGGACGCGCGCCCCTTTTCTGCCCGGCGCCGCGCGGAGTCGGCCGAACGTCCCAGGATCGTTTAGACTCTGCCTCGTGAGGCGAGCGCAGCTGCTGTGCGCCACGGCTGCGGGCTGGCTGCTCGCGGTGCCGGCGTGCGGACTGGACAGCGATGGCAGCGCCGCTTTCGGTGATCGCGACGCGTCGATCGACCTCGACGGCGGTGGCGCGTCGGGGACGGTGGGTGGGGGCGCAGGAGGCACACCGAGCGGCGGTGCCAGCGGCGCCGCAGCGGGCGGGTCGTCCGGGGTAGGCGGTACCGGGGCCTTTGGTGCCGTGGGTGGCGCGGCAGGGATCGCCGGCGACGGTGGCGCACCTGGCGCGGGGGGTGACGGAGGCGTCGCTGCGGTGGGTGGCGCGAGCGGGCAGGGTGGTTCAGCAGGCGTGGGCGGCGCGGGAGGGACCGCGGCAGGAGGAGCAGGCGGCGCGAGTGGCGCCGGTGGCACGAGCGGCGCCGGTGGCACGAGCGGCGTCGGCGGCACGAGCGGCGTTGGCGGCACGAGCGGCGTCGGCGGCACGAGCGGCGCCGGCGGTACGAGCGGTGTCGGCGGAACCAGTGGCGTTGGCGGCACGAGCGGCGTTGGCGGTACCGGCGGCGCGGGCGGCACCAGCGGCGTTGGCGGCACGAGCGGCGCCGGCGGCACTTCTGGCACGGCCGGCGCGGGAGGCACTGCCGGCACGGGTGGCGGCTGCGGCAACGACCCCACACCGCCCGGAGGAGCCTGCCCCGCGAGGTGTAGCAACGGCTGCGCCGGCAACCTGTGCGTGATCACCTGCTCCGGGAACCAGGCCTGCGCGCAGCAGGACATCGACTGCCCTGCCGGGTTCGCGTGTCGCGTCGACTGCTCGGGCAACCAGGCCTGCGAGCAGACGCGGGTGCGGTGCACCTCGAACCTGGGGTGCAGCGTCTCGTGCTCGGGGAACCAGGGGTGCAAGCAGGTTCGTGTCGAGTGCGGCACGGGCACCTGCAAGCTCGAGTGCAACACGTCGAGTCAGGTCTGCGAGCAAGCGGCGCTGATCTGCGGGTCGAACCAGTGCACCGCGTCGTGCACCGGCGCTTCGAGCCCTGTGGTCACCTGCGGCGCTGCCTGCTCGTGCACGGGCTGCTGAGCGTCAGGAGTCGGGGTCCCTGGGGCGTCCTATGCGCTCGGCCTGCGCGGTCAGCTCCTCCATGCGGAGCCACTGTGCGCCCGTGATGAGCCGCGCGCCTCGCTTGTACATGAAGTACTGCCAGGCCCAGTTGAGGAGCACGACCACTCGGTTCTTGAAGCCGATGAGGTACCAGATGTGCACGCCGAGCCACGCGAGCCATGCGAGGTAACCGCTGAGGGACAGCATCCCCGTTTGCGCCACGGCTCGCGAGCGGCCAATCGTCGCCATGATCCCCTTGTCCACGTACCGGAACGGAGTGCGCGCTCTTCCGCGGAGCGTCCTGCCGATGTTAGCGGCCACCGAGCGCCCCATCTGCATCGCGACGGGCGAGATCCCCGGCAGCGGACTCGCGCCGCCCTCGGGAACGAAGCTCGCGCAGTCCCCGATGACGAAGCAGTCGGGGTGACCCGGGACGGACAGGTCCCGCTCGACGACGACGCGACCCGCGCGGTCGAGCTCCACGCCGAGCTTCTCGGTCATGCTCCGCGCGCGCACGCCGGCGCTCCAGAGCACCGTGGTGGATTCGATGCGACCGGAGTCGAGGACGACGCCCGCCTCGTCGATGGCCTGGACGCGATGCCCGACCATCACTTCCACGCCGAGGTCCTCGAGCTGGCGCCTCGCGGACCGGGCGAGGGCGTCCGAGAACGCGCCCGACAGGAGCCGATCCTGCGCTTCCACCAGCACGATGCGCGGCGTCTCGGGGCGCACGACTCGGTAGTCGCGGGCGAGCACGAAGCGCGCCAGCTCGCTGAGCGCGCCGGCGCACTCGACGCCCGTGGGGCCGCCGCCGATGACGACGAACGTCATCAGGCGCCGGCGAGCCTCGGGGTCCTGCTCGCGCTCGGCGGCCTCGAAGGCGAGGAGCACTCGCCCGCGGATTGCGAGCGCGTCGTCCAGCGTCTTCAGCCCGAGCGCGTGCCGCGTCCATCCGTCGTGGCCGAAGTAGTTCGTCTTCGCGCCCGTCGCGACGACCAGATAGTCGAAGCCCAGCTCCTCGCCGTCCTTGAGGGTGAGGCGCTTCTTCTGGAGATCGACCCCGACAGCCTCGCCGAGGAGCACCATCGCGTTGTCCTGGCTGCTGAGGATCGACCGGATGGGGACCGCGATGTCCGCCGGTGAGAGCCCGGCCATGGCCACCTGGTACAGCAGCGGCTGGAACAGGTGATGGTTCGAGCGATCGACGAGCACGACGCGAACGCGCTCCCCGGCCAGCGCCTTCGCCGCCTCGAGACCGCCGAAACCGCCACCGAGGATCAGCACGCGTGGCACCGCGCTGCGCGTGCCCGAAGGCTCGGTGGGGGGCGACACCGGCCTCGACGCTAGCACGCACCGCCCGAGCGCCGGCGCCGCGCCGCGATTGGGTCGCAAACCGCGCCGCGCCGTCGCCGCTCGCTCAGGGAGCGGCCCTCGCGGACGGACGCTCGCGCCTGTCGCGCGACGTCCATCCCAGAAAACACGGTGTCCGGACCGCCTACGCCGGGGCCTGGGCACCGCGGCCAGGGCCGTGCTTGAATTCCGCTTCGCTCGTGTCGCGTTCGTTGCATCGGCCACGCCTCGGGAGCCGCGTTCCACGCGCGTGGGTCCTGTCGTTGTCCTGCGCGCTTTTCGCGCTGCCGGTGGTCGCCGGCGCGCAGCCTTCCGCCGACGACAAGGCCGCCGCAGCGGAGGCATTCGACCGCGGGACCGCGAAGTGGCTCGGCAAGGACTACGCGCAGGCCGCGGGCTACTTCGAGACGGCCCACCGCCTCGCTCCCGCCGCCGCCGCGCTCGTCCAGGCCGTCCGCTCCCACGAGCGGGCGGGCAACGACCTGCGGGCGGCGACCCTGGCGCTGCAGCTCGCCGGGACTTACCCCGACGACGCCCTGGCGCGAAAGACCGCGCGCGCCGTCCTCGCCTCGCGCGAGAAGAAGTACGCGCGCATCGACGTGAAGTGCGAGGACTGCACGATCGAGCTGGACGGCAAGCTGGTCGATCACCCCTCGTTCTTCGTCGAGCCCGCGAGGACGGTCTCGCTCGAGGCGGGGTTCGCGACCGGTTCGGTCCAGAGGGACGTCGAGGGGCGAGCCGGCGAGACGCTCGAAGTCTCGTTCGAGGCGCCTCCGAAGAAGGAGGCGCCGCCGCCGCCACCGGATCCCGCGGGCGCGGGTGCCGCCACGGGCGCCCAGCCCGCGGTCGCCGAACCCGCGGTGCCGTGGGTCGTTCCGGCGGTGCTGGGCGGTCTCACGGTCGTGGCCGGCGGCGTGCTCACGTGGTCCGGTCTCGACACGCTGGACGAGCGCGACGCCTACGAGGCGGCGCCCACGCGCGCGCGCTTCGAGCACGGGCGAGATCTCGAGTTGCGCACGAACGTGCTCATCGCCGCGACGGCCGTCCTCGGGGCGGCGACCCTCACGACGACGTTCTTCGCCCTGCCGCGCGCCGAGCCGAGTCGAGACGGGGCCGCGCTCGACGCGACGCTTTCGGTGGGCCCGGGCGTCGCAGCGACCTCGATTCGAGGCAGCTTCTAGTGCCGCTGCCCGACGGGTCACCTCAGCCCAGCACTGCCGACGGAATGCTGCTCGGGCGCACGTTCGGGCGCTACGAGTTCCTCACGCTCATCGATCGTGGCGGCATGGCGAGCGTGTTCGTCGCACGCTCGGTGGGGGTGGCGGGGTTCGAGCGGCTCGTCGCGGTGAAGGTGTTGCACCCGCACATGGCGCACGAGGAGGAGTTCGTTTCCATGTTCCTCGACGAGGCTCGCCTCGCCGCGCGCATCCGCCATCCGAACGTCGTGGCGACGCTCGACGTGAGCGACTCCGAGGGCGAGGGCTACTTCATGGTCATGGAGTACATCGAGGGCGATCACCTCGGTGCGCTGCTGAAGCAGGCTGCCCGGCACGGCGAACGGCTGCCCGCACCCGTCGCGAGCCGCATCCTGCTCGACGCCCTGGCCGGGCTCGGCGCCGCGCACCGGCTCACCAACGAGCAGGGGCAGCCCATGGCCCTCGTCCACCGCGACGTCTCTCCGCAGAACGTGCTCGTCGGTACCGACGGCATCGCTCGGCTGACGGACTTCGGGATCGCGAAGGCGGACGTGAGGCTGACGTCCACGCGAGAGGGGCAGTTCAAGGGGAAGGTGACGTACATGGCGCCCGAACAGGCCACCGACGGCGCCGCCACGCAGAAGTCCGACCTCTTCTCGACGGGGATCGTCCTCTGGGAGGCCCTGACGGGCTCCCGCCTTTTCCTGGGCGAGAACCACGCCGCGACGCTCTACAAGATCCTGGAGGACGCCGTCCCGAAGCCGTCGAGCGTCGACCCCGCGCTCACGGCGTTCGACGCCGTGGTCGAGAGAGCGCTGGCCCGCGAACCGCACGATCGCTACCCGAACGCGGAGGAGTTCGCCGAGGCGCTCGAGCTCGCAGCCAGCCAGGCCGGCGGCCTCGCCACGCAGCGGACGGTCTCCGAGCTGGTCGCTCGCTACGTGGGTCCGAAGATCGAGGCGGAGGCTTCGCGCGTCCGGGAGGCCATCGACCAGCTCGGCAAGGCCAAGGTCGTCGTCGCGCCGCGACCCGCGCCGCGCTCGAGCGCTCCCGACGCGGCGCCCAGCGACCTCTTCACGCCGGCGCCGTCGGCGGACGTGACCGTCGCGGACGGTGCGCTCGTGATCGGTCACGAGCCCCGGAGGTACGGCGGCCGGGCGAAGCTCGCCGCGATGGGCGGAGCTGTGCTGCTTCTGGCCAGCGCCGCTGCCGCGGTTTACTTTGGGCGGTCGCGGTCCGACGCCGAGCGCGTCGCCCCGGCAGCGGCTCCCACCGACGCTCGGCCCTTCGCGCCGACGGCCAGCGTCGCCGCGGAACCCGCACCCAGCGCGTCGGTCGCGCCGACCCCGTCGGGCGCGAACCCGAAGGACGAGGCGGCGAGGGTCGAGGACCTGCCGTCCGAGCCGGCCATCGACGAGGGCCGGCGTCGCTCGCACGAGCGCGCCCCGAAGGCCTCCGCCCCGAAGGAGTCGCCCGCGCCCGCGCCGAAGGCCTCGCCGAAGGAGAGCGATTTCGTGTCGAATCCCTACCGGCAGTAGCCCGGCGAGGACCGCGGCCGCGTTTCAGGTCGCGTCCCCGCCGGCGTCCGGCGTCGGGTTGCCGCACGTGTCGGGGCGCGGATTGGGAGCGCCGACGCCACCGATGCGCGCGCGGACGCCGTCGGCCGTCACGCCGATGCTGACGGCGTCGCAGGGCAAACCGGAGCCGCCGGTCTTCGGGTCCGAGCGAACGTCCGCGGCCTCCTGGAGCGCGGCGAACGTCACGTCGTACAGCGGATCACCCTGGCAGATGCCGATGGACTCTGCGGTGTTGAGGATGTCGGTCACGGCCCATCGACCGGCGAACACCGCTCTCGGCGCGGTCTGCAGGTCCTCGGCGAGGTCGATGGCGAAGAGCGGATCGGACAGGTTCACGAGCACGCCCACCCCGACGCCCGAGAAGATGATGTCCACGCGGTCGCGAGGACGAATCACCAGGGTGTGCCCCGCGATGTACGCGTTGTCGTCACGGACGAGCGGCTGCTCCAGGTTCCCGCCCGCGAGGGTATCGCTGCGCAACCAGAAGTAGTCGCGGCCGTCCCACGCCGGAGGCGGCGGCGTGCTGCCGTCCGGCAACTTCACGTCGTCGGTCCCCATGATCGTGAGCGTGGGCGCGCTGCCGTCCGGCAGCGGGATGGTCCCGGCGACGCTCTGCGACACGGTGACGTCGACGCGGGGGTCGTCGGCCTCGCCGTTGTAGCCGCGGATACGGAAGATGAAGACGCCGTTTCCGCCGTCCTGGGCGCCCGTGACGAAGGACTGCAGCTCCCCGCCGTACACGACGTTCACGAGGGGCAAGAGGTTGTGGCCGACGGAGTTGTCGATGCCGAGTTCGCCATCCACCTCCGGGCTGGCCGCGGACTGCGGGAGGCACTCCACGTCGAAGTCCGGAGGTCCCGAGCAGCGGCCGTCGAGATCGAACCCCGTGCGCGCCCACTCGTCGCCCTGAATGAGGAAGATGTTGCGCAGCGCGAAGACCAGCTCCGGTCCGTCCGCGGCGTCTTCGGAGGTGGGACGGGCCGGTGGCCGCGCCAGGGGGCACTTCGCGGCGTCCACCGGCGCCTCCACGGCCGCGTCGGCGCCGCCCTTCGAGAGGAGCGATTCGTCGAACACGCGACAGTCGGGCGCCGCTGCGACGAAGGCGAAGAGGGCGCCGGTGGACAGGGCTGCGCGGAGCGAGGGCATCGGCGGCGGATGGGATTGTACACGGCTCGGCGGGTGGTGCCGGGCGTGCTCCGCGAGCGGTTGCCGAGCGTCCGTCGACTTGGCCGCGGGCGCCCGGCGCGGCGCGAGGATGCGCGAGGTTTCGACCTGCGGGCCGAGCGGCGCCCGCGTCGGCAGTGGGCCTCCGGCCCCTCTTCACGGAAGGAGCACGGGCGAAGGTGTCAGCGCGCGAGCAGCTCCGAGTAGTACGTGACCGCCTTCTGCGCGGCGGCCTGGGCGATCTTGCGAGCGCGCGGATCGGAGCCCCCGTCGGGTCCGAGCAGCGCGGACGCTTCGAGCTCGAGGTAGGTGACGGCCAGGCGCTTCACCAGCGCGGGCGGCCGTTCCGCGGCGGGCAGCGTGCGGTACAGTCGCTCGAGGCCCTGCAGCTCTGTGATCAGCAGCGTGCGCGCCCGCGGAGCGCCGAGCTTCTGCCGGTCGGTGGCCATCAGCTCCGCGACGGCGGGGGGCGTCCCGGGAGGCGGGCTCCACGCTCCCGATGCGGGCCGCTCGGAGGGGCCGGCCGGCGCATGGCCGTCTTCCCCGGCGGACGTCGCCGTCGGCGGCGGCGGCGGTCCGATGGTGTACGACGTCGGCTCGGGCGCCGTCGGCGAGCTGCCCGCCGCGGTCGGCTGCGCTGCAGGCGAGGAGGGTTCGGCCGGGCCGGACGTGGACGCCGCGCATGCGACGAGGAGCGCGACCGAGGCGAGAGCGAAGGGCGGCGGGCACGCCGCCCGGTGCAAAGGGAGCATGCGCGCACCGTAGCGCAACTCGACCAGGCGCGGCGCGACGCGCAGGGATCTCCACGACGTGGCATCATCGCCGGATGCGCGCCCCGATCTTCGCTGCGGCGGCCTGGCTCGCGGCGTGCGGTGGTGACGACACGACGCCCCGAGGTGGCGCGCGGGGCGACGCGAGCGCCGGCGCGTCC
>CAZARU010000155.1:0-10798 GCA_964487605.1 uncultured Polyangiaceae bacterium
GGCGTCCGTCAGCAAACGGGCTCCTTCGTGTCGCTTCACCCACGGCGCGGCGAAGGATAGTGACGAGAGGATCCCGCCCGCAAGCGATTCTTTCTGCGTTCACGCGCGGGAGGCCATTCAGGGAGCGTTTCCCGCCGCCCCGGTGCGCGGAACGTCAGGCACGCCGCTGTCGGTTCTCCAGGCGACCCATGAGCAGCTCGACCGGAGGGACGCCGAGTCTCTCGACGAGCGCGTCCTGGCTCGTGGCCACCACCATCGTGACCTCGGGATCGCGCTGGTACTCGCCGAGAATGCGCTGAACCAGCCTCGTGGTTCGCGCGTCGAGCCCCACGTCGGGCTCGTCGAAGAAGACGAAGTTCGGCGACTGCACGACGACGCGTGCGATGGCGACGCGCCGGCGCTCGCCTATGGAGAGCACCGCCGGAGTGGCTTCCCAGTCGCTGCGGGCCACGCCCATTTCTTCGAGCACGTCACGAGCCTTTCGTTCTATCTCGCTCTCGGTGAGTCCGAGAACGTCGGCGTGATAGAGAAGCGGCAACGTGACGTTCGACAGCACCGTCATGTTCGCGATGAGTCCCCCCTGCTGGAAGAGGAAGCCTCTCCGGATGCCCGCGCGCGCCAGCCGGCTCGCGTGCTCGGGATCCGCATCGTGGCCCCCAATCCGGACGGTTCCGTGCGTCGCAGGGACGAGCCCGGCGCACAGGTAGAGCAAGGTGGACTTTCCCATTCCGTGATCGCCGGTCACGACGAACGTGTCTCCGCGTCCCACGGTGAGGCACTGATCGTCGAGGACGTACACGTCCCCGTAACGGAACGTGACGTTCTCGAGGACGATTCCGTCGCTCACCGGGTCGAAGGTAGTCGCGCTCGCGCGCCCGGTGAAGGCGGCACCCGGCCGAAGGCGCGTGCGGGGCGCTCCTTCAGTGCACCGGTGGCCCGACGATCCAGTAGAAAGCTGCCGTCACCAGCGTGTTGAACGCGATGCATCCCACGAGCGAGGCCACGACGGCACGGCTCGCTTGCTTCGGGACCTCCGTCGGGGAGCTGCGCACTTCCAGCCCGAAGTGGCACGAGAACCAGCCGACGATGCTGCCGAGCCCCGCGCCCTTCACCAGAAAGAGCGCGAGATCGGCCGGCACGAGCGCGCCCGAGAAGCCCGCGCGGAGCGCCTCGAAACTCGGTTCCGTGATCGACAGGCTGACGCCGTAGCCACCGGCGATGCCGACGACGCTGAAGTAGACCGTGAGCACGACCACGCTCACGATGACGCCGATGAGCCGCGGGTAGACGATGAACCTCAGCGGGTCGACGCCCATGGAGGAGAGCGCGAGGATCTCCGAGCTCACCTTCATGTTCCCGAGTTCCGTGGCGATGGCCGTGCCCGAGCGACTCGCGATGACGATCGCCGTCGTCAGCGGGGCCATCTCCCGGAGTACGACCGCCACGAGAACCTTGCCGATGAGCTCGCCGCCGCTCGAGGGGGCCATGAGGTGCATCTGGATGATGATCGTCGCGCCGAAGAGGAGCGCGACCACGCTGATGAGCGGGAGCGCCTCCACGCCGGTGAAGAGGATCTGCACCATCGTGATGCGCCGAATCAGCCTGCGGGCGGCGATCCCGGGGGCGCGCCCCTGCGCCAGCGCCGCAATCAGCGTCCGGAGCAGGTCCACGATGGTGCGTTTGGCGCCGAGCGCGCCGAGGCCCACGCGAGCGAGAACTCCGGGCGCCTTTCGTTCGACGCGCGGGTCGGGAGGCAGGGCGGAGTGGATGGGCGGCGGTCGGAACGTCATGGGGGCCCCGCCGTCTTCCTCGGGTCAGCGCCCCTGGAAGTCCGGTGCACGCCCCTCTCGGAACGCCGCGACCGCCGTCCGCAGATCGGCGGTGGCGAAGTCGATGCCCTGGCAGGCCGCTTCGCGGTCGAGCGCGCCGTCGAGCTCCGCGAAGAGCGACGCCGCGAGCGACGCCTTCGTCTGGGCCACGGCGATGGGGGCAGCGCTCGCGATGGACTCCGCCGTGCGCTGAACGGTATCCTCCAGATCGGCCCGGGGCACCGCGCGGGTGACGAGACCGATGCGCTCGGCCTCGGCTCCGTCGAAGAGCCGCCCGGTGAGCATCAGCTCCGTGGCCCTCGCGGCGCCGACCCACCGCGGCAGGAGCACCGTGCATCCCATTCCCGGGTGCAGGCCGACACGGACGAAGTTGACGCCGAGCTTCGCTTCCGACGCCGCGAGCCGCAGGTCGCAGGCCATCGCGAAGCACAGGCCTGCGCCCACGGCGGCGCCGTGCAGCACGGCAATGGTCGGGACTCGCACGCGCAGGACCGAGAGATAGCGACGGTAGAACGCGAGCATGCCGAGGCGATTCTCCTCGGGCGTTCGCCCCGCATTCGCCTCCAGCACGTCGAAGTCCCCGCCCGCCGAGAACGCACGTCCTTCCCCTCGCACCAGCAACACCCGGACGCCCACGTCGGCGTTCACGCGCGCGACGGCGTCCACGATGGCGTCTCCCATCGCCTCGTTCATGGCGTTCTGCTTGCCGGGCCGGTCGAGGACGAGCTCGGCGATGCGGTCGAGCTTCAGACGTAGTGGCGGAGAAGACATCGACCGATCCTATCACTGCAGCGGGTCATGCGGCTCCGAACCCGGCAGGACCTTCCGGCGCGGTGCTAGCGCAGGGCCGGAGGTGGCGGGTGAACGCCGGCCTCGATGGCGACGGGGTACGTGGCGGGGGGCGGCGTTCGGTCGTCGCGACCAGCGCCCGCGCACACGATCGTTACCGACTGCGGCGCGTAGATCGCGAGCGTCGCGTACTGGACGAAGGCATTCAGGATGCTGGTCTCGGTCCGAACCTCGGCCCACCCGGCGGGGCAGATCCGCGCGAGGTCGTGGGGACCCGACGCGTCGATGAGTCCCACGACGAACCCGTGGTTCCAGCGCTCGTCGTAACCGGGCGCCACGTGACCGGGAGGAAGCCCGGAACGAATCGTCGTGGAGCACCCGAAGAGGCTCGCCGACACGACGACGAGGATCGCGCCGCGGGTCATCTTTCGCGCGCTTCCGCGGTGGCGGCGCACTGGAC
Source organism: uncultured Polyangiaceae bacterium (assembly GCA_964487605.1). Taxonomy (GTDB): domain Bacteria; phylum Myxococcota_A; class Polyangia; order Polyangiales; family Polyangiaceae; genus JAJDAH01. The sequence goes on from CAZARU010000155.1 coordinate 3,079, forward strand.
GTTGATCACCCGCGGCGTGTAGACGAACAGGGTGACCACCGACACGAGCACCGTTGCGGCGTTGCCGCCCGTGCGAACGGACGCCGCTCCGGACGGGCAGACCTCGCGGACGTCGAAGCTCTCCTCTCCCAGCGCGCCGAACACGAAGAAGTTCGTCCACTGCGTGTGCTCGATGCCGGCGGCCGGCGGCGAGCGCGGCTCTCTCGCTTCGGCACGCCAGCAGCCGCCGAGCACCGCCACGGTGAGTGCCGCGAACAGGTGGCGTGCGGTCCCGGCCGTCACGACGCGACCGTAGCAGGGGTGGGACGGAGCCGCCGCAGCTCCCCGTGTCCTGGCTCGGCGGCCCGGCGGCGCCTCCCTCACGCCCGTCGAAACCCGGTAGGAACTTCGAGTGTGCGGGTCTAGGGTATTCCGCGTGAGCGAGCCGCGCGACGGACAGCGCCTCGTCAACATCGCGCGCGAAGCGGTGGGCGCGTCGGTGGTTCGAGGCCACGCGGCGAACGTGGCCGAGCCCCTCGGCTTCCGCGCCCCGGTGTTCGTGACGTTGCGACGTCGCGACGGCGCGCTGCGCGGCTGCATCGGGACCCTCAGACCGGTCGAGGGGGATGTCACCGCCGAGACCGCCCGCAACGCCGTGCTCGCCGCGACCCGCGATCCACGGTTCCCGCCGGTGACGCCGGACGAGCTCCCTGGGCTCGACGTCGAGGTCAGCGTACTGCTTCCGGAGGAGCGCGTGGCACACCTGGCGCAGCTCGACCCAGCGCGCTACGGGGTCGTCGTCCGGGACGCCGACGGGCGTCAGGGCGTGCTGCTCCCCGACGTGCCGGGCGTCGACGACGCCGAAGCGCAGGTCCGCATCGCACGGCAGAAGGGTGGCATCGCCGAGGGTGTCGACGTCACGCTCCACCGCTTCGAGGTGAGGAAGTATCGCTGAGCGTTCACTCGGCGCGCAGCGCGTCGGCGACGGCGCGTCGCACCGCGTTCTCGCTGGTGCCGACGAGATTCGCGACGCGCTTGCCCTTTCGGTCGAACACCCAGACGACCGGGAGCGTCACGGGTACGGCCAGGTGCTCGCGCGCTGCGGGCGAAGCGTCGTCCACGATTTCCACCCGGCGGACCGACAGGTCCGCGTGCTTCGATGCGAGGACGCGGAGATCGGCGTCGATGTGCTCGCAGGGGTGGCACCACGTCGCCCAGAAGTCCACGACGGTGACGTTGCCCGGCACGAGCGCCCCCCGAAGGTCGAAGCTCTCGCCGCCGGTCGCCAGATCTCGAACGTCTCCCGCGCGCGCCACGCCGTGCCCATCGGGGTGCGGTCCCCCGTGGTCGTGGTGGTCGTCGCCGTGGCCACCATGACCGTGATCGTGGTCGTGGTCGTCCTCGTGAGGGTCACCGTCTTCGCTCCACAGGTCGAAGCTGCCCGAGAAGCCGACGAGCGCGACGACGGGGATGCTGACCTGGCCGCCCTCGGATGCGACCGTGAAGGGCTTCTTGAGCGTCACGTCGAGGGACGTGGCGCGCCCGGGCGCCCACGAAGCGCCCACCGCGGCGATCACGTCCGTGCGCCCGCTGTTCTTCGCACGTTCTCGCCCGTCGTTCCAGGTGGCGGGCTCCTCACGAAAGACCTCGGGCCCTGCGAGGAACCGCAGGTTCCGCGTCCCGAACGGCGACTCGGCGTACAGGCCGGCGGCGAGCCTTGCGCCCGCGTGGTAGCCCTGCCGGTTGTCACCCAGCGAAGCGCGCCCGCGCACCCACGTCCGCAGCGTGAACCCATCGAGCGCTCGCGCGACGTCCACACCGCCGAGCGCGTCGACGGTGCCGTTCCCGAAGAAGACGTGCTGGTGTGACCGACCCTGTCGTCCGAGCTCGAACGGATTCTCCTCCGTGCCGCCCGTGGGGAACGTATGCCCCGCGCGAACGTCCAGGGTCCACCTGGAACCCGCGTCGGGAGCCACGAGGCGGAAACGAGACCACAGCTCGAGATCCGCGGGACCGAAGAGCGTCTCGTCCCGGTGGTGAATGCTCTCGTAGCCGCCGAGGACGCGGCCGCGGTCGTCCAGGAACGTCGCGTCGGCGCGCACCCAGCGCAGGGGGAGCACGGTCTCGACGGCCACCCTCGGCCCGAGGACGAGCTCGGCGCTGAGCGTGGCCTCCGCCATGACGACCGACACGTCGTGGTCGGCCGCCTGCACGGCCAGGGGTTGACCGGTGGCGGGATCGCGCTCGTACTGGTCGGGGTCTACCGGGTGCGACCCGTCGACGGCCGTGCCGAGGACACGCACGCCGACGCGCGCGCGACCCGGGACCATGTCGGCAGGAGCTTCGCCTCCGCCCGGGAGGCTTGGGTTGCTTCAGGCCGGTCAGCCCTGAGCGCTCGCGCCGGGCGAGTAGGGGAGCAGCGCCAAGACGCCGAGCAGGATGCGGTACGGGTACTTCACACGTCGATCTGCTCCGAACCTGGCGCGTGCGTCAACGCCCGCGCGCCCGTGCGCCACGCCCGTGGGGCCTCGGGGCACCGTTTTTTGCGCGCCCTTCGTACTGGGCGTAAGCTCCGCGGCAATGTGGTGGAGAGCGACCGCCTCGGCCTGGGTGCTCGCCGGCATCTCCGCGTGCTCCGACGTCGATCGTCCCGCGTACCTCCCGGATCCCGACGGTTCCATCGCTCCCACGGAACCCGTCTGCGGGAACGGTACCCGGGAGGACGGAGAGTACTGCGACGACGGGGACACTCTGGATGGCGACGGCTGCTCCGCCGACTGCCAGACGTTCAACCCCGTCTGCGACACGGACGGGTACCCGCCGTCCATGGGCGCCGGGTACGTCAGGATGCCACCCGCGGTGGACGTCGCACCCCTCTGCGACGGGTGGGTCCTGGTGGGCGACATTCAGGGCAAGGCCATCGTGCTGACGGACGCGATGCGCGAAGGGGAGGTGCTGGAGACCTGGCCGATACCCGGCGTCCCGTACGACCTCGAGTACGACGGGGATGCGGGTCTGCTGTACGCGACGCAGATCGGCGTCGCCGAGATCGCGGTGCTCGATGTCGCCGCGGGCACCGTGTCGAGCATCGCGCTCCCGCGCGCCGGTGCGTTCCTGGCGCTGGGCCCGCCGGGGCGGCTCTTCGTGCGCCTCGGGGACGCCGACATTCGCGGTGACGTGACGGGAACGGCGGGGCTGGCGATCGTCGACACCACCAAGGCGACCGTCCTCAACACGATCGACGCAGACGTTCCGCCGGTCATCGTCTACAGCGCGCGCACGCAGCGGCTGTTCGCGGCGCCCTTCGTCACGGAGGGCGCACTGGAGCGCTGGCGCTACGACGCGTCAACGGAGCTCCTGGAGCTCGAGCAGAGCGAACGCCTGACTTCGACCGGATCGCCCTGGGACGTCGCCGTCTCTGCCGACGGCACGCGACTCTCCCTCGCCGGCAACGGGCGCGGCGGGATCGAGGAGTACGACGCCACGGACCTCAGGATGCAGCTGGGACAGTGGGACACGGACTCCCGCAACGCGCGGTCCGTCGCCTACGACACCGGTGGCAAGTTCGTCATCGGTGGTCAGGCCGATCAGCTCAACGCCTACGACATCGACGCCTACGAGATCTTGTCGAAGAATTCGTTCGGCAACCTGGTGCCGGGCTGCGACCCGTGGAACACGCGCCGGATGCGGCAGTCGCGGGGTCGACAAATCCTCTTCGCGGGGGTGCTCTGCGGCGGTGACGAGTTCACGCGCATGTACCGCGTGGTCCTCGACCCGGCGCTGCTCTGAACGGGGATTACGTCGTGCGACCGTCGCGCAGCGCGCGAACGGCAGGGAACACGCGCTCGAGTTCGGTGAAGACCCGCCGAACGGCGAGGCCCAGTCCCTCGTCCGGACTGTGCTCGACCTGCTCGCACGCGTGCGCGGTCGCCATGGCGCCAATGGTCCGGCTCGACCCCTTCAGCGCGTGCGCTTCGGCGCGCACTCGCCCGCGGTCCCCCGCATCGAGCGCTTCGGCCATTCGCGCCGTGCGGGCGGGTGCGTCCTCGAGGTACGCCTCGAGGACTTCGGCGAGCGCGCCCTCGGGGTCGTCTGGATCGAGCGCGCGCAGGTCCTCGATGACCGTCGGGTCCAGCGTTGGCGCAGGAACCGAGGGCGTCATGCGGCATCCTCGGCTGACCTTCGTGACCACCGGTCCACCTTGTCCTTCAGATCCTTCGGTCGGAACGGCTTCGTCAGGAAGTCGTTCATGCCGACGGCGAGGCAGCGTCGCTCGTCGTCCGGGGTAGCACTCGCCGTCATGGCGATGATCGGCAGCCTGGGACGAGGACATGGACCGGAACGTATGGCGGTCGTCGCGTCGTAGCCGTCCAGGTCGGGCATCTGACAGTCCATCAGGACCACGTCGAACTTCTCCGTCGAGACGGCGGCGACGGCCTCGCGCCCGGTCGAGACCACCTGGACCTCCCACCCGAGGCTCTCGAGCATCCTGCGCGCGACCCGCTGGTTCACGGGATTGTCCTCCGCGACCAGGACTCGGCGACGGGGCACGTCGTCGAGGACGTCGAGCGTGCCCGGCGGCGGCTGGGTCCGGATGGACGGTTCACTCGACCGGTCGCTGAAGATGCCGATCAGGTCGGCGACGCGATCGCGACGCGTCGGCAGGGTCAGTCGGCCGGAAACCCCTCGCGGAATCGATCCTGCCGCGTCGGCAGGATCTGTCAGCCAGACGATGCGCAGTCGCGCCGGCGCGGCGAGGCACGCCGCCAGGTCGTCCGACTCCGCGCGACCCGAGCCCGACCTGTCGAGGAAGGCGAAGCGGTAGTGCTGACCCTCGGCGGCAGCCTGCGCGATCTGCGGCGCCACGGCGCCGACGCCCACGATGTCGACGGTGAGACCGTAGGAGGCGAGCTGATAGCGCAGCATCCGCGCCGCGCCGTGGTTCGAACTCGCCACGAGGGCGCGGCCGGAAACGAGCTGCCCGGAACGATGGGCTTGCGACCGATCCGTTTCGCGGCGAAGCGCGAGGGTGAACCAGAAGGTCGAGCCCACGCCCGGCTCGCTCGTCCCACCGAGCTCGCCCGCCATGAGCTCGGCCAGCTGCTTGCAGATGGCCAACCCGAGGCCCGTTCCGCCGTACTTGCGAGTCGTGGACGAGTCCCCTTGCGAGAAGGGATCGAACACCGAAGCGAGGCGCGCCGGCTCGATGCCGATGCCCGTGTCGATGACCTCGAATCGGAGGTGCTCCTGCCCTTCCGTCTGCGGGCAGGAGAGCTTGACGAAGACGCTCCCCTCGTTCGTGAACTTGATGGCGTTGCCGACGAGAGTGACCAGAACCAGGCGGATTCTGCCGGGATCGCCTCGTACCCATCGCGGGACGTCGCCCTCGACTTCGCACGCGAGTCCGACGCCCTGCTCCCGCGCACGCTCGGAGAGCAGGTGGACCACCTCCTCGGTCACCAGCCACGAGTCGAATGCGGCGTCCTCCAGGGCGAGACGCCCTGCCTCGATCTTGGAAAAGTCGAGGATGTCGTTCACGATGGTCAGGAGCGCGTCCGCAGAGTCGCGGATCGTGGCCGCATACCCGTGCTGCTCCGGCGTCAGCCGGGTGTCCATGAGCAGTGCGGTCATGCCCATGACGCCGTTCATGGGTGTGCGGATCTCGTGGCTCATGTTCGCCAAGAACGCGCTCTTGGCGTCGGTCGCGGCCTGCGTGTCGTGCAGCGCCTGCTCGAGGCTCGCGTTGGCGATGGCGAGGCTGGCGGTGCGCTCGGCCACGCGACTCTCCATCGCATGGTGGAGGTCGTGTACCCATCTGACGGAGATGAAATCGAACACTACGGCGAGCACGGCGAAGGAGAACTCGAACAGGGGCACCGAAGGCAAGAGGCCCATCGCCAGGACCAGGTCGTTGACCCCGAGCAGCGCGTACAGCGTGAGCCCGCCGAGCAGAGCGCGACGGCTGGTCGTCGCGAGATCGGCAGCACGCAGCAGCAGTCGGATGCAGTACCCGAGGAGCAGGAGAGCTGCCGGGCCCAGCGCGGGGAGCAAGGGGCCCGGGTGGACCCACCAGAAAGCAGTCCCGAGCGGCCCAACTCGCCACTCCGCGGCGCCGGAGACGAAGAGGTCGGTGACGAGCACGGCAACCACCAGCGGTGCGAGGACGAGCGCCATCGCGCGAAGCCCGCGTGGGGTGACGGGTCGGCCCCCGAGCTCGCGGCAGAACCCCACGAGCAGCACCGCGAGCGGCACGGTCGCGGCCGTCGTCACGCGCAGCGCGAGCACTGCGGTCTCGGGATCAGGCGTCGAGTAGTGGGCAATGCGGGACGCGGCGACGACGAACGAGCCGACGCACCACGCCGCAATCCACCCGTGCATGGGTGCGCCGCGCCGCCCCGCCCACAGCGCGAAGTGGTGCAGCGCCAGGTACACGGTCACCGCTGCGAGCGCGGTGTGGGGCAGGAGTGAAGGATCGTGCATCGGCGCCTGCGAGAAAAATCCGAGCGTGGAGCCTAGACCCGTGCCGCCCAGGAGTCTGTCACCCGCGTCGGGGGACTCCTGCGTGGGCCGTTCTCCCGCCAGCCCTGGGGGGCCGGCCCGAAGTCGGTGCTTCCGCCATGGTGTTCGGCTTTTCGGGACGTCCGGCTTTCGGAGGCAGGGCAGCTGGGGTAAATGCGAACGTCGTGTTCCTGGTCGTGGAGGATGCGGCTCCAGCGGCGAGGGTCGCCGGCCGCGTGCTCGAGCGCTTCGGACCGACCCTCGTTGCCACCACGGTCGCCGAGGCCCTCGAGCGCCTGGACGGCATCGACGGCTCCTGGGCCCTGGTCGTCGATGTCGGGCTGCCCGATGGGAGCGGGTTCGACGTGATCGCCGCGGCGCGCGCCCAGTACGGGGACGTCCTCTGCCTCGTCCTGACGGCCGCGGACGATCGCGACACCATCGCGATGGCGCAGCTTCACGGGGCCGAGTACCTCACCAAGCCCGCGCAGCGCGCGAACCTGGAGGCCTTCGCGGAGCGCGCGTGTGCCCCCGCAAGGCACCGGCACGTGCGGCTGGGACGCCTCGTCTCGGAGCTGGCGACGGAGCACGGGCTGTCGTCGCGCGAGGCGCAGATCGTCCGCCTCGTGGCGTCGGGCGTCGCGGTGGGCGATCTTCCTGGTGAGCTCGGCGTCACGGACAACACCGTCAAGACGCTCACCCGCCGATTGCTCCGCAAGTGCGGGGCGCAGCGCCTGGCGGACGTCAGCGGTCCGCTGCAGCGTCGCGTGCTGCGTGACCTGCGCTCGGCGCCGCCCCCGCCGCCATCACGCGCGCGCTCCTAGGACGTTCCTTTCGGGCCCGCGCGGTCGCGGAGGCCCGGTTTCCCGGTGCTTCCCCCCGGGTTTTCGTCGCCGGTGCTCCGCGCGCACGGCGGTATACTCTGCGGTCTCGTGGGAGCCAGCTCCGCCGCTCGATCGCCGGGCGTCGGCGACGTCGTCGCCGGCAAGTACCGGCTCGAACGCATCCTGGGTGAGGGCGGCATGGGCACCGTGTACGAGGCGGTGCACGTCAGGCTGAAGCAGCGCGTCGCGATCAAGATGCTCCGACCCGAGGTCCGCGACACCGCGGACATCGTGACGCGGTTCGAGCGTGAAGCGCGTGCCGCGGCGAAGCTGACGAGCCCGCACGTGGCTCGGGTCATCGACGTCGACACGATGGAGGACGGCACGCCCTACATGGTCATGGAGTACCTAGAGGGGCG
>CAZARU010000155.1:10808-15718 GCA_964487605.1 uncultured Polyangiaceae bacterium
CTGCTGGACGCGCGCGGTCAGCTCCCCGTGGACGAGGCGGTCCGCTACGTGCCGCAGGCGTGCTCGGCGATGGCCGAGGCGCACGCGCACGGCATCGTCCACCGTGATCTGAAGCCTTCGAACCTGTTCGTCGCCGAGGAGCGCGGCGGGTCCACCCTGAAGGTGCTCGACTTCGGCATCTCCAAGTGGGTGGACGAGAACGTGAGCGTGACGATGACCCAGTCCTCGCTCGGGACGCCGCTCTACATGTCGCCCGAGCAGATCCGGTCCGCCAAGGGTGTGGACCCACGGACCGACGTCTGGTCCGTCGGAGTGATCCTGTACGAGCTACTGGCCGGGACCACACCGTTCCTCGGCGAGAGCGCGACGGCCGTCGTCGCTTCCATCACCGCAGACGTCCCGGCGCCGCTCTCGCGGCTTCGTCCGGACGTGCCGGCCTCCCTGGCCGACGCCGTCATGCGCTGCCTGGAGAAGCGTCCCGACGACCGCTTCCAGACGATCGCCGAGTTCGCCGAAGCCGTGCTGGTCCACGCCGACGCGGTCAGCAGCTGGAAGCCGCCCGTGCGTGATTCGCTGGTCCCATTGCACGCGCGCGTCGCGCACGACGCCCCGACCCTCGCGGCGCCGCTCTCCGGCGGCGTGGAGGACACGGCGCTCTCCGACCGCCACATTCCCGTCGCCGAGAGCGCGCCGGAGTCGCTCGCGCGGACCGTGGGCGCTGGCACCTCGCTCAGCGTGGGGCAGCCTGGACGTGACGCGAGCGCGAAGGGCGGGCGCCCGTGGATGCTCGCCGGGATCCTGGGGCTCGGCGCGGTCGCGCTGGGCGGCATGTGGCTGGACGCGCGGCGGACCGCGGCGCCGCCCGACGCCTCTGGCGAGCCCGCACGCGGCATCCGCTCGGAGGTCGCTCGTGTCGAGCCGCCGTCCGCCGCGCCGGTCACCACCGCCTCCGCGCCCATCGTGGCCCCCGCGCTCGGCGTTGCCGACGCAGGATCTCCCACTCCCCCGCCACCGGCAGGGCGCCCCGGGTCGGCGGCCACGGCACCCCCGACCCGGGCCGCTCGGCGCCCGGCTGCGCCTCAGGCCGTGCCCCCGCCTGCACCCGTCGTCGCGCCCGCGCCCGCTTCTGCTCCCGCCCCGAAGAAAAATCCGATACACCTCTAGCCGCGTGAGGGCAGGGATCGGTCTGGAGATGTGGCGCGCGGTCGCCGCCGCGATGCTCGTGGCCGTCGCCTGGTTGGCCCTGGTTCCCGAGGCCGTCGCCCAGCCGAAGCGCGCACCCCCACCCCCGGTCGAGCCGATCAACCCCGTAGACGAGCTGAAGGCCAAGGGGGACGAGGCCATGGGCTCGCTGCGCTACGAAGAAGCTCTCGACCACTACACGCGCGCATTCGAGCTCGAGGCGCGTCCGGCGCTGCTCTACAACCGCGGCCGAGCGCTCGAGGCGCTCGCGCGCTTCGCCGAGGCCCTCGATCTCATCACCGAGTTCGAACGCCAGGCGCCGGACGACCTGAAGGCGCAAGTTCCCCAGCTCGCCGAGCTGCTCGTCGAGCTTCGCGGCAAGGTCAGCGAGCTCACCGTCACCGTCTCCGTCGCCGGCGCCAGCGTCGTCGTGGGGGGGCGCGTGCTCGGCAAGGCGCCGCTGGCCGGGCCCGTTCGCCTCAACGCAGGTCCGGCCGTGGTCGAGGTCACCGCGGACGGATTTCATCCGTTCAAGAAGAGCGTCGTCCTGCCCGGGGGCAAGAGCCTGGCCGTGGACGCTCGCCTGAAGACGAAGTCCAAGACCGGCATCCTGCGGGTCGACTCGCCGGTGGTCGGCGCCATCGTCTTCGTGGACGGCGCGCAGCTCGGGAAGGTCCCCGCCGAGAAGGAGCTGCTCGCGGGAAAGCACGCCGTCATCGTTCGAGCCGACGGGTACGAAGAGGCCCGGACGAGCGCGGTGGTCACCGCGGGCGAGCGGCGCACCGTCACCGTGAAGCTGGACGAAACTCCGGCGGTGACCTCGCGCTGGTGGTTCTGGACCGGGGCGGGCGTCGTCGTCGCGGGTGGCGTCGCGCTCACCGTCGCCTTGCTCACCGAGCGACCCGCCGACAGCGGTGACATCGAGCCGGGTCAGGTCGCGGCACCGCTCTACCGCTTCTAGTTGCCGCCCTTGCCCTTACCCTTGCCCGGCTTGTCGGGCTTGGGCTTCTTGTCGGGAGCCGGATCCGGACCTGCCGGTGCTGGGGCCGGAGGTGGCGCGGGGTTGGGTCCAGCGGGTGATGGGGGTTCGGGAGCAGGCGCGGCCGTGGGCGCCGGGGCCGGTGCAGGTGCGACGACGGGGGCCGTGGGGCCTGCCAGCGGAGTGACCGTTCGCGTCGCCGGCGTCGCGGACGGGCCGGGCGTCGGACCTGGGCCCGCGCCGGAGCCGCCGTCGCTTCGCGATCGCGGAGAGGTGCGCCCCTTGCTGCTCGAACGCGTACCGGCGGTCGGCGATGGCGGCTCTTCGGGGGAGGTGGGGGGCTCCGCGACGGCCGGAACGGGCGGCGCCACGACTGGCGGCGCGGACGCCGTGGCGGTGGCCGGTGCGGCGTCGTCCGACGCGTAGTACCAGGCGGCGACCGCGAGGCTCCCCAGCAGCGCGACGCCGAGCGCGGCGACGGTGACGATGAGGATCACCGCAGATCCCTTCTCGCCCGATCGCGCGGGCGAGATCTTCGACCCCGCGAGTGGGCGAGCCTGGACGGAGAGCACGCCGGCCGTGTCGGTGCGCTGCGAGACCATCGGAGCGACGGGATCCGTCGGCGCGAAGGCCGCAGCGGACAGGACCGCGGGCGCAGACGAGACCGGCGAGCTCGGGAGCGGCTCGGCCACGGCCGGCATCGGCGCGGTCACCGTGGGCGCCTTGCGCTCGATGACCGTCGCCTCCTCGGTCTTCGCGAGCACCTTGCGCGCGTACGTGGCGTCGCCACCCGCGCGGACCGACCTCACGTCGGACTGCATGGTGCGGGCGTCGGGGTAGCGCGCGTGCTTGTTGAAGGCGAGGGAGAGGTCCAGCACCGCGCACAACCCAGGCGACGCGTCCGGGACGACGCTGGCGAGTGGAGGGGCTGGCTTGGACGCCATGGCCATGAGCAGCTCGGCTTCGCTGTTGGCCTCGTGCACCTTGCGCCCGGACAGGATCCGAAACGACAACGCGCCCAGCGAGAACAGATCGGCGCGGCCGTCGATCTCGTCACGCCGCCCGAGCGCTTGCTCCGGCGCCATGTAGGGGAGGGTCCCCAGCGCGAGCCCCGTGCGGGTCTTGTGTTCCGCGGGCACGCCGTCGAGCATTCGCGCGATGCCGAAGTCGAGCACCTTCACCTTCCCGTCGGTCGTGACGAACAGGTTGTCGGGCTTCAGATCGCGATGGACGATCCCCGCCTCGTGGGCCGCGGCCAGCACGTCGAGCGTCTGATCCAGGTAGTCGAGCAGTGCGGCCTCCGTGACGCGCCCCGCCCGCTCCACCAGCTCCCCCAGAGATTCGCCTTCGAGGAGCTCCATCACCAGGATCGCGGTCTCCTCGTCGGGCGCGTCGTGGGCGATCACCTTCACCACGCCCTCGTGCCCCACCTTGTTCGCGGCGTACCCCTCGCGCAGGAACCGGTCGCGGACCTCCGGGCGCAGGCTCATCTCCGGGTGGAGCACCTTGATGGCGGCGACGTTGCCCTCCGCGTCGCGGCCCGCGTACACCGCCGCCATGCCTCCGACGCCGAGGAGACGTTCGAGCGTCCACCCCCTGAGCGCCAACCCGATGCGGCGCGCGGCGAAGGCCTCCTCGGAGGACGGCACGCCGATAGCCCTACCGCGGGCGCGCCCGGGGCGAAACCGCTCATTCGGCGGCGCGGCGTCGTCACTTCCTCCGGTTGCGCCCGCGCGGCCAGCCCTGCACGCTCCCGCGAGCATGCGCCGGGGCCCGCCGTCCGCCGACACGTCGCCCATGGCGGCGACGGGTGCGGTCGCCGCCACGCCGGACACCGCGCAGCCGCCGCTCGCCCTGCTCGTCTGCCACACGAACGGCGCGCTCGCCGTGCCGCTGGCGACGGGCGAATCCATCGTCATCGGGCGCGCGCTGCCGGCGGACGTCGTCGTCGACGACGCGAGCCTCTCGCGGACGCACGCGCGCTTCCGGGTGGAAGGCGGCGAGGTCGTGGTGGAAGATCTCGGCTCGACGAACGGCACGCGCCTTGCCGGCCAGCGCGTGGAGCGCGCGGCGCTTCGCCCAGGTGACGAGATCATGCTCGGACGCGTCTCGGCGTCGGTTCACGCGCCCGGCGGTCGCGAGCACGAGGTCCACGGGATCGAGAGCCATGACGCGTTCCTCGACGCCATCGCTCGCGAGACGACCCGAGCTCGCTTCTTCTCACGCCCCCTCGCGATCCTGATGGTGTCCGCCGCCGATGCCGAGCGTCGTCACCTCCGACACTGGATCTCCCGGGTGCGCGCGGTGCTGCGCCCCGTCGACGTCCTGGGGTTCTTCGGTCCAGCGTGCGTGGAGGTCTTGCTGCCCGAAACGGACGGCGACGGGGCGGCCGCCCTGGCGCGAAGCGTGGCCGCCCCGGTGGGTGGAGCCCCGAAGCTCGTCGTGAGCGTCGCCACGTTCCCTGGCGGTGGCGGCTCCGCCGACGAGCTCATCGAGGCGGCGCGCGGCGGCCTCCACCGGGCGAGCGAGCGCGAGTCCGTCGTCGTGGTCGGCGCAGAGGGTCCGCGGACGATCCCGACGACGGACGACGACGCGCCCGTCGCGGAGAGCGCGATGATGCGCGCGATCCTCGAGACCGGGACGCGAGTGGCACGCGGGAGCATTCCGGTGCTGCTCGTCGGACCCACCGGCAGCGGGAAGGACGTGCTCGCGCGCTTCATCCACGAGCAGGGGCCACGACGAGGTCAGT
>CAZARU010000156.1:0-15708 GCA_964487605.1 uncultured Polyangiaceae bacterium
TCACGCTCGGCAACTCGCTTCGCCGCGTTCTCCTCTCGTCGCTCCAGGGCGCCGCGATCACCGCGATCCGCGTCGAGGGCGCGCTCCACGAGTTCACCACCATCGCCGACGTCGTCGAGGACGTGACCGACATCGTGCTGAACCTGAAGCAGGTCGTCCTGAAGGCCGCACAGGCCAAGCAGTACACCCTGCGTCTCGACAAGGAGGGACCAGGCCCCGTGCTCGCCGGCGACATCCAGCTCGTCGACGGGCTGCAGGTCCTCAACCCGGACCACCAGATCGCGACCCTGGACAAGAAGGGTCCGCTCTCCATGGAAATTCAGGTCTCGGTCGGACGCGGCTACGTCCCCGCGGAGCGCAACAAGACGGCGACGATGCCGATCGGGACCATTCCGATCGACGCTCTGTTCTCGCCGATCCGGAAGGTCAACTACACGGTGCAGAACGCGCGCGTGGGACAGGTGACCGACTACGACAAGCTCGTGCTCGAGGTGTGGACCAACGGTGCCGTCGCACCGGCCGATGCCGTCGCCTTCGCTGCGAAGATCATGAAGGAACAGCTTTCCATCTGGATCAACTTCGAGGAGAGCGAGGAGTCGTCCTACTCTTTGCCGGGCGGCGACGAGGAACCGGTCAACGAGAACCTCTTCCGCTCCGTGGACGAGCTGGAGCTGTCGGTTCGGTCGGCCAACTGCCTCCAGAACGCCAACATCACGCTCCTCGGCGAGCTGGTACAGCGTACGGAGCAGGACATGCTGAAGACCAAGAACTTCGGCCGAAAGTCGCTGAAGGAGATCAAGGAAATCCTGGCGACGATGGGACTCTCCCTGGGCATGAAGCTCGACAACTGGCCGCAGATGCTCGAGCGGTGGAAGGCGCAGCAGGCTCAGGCCTGATGCCGTCCGAGGAGCGGTCACCATGCGACATCGAAAGGCCGGCCGTCAGTTCGGCCGCAACACCAGCCACCGGAGAGCGATGTTCCGCGCGCTCGCCGCGAACCTCGTCGCGCACGAGCGCATCGAGACGACCGAGGCGAAGGCGAAGGAGCTTCGCCGGCTCGCGGAACGCCTGGTAACGCGGGCGAAGCGGCTCGGTCCGGTTGCGTACACCGCGGGAGACAAGCTCGCGGCTCGGGACCGCGCGAGGCGCCTCGCCGCGTCCCGACAGATTGGGCGGTTTCTCCGGCGCTTCGCGGTCGTGGGTGCCGGGACGGACGCACGCAAGATCGATCTGATCGAGAAGGTGCTCGTCGATCTCGCCAAGCGCTACGAGACACGGACGGGCGGCTACACGCGAATCATCAAGGTGGGCCGTCGGCGCGGTGACAACGCGCCGATGACCCTCATCGAGTTCGTGGATCGTCCCGAACCCAAGGCGCGCGATCAGACGGCGAAGAAGGCCGCCACGCCCAACGCCGCGGCGGCGCAACCGAGCGCCCAGCCCGAGGCGCCGCCGCCCGACGCGAAGGCGAAAGCGGCCGAAGCCGAGAAGGAGCCGGCACCGAAACCGCGCGCCAAGGCCAAGAAGCCCGCCGCTTCGGACGAACCCGCAGAGGACGCGCCCAAGGCGAAGAAGCGGACCCCGAAGAAGAAGAAGGACGGCTGACCTCGCGTTCAGCCGTCCGGCGACTCGCCGCCTGCGCTTCGTTCCGCCTCCCTCGTAACCGGCGCGGCACCTCACTCCGACGCGGCGCCCCCGGTGGTCCCGGGTTCACCCTCGGGCGACGGGGTCTCGGGGTTCGAACGCCGACCACGGCGCGCAGCGACGAAACCGAGCGCGACGAGGGCGACGAGCGCGATGGCTCCGGCGGCGAGGTACCGGTACACGCTGGCGGCGCGATCGACCTCGCCGCGCTGCAGTCGCTCCAGAACACCGCGCGCCCGCTCGTTCTCGGGGTCGAGCTCCATCGCCCGGTGCAGCAACGTCTGGTCGGCGACCCCACCCTCGAGAAAGCCTTCCGCTTCGAGGGTCAGCTTCAGGCTCGACGCCCTGGCTCGGAGCGTCTCGTCCGCCGAGATGCGCTCCGCGCGTCTCAGGGCGTCCATCGCGTCGACGCGCCGGTGGTCCCCGACGGCGATCGCGAACTTCACGTAGCCCGCTGCCATCTCCGAGCGGATCTCGAGCATGGGAGTCCGCGCGAGGACCTTGTCGTAGGCGGCCTTCATGGCGTCCCAGCGCCGCTCGTCCTCGGCGGTCTTCCCCTCGACGAGCAACCGATGGACGGCGTCCATGCGCAGGACGTCCAGCTCGCGAAAGAGCTCCCGGGCCGTCCTGTCCCATGACCAGTCCCGGGGCGGGCGCTTGCCCACCGTGTTCTCGTAGCTGTCACGCAGCTGCCACCCCGCGACGTCGCCCATCATGGCCACGGCCTGCCGCGCCGCGTCCCGTATCTGCGCGCGCTCACTGTTCGCGAAGGAGATCACGATCCGAGCAGCGTCGGGGTCACGCGCCCGGCCGAGGGCGCGGAGAACGTCGGCGAGAACCTGGTGGTCCGCCGTCTGCACGGCCTCGCTCGGTATGCCCTTCCCCAGTGTGTCGAGCTGTCGCACCGCCCAGCGCGCCACCTTGGGTGCCTCGTGCCGCTTCGCTTCGATCAAGGCGGCGACGCTGCGATCCCCGAGCCTGGCGAGCTGAAGCTGGGTGTCGACGCGCATGAACTCTCCGAAGCGCACGTAGACGTCCACGAGCTCGCGCGTCGCTTCGACCGATCCGATGTGAACGAGCGAGCGGCTCATCGCGACGAGGTGCGTGACGCGTCGCCACGCTTCGCTCGTCGGCTGTGCGTGCTGCGTCAGCAGGTCCAGGTAGTCGGGCGTGACGACCTTTCCTCGCTCGCCTGCCGCGTTCATCCGCTTCCGCTCGTCATCGCGCGCGGCTTGCCGCGTGTCGAGCAGCGCGCGCTTCATGGCGTTCTTGTCACCGCCATCCGCGAGCTCGCGGAGACGCCGGTCGATGGCGGGCACCAGCCCGGGGCCGTGCTCGAGAATCTCCTTCACGGCCGTCTGGCGCGTCGAGGCGTCGCTCGCCGTGACACGCTGCAGCCAGGCGTCGAGAGCGGCCAGCTCGTCCTCGGTTGGCGCCGGGAGGAGGACCTTCGGCACGGTCGGCAGGGGTGGAAGCGGCGTGCGAGCGATCAGGTCCGCGCGACCTGCGCCGACCGGCGAAGCCGACGCCGCGCCCGCCTGGCCCGCGACGTCCGGTGAGACACCGAGCAGCGCCAGGAGGATCATCGCGAGCGCCCAGCGCGTACCGTGGCTCGAAGGCCCCGCCTCGCGCGGGCGGTCGGCGTGGAGCACCCGCCGGCGGACCGTCAATCCACGATCCGGAAGTCGGGGTGCGTTCCGGTGAAGCTTCGCCAGCGCGTGTCCACGCGGTCGACGCGGGCCGCGCTGGGTCCGCGCTGGGCCCAGCCGTAGAGCTCGCGAATGGCCACTTCCTCGCCTTCGGCCAGCACCTCGACCGAGCCATCGTTGCGGTTCTTGACCCAGCCGGTCAGGCCGAGTCGTCGCGCCTCGCGCTGTGTCGCTGCTCGGAAGTAAACGCCCTGAACCCGGCCGTGGATGTTCAATTGAAGTTGCTTCAGCGCCATGCGGTGGGTGGGACGATATCAGGGACGTGGCCCGATGCCACCGAGGTGCCCGCGGCCGAACGAGAATCCGCGGATCGCGCGATCGACCGGCGTTCGACGCTGCGACGACGTGGCCGGGCCCCGTGAGCGACCGGCGTGTGGATTTCCGCGGCAGTTCCATGGTTCGATCGACTCGTGGGATCCCGCGTTGCCGAGCTCGAAGCGCTGCTCGCGCGTGAAGAGCGCATCTCGCGGGCTCTTCGCGAGGTCGGCAGCGCCCTCGGGGCGACGCTCGATCTCGACGATCTGCTCGAGCTGATCCTCGACAAGGTGACGGAGATTCTCGACGCCGAGCGGGCCACGCTGTACCTGCTCGACGACACCAGCAACGAACTGGTGAGCCGTCTGGTGGTCGGTGGAGAAGTCCGGTCGATTCGGGTGAAGGTGGGCCATGGCATCGCCGGACTGGTGGCACAAACGGGGAAGCCCGTCCGGGTGGACGATGCGTACTCCGACGCCAGGTTCGAGCGCGAGTGGGACCAGCTCACCGGCTACCGGACGCAGCACGTCCTCGCGGTTCCCCTGAAGAACCACCTCGGCCGGACCATCGGCGTCATCCAGGTTCTGAACAAGAAGCTGGGGCCTGGCTTCACTCAGGAGGACGAGGAGATCCTCGCCGCCCTCAGCACGCAGGCTGCCGTAGCCATCGTCAATTCCCGCCTGTTCCTGTCGCTCATCCAGAAGAACAAGCAGATCCTGGACGCCCACGATCAGCTCGAGCGCAACGTGCGCGACTTGAAGCTCCTGTTCAGCCTCGAACGCGCGATGAATCGCGCGGGGTCGCTCGATCAGCTCGCAGTAGCAGCGCTCGGGGAAGCCTCCAGGGCGACCGATGGAACCGGTGCTGCGCTGCTCCTGGCCGAAGAGGATACGGGCGACCTGGTGCAGTACGTCATCGCGGCGAACGACCCGACGGTCGTCATGCACGTCGGCGTGAAGGCTGGGGACGGTTTCCTGGCGACCTCGATGGACACGAACGAACTCATCATGCTCCGGGAGTCGGAGCGCGACCCCCGCCGGAGTCCTCGGGTCGAGGGCCAGTATCCGTTCGCCGTCACGTCGGTCCTCGCGGTCCCGCTCCTGGGAGAGGACGACGAGCCGATGGGCGCCATCGGGCTCTTCGGCAAGAAGGGAGGACGAGCCTTCACCGACGACGATGCGTCGCTCCTGCGGCTCATCTGTGCGAACGTCGCGACGTCGGTTCGCCTCTTTCGCGCGAGCAAGGCACGCGAGCGGGGCGAACGCCTCGAGACCATAGGAAGGCTCCTCAGCGGCATCATTCACGACTTCAAGACCCCGATGACCGTCATCAGCGGGTACGTTCAGCTCATGGAGGCCACCGACGACGCCGAGAAGCGAGCCGACTACGTCGAGGAGGTCCTCAGGCAGTTCGACATGTTGACCTCCATGCAGCGCGAGGTCCTGGAGTTTGCCCGTGGAGAGAAGAACGTCTTCGCGCGCAAGGTCTACCTCCACAAGTTCTTCGCGGACATCAGCCGCCAGCTCGGGCACGAGGTGGATGGTCGCGCGATAGAGCTCGAGTTCGACGTCGATTCCAAGCTCGTCGCGCGCTTCGACGAGCAGCGGATGTCTCGCGTCATCCACAATCTCGCGCGGAACTCTGTCGAGGCGATGGCCGAGCGCGGCGGCCGCCTGACCATCCAGGCGAAGCGCGAGGAGGGTCAGGTCGTGATCCGGGTATCGGACACCGGCCCGGGAATCCCCGCGGAGATCGAGGGGCGACTCTTCCAGTCCTTCGTCACGGCCGGCAAGCAGGGCGGCACGGGGCTCGGGCTGGCCATCGTGAAGAAGATCGTCGAAGAGCACGAGGGCAGCATCTCCGTACGGTCGTCGCCCACGGGAGTCACCTTCGAGATCCGCCTCCCGGAGTCCGCGCCTTCTGCGCCGGAGCCGGAGCGCAACCGCAGGCGGAGTGCCTCGACGGCGCCTCCCGAGGCCGTGGCGCCCACCAAGACGTCCGGATGACCTCGAGGAGTCTCCCGCTGCTCGCCGCGCGCACCTCGGCGCTCGAGACGTGTGGTTACTGCCCGCGCTTGTGTCGGGCGGCGTGTCCGGTCTCGGAAGCGGAGCCGAGGGAAACCCTCACGCCATGGGGCAAGATGACCATGGCGTGGCTCGCGGCGCGGGGCGACCTCGACGTCGATTCGTCGGTCACGGACACCGCATGGGCCTGCACGGGCTGCCTGGCGTGTCGAGAACGATGTGATCACCGCAACCCCGTCGCCGACACGCTCCTCGACGCCCGCGCCGACTTCCTCGCGTCGGGTTCGGCACCTCTTGCGGCCCGCGCGGTCGTCGACGGAGGCGAGCGCCGTTCGAAGGAGGTGCGAGAGGTGGTCGCGCGGCTGAGCCAGCTCCCCGGCGTCGCAGACTCTGCGCCAACGGCCCTGCTGCTCGGCTGTGGCTACGCGAGGATGCTGCCCGCCGTGGCCGAGGACGCGGTACGTGTCGCCGTGGCGCTCGCCGGTCCCGTTCGGCTCCTGACCGGGTGCTGTGGCGCGCCGATGCTCGAGGCCGGAGCCAGGGCAGCGGCAGCGGACGCGCGTCGCGCCCTCGACGCGTCGGTTGGCACGTCGGCCTTGATGGTGGTCGACGCGGGTTGCGCGCTGGCGCTCGGAGACCGCTCGCCCCGCTTGCTCCTCGACGCGGTGCTCGACGCCCTTCCGCGCCTCGCACACTGCGCGGAGCTCGCCGAGCAGGTCGTTCGCTGGCACGACCCTTGTCGTCTCGGGCGCGGTCTCGGCAGATACGATCCGCCGCGCAAGATCCTGGAGCGGGTGCTCGGCCGGCCCCCGGAGGAGTTCTCACGAAACAGGACCGAGGCTCTTTGTTCGGGCGGAGGCGGCCTGGTCCCGCTGACGTTCCCCGAGGTCTCGGCACGGACCGTTCAGCGAGTGCTCCGCGATCACGAGCGGCTCGGTGCCGGCGTGCTGGTGGCGGGGTGCGCCGCCAGCCACAAGCGATTCGCCAGCTCGGGTGCGCGCGTCATGGACCTCGTGACCGTGGTTCGTCGGGCACTCGTTCCGGATGTCTGACCCCGGCGAAGCAGCGCGAACCCTCCCGCGCGCGCGGCGTCGGAGCGTCGCAGCGCGCGTGCTCTTCTCGTTCGCGCTGGTGACCCTCGCGTTCGCGGTCACGGCGGCGTGGAGCGTTGGTGCTCAGCGCGACGCCGCCCGGGATGCGGATCTCATGCGGCGGGGTTATCTGCCCCTCGCGCTGGCCTTCCGGGACGCCGTCGCCCTCCAGGACTCCTGGAACTCGCAACTCAATCACATCACGGACGCGCGGAACCCTGCGGACAAGCGGGTCTGGTTCGACGTCACGATGAAGGTCGGCAGATCGAAGGCGTTCGGAGACGTCCGCACCCGCCTCGCCCAGGCATTCGCCGGTCACGCCGATCCGGACGCACGAAGTAGCTCGATGGACGTGTCCACCGAGGTCACGTCCATCGAACGATTTCTAGAGGGGGATAGGGAGCTGCTGTCTGCGCTCTTCGACGCCCTCGATCGAGGGGACGCCGCAGGTGCGAAGAAGGCTCGTGACGAGCTGGTGCTGAGGGGTAACCAGGGCAAGCAGCGGTTGAGCGCCCTCGAGGCTCGGGTGAGCGCGCGGGTAGACGCGCTCCTGGAGGAGGCGAAGGCGCGTGAACGGCTGGCGTTCCGGCTGCTCGTGGCCCTGTCGCTGGGAGGCGTCCTGGTGGGCGCGTTCATGGCCCTGTACGCCAGGCGAGTGCTGCGCCCGCTCGCGGCCGTCACTGCTCGCGCCCAGAGCGTGGCGCTGGGCGATCTGACGCCGCGTCCGGTCGTGTCGTCAAACGACGAGATTGGCGAGCTCGCGGAGACGTTCGAAGGCATGGTGTCGGCCATCGCGCGCGCCAACGACGAACTGCTCGCATCGGAGCGACTCGCGACCATCGGCAAGATGGCCGCGCACGTGACGCACGAAATCAGGAATCCTCTCTCGTCGATCGCCCTGAACGTGGAGCTCCTCGAGGACGAGCTGCCAGACGATGGGGACGAGGCTCGGGCCCTGACCCGCGCGATCAAGGCCGAAGTCGATCGGCTGACCGCGCTCTCTGCGGAGTACCTGTCCGTGGCGAGGCGCCAGCCGCCGAGGCTCGTCGAGGAGGACGTGGCCGAGGTCGTGAAAGAGGCCATCGACTTCATGCGTGCGGACCTCGCGCGTCATGGCACGAGCGTCTCGTTCGAGGCCGACGCGGACCTCGACCCCTGCCCCATCGACGAAGCCCAGGTGAAGCAAGCGCTCTTCAACCTGCTACGAAACGCCCGGGAGGCGATGCCCGCTGGCGGACACGTGCGCGTGTCCGTGGCACGAGCGCCCGGCGGGTCGGTGCGCGTTACCGTGGACGACGAGGGGAGCGGCATGGCCGATGAGGCCCGTCAGCGGCTCTTCGAGCCGTTCTTCACGACCAAGGGCCACGGGACCGGTCTGGGCCTCGCCATCACCCGGCAAATCGTCGAGGCACACCTCGGTCGCATCGAATGTCTCCCGAGGGTCCCCCAGGGGACTCGCTTCGTCCTGGAGTTCCCATCGAGGGAAGAGCCGTCCGGTACGACCGATTCCGGTCGAGCCGGATCGTGACCCCGGGGAGCCTTGACCCCGAGCACGCGCCTCCACTTGAATGGGGGATCCGAGTGACGCCGCTCTGCACCGTGGTGCTCGCCACGTCGAACGACATGAAGGCTGCGGAGCTTCGCAGCCTCCTGGGTGACCTGCCCGTCGAGTTCGCCACGCTGGCGGACGTGCTGGGGCAACGGCCGGTGGCCATCCCCGAGGACGGGCGAACGTTCGAAGCGAACGCGGAGCAAAAGGCGAGGATCGTCAGCGAGTTCACCGGAATGGTCACCATCGGCGACGACAGTGGGCTCGAGGTCGAGGCGCTCGACGGGCGTCCCGGCGTTCGTTCGGCCAGGTTCGCTCACGATAGAGCGACGGATGCCGAGAACAACGCCGAGCTGCTGCGCGCCCTGGAGGATGTCGAGGATGGCGCGCGCGTCGCGCGATTCCGCTGCGCGCTCGCGCTCGCGAACCCCTGGGCGGGGACGACCATCCAGGTGGTCGTCGGGCAGGTGGACGGGGAAATCGCCCGCACGCCGCGCGGGGCCGGGGGCTTCGGCTACGATCCACTGTTCGTGCTCAGGGGAGATCGCCGAGCGCTCGCCGAGCTGACGGACCAGGAGCGCGTCGCCGTCAGCCATCGAGGCCGGGCCGTGGAAGCGCTGCGCCCGGTCTTCGCGCGCTCGATTCAGGGCATGATCGAGATGGCCAACCGTCTCGCTCGGTGAGCGCACGCCGGACGTGGCGCCGCCCCGCCACCGCGCGGCAGAGTGTCTACCGGCTTCCGAATAGATCGAAGTGCGCGCCGAGCTGGAACGTGACCCACGAGTGAGTCCCGGACTGGTCGTCTCGCGTTCGCCCGGGGACGGCGCTGCCGTTGGGGCCCCTGAGCTCGGCCTCGGTGAAGACGCCACCGCCGAGGGTGACCAGTGGCGAGATGGCGAACATGTCTGCGAGGCGGATGTCGGCGCCCAGACCGATGCGAAGCTCGAGCGGGAAGCTCGCCAGCTCGAGTTCGGTACCGTCCTTCCACTTCGCCTTCGCGGTTCGATAGCCGATCCCGATCTCGCTCGCGAAGCCCACCGTGCTCGGGTTGGACGAGTGCCTGATCCCGAGGGCGTAGTACTCGGTCGTGCCGAACTCCTGTCCGCCATTTGCCCCCTTGAAGTCCTCGCCGCGCCCGAGTGACCCGTGCTCCCACAGCAGGAACAAGTTGGTTCGCCGTCCGAGCCGCGCGCCGGCGTCCAGCTCCCACAGCGTCCCGCTCGACGCGAAGTCGCGCCACGACCTGACGTCGCAGGTCTCGTAGCCGCGCGCATCGATGCGACATCGACCCCACAGGTCGCCGAACGGAATGAACCACCCCGCTCGAGCGCCGATCCAGAGGGACTCCTTCGGGGCTCGGTGACGCGGCTTCGGTGGCGGCGGCGGCTCGTAGACGAGCATCGGCGCCGGGCCATGGCCGGGCGGAGGTGGCTCGTACACCCCCGCGGCAGGCGCTCCCGCCGGCGGTCCCTGCGCGGGCCCGGCAGGCTGCTGGTAGTACCCCGCCGGCGGAGGTCCAGGGGGTGCCTGCTGCGGCTGCGCCCCCTGCGCGACCGCCACCGAGGGGAACGACAGGACCAGGGCTACGAGCCGAACCGGAGCGCTCATGCCGGCAGAATAGCACCTGGCTGTCCGCTCACCTCCTCGTTGACCCCACCGCGGGAGCCTGGTACTCGACCCGCGCCTCACGGTGTGCTGGACAAATACTGGAAGGGTTCGAGCGGTTACGCGACGGTCGGCATAGAGTTCGTCCTGAGCGTGCTGCTCGGGCTGGCGGTCGGACGGTGGCTGGATGGAAAACTGGCCTCGGCCCCCTGGCTCACGCTGACCGGTCTGGCGCTCGGTGCCACCGCGGGCTTTCGAGCCCTGTGGCGCGAGATCGACCGAGCCAACCGAGAGGCGGACCGGCTGGAAGCGGAAGCAAAGGAAGCGCGAAGGAAGTTTCATGGCGACGACGATGGCTGAGCGTGATCGAACGGTTCCCGCGGTGACCCTCACGGTCCTGGCATCGGGTGCCGTGATGAGCGCCGTGGCGTGGGGCACGTCCGGGCCTGCCGTCGCGGCCAGCGTGGGCGCAGGTGCCGCAATCGCCCTGGCGAACCTCCTCGTCATCACGCTCACCGTGCGCGCGCTGCTCGGTGGCGACGCGCGCCGCCTGCCGTGGGGGCTGATGGCCGTCACCAAGATCGCGTTCCTGTTCGGCGGGATCTACTGGCTGGCGGACCAGGGTGTCGTTGCCCTCTTGCCGCTGGCCATCGGGTACGGCGCGCTGCCGCTCGGCATCGTGTTCTCGCAGCTCGCACCCCAGGGTCGCTCACCGGAGGAGGGCTGACATGCCCGACCACACCACGTGGGTCACGTACCTCCTGCACTACGTGAAGGACACCCTCGGGCACAACGCCCAGATCCTCGGGACGAGCCTCGTCGCGAAGACCGAGCCCACGTGGCGGAGCTGGGAACCGCTCGCGACCGCGCTCATCGTGGCCGTCCTGCTGCTTCTCATCGGGTTGCACGTGCGGGCGAAGCTGGCCGAGACTGACGACGCCGTCGTGCCGGAAGAGCGGCTGACGCTGCGGACGTTCATGGAAGCCTTCCTCGGCTTCTTCTACGATCTGTCGAAGAGCGTCATGGACGCGGAGCGGGCGAAGAAGTACTTCCCCATCGTCGCCGTCTCCGCTTGCTTCGTGTTCTTCTCGAACGTCCTCGCGCTGTTCCCCGGCATGGCCGTGGCCACGAGCCACCTGAGCATCACGCTGGGCTGCGCAATCGTCGTGTTCGTGCTCTTCAACTTGTACGGACTTCAGGAGCAGGGGCTGGGGTACGTGAAGCACCTGGCGGGTCCCGCGTGGTACCTCGCGCCGCTCATCTTCGTGATCGAGACGATCTCCCTCTGCGTTCGGCCGGTGACCCTCGCCGTCCGGCTCATGGTCAACATGGCCGTGGATCACCTCCTGCTCGCGACCGTCGCAGGGCTCATCGCTCTCTTGGTCCCACTGCCGGTCATGCTGCTCGGGTGCCTGGTGATCGTCATCCAGACGCTCGTTTTCACGCTTCTCACGATCATCTACATCGGGCTCGCGACGGAACACGAAGCCCACTGATTTTCACTTTGCACGGGGGCGAAAAAGCACTAAACGCGGTGCGTCGGATCAAAAGGAGACTGAACGGATGTCAACGAAGAACAAGCTCGCGCTGCTGGCCGCCTCGGCCACCACGTTGATGTCGTCGACGGCCCTGGCGCAGGGTGGCGGCGCCCCGGCGAACGCTTTCGACGCGCAGGCGATGGCCGCGCTCGGCGCGGGCGTCGCGATTGGTCTGGCGGTGCTCGGCGCCGGAATGGGTCAGGGTCGTGCGGCGGCCGCCGCGGTCGAAGGCATCAGCCGAAACCCCGGCGCTGCCCCGCGAATCCAGACGCCGATGATCATCGGCCTGGCGCTCATCGAGTCGCTCGTCCTCTTCGCGTTCCTCATCGCGTTCTTCCTTCAGGGCAAGGTCCCTGGCTGATCGCGCGGCGCGCGCACGCTGGTCGCGTCACTCGCGCCTGCGGAACGCGCGGTAGGCGTCGAGCATGGCGTGCCCGGCCAGCACGCCGACGGCCGCCACGAGCATGACCGCGCCCGCGATGTCGTAGACGACTCCGCCATCGCGCTGTGCGCTCGCGAGGACGAAGGCGCCGCCGACGATGAGCGCGCTGGCGACCAGCCCCACGAGCACGCGCCGGCCGAGCCGATCGAGGGTCGCCGGTGAATCGGTGTCCTTCGTCCGAATGCTCAGCCGCCCGAGGCGGAGATCCTCGAGCACCTCCTGAATCTGCTCCGGCACGTTCTCCGTGGCACCGCTCAGCCGCTCGATGCGTCGGAGCAGCTCGTTCCCCAGTCGCTCCGGTGAGTAGCGCTTCTTCAAGATGTCGAGGAAGAGCGGCTTCACCTCCTCGAAGACGTCGAGCTCCGGATCGATCTCCTTGCCGACACCCTCGACGGTCATCAGCGCCTTGCCGACGAGCATGAAATCGGTCGGGATCTCCAGGCCGTACTTCGTCGCGCCCTGCACCAGGTCGCGAATCATGCTGGACAGCTCGATGTCGCGGAGTTGCTTCCCGAGGTACTTCTCGGCCAGGAGCGCGACCTCCGCGCGGTAGGCGTTCATGTCGATCTTCTTCGTCGGTGTACCCACGTGGTACATCGCGTCGGCCACGGCGTCGTAGTCGCGGCGGACCGCGGCGACCATCACGTCCACCGTCAGGTCGCGCATGCGCGGGCTGAGCCTCCCGACCATGCCCAGGTCGATCATCGCATAGACGGGGTCGTCCACCTCGCCCAGCACCAGGATGTTTCCGGGGTGCGGATCGGCGTGGAAGAAGCCGTCCTCGAAGATCTGCTTCACGACGATGTCCAGACCGATGCGCGCCAGCTTCTTACCCGAGTGGCCGATCGCGATCGCCTCTTCGATCTTCGCGCCGTCCAGGAACTCCAGCGTCAGGACGCGCTTGCTCGACGCTTCCTTGAAAGGCTTGGGGAACTTCGCCTTGGGAAACTTGGAGAAGTTCTGAGCGAACCGGATGGCGTTCTCCGCCTCGGTGGTGAAGTCCATTTCGCTCGTGATGGCTCGGTCGAACTGCTGCACGAGGCCCACCGGTGAGTAGATCTTGCTCTCCGGGATCGCCCGCTCGACCAGCGTGGCGAACGTGTGGAGGATGTCGACGTCACTGGCCACCTTCTCGGCGATCCCGGGGCGCTGAACCTTGACGACGACCTCCTCGAGCGCATCGCCGGTCTTGAGCTTCGCGCGGTGTACCTGCGCTATGCTCGCGGCGGCGAGCGGCCGTTCATCGAACTCGACGAAGACGTCCTCCAGCTTCGTTCCGAGGGACCGCTCCACCTGGGCTCGGATCTCCGCGAAGGAGACCGGCGGCACCGAGTCCTGCAGCTTCTTCAGCTCGGTGATCAGATCGGCGGGCAGGACGTCCGGTCGCGTCGAGGCAATCTGACCCAGCTTGACGAAGGACGGCCCCAGGTCTTCGAGGACCATGCGTGCCCGCACGGCCAAGGAGGCGCGCTCGCGAACCGCCGCTCCCGCAGCCTCCTCCTCGGCGGAAGGTCCGTCGTCCCCCTTCGAGCGGCGTCCGACGCCCAGTCGCTGCACGATCTCGCCGAAGCCGTGCCGCACGAGGACGGTCGAAATTTCGCGGATTCGCCCGAGGTCGCGGGCGGCGTGGACGATCGAGACCATGCGAATCGCGTCAGTCGTCGCCGACCTGGCTCAGGCTCGCCGAGAGTCGGGAGCGGAGCAGATCCAGATCGTAGCTCTTCGGGTCGTCACCTGCTGCGATGCCGATGGCGTCCGCGGCCTTCGCGGCGCGCGTCCGGGCCACGGCAGACAGTCCGAGCCGGTCGCCGAGGGCGTCCAATGCAGCCTGCTCAGCCGGCCCCGCGGCTCCTCCACCCAGCTTCGCGATCCAGGTCGCGGCGGCATACGTGAACAACCGGGTCAGGCGGGTCATCCGGATCGTCTCGAGCTCGGACAGCGTCACTTGCCTGGCGATCGACGCCTCGACGGCCTGCAGGTCGTCGGCGCCGAGCTGGAGTCGAGCCGCCGTCGCCCGCAGCCCCTCGGCCTCCGGCGGATCGATCTTCCCATCGGCCCACGCGATGGCGGCGAGCGCGACCAGCGTGTCTCGGCCGATTTCGATGGCGTTCTGCGTCATGGTCACCTCCGTACGCTGACGATGGTCCCTTGGTCGTACTCCGTGGGAAGGACCGCCGTCCACCCCGTCGGGAGCCTGGGCCCCACCCAGTGGAACAGCCACTGCGCGTCGAGCGGAGACAGGTTCACGCATCCGTGACTGCGGACGGTGCCGAAGGCGTCGTGCCAGAAGGCGCCATGAAGGCCGTAGCCCTTCTTGAAGTACATCACCCAGGGGACGTCCTGGATGGCGTAGTAACGGCTCGCATCCTCGTCCTCCAGGTTCGTCATGTCACTCGTCCGGAGCTTCACCCAGATTCGGTGAACGCCGAGCGGTGTGGCGAGGATGCTGGCGCCCGAGCCCTTGCCGGTGGAGATGAGCGTGGCGAAGACCGCGCGGTCGCCCTCGTAGGCGGTCAGAATCTGGCGCTCCACGTCTATGTCGATCCAACGCTCGCCGGGAGCCGCCTCTGGCGGCGGCGTCGTGGCGCGTGGCGTACGCACGTCTCCACCGCGGACCCACTGATCGTCTCCGACCCGAAGCCACGGACGACCGCCCTTCTCTCGCGCCTCCAGGACGACGAGTCGCTCGTGGCGGACGACCTCCCGTCCGGCAAGGCGGCGCCCCGCGGGGCTCGCGTACAGGGCGGCGCGGCGCGTGTAAACCCACGCGACGGAGTCGAGCGCCGCGCCGCCGAGCGAGACACCGGCGAAGGCCGAGCCCTGGACGCGCGCCACGTCGCGCATCGGGATCCAGAGGCCCTTGGTGGTCAATCCGAAGAGCTGGCCCGGGCCCTTGCTGGCTTCCTGGATGATCGCGACGGCGAACCCGGGCTGAAACTCGTAGTCCGGGTTCCCCTCCTCGGCCACCGAGAGGTTGGCGTACCCGAGGGCTCCGTCACGCCCCACGAAGTGGTACCGCAGAGGTAGGCCATCCGGGACGATCTCGGGCACTTCCTTCGGCCGCATGGGGAGCGAGGCCGACGTTCGCACGTGGTCCTCGCACACCCAGGCGCTCGGTCCGATCGCCAGCCAGCGCGCCGCGCATCCCGGGCCGTGCCTCGCATCGAAGAGCGGGAGGAGCGACCCCAGAGAGAGCGAGCCTCGACGCTCCCGTGCGTCGCGTCGGGGCCTCCGCTGAACCGGCTCGTCATGACGACGGACCTCCACGCTGCGAGTCGCTTCGTGCAGCGGCACGCCCTCTACGCCCCACAAAGGCGACTCCGCGTTCGCGGTCGAGAGGCTCGCCGCCAGCGTCGCGAGGAGGGCGGGGGCGGTCCTCTGTACGACCGCCATGCGTCACGCGTAGGAGAAGCGCAGCTCGTGATCGCAGACCTTGAACAGGTCTCCGTCGTTGATCACCTTGCGCTGAACTCGCTGGCCGTTGTACTCGATGCCGTTCGTCGAGCCCATGTCCACGATGTAGTACTGCCCGTTCAGGAACTCGACCATCGCGTGCTGACGCGAAACGTTCGGGTCCTTGATGGTCAGATCGCTCGATTGCTTGCCGCGACCGATCACGAAGCGGTCCTTGGTCACGGGGTAGCGCTCACCGGCGTAGTAGATGGAGAGCGCCCCGTACGACTGAGCCGGTCCTGCGGCAGGGGCCGGCGGCGGGGGAGGCGGTACCGACCGAGGCATGGGCGGCGGCACGCCCCGACCGCCCGGGGGCCCCGGGGGCGGAGGGGGTGCCGAACGGAATGCACCCGGCGGCGGAGGCGATGCTGCCCGAGGTCGTGTGGATGGACGGTTCC
>CAZARU010000157.1:0-15694 GCA_964487605.1 uncultured Polyangiaceae bacterium
TCCCCAACTCATCGACGTGGGCGGCGAGGCCGAGTACCACCGCGTTGGTCACCCGACGCCTTCTCCGCCGAGCTGGAGCGCGTGGTAGCCGCCACGCGGGCTCTGCGCGAGGGGCGCCCCGACGACGCCCTGGGGCTGCTCGACGAGGGCGGCGTGGCGGCGCCGGGACGCGCGCTGACAGAGGAGCGGGCCGCCGCGCGCGCGATCGCGCTGTGCGACCTCGGCCGCAGCGCCGAGGGCCGCGCCGCCGCCGAGAGCTTCGCGGCGAGGTTCCCGCGCTCTCCCCTCGCCCCGCGCGTCCGGGGCGCTTGCGCGGACCGCTGAAGGGCGAATTCGTGACGGATGCGCCGCCCAGCACGCACTCACCGAGCATGATGCACTCGACCCCCAAGAACTCACTTCGCCCGCGCCGCGTCCAGCGGCTCCTGCCCGTCGCGCTGCTGCTGGCGCTGCCGGCCCTGCTCGGCGCCCGTGGCGGCTGCGCCGGCGACGACGTCTCGCTCGGAAACGACGGCGCGGCTTCGAAGAAAGGCGAGCCGTGCGGGCCCGCCTCGTGCGCGGCGGGGGAGGTCTGCTGCAACGCGAGCTGCGGGATCTGCACCCCGCCCGGAGGAGCCTGCATCGCGATCGCGTGCGCAGAGGACGGCGGTCAGGCGCCTTACGACGCGTGTGCGGGGCTCACCTGCGGCGACGAGTGCTCGCCTTGTGACCCTGCCGATCTCGATTGCGTCGCACCCGCGGCGGTCCACGCCTGCAACTCGTCTGGCGACTGCAGACCCGAGGAGCCCGCGTGCGGTGGCCCGGGCGGTGAGCCGTGCGGAGCGAACGTCTGCGCCGCCGGCGAGGTGTGCTGCAACTCGAGCTGCGGGATCTGCACTCCGCCCGGAGGAGCCTGCATCGAGATCGCGTGTGGGCCCTCCTGCGAGGCCATGGACGCGCGAAGCGGCCCCGAGGAGTGCCTGGCGCACCTCGGGTTCACCTGGAGCGGGCTCACGTGCGAACCGGTGACCTGCACGTGCGTCGGCAGCGACTGCGGCGCTCTGTTCGCCGACCGTGACGAGTGCCTCGTGGCCTACGCCGCGTGCCCCGAGCCGCCTTCGTGCGGCGGCTTCGCTGGCGAGGCCTGCCCCGACGGGCTGGCCTGCACCGACGACCCGCGTGACACGTGCGATCCCGGCAACGGCGGCGCGGACTGCCCCGGCGTGTGCGTTCGCGAGCGGGAGCTGGTCACCGAGGCCTGCGCCAAGACGCGCGGCGACACGTGCTCGACGGACGCCGACTGCGTCGGGGGCGGCTGCGGCGGCGAGACCTGCCACAACCCGGCTTTCGGACCCGGCGTCTCCACGTGCGAGTGCGTCGCACCCTCCGACGCGGCGTGCGGCTGCGTCGAAGGGATGTGCGGCTGGTTCCGCTAGGCGCTGCGTCCCTTCCACGCCGGCGAGCGCGACGACCGACGCTTGGCTGATAGGATGGCGAAGGGGCGCACGCCGCCCCCCGCCTCCTGGATGCCACCCCCCTCGTCGAAGCCGCGAAGCCGGTCGCCCGCGCGCAAGGGCGGCGGACGCGGGAAGTACGACCGCTCGAAGAGCAAGCGGCAGCGCAAGGACGAGCAGCGTCGGGCGCTGCTCGACGCCGCCATCACCGTGTTCGGTAGAGCGGGGTACGGCGCCGCGTCGGTCGAGCAGGTGCTCGTGCGGGCCGGGCTGAGCCGGGCGACGTTCTACGCTCACTTCTCGGGTCTCGAGGAGCTGCTCGTCGGGGTGTTCGATCACGTCAACGCCGAGTTCTTTCGCGCGCTCGAGCAGCGCCTCGAGGCCATCGCCGACCCCGTCGAGCGGCTCCGCGCGGGCATCGGCGACTACCTGACGCTGCTGGCCGGCAACGCCGAGGTCGCCGTCGTGGTGCAGCGGGAGATCGCCGCCGCGGGACCGGCGCACGCCTTTCGCCGCCACGCCGCGCGCGCCCGGTTCGCGGACCTGCTGGTGTCCGGCCTCGCGGGTGCCCACGCCCGCGGCCTGGTCGCGCAGCCACCCGACGAGGCGAAGGCCTACGCACTGGTGTGCGCCATCGAGGGACTCGGCATGCGCTACGTGGAGCGTGGCGAGGCCGACCGCGCGGTGGAAGCGACGACGAAGCTCGTGGATCTGGTGCTCGGAGCGTTCGGCCACGTCGCGCCGGTCGGGAGCTGATTCTTCTCAGGTCTGGGCGAGCATCGTCAGGGCTGCCGTGATGAGCCCCGCCATCTGCGCCGGGTCGGCCTCGTCCAGATCTCCCGCGATCTCGGCGGCGTCGAGCAGCGGGACTTCGCAGGCCGCGCAGGCCTCGTCGAGCGCCGGAGAGGCGAGCGACCCGAGACGCACCGCCGCGAGCGCCCCGGGGAGCGACAGCGACCACAGCGGGCAGTAGGCGTCGAGAACCGGAAGGCCCACCACGTCGAGATCGGTTTCGCCGAGACGCAGGGTGGCGAGCACGTGGGGAACCGGCGCCGCGGGCAGGGACTCCGCCGGCGCCAGGGCATTCGCGATGCGCCGGACCGAGTGGGCGACGGTGGCGAGCCGCTGCGGCGTCGACGCCATGACCATGCGGGGCGCTCCTTCGAACCCCGGCCGGGCCAGACGACGCACGAGCGCCGCGAGCACCGCCAGGCGGTCGCTGCCGGCGAGCTCCGCGTGGAGCGCTCCGCGCGGGACGCGGCGCACGATCCCCGCCTCGACCAGGCGCGCGGCCGCGGTGATGACCTCCAGATCCGGCAGGGCGACGTCGTCCAGCAGCTCGTCGAGGGTGAGCGGCGCGGTGAGCACCTCGGCGACGCGCCGGTCGGCGTCGGGAGCGTCGTCGGCCGGGGCGGCGACCGCCAGCAGCGCATCGTCGTCGGAGACGAGCCTAGCCCTTCGCTCCCGTACCTCGTCCACCTGCCGCAGGCCCTCCATCAGGAGCGTGTTCATCGGCAGGTCGACGCGCTTCATCGGTGACGGCGCACCTCCGGCGAACGCGAAGGTCCCTTCACCTTCGACGAGCAGTCGGTAGAGCGCCTTCTCGCCCTCGAGCCGGCGGTAGACGGCGTCCACGATGCGCCCCTGCACGAGCCTGACTTCCCCCGCCCCCGACGGCGTGGTGACGCCCAGCGTCCCGGTGCGCTGGTTCATGCCCAGGAGCTGAAGGAGGTCCGGCATGGACACCTGCTCCAGACGTCCCCGAAAGTCGCCACGCTCGGCCGCGGCGACCGGCGCTTCGACTCGCAGCGCGAAGAGGCGGTTGGCGATCCCGTCGAAGTCCGTGGGCGCGACCACGTCCGGGCCCTCGGCGGCGGAGTCCAGGACCAGGATCGGGACGTCGAGGGTCGTCTTGTGTGCCGCCACCATCTCTCTCACGCTGGGGCACAGACCCCGCGAGACCACGATCGTGTCGGCGCGTCGGTTGCGAAGGCCGGCCGCCGCGGACGCCGCGTCGTCGGCGAGGCTCACACTGAGCCCGCGAGAACGCAGCTCCGACGCCAGCGACCCCAGCCGATCGACGTCCTCGTCCACGACCAAGACGTGACGCGCCATCAGTCGAGCAACCTTTCGCCGCTCGCCTCGCCGAGGCGCTGGGTCACCAGGTCGGCCAGGAGCGGATCGGCCGCGTGGACGGCACGCGTCATGGACCCCTCGGTCCGCGCGAGCATGGCGACCGCGCTCACCTCGCACACGATCGTGAGCGCCTCGAGGTTCGCCAGCTCCGGGTGCCGCGAGAGGTCGACGGTGCGGATGCGGACTCGATCGCCGTCCTCACCGAGCTGGGCGCGGAGCGCGCTGCCGAGGCTCATGCCGCCGCGTTCGGTCGCCACGAGCTGCACGGAGCCCGTTCGCACGGCCTCTGTCGCCGCTGCGACGCCCATGGCGATGAAGTCCATCAACGGGAGCTCGACACGGCGAGGCGCGTCGAGGCCGACGCCGTTCTTCTCCGTGTCGCCCGCGCGAAGGAGCAGGACGTCGAGGATCTCACCGAGGGGAAGCTCCTCGAGCCGGAAGCGACGTACGCTGGAGCGCTGCTGCGCCTCGGCTCGCTGCTTCGCGGCGCGCAGCAGGCGCGAGAGGTCGAGACCGTCGTGGGGAAACGTGGCGCACCCCATGACGAGGTCGACCCCCTCGCGACTCCCGCGACGTCCGTCCGTCCGTCCTCGGTACCGCATGACGCGGCGCCGAAGGGTGTGCGCGCCCACCCCTCCGGTCTCCGGCAGCAGCAGGTAGAACTCGTTCTCGTCCACGCGGGCGAGCACGTCGGTGTCGCGAACGGCGCCGAGGAGCCGCTCCGCCATCTCGAGCGTTCCCATGTCTCGACCCTCGGCGCCCCAGGCCGCGTCGATGACGTGGGACGTTCCCGCCTGCTCGTCGGGGTCGAACGCGACGGTGGCCAGGGCGAAGCGGCGACCGTGGCGCCTCGCCTTGTCGATCTCGCGACCTGCCACGTCCACGAAGTACGCGAACGTGTAGGCGCTGGAGCCCGGGTCCTTCATCGCGCCTCGGTGCGAGCGCTCACGCTCGTGAACCAGGGCCAGCGTCGTCGCCGCCTGGACCGCCAGCAGCTCCACCAGGGGCGCCGCGTCCTCGAGGAGTCGCCGCGCGCCGGCCAGGGCGACGAGGCCGCTGGTCTGCCGCTTGAGCGTGAGCGGGACGACGTCCAGGCGGCTCGCGCGGGCGAACTGGTGGAGGTCCATCTCCTCGCAGAACGACGGTGCGCCTCCCGGGTCGCCGACGGTGGCGGCCCGGACGAGCTGTGTCGATCCCTCGCCGGCGGGTACGTACACGAGCACGGCGGAAGCGCCCGTGGCTTCTCCGAAGATCTCCGCCAGGCGCGTCGCCGCCTCGGTGCGGGTGCCGGCGTCCGCGACCTCGGAGACCCGATGAACCAGGGCCGAGCCCTCTCGCACGAGGCGCGCCTCGCCCTCGAGGCGCTCGCGCTCTCGTTCCCCGGCGAGCCGGCGACGGACCTCCCCGACGGCCGTCAGGAGCTCGTCACCGGTGATCGGGAAGGTGAGAACACCCGCGCCGCCGAGCGCCATGACCTTCGAGCCCAGCTCCGGGGTGTCCTGCTTCGCGAGCGCGTAGACGCTCACGGTGGGCGAGACCGTGCGGAGGTGATGCACGAGGGCGAGCCCGGCGCCGTTGCCCAGCGCCACGTCGATGAAGACGACCTCGGGGACCTCGGCCGCCGCGCGCGCGAGGCCCTCGGCCAGATCCGTCGCGATCACCAGGTCGTCGCCCACACCGACGAAGACCGCTTCCATGAGCTCCATCGTGGGCGGCTCGTCGACGATCGCCATCACGTGGAGGGCGTCGGTCACGGAAGCTCGACCTGGCAGGTGAACACGCGGCGGGCAGGACCGGACATCGTCACGCGCAGCGACGAGCGGGCGACCACGATGTCGAGGGGACCGCCCGGAAGGTTCACCCGAACCGGCGCGTCGAAGCCGACCCGGTCCACGAGCGCCGCGGCGACCACGGTCGCGCCCGCGCCGGTACCGCAGGCGAGGGTGCGACCCACTCCGCGTTCCCAGACGACGAGGTCGATGTGGCCGGCGTCGCGAATCGTGGCGAACTCCACGTTCGTGCCGCCGGGCACCGCGGCGCAGACTCGCGGGGCGAAGGCGTCGATGGCGGAGTCGCTCCATGGGTCGGTGAACAGCACCGCGTGGGGGTTGCCCATGGAGACCCGCGCGAACGACAGCGCGCGGCCATCGTGCTCCACCTCCAGAGTTTCGGCGGGAACACCGGTGCCGAGCTCCGCGGTCACGATGGCCCCGGCGACTTCCGGGCGGACGTCGCACGAGAGGTCCCCCGCGTCCGTGGCGAGACGGACCTGCGGCGAAAGCGGGCGCGAGCGCGACGCCACGTGGTACGCGACGCACCTCAGCCCGTTGCCGCACATCTCGGGACGTGACCCGTCCGCGTTGAGGACGACCATCCGGGCGTCGGATCGCTCCGCGGGGAGCACCAGGATCACGCCGTCCGCACCGACGCCGAAGTGACGGTCGCAGAGCCACGAAGCGTCCGAGGGGGTCAGCGCGGACTCGGTCTCGGCATCGGCGACCAGGAAGTCGTTGCCGAGACCCTCGTACTTGACGAGCGCGAGCGTCCGCATGGGCGCTCAAGGTATCCCGCACGCCGCTCGCCGGAAAGCCGAGCCTCGGGCGGGCCGCGGGCAGGGAGCCCCCCGAGCACCCCCGGGTCACGGCGAAGGCGCGTTCGGCGACGAGTGGCGCCGCGCGGTAAGCTCGCGAGCGTGCCGCGCCCGCTCTTCCTCACCGGCTTCATGGCGACCGGCAAGTCCACCGTCGGTCGGATCGTCGCGCAGCGCACCGGCACGCAGCTCGTCGACCTCGACGCGATCATCGAGGGCGTGGCCGGCCGCTCGATCGCCGAGCTCTTTCGGAGCGAGGGTGAGGGAACGTTTCGCCGGATGGAGCGCGAGGCGCTCGACCGCGTCCTCGCGAGCGACGCCGCGGTCGTCGCGCTCGGCGGCGGCGCGCTCCTGGACCGTTCCACGCGGCTGAAGGTGCTCGATCGGGGCGTCGTCGTGACGCTGCACGCGGGCGTCGACGAGATCGTGCGGCGGTCGGCGGGCGGTGCCCGTCCCCTCCTGGAGACCGCGGACGCCGACGCCCGTCGGGAGGCGGCGACTCGACTGCTCGAAACGCGCCGCGAGGCCTACGCGGAGGCTCACGCCGCCGTCTCCACGGAGGGCAGGGCGCCCGAGGACGTCGCCGACGCGGTGATCGACGTCTGGCGGCGCGACCCCATCGCCGTCGCGGCGGGCGCGCGGACGTACTGCGTCGACGTCGCCCGTGGCTGCCGAAGCCTCCTCGGCGAACGAACCGAGGGCGCGTCCGCCATCCTCCTCGTGTCGGACGAGACCGTCGCCGCACTCCACGCGGACGCCGTCGAGGAGCACCTGAGAACGCGCGGGCATCGGGTCGCGAGGGCGCTCTTCCCCGCCGGAGAGGACCACAAGTCCCCGGCAACGCTGGCTCGAGTCTGGTCCGCGGCGCAGGACGCTCGCTGCGATCGACGCAGCGTGTTCGTCGCCCTCGGGGGCGGCGTGGTCACGGACATCGCCGGGTTCGCCGCGGCCACGTGGATGCGCGGCGTGCGGTGGGTGGGCCTGCCGACCACGCTGCTGGCCATGGTCGACGCCTCCGTGGGGGGAAAGACCGCGGTGGACCTCGGCGACGCCAAGAACGCCGTCGGGGCGTTCTGGCAGCCTGGCGCCGTGCTGTGTGACCCCGACCTCGAGCGCACCGAGCCCGAGCGCGGGTTCAGGAGCGCTCTCGCGGAGGTCGTGAAGACGGCGCTCATCGGCGACGGACCGCTCCTCGACGCCATCGAGGCGCGGCACGACGCGATCCTGGCGCGCGACCCCGACGGCATCGTGGAGCTGGTGCGCCGGTCGGTGCGGGTCAAGGCGCGAATAGTGGGCGCCGACGAGCGCGAAGACGGGCTTCGAGCGGTGCTGAACCTGGGGCACACGGTCGGGCACGCCCTCGAGGCCCACGGCGGCTACGGCAGGCTCACGCACGGAGAGGCGGTGAGCCTCGGGCTCGTCGCGGCGCTGCGCATCGGACGCAGCCTGGGAGTCACGCCGCCGGAGCTGGTCGAGCGGGTCACGACGCTGCTCGCGCGCCTCGGGCTGCCGGTGGATCTGGCGGCGCACGACGTGGCCGCCGCGAGCGCGCTCATCGGTCACGACAAGAAGCGGTCCGGCGCGTCGATCCGGTTCGTCGCGGCGAACGCGGCGGGAGCCGTGGAGACCGTGGACCTGCCGGTCGCCGACGTGCGCCGACTCGCCATCGCGTCGCAGTCCGGGTGATGGGGCCCGGTCGGGTGCGTCGATGCCCCGGCGAGTCGGCCCGCTGGCTTGTATAAGCCGCGGTGCGGCGCGGGCTGCGCGTCGGATCAGGTCGGTGTTGCGCCCACCCGCGGTCATCCACGGCGCGCCGCTCCGCGCGGGCTCCACCGACTGGGTTCGAGCGGCCACGCGAGCCGCGCTGGCCTCCCTTTGTTTGGCGCGTCGCTGGCGCGCCCGATACACTTGCTGCTGAACCAGTGCTGGCCTTCGGCGACCGATCCCGGCGCCGACGCCCGAGCCGGAGGACGATCCATGACGAACCGGTTGCCGAAGTATCTGACCGCTGCCGTGGGGCTGGGCGCCCTGACGCTCGGCAGTTCGGGCTGCGCCGACAACGACAGCATGCTCTTCGTGCGACAGGTCATCGCGGTCGTGGCGCCGGAGTGCATCGCCAAGCCGGACGTCGGGGGCCTGTTCCGGAGCCAGGGTGTGCTGGACGTGGCGTTCTCGCTTCGATACGACGCGGCCCTGCTGGTGGGCAACCAGCTCACCAAGCGCGGCGACCGCGACCAGGTCAGGACCGAGACCTCGCGGGTGGCGCTTCGGGGCTCGGAGGTGCGCCTCCTGGACACGAGCGAGCGCCTGGTCGCGGAGTTCACGGTTCCGGGATCGGGGTTCGTGGACCCCGCCAGCGGCGACGCGCCGGGCCTCGGGGTCATGGGGACGACCCTCATCCCCCAGAGCGTGGGCCAGAAGTTCGCCGCCACCGGCGGCGGCGGGCAGGTGACGCTCATCGCGAACGTGCGCGTGTTCGGCGAGACCCTGGGCGGCGACGACGTCGAGTCCGCCGAGCTCACGTACCCGATCGTCGTCTGCAACGGGTGCCTCGTGGCCTTCCCCGTGGAGGCGGACGACCCGGTGAGGACCGGCTACCAGTGCACCCTCCCCGACGAGCCGCTGACGGGGGACACGGGGTCGCAGTGCATCTTCGGGCAGGACGAGGCCTACGACTGCCGCCTCTGCTGCGCGCGGTATGGCAACACGCTCCCGGGCAACCCCTGCCGCTGCGGCTGACGACGCACGACCCCGAGTCACGATTCCCGGTAGACGTCGGAGGCCGAGCCTCAGCGCCGGGGCGCGCGGGTCGCATCGGCACCCGCGCCCACGGTGCGTGCGCTGGGACGAAGGTCCTCGACCGGCTATCGTCGCCGCCGTGCGACGGATCGCTGCAGTGATGGCCGCCGTGGCGGCCAGCGCACCCGCGAGCGCCGCCGCCGACCCACAGTGGAACGCGGCCCTCCTCACCGGAGTCTGCGGCACGGGTGCGGACGGCGCGTACTGGCAGGACACCTGCTGGTACAACGGGCTTCGGAGCGACGTGCTGTTCGGACGCGCTCGGAACGCGGACTTCGGGATCGGCCCGCACGCGATGCTGACCACCGCCGACTTCGCCGACGTCCGCGCCGGCGCTGGCGCTACGCTGCACGTGCCGGCGCACGCCTACGTTCCGCTCGTGGTGTCGGCCAGCGCCTTCGCCAGACATGCCCACGCACGCTGGGAGCCGGGGATCGCCGGCGAGATCTTCGTCGGTAGTCGCAGCTACAATTTTCACGGCAGCTACGTCATGGCGACCGGGCTCGTCGTCGGGCTGCACCAGGGACTCGGCCCCTCGCGCGACAGCGCCATCGTCATCGCGCTCCAGCTCGATGGGCTCCTGACGGCAATGCCGTTCCTCCTGGGATACCAGTGGATACGCGGCCCTTCGTCGGAGTGATCCCGAGCTGCGCCCCACCTTATCCACAAAGAACGCCTAGGGTCGGCGAACGGGCGCGCGCGTCGACCTCACCGATCCGCGCAGCGCCCCATTTCCATTCGCGCGACTCTTTGCTAGCGTCGCGCCTCGATGGAGCGGCCTGCAGTGGAGTTGAGCGTGGGCGGACAGACCTACCGCGTCCGCGCCAGCGCCGATGAGTCCGAGCTCCACCGTCTCGCCCACGTCGTCGACGCGCGCCTGCGCGAGATCGCAGGGCCTGATCGTGCGCTGTCGTCGAACCAGCTGGTGCTCGTCGCCCTGACGCTGGCCCACGAGCTCGAAGAAGAGCGTGCACGCCGCGCCAGTCTGGAGCAGACATGGCGCGAGAAGCTCGAGGGCATCCTCGAGCGCATCGACACGGCGCTCGACGACTCCGACGCCACGCTCTCGGCCGACGACGTGGACGGCGGCGCAGACGGGGTCGACGCAAGCCGCGAACCCGAAGAAGCTCGCCCTCGCTGAACGGTGGACCCGCGGAATGCCGCGCACCGCGGTTTTCCCGGCGATCTGCCCTTTTTTTTCGCGTTCCACTCAGCGGAAGATTCGCAGCAGCACGTCGGCCAAGGTCTCGGTAGCGCGCGCTCGCTGCGCCGGGTGCGCCTGAAGCGTTCGCACGACGCCCTTCATGGCACCCAGCGCTGCCGACGCGCGAAGGTCGTCAATCGCCTGCCCCAGAACCCCCGCAGCGCGCGCGTCGTCGACGACCCGGCGGACGACCCGATCCAGGCGCTGCGCCTCGGTGGCCTCGGCGTGCTCGACGGCGACCACCCCCAGCCGCCCTTGGTCGCCCACGGCATCTATCCACGCACCCGCCAGGGCGCGCACGCGCTCGACCGGAGTGCGCGCGTCCGCCGTGGCGAGATCGAGTGCGTCGAGGATCGTCCCCATGGACTGCACGAGGACCTCCGAGACGATGCTCTCCGCGCTCTCGAAGTGCTCGTAGAAGGTGTTCCTCCCCGATCGACTCAGCTCCGCGATTCGCGTGACGGTGACTCCGGAGAGCGGCAGCTCGGCGAGAGCTCGGCGGGTGGCGGACAGCAGTCGCTCACGCTGCCGCAGTGAGCGCTCGGCGCGGTTGAGCGCGCGGTCGTAGCGTCCGCGTCCAAGGGTGGGCCCTACGTCGTGCATCGGCATGAAGATGATGCTGTAGTTATTACGTTCGCACTTCGCGCACGGTCCGGGCGGGGGCGCAACAAATAAAAACCATGGCGTTGTCATCATCGCTTGTCGTTCCAGTTAACTATCGGTAATTATGGATGGAACTGCACTTCTTGGCCTGGATGGACGACCAGGCCGCGTCGGGCCGCAGAGCAGAGCAAAAAAGCATGAGAGTTTTTATAGCTGATGAGGCGCGCACCATCGCCGCGGCGGCGCGCGGGCCGGCGGGCTGCGCGCCGTTCGCGCCCTTCGGGCTCACCAAGCGCTCGCCGCCGATGCCGGGCATGGCGGCCCGATCCCGGGCGGGCAACGGTGGGGCGCTAGAGTCCGTGGCGCCCCGGCGCGACGTCGGTGCTCGATGAGCCGAATCCGCAAATCGCGTCCTTTTCTCGCGCAGCGGCCACGGGCCGAACGGGCCCTGAGGGTACGGGTCGGCCGTCCCCCAGCGGTCGCCGCCGAGGCGGGTGCCGCTCGTCGAGAGGCAGGGGCGTGGCGCTCGCTGCGCGCGGCGTTTCTCTCGCGAGCTGCTCGGGGGGCCGGCGCGGCTGCCCATAGAGTCGCTCCGGTTCTCCCGCGAATGCTCGGGCGGCGTGTGGTAGATCCCGCCCTGCCCTGACCTTCGAGGACCATCTGAGGAGCTCGCTCGCTGCATTCGAGGCAGCCGGCCTCCTGCGCACGCCAGAGCCGCCGGCGGACTCGGGCCTGCTGAACGCCTGCTCGAACGACTACCTGGGATACTCGAACGGGTACGTTTCACGTGAAACAACCCGCGAGAATCCCTCCGGCGCTGGCGCTTCTCGGCTGATTTTCGGCTCGGCAGCGGCCCACGACCGGCTCGAACGCGAGGCGGCGGACTGGGTTCGGTGCCCGGCCGCCCTCGCCTTCACCAGCGGATACGCGGCCAATCTGGGCCTGCTGGCGGCACTTGGCGGTCGTGACGCGGAGTTCTTCTCGGACCGCCTGAACCATGCGTCGATCATCGACGGCTGCCGGCTCTCCCGCGCCGGAGTCTCGGTCTACCCGCACCTGGACGCCTCGGGACTCGATGCGCTGCTCGCGAAGTCGCCGGCGCCAAGGAAGATCGTCGTCACAGAGAGCTACTTCAGCATGGATGGTGACACGCCCGATCTCAAGGCGATCGCCGAGGTGGCGCGCGCTCACGGCGCCGCGCTCGTGGTAGACGAAGCCCACGCCCTCGGCGTGTTCGGACCGGAGGGTGCCGGGCTGTGCGCCGCCCAGGGAATCGTGCCGG
Organism: uncultured Polyangiaceae bacterium; assembly: GCA_964487605.1. Classification (GTDB taxonomy): domain Bacteria; phylum Myxococcota_A; class Polyangia; order Polyangiales; family Polyangiaceae; genus JAJDAH01. The sequence goes on from CAZARU010000157.1 coordinate 12,048, forward strand.
ACGCCCTAGTCGGGACCCTGGGCAAGGCGCTGGGAGTCCAGGGCGCCTTCGTGGCCGGCACGGAGAGGCTTCGCGAGTTCTTGTGGAACACGGCGAGATCGTTGGTTTTTTCCACCGCCATCAGTCCACTCCTCGCCGCCGCTGCTCACGCGAACCTTCGCCGCGCGCGCGCCGATGACGGGGCTCGCGCGAGGCTGCTACTGCTCGCTGGGCGCGTCCGCGACCACCTGGCCCTCCTCGAGCGTGCCACGCCCGCGGGAAACCACGGACCCATCCTCCCCATCCTCACGGGGGACGGCGCCCGCGCGCTCGCGCTGGCGGATCACCTGCGCAGTTCAGGCGTCCTGACCCGCGCGATCCGACCGCCTACGGTGCCGGAAGGCACCGCTCGGCTCCGCGTCACCGTGAAGGCCACGTTCACCGACACCGACATCGAGCGCGTCTGCGGCGCGCTCACGAAGCACCTTCGGTAAGCACCGCACGCCGCCGCGCCACGTCGCGCAGCGGTCCCACCCGCGGTGCGCCCCTCGATGCGCGCGCATCGCTTCACCGGGTCAGTGTGCCCGCGTCGCTTCACCGGGTCAGTGTGCCCGCATCGCTTCACCGGGTCAGTGTGCCCGCGTCGCCTTACCGGTCGGTGTGCCCGCTTCGCTTCACCGGGTCGGTGTGCCCGCGTCGCTTCACTCGTCGGTGTGCCCGCGTCCCATTACCGGCCCGTGTGCCCTCGTCGTTCGCCGCGGGTGCACGACTGCGCACGTGGCTAGACCTCACCGCGACGCCTGGCGGTCCGCAGGCGTCGCTCACGGCTCGCCGCAACGACCTGCTATCGTCGCACCATGCTTCGCGTCGTCGTTCTCGGAACGGGCACGGCGATCGGCAAGACGCACGTCACCTCGCTTCTCGCCCGTCACGTTCGCGATGCGCGGCACCACGCCGTCGTCGCGCTCAAGCCCGTGGAGACCGGATATCTCGACGGCGCACCGTCCGACTTCGCGCAGCTCGCCGCAGCGGGACGACCACCGCTCGCCGGCCGCCCGCCGTTCGCGTTCGCGCGGGGCGTCTCGCCGCACCTCGCTGCGCGCGAAGAGGGCGTCGAACTCGATCTTCGGCGCGTCACCGAGTGGGTGCGCGCCGAAGAGACTGCGGCAGCCAGCGGCGGTCACGCGCCGCCGGAAGCGAGCTGGTGCTTCGTGGAGACGGCCGGCGCGGCCTTCTCACCCCTGGGACCCGGGACGACCAATCACGACCTGGCGGTCACCCTGGAACCGGCCGCGTGGCTGCTGGTCGCGCCAGACCGTCTCGGCGTGCTCCACGATCTCACGGTCACGCTCCGCGCCCTCTGCCGCGCGCCCGACGCCGTCGTCCTCTCGACGCCGATCATCGACGCGTCGACGGGGTCGAACGCCGAGGAGTTGCGCACGCTCGGGATCGCGGACGCGCACGTCATCCCGCGAACCAGCATCGACGACTCCACCGCCTGCGCAGCCCAGCTGGAGGCGATCCTCACTCGCCTCGCCCGTTGCGGCTCGTGACGCGCACGCGAAGTCCCCGGATGTCTCGGGCCGTGAGCGCGCACCGCCACCGTCTCGCCAAGCGTGCAGCGAGCCGCCGCTCCGCGCCGACGATTCACCCGGCGGCGATCCGTCCCCGTTCGAGCCGCACCCGCCGCGCACCGACCCGGTCGGCGAGCCCGGCGTCGTGAGTGACGAGGACGACGATCGCACCCGCTTCGCTCTCCTCCGAAACGACGCGCTCCAGGCGCTCCACACTCATCGCATCGAGGCCGGTCGTCGGCTCGTCGAGCAGCAGGACGGACGGCCGATGAACGATCGCCCGCGCGAGCGACACTCGCTGCTTCTGGCCGCGTGACAGGGCGCCGACACGCCGATCGGCGAACGGCTCTGCCCCCGCCCGCTGGCACGCCGCATCGACGCACGCGTCGTCGTCGTGCCCTCGCAGTCGGGCTGCGAGCGCCACGTTCTCGCGCCCCGAGAGATCGCCGTAGCAGTGCGCTTCGTGCGCGAGCCAGCCCACGTGCGCACGCACCGCCTCGACGTCCGAGCCGAACGGCTGATACACGACGGACCCCGACGTCGCCCTGAGTGCGGTCCCCAGGATCGCGAGCAGCGTGCTCTTGCCCGCGCCGTTCGGCCCCTCGAGCGACGTGATGCTGCCCGCCTCGAACGCGCAGCTCACGCCCCGGAGCGCGGGCGTCGCGCCGAACAGGCGCGTCACTTCGTCAACAACGACTCGTGACACGACCCGCATGGTGGCTCGGGCGGTACCCTAGCGTGTCCGCGCGTTCAGCCCCAGCCGGCCCAAGGTAGGCGCTCGGAACGGGTCCATCTGCACCGATGGCCGCGGTACCGCTTCCGGCCCCCGAGGGCCGCACGCGGCCCCCACCCGCCCCGAGCAGCCGCGGCCTCCGTCCGCGCGCCGCCGCCGCGGCCGGGCGCAGCCCCCGTGCTACAGTCGCCGCAATGTCTTCCTCCGCCGTCGAGGTCGCGGGCGAGCACATCGAGCGCCTCTCGGACCTCCGGAACGCGCTCGAGGGTGCACTGGAAGGCAAGCCGGAGCCCGTAGAGCTGGCGATCGTCGCGCTCCTGGCGCGCGGCCACGTCCTGATCGAGGACGTGCCCGGAGTCGGAAAGACCACCCTCGCGCGTGCGCTCGCCCGCGCCGTGGGCGGCGAGATGCATCGCGTCCAGTTCACGAGCGACCTGCTCCCCAGCGACGTCCTCGGCGTCTCCATCTTCGACCAGCGCCGCGGCGACTTCGTGGTCCGGCACGGGCCCATTTTCGCCAATGTGCTCCTCGCCGACGAGATCAACCGAGCGAGCCCGCGCACGCAGTCCGCGCTCCTCGAAGCGATGAACGACGGTCAGGTCTCCCTGGACGGGCAGACCATGCCGCTGCCCGACCCGTTCATGGTCCTCGCAACCCAGAACCCGAACGACTTTGCCGGCACCTTCCCGCTGCCCGAGTCGCAGCTCGACCGCTTCATGGTCCGGATCCGCATCGGCTATCCCCCGCCTCACGTCGAGCAGCGCTTGCTGCTCGAGCCGGACTCCGATCGCGTGCGCAACGTACCTGCGGTGCTCGACCCGCAGTCCCTGGTGGAGATCCAGCGCGACGTCGACCGCGTCAAGATCGACAGCGCACTCGCCGCCTACCTTCAGGCCCTCATCAGCGCGACCCGCACCACGCCGGCGCTGTCGCTGGGCGCGTCCACCCGCGCCGGCATGAACCTCTCCCGCGCCGCGCGGGCGCGAGCACTGCTGCACGGCCGGCGCTACTGCATCGCGGACGACATCCACGACCTCGCGGTCGCCGTCATCGCACACCGTGTCCGGCTCGCGGCGCACGCGGAGGGGTACGTCCCCAGCCGCGAAGAGGCGGAGAGCGCCGTCCGCGACGTCGTGGCACGCGTCCCCGTTCCCCTCTGAGCACGCGGTGACGGCCCATCCTGCTGGCCATCCCACGCACCAGAAGGCGCTGGTCCCCGCCGACGGACCGGGTCCGCGCTGGCTGCGACGAGTCCGACGATGGTCGCGACTGCCGCGAAGACTCAAGGTGACCCGGGAGGGCAAGTACTTCATCGGCATCACCTGCGGCGTCGGGTTCGCCGCCAGCAACACCGGCAACAA
>CAZARU010000158.1:0-15647 GCA_964487605.1 uncultured Polyangiaceae bacterium
CACGACGACGACGAAGAACGCTCCTGCGCGATGAGGGAGGGCCATGACGCGGGACATACCCTCGCCACGGCACGACGGCCACGCGCGAGGACGACGAGCCCCCGATTTCGCGACGCGCGTCACGCGCCTCGCGGTGGGGGCTCGCCGTTTCCCGGACGGCTGACGGGCTGACTAGTCGGTCGAGGCGTCGCCCGGAGTGCCGGCGCCGCCACCGCCCTGACCACCGCCGCCACCTGCGCCGCCGGAACCCCCCGGACACATGGTCGGGCACGGCACCATCTCGGTGCAGTCGTTGAGCGCCAGCGCGAGGCTGGCGCCCGGGCCGAAGGGGCCCCCGTTCGCGTCGATCTCCGCCATGCACGTCTCCGCGGCGTAGCAGGCGACCCCGCGGCAGCCGTTGGACGTCGCGCAGTCGCGGATCGCGACGCAGCCCGTGTCGTTCTGACACGCCTGCAGCTCGCAGGCGCAGTTGTCGCACGCGCAGTTCGCGAGCTCTTCGCAGGTTCCCGCGAAGTTCATGGCCGCCGCCTGGGAGCGGCACATCTCGATGAACGTCGCGTCGGTGTTGTCGCACGACGAGGTGCCACCGGTTCCGGCGGTGCCGCTCGACCCGCCGGTCGCGCCCGTCCCGGCGCTGCCGGCCGTCCCGCCGGTTCCGCCGCTTCCGCCCGCCGAGCCCGACGAACCCCCGGAGCCGCCGCCGTCGTCACCTTCATCACTGCTGCACGCAACGACGGCGCTGAGCGCCGCGACCGCCGTGAACACGAACAAGCCACCTGCCTTCATCGATGCCTCCTTGGGCTCGGGGGAGCCTTCGGCCGCGAGAATACACGAAACGGTTGCGGAGTCGAACGGCCGGCCGGTTTGGACGCCGTCGTCCTCTGGCGTGGCCGCCCGGGGCTAATTTCTGGGATCCTACTCCCATTGACTCATGGATAAATGGGAATACGCTCCCAGACATGCGGATCTCCCGATATCTCCAATCCAGCGTCCAGAGGGCCCTTTCGCGGGGCAAGATGGCGTTCGTGGGCGGTCCGCGGCAGGTGGGCAAGACCACGCTGACCCTCCAGCTCCTCGGGCCGCGCGCCACGGAGAAGCACCCGGCGTACCTGAGCTGGGACGATCCGCGCGCCGCGGCACGCCTGCGGCGGGTAGAGCTGCCCGCAGGCGAGCCACTCCTCGTCTTCGACGAGATCCACAAGTACGCCCGGTGGAGAAACCTGGTCAAAGGGATCTACGACGTCGAGAAGTCCGAACGACGGATCGTCGTCACAGGTTCGGCGCGCCTCGACTACTACCGCAAGGGAGGTGACTCGCTCGCGAATCGCTATCGCTACTTCCGCCTCCACCCCTTCTCGCTGGCGGAGCTGGCCGCCACGGCGAGCCGCGCGGACATCGAGGCGCTGCTGAAGTTCGGTGGCTTTCCGGAGCCGCTGTTCCGCCAGGACGAAACCGAGCATCGTATCTGGCAGCGTGATCGGCTGTCGCGAGTGGTGCGCGAAGACCTCCGCGACCTCGAGCACGTCCGTGAGGTGTCGCTGGTCGAGCACCTGGTCGACCTGCTGCCGTCCCGCGTGGGCTCGCCGCTGTCGGTCGCGAACCTGAGCGGCGACCTCCAGGTCGATCACAAGACCGCCGAGCGCTGGCTACAGATCCTCGAGAACCTGTACGTCTGCTTTCGAGTCTCGCCGTTCGGCGCGCCCCGGATTCGCGCGGTGAAGAAGGAGCGCAAGCTCTATCTCTGGGACTGGTCCGCGGTCGAGGATCCCGGACCGAGGTTCGAGAACCTCGTCGCCGCCCAGCTCCTGAAATATTGCCACTTCGTCGAGGATACGGAGGGCGTGCCGATGGAGCTTCGCTACCTGCGCGACACCGACCGACGCGAGGTCGACTTCGTCGTCGTCCGGAAGCGGAAGCCGTCGTTCGCCGTGGAGTGCAAGACGTCGGACCGGGCCGTGGACCCGGCGCTTGCGTACTTCGCGGAGCGGACCGGCATTCCCCGGTTCTATCAAGTGCACCTCGGCGACGCGCACTTCGAGCGGGGTCGAGTGACGGTAATCCCGTTCGCCAGGCTCTGTGCCGACCTGGGTCTCCCCTGAGGTGTCGCACGCGGCGTGCACGCCGACCTCACGGCAGTCCGATCACGCTCTTGAGCAAGCTCGCAACACGATCGCTGTCGTACTCGGTCCAGTACACGTTGGTGTCGTCGACGGCGATGCGCACGGGCTGGCCCTGGGTGGAGGCCACGCGCTCGCGCGGTCCTTCGGGGCGGGCGCAGCGCGCGGGATCCTCGACGTGGGCGGGGGCGCAGTCACCCCGCACGCAGGTCGTCTCCACGTCGCAAGGCACGTCGAGGCAGTCGAGCGACATGGGAATCGGAAGCTCGAGCGACTCGTGCGGCAGGAATCGCAATCGCCGTCGCGCGACGATGCAGCCCGTCCTGTAGCCGCTGGCGACACACTGCTCCGCCGTGCTCCGGAGCCCCGTGACGACCCGGATGGCGACCTCCGCCGACTTGTCGTCGCTCGGTACCACCACGAGAGACCCGATGCTGCCGTTCGAGCGACAGGTGGTCGTCTCGGCGGACGGCGGCTTCTCGCCGAACTTCAGCACCTTGCCGGTCGTGATCGACGTGCTCTTCACGTCGGCGCAGTCCGCATCCGTCACCAGATCGAGACGAATCTGCGTCGGATCACGGCACGCGCCCGAAACGAACGCCGCGCAAGTGAGGGCCACGCGGAGTCGCGTCGAGCAGCGCACGCGCCTGTCGACCGCTCGCCCCACGGAAACACACCCCGACCCCGTTCCCACCGTTCACGGGAAATACCACTGGCGCCATCCGCAGACCAGAACAGGGTCGCGGCACGCCGAGGGGATCCGCTGCGCGCGCCGACGGGGCCGCCACGAGCACGCAGACCGGCCCGGACTTCAGCCGATGCGGCGTCCAATCCGAGAAAAGCACCGCCGGGACGTGATCGGGGAGTGCGTCTAGCAGTTCCGCACCGTGTGCGTCAGCGCTGCAGTCTGAGGAAGAACCAGTCGGTGCCGCCCCGACTCACGAGCGGTCGCCCCGTACGCAGCACGCCCGAGAAGTGCCCCGCCACGAGCATGTCCGTTGAGCCCGGCGACCTGGCGACGCCCACGACGGTTGGAGCGTCTCCGTCGATGGTCCTGCTCCATGGTCCCGTGGTCGCAGCGAATTCCACCGTCGGCTTTGGAGACAGCGTTCCCAGGTACTCCAGGCGTTCCTGCGCCACCGTGGTGGTACCGTACGCGAGTCCGACGACGCCGGGGCGCACGTCCCGAACCATCACGCTCGCATCCGCGCCGACCTCGATGAGGGCGAGGCTGTCGATACTCGCCGTGGCGAGAACACCCGTCGGTCCGGACAGTGTCCCTCGAAAGCGTACCAGGAGCGTGCCGCCGGCCGAAGCCGTCAGATCGACGCTGTCGGTGCTCGTGATCAGGATGCCCAGTGCAGTGAGGTCGAGCGGTCGAATGACGACGAAGACTGCGGGTGGTCCGGTGCTCGTCAAGGCGAGCGAGTCCGATACCTGCAGGGTGCCGTCGAGCATCCCACTCAGAATTGGGTAGGCGATCCTGAGCATTCGCGCGGTCCCGGTGAGCGGGAGCAGACCACTGGAAGAGACGCGCGGCGGAACGTCCTCGACGCGCGTGACGAAGACTGCCGCGCCCGTCGGACTGGAGACGAGGTCCCCGATCTCGACGAGCCGCGATGTTCCCTGAACGACGCCTGCGACGTAGACGCTTCCCGAAACTTTCGTCAGTTCGGCCATGGCCAGCCAGGCCTCCGTGATCGTTCCGGTGCTGTCCGAGCTCCCCATTCGCGTCCAGAGTTTCCTGTCGTTGAAGAGGAGGTACGGTGCGCCCGGGTGCGGCACCGAGGTTCCAGCCCCACAATCGATCGCCCCCGTCGCGCGAACCAGCGTATTCATGCCCCCGCCCGATCGAGTATGGGCTACCAGCGCCTCGGACTCGGAGCCGGTACACGCGAGCGCAACCCCACGCGATCCGTCGTCATCGAAGCGAACGACGACCGCGGACGGGACCGCCACGGGCTCGAGACGGTCGTCGATCAAGACGAACTCGCTGGACCTGGCTCCCGCGATCAGGGCCCTGCAGCACCCGTTCGATGACACGGCGTTGACGTAGTCGTCTCCCTCGCCGCCGGCGCTATCGCTGTCGGTTACCGCGCCCGGAGAAGGCGACGGCTCGCACTCGGCATCTTCCGAGCACGGGGCAATGTCGTCGGGCACACAGTCGCCGAACGAGCATGTCTGTCCGACTGGACAGCAAACCCCTTGGCAACTGCGGCGCAGCGTCACGGGCAGCTGGAGCGCAGAATGCGGAACGAATCCGACGCGCCTCGTTGTCTCTACGCAGCTGGGGCCGCACGAGCGCGCGCAGTCTGCAGCAACCGCCTCCCCTACAGCGCCGGCAACGCGCAATCCGAACGAGCCAGGGTCGTCGCCAGATGGCACGATCACGAGCGTGCCCAGTTCGCCGGATTCGGCACCGCAGCGGTGCGTCGTTGCCACGGGCTCGCTCGACGGACCACGAAACGCGTCGACGGAATCGACGACGACCGCGGCGCCGCTGAGCGCGCGCACGGACGGCTCTTCAGCCGCGCAGGGCAGATCCGTTTCGAGACGGAGCGTGATCTGAGTCGGCTCGCGACAGCCCGAGACGACCAGGGAGCACGTCAGCCCGGCGAGTGCTCGTCGGTGCGCGCACCTGACGTCCAGACCCCGAAAGCGCACGACCCACTGCAGGGTAGCACGCCTGAACGCCTGCTCGACGTGCCTGCGCCGCAAGCCGAAGCCGCGAGTCGTGGCACGCCGCGCCGCTGACCGATCGCCGGCCTCACCGCCCCACCGCAACGCACGGCTGCGGCGTCGCTTCGGCGCTCCTGACGGTCACGCCCACACGCTCGGAACCGCGTACGCCGCAACGAGGGCGTCCCGCGTCACGATGGTGAGCCCTTCGGCGATCGCCTGCGCCACCAGGATCCGGTCGAACGGGTCGCGGTGGAGAGGTGGGAGCGTCCGTACCAGGTCGGCATGAGCGAACCGGACAGGTAGCTCTCCGAAGCCGTAGTCCGCGACCGCGTCGGCGAACGAGGCATTCACCGTGATCCTTCCGAGGCTCGCCTTGATCGCGACCTCCCACGCGGAAGCGGCGCTCACGTGCACCGCTTGCGCGGAGCGGATCCGACGCGCCACCTTCGCAGGGAGCACCCCCTCGTCCCACCAGAGGAAGGTGTGCGTATCGAGCAGCAGCCTCAGCGGCCGCTCCCCTCGAAGATCGCGAGGATCTCCTCCGGGAGTGGATCGTCGAAACCGCGGGCGACCTTGAACCGCCCCTTCCCCTTCCCGGGGACGCGGAGGTTCCGGCCGCCGTCCTCCATGGGAACGAGCCGAGCCTTCGGCTTCCCGGCGCGCGCCACGATGATGGTCTCGCCGGCGCTGGCCCGCTCCACCAGCTCGGGCAGGTGCGCCTTCGCTTCTGCGATGTTGTAGACGCGCCGCTTCTTCGCGCTGGACACCCCGTGGATCCTACCAGAGTGACCAACTTGGTCAACCTCCTCACCCGCGAAGAAACCGTCGTGCTCGAGCAACACGCGACGACGAGGCCCGCATGCTCCTCGCGCACGCTCGCAAGGCCGAACTCGCGCATCAGCGCGCGCGGGGCGTGATCCGGCCGTTCCGGGCGACGAGGTAGCTCCAGAGGTACATGTCGAGCGGGCTCCAGTCCGTCTCGGGAGGCGTTGCTTCGGCACCAGCGTCCAGACCCTGCCGCCGGCGGTGAAGCGCTGCACGCGAACCTCGGCCATGCGATACTCTCCCCTCGAGCGGCAGCTCGAAAGCTACGGGCCGGCGCCGGCTCGGTCAAGGTTGGGCGGTGCGGCGAGCGCTCCGACCCGTCATCGCAGCACGCGCTGAACCGGCTAGGATGAGCGCCGTGACGTGGCAAGCCGCGTGGGAGGAAGGACGCACGCCCTGGGACGCCGGACGCTCGGCGCCGACGCTCGTCGAGCTCGTCGCCGGCGGAACGCTGCCGGCGGGGCGCGCGCTCGTACCGGGGTGCGGTTCGGGATACGACGTGCTCACGCTGGCGTCCGCGGAGCGCAGCGTGCTCGGCATCGACCTCTCGCCCCTCGCGGCCGCGCGGTTCGAAGCGCTGCGCGCGGAGCGGGGCGTCGACGGCGCGCGCGCGCGCGTCGAGGTGGCGGACTTCTTCGCGGCGGACCTCGGGCGCTTCGACCTGGTGTGGGACTGCACGTTCCTGTGCGCGCTTCCACCCGACCTGCGGGGCGCGTGGGCCGTGCGGATGAACGAGCTCCTCGCCGACGACGGGGAGCTCGTGACGCTGATCTTCCCCGTCACCGACGGACCTGCCGATCGAGGCCCCCCCTACCCCCAGCATCCGGACCGCGTCCGGGCGCTGCTCGGCGACGGCTGGACGGCCACGACCCTCGAGCGCGTGGAGCGGAGCAACCCCGGTCGCGAGGGTCGGGAGTGGCTCGGGCGATGGCGGCGCCGCGCGCCGGCGCTCCCGGGGTAGGCTCGTGCCCATGACGTCCCGCCGGCTCGTTCTCGCCCTGCTCACGACGCTTCCCTTCGCCTCCGCCTGCGGCGGCGGCGGCACCACGCGTCTCCGGACGGTGAAGTCGCCCAAGGGCGCGGGGCCGCTGGTGCTGCGGCTGCTCAACGCCTCCGACACGACCCTCAACAACCTGTACGTCGCCGAGACCGCGAAGGTGAACGCCGCGGACTGGCGGAAGATGCCGCCGGGCTCGCCCAAGGAAGACGAGCTCTGGGGCAAGGACCTGCTCGGCGCCGCCGTGGGCCCGGGACAGGAAGCTCCGGTGGAGGGCGTCGGGCCGGGCAGGTGGGATTTCCGCGCGACGGATCGCGAAGGACGCGAGCAGCACGTCACCGGCGTGAAGCTCGGATCCGGCGGCGAGTACGTCCTCGAGCTCCACGAGTCCGGCTGGCGTGTGCGTGACTGACGGCGAGCCCGCGACGTCACGCGCAGCTCGCGCCGCCGCGGGTGCCGCCGCGCTCTCGGTCGCGTCCATCGCGTCGGGAGTTCTGGTCTCGCACTTCGGAGTGACCGAACCGCTGACGGGCTTTCGCGTCGCGCTGGGCGGTGCGGCCCTCGCGCTCGTGGGAGGCGCGCTCGGGGGCGTCGGAGTCGTCACGACACGCTCCGGACGGCGCGCGGGGCGATCGCTCGCGGCGATGGGCGGAGCGTGGGCGCTCGTCGTCGCGGTCACGGGGCTCTGGGCCGCCTCGGGGGGACGAGGCAAGCCGCGCATCAACGACATCACGACCGACACCCGTGACCCTCCTCCGTTCGGAGCGCTCCAGTCCGCTGAGGCGAACGCCGGGCGCGACATGGCCTACCCCGCCGCCTTCGCGGCAGAGCAGCGGCTCGGGTACGCCGACCTCGCTCCGGTCGAGACCGCCCTCTCCCCCGCCGAAGCTCGGGAGCGCGCCGCGAAGGTCGCGACCGCCCTCGGGTGGACCGTGGTCGCCACGACGGCGACCGGCATCGAAGCGACCCAAACGTCGCGGCTGTTTCGCTTCGTGGACGACGTCGTCGTGCGGGTGCGACCGCATGCGTCGGGCTCGATCGTGGACGTGCGCTCGAGGTCGCGCGTCGGGCGTGGCGACCTCGGCGTGAACGCCGCCAGGATCCGTGCGTTCCGGGCCAAGTTCGCGGACCTGGGCCCGACCCCTCCTTGACGGCGTCGCCACGGTGGGCGACGCACTCGCGGTCTCACGACGACGAAAGGCGAACCTCCGCATGCGCGCGTGGCAGATCGAAGGCAGCTTTGGCTTGGAGAACCTGCGCCTGGTCGAGCGCCCCGACCCCGAGCCGCGGCGAGGCCAGGTCGTCCTGCGCATGCACGCGGCGTCCCTGAACTTCCGCGACTCGCGCATGATCCGCGGCCAGTACGACGCGCGGCAGAAGCTCCCGCTCGTTCCCCTGTCCGACGGATGCGGCACCGTCGAGAGCGTGGGCGAAGGCGTGACGCGCGTCGCCGTGGGCGATCGCGTGTGCCCCATCTTTTGCCAGCAGTGGCTCGCCGGCGAGCCCACGCGAGAGCGTCTGCGCTCGACCCTGGGCGGCCCGCACGACGGCACGCTCGCCGAGAAGATGGTCCTGGACGCCGAGGGCGTCGTGAAGGTGCCCGCGACCCTCGGAAACGTCGCCGCAGCGACGTTGCCCTGTGCCGCGCTCACGGCGTGGAGCGCCCTCGTGACGCTCGGCGGGCTGCGCGCGGGACAGACGGTGCTCGTGCAGGGGACCGGTGGGGTGTCGCTCTTCGCGCTGCAGATCGCCAAGGCGCTGGGCGCGCGCGTCATCGCCACGTCGAGCCACGACGACAAGCTGGCGCGACTCCGCGCCCTGGGCGCCGACGAGGTTCTGAACTACCGAAACGATCCGGACTGGGGATCGGCGGCTCGCAAGCTGACCGGTGGAGTGGGCGTCGACCACGTGGTCGAGGTCGCGGGCGGAGCGTCCCTCGAGCAATCGCTGCGGTGCGTGCGAATCGGCGGCACCGTCAGCGTCGTGGGCATCCTGGGCGGCGTGAAGTCGGAGCTCTCGCTCCTCCCGGTCATGATGCAGCAGGTCCGCCTGCAGGGGCTCGTGGTGGGGCACCGCGACGGGTTCGAGGCGATGCTCGGAGCGCTGGCGGCGTGGAAGCTGGAGCCCGTGGTGGATCGTGTGTTCGATCTGGCCGACGCCCCGGCCGCGATCGCGTACCTGGAGAGCGGGCAGCACTTCGGCAAGGTCGTCGTGAGCCTCGACGCAGCGGCGAGCTGACGCCAGGGACACGCCCCGGGCGCTGAATGTCGAGCGGCGCTCCGCACCGAACGCCCGCATGACCCTCGGTCCTTCCTGGATGGGCGCCGCGCTGGCGTCCCTGCTCTTCGCCCTGCCGGGCGTGGCCGGCGCTTCCCCCGAACCTCACGCCGCGCTGCGAGCCGCCAAGTCCACCGTGCGCGGAGTGGAGCAGCGCGCAACGTCCGTTCAGCGCGACCTCTCCCGCGCGCGCGCCGCCCGCGACGAAGAGCGCGCGGCGTGCCTCGACGGCGTGCTGCGGCGGCTGCACGCCGAGGTGCGCGTCGGCGAGCTGCACCGGCGCACCCACGTCGCCCGCGTCATCGGGGGAGACGCGGAAGGCGCGGCACGGACGCTCGGGGCGCTGCGCCTCGTCGGCGAGCGCGCGCGCGAGCTCGCGCGGGAAGCGACGCGCTGCGGTCACCGCGACGCTCGAGCGCACGGCACGACGCTCACCGTCACCGTGGACCCCGGCATTCCGCCGGTCTCGCCGGAGGTGCCGGGCGCACGCGCACCGAGCGACCCCGCGGCGCGGTTCTGAGCCGCGCGCGGAGCTCGCGTCACTCGGTCGGTCAGCGGCGGCGGCGCATCGAGAGCAGACCGCCGAGCGCGCCCAGGGCCAGGAGCCCCGTGAGCGGTGCGCCGTCGTTCCCGGGGACCATGGCGCAGCTCGCGCTGGCCTCGGCCTCGCCCTCCGCCTTGCACGACGCACCCTGGCAGCTCGCCGAGCCGCTCGCGCTCCCCTTCACTTCCACGACCGCCTTCAAGGCGTCGATGCACTCCTCCAGCTTGCCGCCGTGATCGACGTACTGGCCGTCGCACTCGAGCACTCCGCCGACGGCCTCGCACTCGACCTCGCAGCCACCCTCGAGCTCGGCCTCGCAGCTCGCCTGCAGCTTGCCCTGGCACTCCACCTGGCAGCTCAGGTTGGTCTTGGCGGTGCACGAGCCTTCGCAGCTCGCCTTGCACTGGCCGTCGCAGCTCGCCATGGCAGGCTGACCCTCGCAGCTCGCGGAGCACTCTCCGGAGCACGTGGCCTCGCACGAGCCCTTGCACTGCGCCTCGCACTCCCCCTTGTTCGCCGACGCCTCGCACTCCGCCGAGCAGTCCGCCGAGCAGTCCCCCTGGCACGTCGCAGAGCAGTTGCCCTCGCAGCTGAACTCCGCGGGCTGCACCTCGCACTCGGCGCTGCAGTCGGCCTCGCAGCTCCCCGAGCAGTCCACCGACGGGACGTCGCACGTCCCGGAGCACTCCGTGTAGCCCTGCGCGTTGCACGCGGCGGTGAAGCTCACCGCCGTGCACTGCGCCTGGCACCCGCCCTCGACGCTCACCTCGCACTGCGCGTTGGCTTCGACGTTGATGTTGCCGCAGGCCGCCAGCCCGGCGTGGGCCGTGGACGGAACCAGGAGCGGCGAAACCAGGGCGACGGCGGCGAGAGCCGCGCGGGCAAGCATTTGGCGCATGGGCTGAGATCCTCCGTGAGTCTTCAGAAGCGGTGAGCAAGCAGGAGTCAGGGCTCCTCGACGCTGGTACGACGAGCGGGCGCCCGATCTTCCTCGACGAAGCGTAGCAAGATGCCCGCGCGGGGCGAGATTTTCGGCGTCAGCCGGGGCGCTTCGACACGCCGCGGCGCACGTTTCGTGCCCCTTCGGGCGACGGGCGTCATCCTTCCATGGCACCCGTGGAGCGACGCGACTTCCTCGCCGCCAGCGCCGCAGCGCTCGGTACCTGCTGGGCCGGCGGCACGAGCGCCGACGCCCCGGGCGCGCGGGCGCCGGGGCTGCGCGAAGTGTGGATCCGGGTGGAAGGCGGGCTGCCGTTCGGCGAGGACTGCCTCGTGCTGGTCCCGGAGCACCTGGAGGACGTCTCCGGTCAGCCGCTGCTCGTGCTGCTACACGGGTTCGGCGCCACGACGGTCCGCAGCCGCAGCCGCGCGGAGCGCAGCCGATGGGTCGCCGACACGTGGCGCCGGGAGTACGCCGTGGTTCGTGCGCACGAGCGCCTGAACGCGCCCCCCATCGCGCCCATCTACGACACCGTGCGGTACCTCGGGAGCGAGCGCGCCGCGTCCATCAACGCTTCGCTCGCTACCGAGCCGTTTCGCGGCCTGGTCCTCGCGTGCCCCCGCGTTCCGGTCCCGTACTACCGCCACGCGGCCGGCCCGGTGTTTCCCGGCTACGCCCAGTGGATCGAGGACACGCTGCTGCCGGCGGTGCGGCGTCACGCGCCGGTCTCGCAGGATCCCGCGCGGACGGGCCTGGCCGGCCACTCCATGGGCGCCCACGTCGGGCTCGAGGTGCTCCTTCGAAAGCCGCACCTCTTCGGAGCGTTCAGCGGCGTGCAGATGGCGGTGAGCGAGCGCGCGGCCGGCAGCTACGCTCGACGCGTCCACGAGGCGCTGGAGCGCTCGGGGCCTCGACGGCTCCAGGTCGTCACCTCCACGCGTGACCCTTACCGGGCCGCGAACCACCGATTCGCCGAGGAGCTCGAGCGCCTCGGCGTGCAGGTCGATCTGAGGGAGTCCTTCGGGGCGCACACCGGCTCGTGGATGCGCGAGATCGGCTCCCTCGAAACGCTCCTGTTCCAGGACCGCGCCCTGCGCTCGCCCTGACCGCGTCGTATTCAGTCGAACCCGCACATGGGATCACCCTCCGGGCACACCTTCGCCGGGCGAGGCGCCGGCGGACGCGGCGCGGGAGCGGGAGCGGGCGCCGGCTTGTCGCGGCGCTCCTCGCGGAGCCGTCGCTGCTCGTCCTGGTCCCGTCGCAAGCGGTCTTCCTCGCGCTGGCGCATGGCGCCGCGCAGACCGTCAATCTGCTCCTGGCGTCGGCGAATGTCGCGCTCCAGCGCCTCGAGGCGCGCATCGCGAGCGGCGAGCGAGATCGACTGGTCCCGAGCCGCTCGTTCCGCGTCGGGCTTCAGCTTGCCGAACCAGAGCGCGAGGCCTCCGGCGAGCAGTCCGAAGGCGATGGCTGCGCCGCCGATGGCGAACCGAGCCCAGCGCTTCCTCGAGCGGTCCTCGCGCAGCGCCGCGAGCGCGCGCTCGTGCGACGCCTGCGCCGCGGCCACGTCCATGCGCGCCCGGTGCTCGGTCTCGATGCGAACCCGCTCGACCTCCGCGAGGCGCAGCGCCTCCAGTCGCGCAGCCTCCTCGGCGCGCGCCGCTTGCTCTCGACGGCGAGCCTCCTCCTCGGCCCGCAGCTTGCTCGCCTCTTCTTCCCTCGCCAGCCGCAGCGCGAGCTCGCGCTCTCGACGCTCGGACTCCACGCGCCGCGCCGCGTCTGCAGCCTCCGCCTCGACGCGCTCCTGCTCGAGCTCCATCAGCCCCTGAAGGGAGAACAGCACCGAGCTCTCACGAAGCTCGCCCATGACGAACACCTCCGGATGGACCGCACCGGTGGGCCCCTTGCTCGACCCGCACGGTCGATGGCGACGGAGCCCTCGCTGGTGGGCTTTCGGGTTGGACGCCTGCGGTGGAATCCGCTTGGGCGGGATTCGGAGCGGGCAAGGCGGCGATGGCGCGGACTCCCCTCGCGCCGTGACCCGCGAACGACGGGTCGGTCCTTCGTCTCGGCGCGAGCGCAGGGACCGCTCCGGTGTGGCGCGACGTAGCGGCGTTGCCGGGTGCCTTCGGCGGGTCGGATGGCCCGTGCGTTGACGCCTTACGGCGCGGCTCCGGCGTCGGTGCAGCAGCGGAAGCCTAGGTGCTTGCTGAGGCTTCGCATCGACGAGGCGCCGGACATCTCGCACGAGGCGGCGGGGCCCGCCGAGCTGCCGCCCTCCGTCGAGCACCTGGAGTCTTCGCACAGCGCCGTCCACTCCCTGACGCTTCCCGGCAGATCGGCGATCGCGTCGTAGCGCGGGAGCGTGCCCCGGCACTCCGCCGAGCCGTACGACGGGCCCGGCGCGCTGTAGTCGTCGCACCTGCCGATCTCGTGCGCGTCGCCATACGGGTACTTCGTTCGGCCGCCCTGGGTGCACGCGAAGCGCCACTCCGTCAGCACCGGCGAGTCCGGCCCCCAGTTCTCCTCGAGCGTGACCACCCGGCCTCCCAGGCCACCGCACAGCCGCTTGCCCGCCCACTCGCAGTACGCCTTCGCATCGCACCAGTCCACGCAGCCCATCCGGCGCTCCGGCGTGCCTACCGGATCGAAGTGGTTGGGGCAGGGCCCGTCCGGCTCCCCGCACCCACCCTGCCATTCCTCCCCGCTCGGGCACGGCGCGTCGATCACGTTCCAGTCGCACTCGTCCGTTTCGCGAGTCCCGCGCGCCACCTCGAGGAACGCGGCGTAGTCGATCTGAGTGACCTCTCGCGCATCGATGCAGAACGCTTCGCCCGCCTCGCGCACCTCGACGAGTTCCGCGCCGGGCAGGCCCCGGGGACAGCCGGTCGGCGCGCTGTCGGGCACGTCGGTGCGGTCGTCGCTCGACCCGTCCGTCGCCGCTCCGTCGGCCGCGGACAGACCGCCGTCGCGCGCACTGGCAGGCGCATCCGTCGAGCTGCACCCCGCAACCAAAGCCAGCGCACACCACGCGGCGGCCGGCGCGCATCCAGCCCGACCGCGACGCCTCACGGCGCGGCTCCGGCGTCCGCGCAGCAGCGAAAGCCCAGGTACCGGCTGAGCGTTTGCCTCATCACGGTGGCAGCCGCACGGCCACTTCGATCATCCAGCACGCTGTCGGCGGCCGCTTCGTCGTGATGGACCCTCTCGACGGGTGTTCGGTCGAGCGCGACCCGAGCGAGCGTCTGGTCGACACCGTCATCGTCGAACGCAGGCTCCGAACCTCGGATCGCCAGCTCTTGCTCGTACTGAGGCGGCGAGGATCCGAGGATCGCGAACCGTGCGGGCACTCCAACAGCCTAACGCAAGTTCGGCCCGGCCCGGATGCCTCGAGGTCCGACGTCCAGCATGGCGCTGAAGATCCCTGGCCACGGACGCCGCCGAGCATCGCGCAACTGCCGCCCCCCACGAGCCGATGCACACATCACACTGCCTTCCACGCCCCACGACCACCTCTTCCGGCGCGTCTTCTCGGTACCCGAGCACGCTGAGGGCGAGCTGCGCTCCGTGCTGCCGGCTGACCTCGTCGCCCGCGTCGACTGGGGCACCCTCGCCCTCGTCCCGGGCACGTTCGTGGACACCGCCGCCGGCGCCATCGAGGCGGATCTGCTGTTCACCGTCGAGCTCGAGGGACGCCGCGCGTTCGTGTACGTGCTCCTCGAGCACCAGAGCACCTCCGATCCGCGCATGCCGCTGCGCCTGCTCCGGAGCATGGTGCGGATCTGGGAGCGCCACTTCGAGGAGCACCGCGATGCCCGAGCCGTCCCGGCCATCCTCCCGGTCGTCGTGCACCACAGCGCGACCGGGTGGACGTCCGCGCGGAACCTCACGGAACTCTACGACCTTCCCCCGTCGCTCCTGGCCGTGGTCGGGCGACATCTGCCGGCGTTCGAGATCGTCCTGGACGACATCTCCTCGGCGGACGACGCGGTCCTTCGGTCGCGCACCATGACCGCGCTGGGTCGCGTGACGCTGTTCTCCCTCGCTCGATCTCGCTCGTCTGCAGACTTCGTGGCGGAGTTCTCGCGCTGGTCGGACGCGCTGGCGGAGATCCTGGACGCGCCGAGTGGCGTGGCGGCGCTGCGGACGCTCGTGAGCTATGCTCTCGTCACCACCGAGACTCACCCCGAGCAGCTGCGCCGGCTGGCGACGCAGCTCGGGCCGAAGGCGGAGGAAGCATTCATGACCGGGGCCGACATCTTGCGAGCGGAAGGATTCCAGAGGGGCATCGAGCAAGGAATCGAACGAGGAATCGAGAAGGGACGGCTCGAGGGCAGCGTGGAGTTGCTGCTCGGGCTGCTCGTGGCACGATTCGGGGAGCTGCCGGAGGGCGTGGTGCGACGGGTTCGCGGCGCGACGGCAGAGGAGATCGAGCGCTGGGCGCGGCGGGTGCTGACCGAGGCGACGGTGGAGGGCGTGATCGGGTAGGTCACCGAGCACGATAGCCGCCGGGGTGGTGGTCCGGCTCAACTTGGCGGGCTCTTTCGGGCCCCTGGAGCGGCGTCGGCGAGTCGACCACTTGCTCGTCGTCACGCGTCGTCGTCGTCGTGCTGCGCGATCTCCCACAGCTCGAGGTACTTCTCACGCACGTACGGGGCGAGCTGCGCCGACAGGTCGCGCGGGATCCCCGCGACGTGGATCAGCCTCATGACGTCCGTGAGATCCTGCATCCGGTGCGGCGCCGTCATGCCGGACGCGAGCTTCAGCTCCACTAGCGACGGGAGGGAGAGCACGAGGTACTTCTCTCCCGCGACGGACGCCTGACTCGGCACGGGGACCGCGACGGGTTTGGGGAGGCCGTCTCCGGGAAACTCACCGGTCAGCAGAAAGTCGATCTTCACGTCGTGTCGCGTGTCGCGGACGGCCTTCCCGCCGGATCGCAGGTTCACGTAGCCGCGGCCGAGCCATCGTTCCTTGAACGCCGCCAGCCCCGCGGGCGTGATGACGATGTCGACGTGCTCGGTGGAGCGAACGAAACCGTGAATCGCGAGGCTCACGGCTCCCCCGATCGCGTAGTCGATACCCAGCTCGTCGAGCAGCCGAGCGATGTCTTCCGCAGCCGCGTGAACCGGGGAGCGGTTCATGAAGAATCCTCCGAGCAGCTCGAGCACCGCGTCGGTGCGGCGGTCGAGGGCTTCGCCGTGCAGCACGCGCACTGGTAGACCCTGCCTTCCTAAACTTGCTCCCGCAAGGCGCGGAAGGCAGGGC
>CAZARU010000159.1:0-15553 GCA_964487605.1 uncultured Polyangiaceae bacterium
CCTCCGCGGGCGCCGGTGGCTCCTCCGCGGGCGCCGGTGGCTCCTCCGCGGGCGCCGGTGGCTCCTCCGCGGGCGCTGGCGGCTCCTCCGCGGGCGCTGGCGGCTCGGCGGGAGCGCCGGCCTGCCTCAGGGACGGGCCGGCCATCTCGCTCACCGCGTGCGACGCGCTGCCGAACGCCACGACGGACTGCGCGGGCGAGGCGCCGCTGCACAAGCGGTTCTGCGACCACATGGGCTCCGAAGCGCTCGATCTGGTGGGCGATCCCTCCGGCCAGACGGGCAGCGGCTTTCCGAGGGCGCGCGCCGGAACCTTCGAGGCGCTCGTGGCCTGCCTCGGCGACATCACCGTGGCGGACCAGTGCGGTCAGGACATGCGCAACGGCGTCGAGGCGTGCATCCAGACCGTGTTCGCCGCGTCGTGCGTCTGGGCCGCAGGCGTACTCGCGGCGGACTGCGCGGATCTCGCGAACGCCTGCACCGACGACGGCAACGGCGGGCAGCTCTCCGAGGGCGAGTGCGACACGACGCTGGCTGGGTTCTCGAGGGCCGGCGCGGACGAGGTGATCGCGTGCTTCAGCGATGCCGGCGCGCTCGCCGATGGCGGCAGCACGATGATCGGCTGCGTGGACGATTTCTCGTTCTGCGCGTTCGGGATCTGATCGACCCGAAGGGCGCGCCCGCCTCGCGGCGGGCGCGCTTTCCGCGATATCCTCGGGGCGGTGAGCAGCCCGACCGCGGACGATGCGCGCCACTTGCTCGAGCGCGCCGAGGCGCTGCGGCACGCGCCCCTGGCGCGGCCGACGCCCGCCCCGTTCCCGTGGGCGGAACCGTTCTGCACGGTGGGCGTCACGGGGACGAACGGAAAGACTTCGACGACCTACCTGTGCGCAGCCGCGCTGCGTGAAGCCTGGGGGAGCGTCCTGGCCGAGACGACGGTGGGCTACGAGCTCGACGGCGTCCCCATCGACGTTCCGAGAACCATCCACGGCTTCCTCGTCGCGTTTCATCGCGCCGCAGCCGCCGGGGCGCGGCACGCCGCCGCGGAAGTGACCAGCCAGGCGCTCATGCGTGGCTACGCCAAGATGTGGCGCTTCGACGTCGGTGTGTTCACGAACCTCACGCAGGATCACCTCGAGGACCACGGTTCGTGGGAGCACTACCTCGCGAGCAAGGCGCAGCTCTTCTTGCACCTGGGTCCCGGACGAACCGCCGTGCTCAACGCTTGCGACGACGCCGCGCTGCTGATCGATCGCGTCATCGCCGACGACGTTCACCGAACCTGGTACGCGACGCCGTCGCGCGGACCTCGCCTGCACGTCGCAGATCTGGAGGCCTCGCGCGTTCGGGTCACGCCCGCGGGGACTCGGATCGAACTGGCTCCGTCGGCGCTCGCGGAGGCGCTGGGCGGTGCGCTGGAGACGCGCCTGGTGGGCGCAGTCTTCGCCGAGAACGCCCTGGCGGCGGCCGCCGGTGCGCTCGCCGCGGGCGCGAGCCCCGACGCGGTGGGGCGCGGCATCGCCGCGTGCGGGGTCGTGCCCGGTCGCTTCGAGGTGCTCGGCACGCGCCCCGTCGTCGCCGTGGACTACGCCCACACGCCGGACGCCCTCGCACGCACGTGCGAGACGGCGCGCGACCTCGCAGGCACGGGTCGTGTCATCGTCGTCTTCGGCGCGGGCGGGGAGCGCGACGTGGGCAAGCGCGCCCCCATGGGGCGTGAGGTCGGAGCACGCGCCGACCTCGCCATCGTGACGACGGACAACCCGCGAGGCGAGGATCCGATCGCCATCGCCAAGGCCGTGGCGCGGGGCTGCAGAAAGGGTGGCCGCGCCCACGTGCGGCTGGAACCGGACCGGCGGGCGGCCATCGAGCAGGCGCTCTCGTCCGCGAAGCCCGGAGACGTCGTCGTGATCGCGGGCAAGGGCCACGAGCGGGGGCAGGCCATCGGCAACCAGGTGCTCCCGTTCTCGGACGTCGACGAGGTCGTTCGACTCGTGGGCTCGCGCACGTAGAGCGGCGAGTCCAGGTGGGCCTCGGGCTCTGCTATCCTCGGCGCATGCGGATTCAGGGACTCGTGGCGGGGGCGGCGGTCGTCGTGACCGTGGGGATCGGTGCGTGCGGCGGGGGACGGAACACGGAATGTCGGTACGAGCCGTGGCGAGGCACGTGTCAGCTCGTGGACGTCCGGCACATCCAGATCGTGGAGGCGTTCCCCAGGTCCTTCAGCGTGCTCGAGGCGATCTACGACGCGAAGGTGCCCGGCTCGGTCATCTCACCCCAGTTCCGTCAGGAGTTCCGGACTCCCGCCATCTACGAGGAGCAGTTCGTTCGGCACCTGAAGGCCAACGCGGCCGTCTCCTGCGAGGGCCAGGACGCTCGCGGCTCGTGCCCGAAGTCCGGCTCCGGGCAGGCGCTCCTGCCCATGTTCACGCCGAGTGACACCGACGCCACCGTGGCCGCGCTCGGTCCCGTGGGCTGCGAGAAGCTCGACCAGGTGCTCGTCAACAACCCCGCCGCGGCCCAGGGGACCGCCATCAGCGCCGCCGGAGGGAGCGTCATGCAGGAGCGCTTCGAGTTCGAGGCGGGCTCGGAGGCCACGACGGCACGCCACGCCGAGATCGCCCGGGGCGTCGCCCAGCTGATGCAGGCGAACCCCAAGATCGAGTGCATCGCGATCGTGGGGCAGATCTCCCGGGACGAGCCGATCCCTCTCGCGGAAAACCGAGCCCGCGCCGTGCGGCAGCTCATCACCGGGCACGGCATCGATGCCCGACGCTTCGTGACCCATGGCGCGACCGTTCCGATGTCCGGCGGCCAGGGCCAGGCGGTGGGCGCGCCCGTGGACCCCAAGCTCAGAAGCGTGCGGATGTCGGTGCTGCTCGTCTCGCAGTAGCCGCGCTGGCGCCTGCCTGTCGTCCGACGCCCGAGTAGGAGAAGGGCGCGACCGGCTGCCCCCACGCTCGGCGACGCACCGTCAGATGGTCGGGTTGACGCCGTAGCAGCAGCGGAAGCCCGTGTCGTAGATTCGGAAGTTCTGGTCCACGGTGAAGAACTCGAACCCGCACGCCATGCCGTCCTCGGACACGGTGTTGTAGGCGCCGCCCATGAGCTTGTAGAGGTTGCCGCCCGCGTTCGTGATCTCGCGCAGGTTCCCGCTCGTGTCGTACACGCGGCCCTGACCGGCGAGGTTGCCCTGGAGCCCGCCCCAGTCGGTCCAGCAGTTCTGTAGCGCCTGGGGCGTGGGTCCGGCCCAGGCGGTCGGCAGAAGCCCGTCCTGAATGCCCGGCGCCGTGGAGAAATCGTACGCGTGGATGTTGCAGAACTTCCCGGCAGCCTGGTTGGACGTGCACGCGGCACCGCGCGGGTTGTAGCCGCGAGTGCAGGGTACCGTGGCCTCGCAGACGCTGCGCCACTCCGCCGTCGTGCACACGCGTCCACCGCGCTCGGCGCAGGACTGCATGGCCTCGATGGGCGTCAGATTGAACCAGGGCACGACGGTCGGCGCCGAGCACGCCCTCGTCCGCTCGAGCGGCTGCCCGGCGGGCGCCGCCGGGATCCCCGGCGGAGTCTGCCCGGTGGCGTAGTGGTAACCGTTGCCGGAGCCCGGGTTGTTGATCGTGGCCGAGGTCCGGCTGGCCTCGTACTGCATGACCCAGAGGTTGGTCCCGGTGCGGACCACGGCCGGCCGCACGAAGTTCGCAGCGTCGGTGCCCTTCGCCAGGTAGGTCTCGTCGACGAGACCGTCGCAGTCGTTGTCCGTGCCGTCGCAGAGCTCCGTGCAGCCGCCCGGGTTGGACGCGCAAGAGCCGATGACGGCGTTGCACACCGTGTTGAGCTCGTTGGCGGTGCACACGAACTGGCCGGACCGCTTGCAGGCGCCGTGCCCTGGTGGCGGGAGTCCGTCGTCGCTGTTGCAAGGCTGGCCGAGGTACCCGCTCGGCTTGACCGGCTGGCGATAGTTCTCGTCCGCGGCGCCGTTGCAGTTGTTGTCCTTGCCGTCGCAGGTGTCCGCGGTCGTGGCGCACGTGGCCGGCGAGCCGCCGTCGCAGTAGTCGCTCGGGAACGTGCAGCGCCACGCGCCCGCCGTGCAGCTGATGGCGACCCCCGTGCCCGCGCCGCACCCGGGGCTCCCCGTGCGCAGACAGTTGCAATCGGTGGCACCCGGAGACGTGCCGCACACCTGCGAGGCGGTCGGAGTGTTCGCCGGGTTCACGTCGTCCGCGACGCAGTTGCAGTCGTCATCCACGCCGTTGCAGAGCTCGGTCGAGGAGGAGAAGTTGCACGAGTACTCGCAGTCGTTGGGGTTCGAGTCGCAGTTGTAGAACCCGGCCTCGCAGCCCGACCTGACGCACGCCCCGGACACGCAGGACCAGATCCCGTGCCCACCGGGCGCCAGGGCGGCGCAGTCGTTCCCGCAGGTGCCGCAATTGCGGACGTCGGTCAGGAGGTTCGGCTGGTTCGTGAGCTGGCCGTCGCAGTTCGTGTCCTCGCAGCAGTTGTCGGTGAGCGAAGGTGCCGGGGTGGAGCCGTTGCAGACGAGCGTGGCGCCCACGCAGGCGGTCGTGCCGGCCGCGCAGGGCTGTGAGACGCCCGACGTGCACTGGGCCGGCGGCGCAGGCGGCGGGGGCGGCACGTTGCACGGCTGCCCGACGCCGCTGGGGTTGTTGTCGATGGTTCCGTCGCAGTTGTCGTCCACGCCGTTACAGGTCTCGGGCGAGGGCCCGACCTGCCCCTGGCACACCAGGGCGCCGGACACGCAGACCTGGTTGCCCGTACGGCAGCCGCCCACCCCCGAGCCGCACACGCCGCCCGCGTCGATCGGCGACTCGTCCACGGCGCCGTCGCAGTCGTCGTCCGCGCCGTTGCAGGTCTCCGGCCTGTCACCCGGACGAACGAGGTTGGCGCCGACGCACACCACGCTGCCGCCCTGGCACTGCGTCGTCCCCGCGTTCGCCGGCAAGGCACACACGCCCTGCGTCCCGCCGAAGCACTGCTGCCCTACCCGGGTGTCGCTCGTGGGCAGGCCGGGATCCGCGGCGTCGATGAGTCCGTCGCAGTCGTCGTCCACGCCGTTGCAGGTCTCCGGCAGCGCCCGCGTCATGTCGATGGTCGCCGGGCAGGTGGTCCCGGTTCCGGCGCTGTTACAGGTGAAGATCCCCGTCGTACGGCAGTTGCCATGACCCGGGGCCGGCAGGCCGTCGTCGCTGAAGCACGTCTGCCCCAGGAACCCCTGGTTCAAGATCGGCGGCTTGAAGTTCTGATCCGAGACCCCGTTGCAGTCGTTGTCACGGCCGTCGCACACGTCCACCGTCGTCGAACACGCCGCCGGATTCCCTCCGGCGCAGTAGTTCGGGGGGAACGTGCACCGGAACGCACCGGCGACGCAGGCCACCGTCACTCCGGACGTGCAGCCGGGCTCCGTTGCCGCGGGGCTCACCCCGCACGCCTGGATCGGCGTCTTCGGGGGCACGTTCTCGTCGATCTGGCAGTCGCAGTCGTCGTCCAGACCGTTGCAAGCCTCGATGGATGACGTGAACGTGCATGCTGTCTCGCAGTCGTTCGCGTTCGTGTCGCAATCGATGAAGCCGGCCTGACACCCGTTCGGTACGCAGCTCCCGTTGTCGCAGGTCCAGAGCACACCGCCCGCCAGCGCGTTGCAGTCGTTGCCACAGGTACCGCAGTTCAGCGGGTCGTCGTCCGTGCGACCGCTCTGGTTCGTGAGCTGACCATCGCAGTTCGTGTCGTCGAAGCACTCGTCGGTGCCCTGCTGGGGCGTCACGGAGCCTTGGCAAAGCGGCACGCCGCCGAGACACGCCATGGTTCCCGCACGGCACGGCTGTGTAGCGCCGGAAGGAGCGGGCGGCGGCTGATCGCACACGCGGTACCCGGAGGCGCCGGCGACGTCGGTGGGTGGCACCGCGCAGACCTTGTCCAGGGGGTTGGACGACTTCGGCAGGCAGGCCAGCGCGGGCGCACGGCTGGCGCAGTCCGCGTCGCTGCTGCAGGCCACGGCCGCGGCGGGGGCCGTACCGTCGAGGACACCATCACAGTCGTTGTCCTGCCCGTCGCACAGCTCGCTCGCCGGCCCAGTCTGACCGGCGCACTGGAGCGCGCCGGCCACGCAGAGCAGGGTCCCGGTCTGGCAGTTGCCGACCGAGCTTCCGCACACCCCGCCCTGATCGATGGGCGCGTCGTCGAGCGCGCCGTCGCAGTCGTCGTCTCGGCCGTTGCAGATCTCCTGCAGATCGCCCGGACGGAGCACGAAGGGGGGGACCGCACCATCGCACGTCCCGTTCCGGAGCGCCGCCCCGGTGGCACCGGAGTCCTTGTCGCAGCACCGGATGGCTCCCGCGATGCACTTCTTCACGCCCTCGTGGGACGGCGCGACGCACTGACCCGTGGTGCCCCCGAAGCAGGCGTCGCCCACGTCCGGATCCGACGCGACCAGATCCAGGTCCTTGTTGTCGATCCTGCCGTCGCAGTCGTTGTCGATGCCGTCGCAGATCTCGGGCGAGGGGACCGCCACGGGGCACTGGTACTCGCAGCCGTTGTCCGGCGAGCCGTCGGCGTCGTACCAGCCCGCGTCGCAGGTATCCACGGAGCACGTCGTGTTCGACTCGTTGCAGGCGCTCCCGCTGGCGGTGGACTCGCACTTGCCCGTACCGTTGAGAATGACGCAGGGCTTGCCGCACTTGCCACAGTTGCCGACGTCGGAGCAGACGTCCACGTCCTCGTCGATCACCGTGTCGCAGTCGTCGTCTCGACCGCAGCCCTCGGCGCCGCCGAGGTCCATCGTGTTGGTGCCCGCGGGATTGAACGGGCAGTAGTACTCGCAGCCGTTCTCGCGGTTCCCGTCGCGATCGTAGAAGTCCTGGGCGCAGTTGACGTAATCGCACGTCCCGGGCTCTATCCCGAGGTTCTGCGCGGCCGGAGGCGTGCACGTCGGCTGGTCGACGTTCCCCGTCGTCGCCGTGCAGTCGGTGAAGCAGTTTCCACAGTGCTGCGGCTTCTCGAAGTCGATGTTGTTGTCGATCGTTCCGTCGCAGTCGTTGTCGAGACCGTCACAGACCTCCGTCCCGCCGTTCGTCTGGGAGCAGCCGGCCTCGCCCTTCGAGCCGTCGAGATCCAGGACGAAGCCATCGGGCTGCTTCACGTCGAGGCCGAGGTTCGCGTCGGTGTTGCTGTCGCCGCCGCCTGCGTCCCCTTCCAGGCCGAACGGGTCGAGGCAGTTGTCGAAGCAGAACGCTTCGGTCGTGCACCCCACGGCTGGACCGGCCAGCGCGATGGCAGCGGCGGCGAGGTAGGCGCGAGCGAGCCTCATCGCGCCACCTCCTCGGCGCGAACGCGACGTTGGCGGCGCCAGAGCAGCGCCAACCCGAGTCCGAGCGCCCCGAACAGCGCACTTGCGGGCCCGTGGGAGGGCGTCGTGCGGCAAGCGCACCCGCCGCCGCCGGTGGCGAGCCCGAACACTCGACGATCCTGCTTCTTCGTGGTCGCGCCCGTGCCGGCCGTCCCGGCGCTCGAGTCCGAACCCGCGTCGACCGTCGGTCCGCCTCCTGTGCCACCCGCGGCGGACGTGCCGGCCGAACCACCGTCCACGCCAGCATCGGAGCCAGGCTGCGACGAAGCCACGCACTCGCCCGCGGCGCAGACCTGCCCGGACGGGCAGAGCACCCCGGAGCACGGGTCGTTGCCGCAAGTGCCGGTCAGCGGATCGCAGTAGGCGCCGTTGGAGCACTCCAGGCCGCCCCCGGTGTCCATGCACCGACTCGGGCCGCAGGCGAAACCGCCGTCGCCCGGGAGGCAGTGCTCGCCCGCACCGCAGTCCACGCCGCACCCGGTGTCCACGCAGGTGCCTCCCTGACACTTCTGACCCACGTCGCAGTCGACGGCCGCGCACGACCCGGAACACTCCGCCGAGTCGAACCCGGACGACGGCTTGCACACCTGGTCCGGCGTGCACGGGTTCGACAGGGCGCAGGGGTTGTCCACGCAGACGCCGCCGTTGCACGCCTTGTCGGCAGCGCACCCGAAGAAGTTGCAGTTCGTGGACGGCTGGCAGGTTCCCGTGGCCGGTCCGGTCGGCACGCAGGCCTGACCGCCGGGGCATGTGATGTTGAAGCACGGGCTCTGGCAGCCGAACTGGCCCTTGCACACGCACGTGGGCACCGTCTTGCCGCCGATGACCGTTCCGGCGGGCGCGCAGGTGACCACGCCCTGACCGTCGAAGCGCGTCTGCGTCGCGCAGTTCCCGCACGGATCGCGATCGACGCAGAAGTCACCCGTCTCGGAACCACCGCTGATGGGAAGTCCCTTCTGGCAGTCCGTACCCGTCGGGCACGGGAACTCACCGGTCTTGCAGGGCTCGGCGCACTGGCAGCCCTCGCCCGCCGCGACGCACGACTTGCCGGGGCTGCAGAGCGCCGGCTCCATCCCGGTGGGCTGCTCGTCGATCTGGCCGTCACAGTCGTTGTCGGCGCAGTCGCACTGCTCGGGCTGGGGTCCGACCGCCCCGAGGCACGTCACCTTCCCTGCCGTGCAGGCGAGTCGTCCTTGCTTGCACTCGCCCTCGTCCGTTCCACACGGGTCGCCGATCTTCCGGGTCGAATCGAGCGGGTCCACGGTCCCGTCGATGCCGTCCGGCTGCGGTCCGGCCTCGTCGGTCTGACCGTCGCAGTCGTTGTCCCGGCCATCACAGACCTCGGCCTGGGGACCCGTCCCGCCGATGCAGACGAGGCCACCGTTGCCGTCGCACTGCTGCTGGCCCGGCCGGCACTCGCCCTGAGTGCGGTCGCCCGGGTAGGCCGCGGTGTCGTAGGGTGCCGCACACGTCCCGCCGATGGGAATGCCATTGTCGGTCTGGCCGTCGCAGTCGTCGTCGAGCCCGTTGCAGGCCTCTGGCGCCGGACCCTTCTCGCCCTGACAGTCGATGTTCCCGCCGACGCAGACGGTGAGGCCGGTGTCGCACTCCCCGACGTCGCTGCCGCACACGTCGCCGCCACCCGGATTCCCGTCGTCCACCGTCCCGTTGCAGTCGTTGTCGATGCCGTCGCAGACCTCTCCACCGGGTCCCTTGCCGCCGATGCACGCCCAGCCGTTGAGTCCCGCGCAGGCGAGCTTCCCGGTGGCGCACGGGAGCGTGAGCGTGCCGAGGCCGGTACACGTCCCGCCGGGGGGCGGATCCCATTGCGCGTTCGAGTACGTGCACATCGTACCAGGTACGGTCCAGCAGTTCGGATCCGTCGGAGCGTCCTGCGGTGAGTCGTCCGTGATGCCATCGCAGTCGTCGTCGAGCCCGTTGCACGTCTCGGGCGCCGGCGGCACGCCGCCCTGACAGACCAGGACTCCGCCGACGCACGCCGTGGTTCCCTTCCGGCACTGGCCGGTGCTGAGCCCGCACGCGTTGCCCGACCCGGGCACCGTCTCGTCGGTCTGGCCGTCGCAGTCGTCGTCCACGCCGTTGCAAATCTCTGGCGCGGGCCCGACTTCGCCCACGCAGGTGATGGCGCCGCCAGTACACGTCAGCGTGCCGAACTTGCAGCGGCCCACGTTGGACGAACCGCAGGTTCCCCCTCCGCCGGGGTTGCCCTCGTCCACCGCGCCGTCGCAGTCGTTGTCCAGCCCGTCGCAGACCTCGGTGCCTGGCGTCGTTCCGCCCTGGCACTGCCATCCACCAGCACCCGTGCAGACCAGCGAGCCCGCGCCGCACGGGGCGGTGAGGGTTCCGGCGCCGGTGCAGGTCGCCCCTGCCGGGGGGCACCACTGGCGGCCGCCTCCGCTGCAGCAGTTGCCCGGCAGCTGCCAGCATCCCAGGCTCGCGGGCGCATCCGTGAGCGGACCGTCGTCGACGGCGCCGTCGCAGTCGTTGTCGCGGTTGTCGCAGATCTCGGGCTGCGGGAGCACTTCACCCTGGCACACGATGGCGCCGCCGACGCACGCGGTGGTCCCCGTGCGGCACTCCCCCTGGCTCGATCCACAGGTGACACCGGTGCCCGGCGGCGGAAACGCACAGACGCGGTCCGCCGGGCTGCTACGCACGAGGCAGAGCCGGCCGCCGGTGCAGTTGGCGTTCGTCGTGCAGCTGATCGGAGCGCCTGGCGCCACCGTTCCGTCCACGACGCCGTCGCAGTCGTCGTCGTCGCCGTCGCAGACCTCGGCGCTGGGCAGCACGCCGCCCTGGCACTGCAGGACGCCTCCCGTGCACACCTGGGTACCGAACTGGCAAACGCCGACGTTGGAGCCGCAGGTCGTTCCGGGTGGCGGCACTCCCTCGTCGGTCGAGCCGTCGCAGTCGTTGTCGGCGCCGTCGCACACCTCGGCCGCAGGTCCCACCGGACCCACGCACACCCACCCGCTGGTGCCCTGGCACTGGAGGTTGCCCGTGCGGCAAGGGGTCGTCAGCGTTCCGAGACCGGTGCACGTCGCACCGGCAGGCGGGCTCCACTGGGCGTTTCCGTGGCTGCACGCGGACCCCGCGTTCGTCCAGCAGCCGGGCTGCGCCGGCGCGTCCCCGAGCGTGGGCTCGTCGGTCGAACCGTCGCAGTCGTCGTCCACGCCGTTGCACACCTCGGGTCCGGGGCCCGTCCCGCCCTGACAGACGATGACGCCGCCGACGCACGCAGTGTTGCCCCGCGAGCAGGCGCCGGTGTCCGTCCCGCACGAGAGACCGACGCCCGGGACGCTCTCGTCCACCGAGCCGTCGCAGTCGTTGTCGATGCCGTCGCACACCTCGGTGCTCGGGCCGACCCACCCCTGGCAGCTCCCGTTGCAGGGCATGAGGCCCCGCCGGCACTGGCTCGTGCCGCCGTAGACGAGTCCGGGCTGGCCGGGCACGTCGCACGCGGTGGGCGGAACGCCGTTGTTCAGCACGCCGTCGCAGTCGTTGTCCAAGTTGTCGCAGACTTCCGGCTGCGGGCTGTTCACGCAGGGACCGAAGGAGTTACCTCCCGGATCGCACCCGCCAATCCCCACGCCTGGGATGGGCACACACGACGACTGGCCCGAGCAGTTCGGGGGATTGGGGAATCCGCAGGCGATGGGCGGAATGCCGTCGTCGGCCACGCCGTCGCAGTCGTTGTCGCAGCCGTCGCAGATCTCCGGGCTCGACTGGCAGTTGTTCGGGCACGCGCTGTACGGAATGCCGCTGCCTGCCGCGTTATCGATGATCGCGTCGCAGTTCTGGTCGATCCCGTCGCACACCTCGGGGACGGGACAGTTCGGGCACTTGTTGAAGCCCTCGTCGGCGGTGTTCGGCGGGGTGGCCAGGTTCTGGAAGCCGCAGCTGACGGACGGCGGCGATCCGAGGCACGTCGAGTCGCAGTTGTTGTCCAGGTTGTCGCAGTTCTCGCCAGGGTTGGTGCAGAGCCACTTCGTCTGGGGGGCCGAGGGGCTCGACCCGGGGTCCCAGCAGGGGAGGAGGAACTGATCGCCGTTCGGCTTCGAGGCGCTCACCGTGGGGGCGTGCGCAGCCAGGCAAGCGTTGCGCTGGGCCGTCGTGGTCCACTGGCAGCACTGGCCTGCGACGGGTGAACTCGGCAGATTGAGGGCGGCAGGCGTCTTGTTTCGGTTGCAGTACTTCCGGTAACCCTCGTCGGAGCAGCCGTTGCAGTTGTCGTCGAGGTTGTTGCAAATCTCGGGGCGCAACTGGCTCGAAATGATGTTGGCCAGGGCGGAGCTGAGCTGCGCCTCGTTGTTCGCGACCACCGCCGCCGCGCTGTTGTTGGAGATGCCGTCGTCGCCCGCATCGGCCATCTGGCTCCCGGTGGCGCCGGCGCCGCCGCCGAAATCGATGACGAACGTGCGGATGTTCCAGTTGATGCCGCCCTTGGTGAACCCGGTGTAGAGGTCGCGCGCAGCATCGACGGCATCGGCACCGCTGTCGCACGTCTCACCGCCATCGGTGATGAGGATGACGTTGACCGACCGGCACGGTCGCTCGTTCGGCGCGTCGCCGAGCGGCGACGGGTAGGTGATGGTGGTGCAGTTGCTGCCGGAGATGTTGCTCGGGTGGCACCATCCCGTCTGGAAGTACCGCTGCATGTCTCGGATGATGCCGTTCAGCGGCGTGCATCCGCTGGCGAAGAGCTCCTTCCTGAGCGTCCCAGGCAGCCCCTGCGCGGTGCAGTTGTTGTCGACCCACTCGAGGAGGCTCGGCACGTTCGTCGGAGCCGGCGTGGCAGCCCAGTAGTTGTCCTGCTGCATGGGCTCGAGGATGTTGGCGCCGCGACGGTTCGAGGAGTTGGTGCCGCCCGCCGCTTCGTTGCCGCAGCCGGCGCTGCAGCTCGTACCACCACTGTTGTTGGGCAGGTCCTGCACGGCGCAGCCCACGCCGAGGCCGCCGGTCGTGGTCGTTCCGGTAGCGCACGTGCCGGGAGCGGTGGGATTGCAGTTGACGAGCTCCCGCGCGAACGAAGCGAGGCCGAAGTTGGCCTGGCTGAACGCGCGGACGGTGTTGCGGACGGCGCAGCGGCCGTGGCCGAGCCGCGTGTTCTCGTAGCCACACGAGTTCGCGGCGCCACTCACGGTGCTATCCATCGACCCCGAAGTGTCGAACGCGATCATGAAGTAGGGCTTCGACGGCGCAGGCCAGTCCGCGGGATTCGTCGACAGGCACGCGTTGGGCTCCTGAGCCGCGGCCACGCTCGCACCGAGCGTGGCGGTGAGCGCGAGCGCGCTCGGAAGCACGAGGCGACTGATCTTCATGTAAGCGTCCTTCCCCACGAGGCGGCGGGGGCCGGGCAGAACCTGCCAATCGTCAACGTACCCGTGGTGCGCGTGCGCCCGCAAGGGTTGCTTTCCTGCCTACACCGAGCCCGCCGGTGACCGGTCCCCGCGCCGCCCGGTGGTACCTCGGTCTCCGGCGAAATCTCCGCGCCGGGCGCGGGCGTCGGGCGTCCGCAGAAGCCCGCAAGCACCGGCATTCATTCGGGGCCGCGGTGACGGTGTCGGCTGGCGACCCGACACGCCTGATTCGCCCCGCGCGTCAGCGCTTCCCGGTCGTCGGGTTGACGGCCTTGCCCTTGCCGCGCTTGTCGCCGGAGTGCTGGTGGAACGTACGGGTGGGGGCGAACTCGCCGAGCTTGTGGCCCACCATGTTCTCCGTCACGAACACGGGGACGAACTTCCGCCCGTTGTGCACGGCGAACGTCATCCCGACGGCCTCGGGCAGGATCGTGCTGCGGCGCGACCACGTCTTGATCACCTTCTTCGAGCCGCTCGCCTGGGACTCGTCGATCTTTTTCATGAGGTGTCCGTCGACGAACGGACCCTTCTTGATGCTTCTCGCCATCTTGTCAGTCCTGCCTCGGTGATTCGGAGCGGCTGCGCGGGGACGCCGTGCGCGTCATCCCTTCGCCCTTCGATGCTTCAAGATCATGCTCTGGGTGCGCTTGTTCTTCCGCGTCTTCAGGCCCTTGGTCTTCTTCCCCCAGGGCGTGCACGGATGGCGGCCCCCCGAGGTGCGGCCCTCGCCGCCCCCCATGGGGTGATCGACGGGGTTCATCGCAACGCCCCGGTTGTGCGGTCGCCGGCCGAGCCAGCGCCGACGGCCGGCCTTGCCGAGTCGCACGTTCTGGTGATCGGCGTTGGACACCGTCCCGACCGTGGCGCGGCACTCCTGGTGGACCTTGCGGACCTCACCGCTCGGGAGTCGAACCTGGGCGTAGCCGGCGTCCTTGCCCATGAGCGTCGCCGAGACCCCGGCGGACCGTACGAGCTGGCCTCCCTTGCCCTTGCGCAGCTCCACGTTGTGGATGGCCGTGCCGGCGGGGATGTCGGCGAGGCGCAAGCAGTTGCCCGGGCGAATGTCCGCGGAGCGACTCGACAGCACGGTCTGGCCGACCGAAAGCCCGTCCGGAGCCAGGATGTAGCGCTTCTCGCCGTCCTTGTAGTGCAAGAGGGCGATGCGCGCCGACCGGTTCGGATCGTACTCGATCTCCGCCACCACGGCGGGAACGCCGATCTTGTCGCGACGGAAATCGATGCGCCGGTAGCGTCGCTTGTGCCCGCCCCCGCGGAACCGCGCGGTGATCCGACCGTAGTGATTGCGGCCGCCCGATGAAGGGTTCGGCTCGGTGAGGCGCTTCTCGGGAGAGGCTCGCGTCACGTCGGCGAAGTCGCTCACCGAGTGCTTGCGCCGCCCAGCAGACGTGGGCTTGTAGACTCGTATTCCCATGGCTCAGTCCTCGGTCTCCTCGAAAAACTGGATGTCGTCACCCTCTCGAAGCGTGACGATCGCCTTCTTCCAGTTGCGGCGGTTCATGGTGCGGCGGCCCATCTGCTTGGGCTTGCCCCGCTGAACCAGGGTGTTCACGCCCAGCACCTTGACGTCGAAGAGCGTCTCCACCGCCTGGCGGATCTGGATCTTGTTGGCGCGGGGATCGACCTCGAAGACGACCTGATTCGTCTCCCGAAGCCGCGCAGCCTTCTCCGTGAGCGCGACCGGCCGCTTGATGATGTCGCTCGGGGTCATGGGCATGGGCGAACTCCTGCGTTGGTCGTCATTTCGCGCTCAGACAGCGCGCTTCGAGCGCCTTGGCGGCACCCCGCGAGACGACGAGGTGGTCGCTCTTGAGCACGTCGTAGACGTTCACTCCCTCGGGCGGCAGGAAGTGCGACCCCTTCATGTTCCGGATCGACAGGCGCAGGTTCTCGTTCGCGCGGTCGTCCACGACGAGCGTCTTCGGAGGCGCCGACAGCGCCTCGAGAACCGAAGCGATCCTGCGGGTCTTGATCTCACCGAGATCGATGCTCTCGACGACGGTGATGCGACCTTCCTTCACGAGCAGGCTCAGAGCGCTCTTCAACGCCCCCACGCGAACGCGCCGGGGTGGTCGATAGCTCCAGTTCTGCGGCTTCGGCGGGTGAGCGCGCCCACCTCCGACGAAGATCGGGGCGCGGGCGGTCCCGTGGCGGGCGTTCCCCGTGCCCTTCTGCTTGTAGATCTTCTTGGCGGAGCCGCGCACGGCCGACCGCTCCTTGCCCGCGCGCGTTCCGGCGCGTCGCGACGCGAGCTGCGCCGTGACCACCTCGTGAAGAAGGTGCTCCTTCACTTCCGCCGCGAAGACCTCGTCGGCCAGCTCGAGCTCGCCGACCTTCTCGCGCTTGAGGTTGTAGACGTCCAGCTTCGGCATGGTCAGCTCTTGATCTCGACGTCGACTCCCGCCGACAGGTCCAGCTTCATCAGCGCCTCTAGGGTCTGCGGAGTGGGCTCCAGGATGTCGATCAGACGCTTGTGCGTCCGCACCTCGAACTGCTCGCGAGACTTCTTGTCGATGTGCGGTCCCCGGAGCACCGTGTACCTCCGAATCGAGGTCGGCAGGGGGATGGGCCCCGCCACGCGCGCACCGGTGCGACGCGCCGTCTCGACGATGTCGCTCGTCGACTTGTCCAGGAGCTGGTGATCGAACGCCTTGAGGCGGATTCGAATCTTCGTTGCGTCGGGCATCGCCATGTCGTCTCCAAGGGACCCCTCGTGCGGTCCGTGGCACTGCGGTGGGTCCAGCCACCGCGGCGCGTCGTCCTACTCCAGAATCTTCGTCACCACGCCGGCGCCGAC
>CAZARU010000160.1:0-15547 GCA_964487605.1 uncultured Polyangiaceae bacterium
GCCTCCGCTGCTCGATCCGCCCACCGGCGGACCACCGCCGGTGCTCTGGGTACCGCCGGCGCTCACGCCGCTGCTGCGAGGAGGCTCTCCGCCCAGAAGCTCCGACTTCGAGCCGCACGCGGGTCCGACGAGGACCGCGAGGACGAGCGCGAGCGGCCTCCTCATGGGCGGCCCTGGAGCAACGGGCGTGCCACGGAGCGCTTCGCCGCGTCGATCCCGCCGAGCTCCGACGCAGCACCTTCGGCCGCAGGGCGGCCGCGCCCGACGGCGCGGCTCACGCTGGCACAAAGCGCGACAGCCTCGCCCGCGGCGTCACGCCCGGTCCACGAGCAGCTTGGCGAACCACTCGCGGAAACGCGGCCACAGGTCGTCGCCTCCGGTGGTCACGCCGTCGCGCGTGGTGACGATGTCGCCGAAGAGCGCCTGGCCGAACAGGGTCAGCGTGCACAGCAGCACGAGGAACAGCGAGTCCTCGAACGAGGGCTCGGCGGCGCCGTTCTCGAGCGTTGCGACGCGCCGCGCGTGCACCCCGCGGGCCAGCTCCACGAGCGGCTGGCGCGCGAGCGGCACGTCGTGGCCGGCGAGGCACAGCCACGCCACGACGCGGGCGTGGCCCCCCGAGGTGAGCCCCGTCAGCGCCCGCTCGAGGACCGCTGCGGCCGTGACCTCGTGCTCGTCCGCGCCCTCGAGCGTGCGCAGCAGGTCTGCCTGCACGCGATCGACCGTTCGCGCCACGAGCGCGGCGAGGAGGTTCTCACGACTGCCGAAGTGATGGAGCACTGCCGGGTGCGAGATCCCCACGTCCTTCGCGATGTCCGTGAGGCGCAGGGCGTTGGGTCCCACCCGCGCGAGGCGAGCCTCGGCAGCGTCGAGGATCGCGTCCTGCGCCGCCTCGGCCGTTCGGCGCACCCTCGGCGCGTCGTCGGTGCGATCGCTGCGGTCCGCGCGCGGCGCGCCGTGCCGAGGGGCCTCGTGGGGTCGCCTTGCGACCCGCGGGGTGCTGGCTCCCGACTTCGTTCGCAGGGTTCGCTTCGCCGCGGCCTTGGGTCGCGCCCGGTGCTTCGCTCGCTTCGTCGCCATCAATTGACAATCGTGTAAGTAGTGCTATCTACAACCCTGTAAGTAACCGGGCCGCCCCGCCGCTTCAAGGGCTGCGGGGGTCGAAGCGGACCCCGAGGAGGCGATTCAGCCATGGAAAGTGCGGCATCGATGGGCGTGGGTCCCCGGGCGGGGGCAGGTCATTTCGGTCGCCCCCTGGAGCTCCGAGCGGCGGCCCGCGCGCTCCGCAAGCTCGTGGACGATCCCGACGACACATCCCAGGTGTTCCACATCATCGAAGCGCTCAGCGGCGACGCGCCGGTTCGGATGCTCCGGCGGGTGCGGCGTGAGCCCGAGGGGCGACGGCTGCTCGCCAGCAAGCCGGACCTGGTTCCGACGCTGAGCGACCGCGACGGGCTCCGTGCTCGACCCGCCGGAAGTCTCGCCCACGCGTACCTCGCGTTCGTCGAGTCCGAGGGGATCACGGCGGAGGGGCTCGTCGCCGCCAGCGAGACCGGGACTCCACCTCCGGTCCGATCGATTCGCGACGCCGCGGATCTCGAGTTTCTCGGTGAACGCATGCGGGACACGCACGATCTGTGGCACGCGGTGACCGGCTGGCGTGGCGATCTCATCGGAGAGGTGTGTCTGCTCGCGTTCACGTTCGCGCAGACGCGCAACCCGGGGGTCGGCCTCATCGTCGCGGCGGGCTTCGTCCTCGAGGGCGGCCGGCTCGGGGTGCGTCGCAAGATCTTCGATGCCTTCCGCGCGGGGCACGCCGCGCGGTTCTTGCCCGCGGTCTCCTGGGAAGAGCTGCTCCCGCTTCCCCTGGCCGACGTGCGCCGCCGGCTGCGCATTCGTCCGGCGCCGGACTACGTCCCGATCCGATCCCACGACCTCCCGCGCGTTCGCGCGGGGGTCGCTCCGGCCTGACGCGGGTCGTGAGCGGACCGGTGCTGCGTCAGAACCGCACACCCGCGCCGAGCGCCATGCGGAACTCCCACGAGCTGCGCCCCACGACGGAGTAGCTCGTCAGCGGGTTGCCGCGCAGCTCAACGCGGTCGGTCCACGCCGTCTCGTCGCTCAGGTTCTTCGCGGCGCGGATCTCGAACGGGATCTCGACGAGATCCCCCGCGTGGAACGCGAGGCCGAGCCCGAACGCGAGGAGCGTCGACGACTGCTCGTTGCCTTCGATGAGATCCTCGACGGCGCGCGGGTCCGGCACGTACTGACGACCGGCGCTGATCTCGTTGGTCGCCTCCACGCTCGGTCCGAATGCGAACTCCGGCCCGACGCCGACCCACGCCCGCCCGAACGGCGCGGGGACCACCCCCTCCACCATCAGACCCGCGCGCGTGGTCGCGATGGCCAGCTTCTCGTCCACCTTCACGACGCCATTGATCGTGACCTCTCGCGAGAGCGTCGATCGATCGATGCCGAGCCACGCTCTGAGGCCGAGGTGCTCCACGATGCGGGCCTCGCCGTAGGCCGCGACGCCCCAGCCGAAGCCCCCCGCGTCTCCGGCGTAGCCGACGCCCTCGTAGCCTCCGGGGACGTCTTCCGGGGTCGAGAGGTAGTTGCCGCCCGCCAGGATCAGCACGCCCGCGGAGGGCACGACGGTGCGCGGCTGCTCCTGCGCTCGCGCCGCGGTGGACCACGCGACGGTGAAGCACGCGGCGAGCGCTGCAGCGAGCGCCGGGAAGCCGGCAGATGCGGGAGGCATGCGCCCAGGCTAGTAGGAGCTTTCGCCCGGGTGAAGGCGGCAGGCCCGTGAGGGGCAGTCGGCGCGGAGATGGCGACCGGCGGAAGCGCGAGCGGGCGCGCCGAGCACCGTCAGCGGATGACGGGCGTGTAGTAATCGGCACCGACGGGTTGATCCCGCCGCCGGGCGGCGAGCTCGATGGCGGCGATCTGCGCCTCGGCCTCCTGCGCCGAGGCGACCTTCCGGAACAGCGTGCGCGCGAGCTCCACGTCGCCCGCCACCACGGCCAGCTCGCCCAGGCCGAGCGCCGCCCTCGGCGTCGGGTCCCGGTCGTACTCCTCTCGCCCGATGCGATACGCGCGAGCGTGCGCCCCCAGGGTCGAGTGGAGCGCGATGCGATCGAACGGCGTCGAGCCCTCCGCCGTCGCCGCCGCGTGGAGCTCGGTGGCCGAGCGCACCGATGCTGCGAGCGCCGCGTGGGCTTCGGTGGGCATCACCGGACGCGCTGCCGAGAGAATCCTCTGCGCGAGGTCGAACCGCGCGGCTCGAAGCGCGATGGGCATCGCGGAGTTCATCAGGGTCCAGCAGTCCGCGCATCCGTCCAGGGCCGGCACCATCGCGTCGATGGCCTCGGAATCCCTGCCGAGGCGGCTCAGCGCGGCCGCCCGGACCAGGCGAAACCGGTGGGCGTCGAGTCGGAGCGTCGGCCCCATGCCGCTGCTCTCGCCGACCTCGAGGCGCAGGTCGAGACGGGGCACGGTGAGCGACGCGTGCCGCGCGTCGAGCACGTCGGCGACGAAGGTCGCGATGTCTCCCAGCGTCTTCTCGTCCAGGTCCGGCGTCATCCGGGAAAGGGCGTGCAGAATCGGCAGCACCAGCCCAGCCCGGGCGAGCTCCGGGTCGCCGGCACGTGTCAGCGCGGCGAACGAGTCGTGCGCCAGGCGTAGCGCGGCGTGGGGGCGATCGTGCTGCATCTCGCGCCCGATGAAGTGGAGCTGCGCCGACGTGTACCGGGGGTTGCGCTCGATCTCCGCGCGCCAGAAGCGCTCGGTGTCCGAGAAGTCGGAGGCGCGGATGGCGGACCGGGCGGCGAGCGGGATGAGCGCCAGGGCGAGACCCGCTGCGACGAGGCGCTCTCGCCCGTTGCCCCACCAGCGCGAAACGACCTCTGCGACGAGGAACGCCACGGCGACCATGGGAACGTAGAGAAAGCGCGGCGAGACCAGCACGTCGTAGTCGAGCCAGACGACGCCCGAGACGGGGACCAGGAGCGCGACGAACGCCAGGAGCGCCGCTGCCAGCGAGGGCGCGGTGGTGCGCGTACGCCAGGCCACGAGCGCGCCCAGCGCCAGGCCCGCACCGCCGAGGGCGACGAGGGGGAGGTGCGGCGCGATGGCGCCTCCGCGAAACGAGAACAGCGCCCGTCCGAGCGTCAGGTCATCGGGCCATGCGACGAGCGCCACGTAGCGGCCGAGCGCCTCGAGGACCAGCGGCCCGCGGTTGGCCCACGTGACGCCCAGGGCGACGACCTCGTCCTGGACGAACAAGCGGTGCGCCACGGCGTACCCGATGACGGCGACGAGATGCGGCGCCGCCGTAGTGACGAATCGGCGCAACGGTGCCTCGCCGAGCGGCGGCCGCCCGGCAGCCGCCCAGCACTCCAGCGCCAGGAAGATCGGAAGCAGGACGAAGGACTCCTTCGAGGACAGGGCGAAGGCGGCCCCGAGGACCTCGGGCACGACGCCCGCGCGGCGCCCGCGGAGTCGCAGGCCGTACCCCGACGTCGCGACCAGCAGCCCGAGCAGGCACATGGAGTCGGTCCGGCCCGCGATCCACGCGACCGTCTCGACCTGGACGGGGTGCACCGCGAAGACCGCCGCTCCCGCGATCGCTCCGGCGTCGCTGCCCGAGAACCGGCGCAGCGCGAGGGCGACGAGCACGGAGTTCGCGCCGTGGAGCAGCAGATTGACGACGTGGAACCAGAACGGCTCCCCGCCGCCGACCACCCAGTTGAGCGCGTAGCCGACGAGGACCGCCGGCCGCCAGAAGCCTCGCGTCTGGCGCTCCGCCAGAGGCGTGAAGTTCGTGTCCCAGAGATTCCCCGCGAGCAGCTTGTCGAGATGGTCGAAGGAGTGGACGTTCGTGTTGCCGGAGATGAGCGGCACGTCGTCGAAGAGGAAAGGGCCGGTGATGGACGTCGCCATGGCGGCGAGCGCCGCGACCGCGACGCCGATCGTCGCCATGGCGAACGGGCTCACCTGAGCGTCGAGCCCACCGGGGGGAGAGTCGGGCGGTGGGGGCTTCACGGTGCCGTGCGGGCCATGCAAGCGAACCGGGCCGCCAGCGGCAAGCGCCGAAGTTACGACGGCATTCGGCGCGTGCGTTCGCGCACCGTGCGTCGCACGGTATACTGTTCCGTCATGACGTTGCGACTCGCGAGTGCGATGGTGGTCCTTCTCGCCGCAGGATGTGGTGGGTCGTCCTTCGGGGACGCCTCGTCCAAGGGCGACGCGGGCACGGCCGACTCCGCTGCCGGCAGCGGCGGGAGCGCCGTAGGCGGCGCCGGCGGCGCCGGGGGCTCGAGCGCCGTCGGCGGAAAGGGCGGGGCTTCGGGCGCAGGGGTGGGCGGCGCCGGAGGAACGGGCAATGGCGGACCGGGCGGTACGGGCCAAGGCGCCGAGGGCGGGACGGGCAACACGAGCGGCGACGGCGGAACGGATCAAGGCGGCGCCGCGGGCGCGAGCGGCGCGAGCGGCGACGGCGGGGATGCGGGGTCTGGCGCGAGCGGCATGGGCGGAAGCGCCGGCGTCGCGGCGGCGGGAGGCGCGGGTGGTTCGAGCGGCGGCCCTGGAGGCACGAGCGGGATGGGCGGCGCGGGCGGCGCCATGGGCGGCACGAGCGGGATGGGTGGCGTGGGCGGCGGCACGAGCGGGACCGGCGGCGTGGGCGGCACGAGCGGTATCGGCGGTG
This sequence comes from uncultured Polyangiaceae bacterium, assembly GCA_964487605.1. Taxonomy (GTDB): domain Bacteria; phylum Myxococcota_A; class Polyangia; order Polyangiales; family Polyangiaceae; genus JAJDAH01. The sequence goes on from CAZARU010000160.1 coordinate 5,711, forward strand.
GCGGCGGCACCAGCGGCACTGGCGGGACGACCGGCGGCCCCGTCGGCCGCCCCTGGTGCGGCGCCGACACCGATTGCGAACTCCACTCCGACTGCTGCACGTGCGCGGCGCACCATGCCGGCGAGAAGGATCCGCCGCTGTGCGGCGTTCAGTGCATCATCGGCACGTGCGAATCGATGATGATCGCTCAGGCGCACTGTGACAGCGGCGCGTGCACCGCACGCATCGACTGCGACGTCTCCGACGTCTTCTGCCTCGCCCCGACTCCGGTCTGCCCGGCCGGCAAGGTGCTGAGCCAGTCGGGGGGCTGCTACGGGCCGTGCGTCGATCCCGCGGACTGCGACTCGATTCCGGACTGCAGCCTCTGCAGCGCCACCCAGGTCTGCATCGAGTATTCGGCCTTCGTGACCAAGCGCCGGTGTGTCGACGTCCCGTCGGAGTGCGGCAACGACCGCTCGTGCAGCTGCCTTCGCGCGGCGTTCTGTCAGGCGCCGTTCACGACCTGCTCCGAGCACGGCTTCGGCCTGTCGTGCGACTGCCCCACCTGCTGATCGCCGTTTCGCGAATCACTCCACGCAGGCGCCGCCGGAAGCCTTGCACTTCTTGGCGCGCTCGCACGCCGCGCTCTGCTTGCAGTCCGCGTCGCTGCCGGCCACGCACCGGGAGCCCTCGTGCTTGCAGAGGCCGATGTCCCGGCACCGCTTGGAGTTCTTGCAGTCGTCGTCGCTGCCCACCGTACACTCGCCGCCCTTGGCGCTGCATACGCCGTCGAGCTGGCAGGCCAGCAGGGGCTTGCACTGGTCGTCCTTCGTGGCCTGGCAGCGGTTGCCTTCCGCCGAGCACAGGCCCTTTCGCCTGCAGCCTTCGGTGGACGCGCAGTCCTCGTCCCTCGTCGCCACACAGGTCCCGTCCTTGGCGCTACAGGCTCCGGTGGCCTTGCACTGCTCGGTGGCGCGACAATCCTCGTCCTTGACCGCCGCGCACGTCCCGCCCACCAGCCCGCACAGGCCGTGATTCTTGCAGGCGACGCTCGCGACGCAGTCCTCGTTCTTCCCCACCTTGCAGAGCGCCCCTTCCGCGGTGCACTCGCCCCGGTCCTTGCACGCCGACTGCTCGGAGCACCTCTCGTCGGCCTTCGCTCGCGACGTGCACACGCTGTTGATGCACAGCAGCCCCTCCTCGCACTCCGAGGCGTCGTTGCAGGTGTGCCCTTCGGCGGCCTTGCACCCGACCGCCCACACGCCGACGGCGCAGACGATGATGGCTCGAATCGTGTTCCCCATGCTGGCGGCTCCTCGTAGCGAGGGCGTGTAACACGAAAATCCGCGCGGGGGCGCGGCGTCGCGGTTCAGGGATCGAACCGCACGACGAAGACGTCGAACGTCGTTCCGCTGCCGATCGGTCCGGCGCCGAAGTCCACCGGACCCGAGATGTGGCCCGTCACGAAGAGCTGACCCGTCGCACCGAAGACGTCGATGCCTTCGCCGATGTCGCCCTGGGGCCCTCCGTAGATCTGGGACCAGCGGTGGGCGCCCCCCGGTGACCAGCTCGCGACGAAGATGTCGGTCGATCCGGGTCCCGTGCGCAGCCCGCCCCCGAAGTCCACGTTGCCGTTCGACCGCCCCGTCACGACGACGTTTCCGGTCCCGTCGTCGGTGACGGCGTCGCCCCACTCGTCGCTAGCAGCTCCGAAGCCCTTCGCCCAGGCGGCCGCACCGGTCGCGGCACCGAGCTGCGCGACGAAGCCGTCGCCCAGCCCGTTGCTCGAGAGCATCGAAGGGCCGAAGGTCGTCGAGACCTCGAAGCTCCCGGTCACCCACACGCGGCTGGCGGCCACGTCGATTCCCCGAGCGCGATCGTTGCCGGTGCCACCGAACTGCTCCGACCAGCGGTGCGCTCCGCCGGAGGAGTAGCTCGCGACGAACACGTCGGAGTTCGATCCGGAGGCGGTCTTCGGGCCCCCCCCGAAGTCGACGACGCTGCGGAAGTACCCTGCGACGTAGACGTTGCCCGCGGCGTCCACGGCGACGGACCGGGCCTCGTCGGCCAGCGTGTTTCCGAAGCTCGACGACCAGCGAAAGGCGCCGGTGGACGTGTAGCTCACGATGAAAGCGTCCGTGCTGCCCAGCGACGCGTGATTGCCCATGGGTCCTGGGTCGAAGTCGAGGGAGGCTTCGTAGCCGCCCACGACGTAGACGTTCCCCGCGGCGTCGGTCGCGACGTCCCACGCCTGCGTGAACGGCCCGTTGCCGTAACCGAACGACCACTGATGGGCGCCCGCCTGCGAGAACTTCGCCACGAAGAGCGCCTTCTGGCCGAGCGTCGGCCCGGGGAGCGCGGAGCCGCCGAAGTTGATGGCGCCGCCGTGGAATCCGACGACGAGGATGTCGTTGGCCGCATCGGCCGCGACGCCGTTCGCCTGATCGTTGAACGAGGTGCCGAAGCCCCGTGACCACACGTGGGCCCCGTTCGAAGCGTAGCTCGCGACGAACACGTCGAACCCGCCGACGCCCGTCGCGAGCGGCGCCCCTCCGAAGCTGGGGGAGCCCCCGCTGTAGTACCCGGCGATCGTGTAGTTCCCCGCGGGCCCCACCGAGATGTCGAAGCTGTCGTCGACCGCGCCCGGGACGCCGAACGGCGCGTTGTGGCCCACCGGCGGGATGGGCGCCGAAGCGTCCGCGCCCGCGTCCATGCTCGTGCCGCCGACGCCCGAGGTTCCTGCCGTGCCGCCGACGCCCGAGGTTCCCGCGGTGCCGCCGACGCCCGAAGTTCCCGCGGTGCCGCCGACGCCCGAGGTTCCTGCGGTGCCGCCGACGCCTGAAGTCCCCGCGGTGCCACCGACGCCCGAGGTTCCTGCGGTACCGCCGACGCCTGAAGTTCCTGCAGTGCCTCCAACGCCCGATGTGCCCGCGGTGCCGCCGAGGCCCGAGGTTCCTGCGGTGCCGCCGAGGCCCGACGTACCCGCAGTGCCTCCAACGCCTGAAGTCCCCGCGGTGCCGCCGACGCCCGAGGTTCCTGCGGTGCCGCCGACACCCGGCATGCCCGCCGCCCCGCTCGTGCCGGCGCTTCCGGCGGAGGCGTCCAGCGTGCCGCCCGCCATTCCGCTCGCGCCGCCGACCGCGCCGGTGCTCGCGTCCATTCCGCCGGTGCCCCCGGTGACGCCGCCGCTACCCGCGGCGCCGGCGCCGCCGTCCACACCTCCGGCGCCCGGGCCCACGTCGGACTGCGCATCGGGCGTCGTGTCCGGCGGTCGGGTGGGCAGGCAAACGTTGTCGCCCTTGCAGTCCTCCGGGTTCCTGATCTCGGCGGGAACGCATGTCCCTTCGAGGCAGGTGTCGAGCGGTCCGCAGTCGATCCCCGCGCAGGCCTCGTCCATCTCGATGACGAGCTTGAGCCCCGTGTGCTCGAGGAACGGCAGCGTGCGCCTCTGTACGATGCAGTCGTCGAGAGCGTCGTCCACGCCGGGAGTGTCGAGCGCGTCGCACTCGTCCGGCCCGCGACCCCTGAGCCCGGTCACCACGCGAAAGCCCACCTTCGCGCTCCGGTTCTCCCCGGGGACGACCATGGTCGATCCCACGCGCCCCGTTGCGGCGTCACAGCGGGAGGTGACGATGATGGGTGCTTCGTCGTCGAGCGACTCTCCCGGCTTGCCCACGGCGATGCTCGTCTTGTTGAGGTCCCGGCAGAAGAAGTCGGTGCGGACCTCGACCAGGATCTCCGTCGCGTCCAGGCAGCCCCCGGCGATCCCGCCCGAGGCGACGAGCGCACCCAGGGAACCGAGCCGCGCCGTTCGGCGGGAACGCCGGACCATTCCTTCAATGTACCCGCTCCCCGCCGGGATCCGCCACCTGCGGTGGGGGCGCGCGCCTACACGCGGGCCGATAGGACGACCGGCGCGGTTCTCACGCCGGATGCACGCCGCTGACCACGCGCTCGATCCTGCCGTAGTCGAGCGTGCGTTCCACGGACTCGAACCCTGCGCTCGAGAGGAGCGCCTCGACCGTGGCGGCCTGGCCGACCATGACCTCGATCGCGAGCACGCCGCCGGGTGACAGGTGGTCGCGTGCCCCTTCGACGACGCGTCGCACGACCGAGAGGCCGTCCGTGCCACCGTCCAGGGCGATCCGCGGCTCGAAGTGCCGGATCGCCGGGTCGAGTCCCTCGACGTCCTGCGTGGGGATGTAGGGGGGGTTCGCCGTCACCACGTCGAATCGTTCACCGGCTTCGAGCGCGTCGTACAGATCACCGAGTCGCCAGCGGACGCCCCAGACCGCCCCGAGGCGCGCCGCGTTCGACCGAGCCAGATCCAGGGCGTCAGAGGAGATGTCCGTGGCGGTCACGGTCCAGGTGGGCCGCTCGCAAGCGAACGTGGTGGCGACGCACCCCGAACCGGTACACAGGTCGAGCGCGTGGCCGTGGAGGTCGCGCTCCCGCGTTCGGCGAAGCGCGACCTCCACCAGGGTCTCGGTGTCCGGTCTCGGCACCAGCACCCTCGGGTCCACGCGGAAGCTCCGGCCGTAGAACTCGCGCGCGCCCAGGATGTACGCCATCGGCTCCGCGCGGCGTCGCCTCGAGATGCACTCCCGGTAGGCGGCGAGATCGGCGGGTGAGAGGTCGACGTTCGCGTCGAGGATGATCCGGAGTCGCTCGACCTGGAGCACGTGCGCGAGCAGGAGTTCGGCGTCCAGGCGCGGAGAATCGAAGCCTCGCCGCTCGAAGTCCGCACACGCCCAGGACACGACCTTGCCGATCGTCCAGGGCTCGCCGCTCCGGGCGGCGTCAGGCATCGGCTCCTGCCTGCCGGACGAGGGCCCGCACCTCGTCGCGGAGCGCGTCCCGGCGCGCCTGCGACGGGGCCTCCACGCGCAGCACCAGGACGGGTCCCGTGTTGGACGCGCGCACCAGCGCCCACGCGCCGTCCTCGAAGGTCACGCGGACCCCGTCGATCTCGACGAGGTGGCCTCGGCCACGGAAGGCGTCGCGCACGCGCTCCACGACGCGGAGCTTCGCATCGTCCGGACAGGCGACGCGGAGCTCCGGGGTGCCGAACGTGACGGGCAAGTCCGAGAGCAGCTCGCCGAGGGTCTTCTTTTCCCGCGCGAGGATCTCGAGGAGCCGCAGCGCCGCGTAAATCCCGTCGTCGTAGCCGTAGTACCGGTCGGCGAAGAAGAAGTGACCGCTCATTTCTCCCGCCAGGAGCGCCTGCTCTTCCTTCATCTTCGTCTTGATGAGCGAGTGGCCCGTCTTCCACATGATGGGACGTCCGCCCCGAGCAGCCACGTCGTCGAAGAGCGTCTGCGAGCACTTCACCTCGCCGAGGATCGCCGCCCCCGGACGGGTCCGCAGGATGTCCCGCGCGAAGAGGGTCAGCAGTCGATCCCCCCAGACGATCTCGCCCGTCGCGTCGACCACGCCGAGGCGATCGCCGTCGCCATCCCACGCGATTCCGACGCGCGCCCCGGTGCTTCGAACGGTGTCGATCAGCGCCGTGAGGTTCTCCGGCACCGTCGGATCGGGGTGGTGGTTGGGGAATGCGCCGTCCATCTCGCAGTAGAGCGCCGTCGGGTTCACGCCGGTCGCTCTCAGCGCACGCAGGCCTATCGGGCCGGCAGCGCCGTTGCCCGCGTCCACCACGACGCCGAACGACGGATCGTCGATGGAGACGGAGTCCCGGAGCCGATGCACGTAGTCGTCGTCCACGGTGGTGTTCTGGAGCGACCCGCGCCGCGGCGGCGAGAACACGCCCTTTTTCACGACGGCGCTCAGCCGCTGAAGATCCTGGCCGAAGAACGAGGCGCGTCCGCGCATGATCTTGAAGCCATTGTCGCCGGGCGGGTTGTGGCTGCCCGTGATCATGACCCCGCCGTCGGCGTCGAGATGGTGGACGGCGAAGTAGAGCAGGGGCGTGGGGCCCACGCCGATGCTGGTGACGTCCGCGCCGCCGTCGACGAGCCCTTGCAGGAGCGCCGTGTAGAGCCGAGGGCTCGACTGGCGGCAGTCCCTCCCGAGGGCGAGTCGCGGGGCGCGTCCTTCGGGAGCGAGCTGCTCGGCGAGCGCGCGGCCGATGGCGGACACGACCTCGTCCGAGAGGTCACGCTCCGCGTCGCCCCGGATGTCGTACTCTCGGAACACGTGGGCGGGGAACACCGTCATGACGCGCCTACTTAGCCCGAGAGCGCGGGCCCCGGGAGCGTTTCAGCGCGGCACCGAGCATTTCGCCGGACGTCCGCACGGTGCACGCCCGCTGCGGCGGTACCAGTGGGGCGGCGTGTACAGCAGCCGACCGCGCGTCCCCGCGGGCTCCCACTGCACCTCGGGCGCCGCGAGGTAACATCCGCGCGGCGGCACGAACCAGCCTCCGTCGCTCCAGGTCCAACCCCGCCCGACCCTCTCCCAGTGGCCGTCGACCCACGTGCAGCTCCCGCCAGGGTCCTTCGGCACGACCTCCACCTTCGCCGGAGGGGGTGGCTCCGACACCTCCGCGCGTGGGGCGTTCTTTCGATGGGGACCCGACGGCGCCGTCGGAACGCCGCCACCGCACGCCATGGCGAGCACTGCGGCGACCCACGCACTTCGCCTCACAGCGTCATCCACCGCGTGTACTCGTCGACGAGCACCTCGCCGAAGAGCAGGTACTCGACGATGGCGATCGAGAGGAACGGTCCGAAGGCGATTCGAGCCGCGCCGAGGCCTTCGCCAGGTGGCTCGCCCAGGGGGTCGGCCACGAGCTCGGCCTCGAGCTCCGCGCGTTCTTCCTCCGGGGCGTCGCGGATGCGTCGCTTCAACTCCTCGCGCTCCCGGGTCACCGCTTCGGGCTCGTCGATGCGCCCGCGCACCATCAGCACCACGACCGCGACCAGCGTCCCCTGAACCGCGCCGGCGAGCAGCGTGAACGCCGCTCCCATCCAGCCGAACCAGACGCCCGCCAGCATCAGCAGCTTCGCGTCGCCCAGTCCCATGCCGACGCGCCCGCGCAGCGCGCGGTAGCCCACGTCGAACAGGAGCCAGATCACCAGGAAGCCGGCCGCCCCACCCACCAGCGCGTCGACGAACGTGGCCCCGGGCCGGAGCGGAACCGTCGCGAGGCCCAGCGCGGTGCCGCCGAGCGTGATCTCGTCCGGGAGGATCATGTGCTCGAGATCGATGAAGGCTCCGGCGACGACGCCGAGGCCGAGGGCCAGGTACGCGCCGAAGACGGCGGCGACGCGCCACCACGGCGTGTCCGGCGCGAGGGAAGACACGACCGTCTGCACCAGGGCCCAGCCGAACAGTCCGCCGATGGCCTCTATGAGGGGGTAGCGCACCGAGATTCGGGCACCGCAGCACGAGGCGCGCCCGCGCAGCAGGAGCCACCCGAGGACGGGCACGTTGTTCCAGGGTCGGATGGGCGCGTGGCACCCCGGGCAGCGCGAGGCGGGCGCCCACACGCTCTCGCCGCGCGGGAGCCGGTGGATCACGACGTTCAGGAAACTGCCGAAGACCAGCCCGAGCGCGACCGCCACGGACGTCACGAGCAACGGCGGCAGGTCCGCGAGCGTGATCACCGCCCCGAGGCTACTCGCCGTCCGGCCGAAGACGCCAGCCGGCTCCCGCACCGCGCGGGCGCGTCCATTCCGACCTCACGGTGGGGTCGCCATCAGCCGATCGAGCTCGCCGCTTCGGTAGAGCGCATGGAGCTCCACCCACCCTCCCACGGCCCGGTCGTCGATGAAGACCTGCGGGACGGTGTGGCTTCCGCTTCGGTCGGCGAGCATGGCGCGCGCCTGCGCGTCCCCCGTCACGTCCACGTCGTCGAAGGCGATGCCCTTCTTGCGCAAGAGGCGCTCGGCGAGGACGCAGTAGCCGCACCAGCGAGTGCGGTACACGACGACGCGGTGGCCCATGCGAGGCCGATTTTCTGCCACACCTCGGCCGTCGGGCAACTCGTCGACTCTGCCGGGCCCCGACGGTAACGTCGTGATCATGGCCGGCGACACGACGACCATTTCCCTCGAGCGCTACGCGCCCGACGCCAAGGCGCTCGTCGCGGGCGCGCAGGCCCTGGCCGACGAGCGCGGCCACGCGGAGGTACAGCCGCTCCACCTCCTGGCGCGCGGCTTCGCAGCAGACCCCGGCGTCGCGGAGGTGATGCGCCGCGCGGTGCCGGCACATCTCGAGCTGAAGGGCGCCGTGGAGCGCGCGCTCACCGCGCTGCCCAGGTCCCAGGAGCCGGCGTATCTCTCCGCCACCCTGCTCGACCTCCTCGAGCGTGCGCACCGCGAGTCGGATCGCGAGCGTGCGCGCGAGGTTCGCGTCGAGCACCTCCTGAACGCCTTGTCGCAGGAGATCCGCGGCGCGACGGGGGAGATCCTCGGTGCGTTCGGCGTCGGCCCCGGCGCGCTGCGTCCCCACCTCGCGGCGCTGCACCAGGTGCCACGGCCTTCGCCGGGAGCCGTGGCGCCGGCCGAAGCCACGCGCGACCTCGTGAGCGAGGCGAGGACCGGCCGCGCCGATCCGGTCATCGGACGGGACGAGGAGACGCGCCGGCTCTTGACGATCCTGGAGCGACGGACGAAGAGCCACCCGCTCCTGGTCGGCGAGCACGGGGTCGGGAAGGGCGCCATCGTCCGGGCTCTCGCGAAGCGCATCGCGCGCGGCGACGTTCCCACGACGCTGGTCGGCGTGCGGCTCCTCGAACTCGACACGGGCGCGCTCCTGGCCGGAGCCAAGCTCCGCGGTGAGGTGGAGCAGCGGGTTCGCAGGTTGATCGAGTCGGTGTCGCGAGGGAAGGCGGGTACGGAGACGATCCTCGTCGCGCGCGGCATCGATCAGCTGTTCGGGCAGGGGCCGACGGGCTCTGCGGTCGGTGACGTGCTGCGGGCAGCGCTCTCGCGTGGCGAGATCCGGCTCCTCGGGACGGTGACTCCCGAGGGCATGCGCAAGCTGGAGGAGCGCGATCCGGCGCTGCTCCACGAGATGACCGTCCTCACCGTGCGCGAGCCGAGCGTGTCCGAGGCGCAGGAAGTCCTGCGCGGCATCGCCGAGCGCTTCGAGGCTCACCACGGCGTGCGCATCGGGGAGCGCGCCGTCGTCGCGGCGGTGACGCTCGCCGAACGGTATCTGCAGGAGCGGTTTCTCCCGGAAAGCGCGCTCGATTTGCTCGACGAGGCCTCTGCGTGGAAGCGCGTCGAGACCGACGGGATCCCCGAGGCGGTCGATCGCACGCTCCGGCGCCTCGACGACGTCCAGGCGCAGATTCGCTCCATGGGGCGCGCGTCGGACGACGACTCTCTGGCGGTGCGCACGCGCCTCGAGGCCGAGGCGCTCACGCTCGCACCGGACGCCGAGGCGCAGCGTGCGCGGCTCGAAGCTCGGCGTGGCGCCGTGGCCGCCGTCCGTGCGCTCCACGGCGAGAGTCGAAGCGTGGAGGAGCGTCTGGAGAGTGCCCGTGCGCGCGGTGACCACGCGGTCGCGGCGGAGCTTCAGCACGTGACCCAGCCGGACCTCGCCGCGCGGCTCGCTCTCGCCGAAGAAGCGGCGAGGAGGAACGGCGCCGCCGACGACCCGCTCCTCGACGACGCCGACGTCGCGCGCACCCTCGCGTCGTGGACCGGAATTCCCGTGGCGAAGATGCTGGAGGGCGAAGCCGACAAGCTGCTGCTGATGGAAGAGCGCCTCTCACGCCGGGTGGTGGGCCAGTCGGCGGCCGTGGCTGCCATTTCTCGGGCCGTGCGGCGCGGTCGCGTGGGATTGAGGGATCCGCGTCGTCCCATCGGTTCGTTCCTGTTCCTCGGCCCGAGCGGCGTCGGCAAGACGGAGCTCGCCAAGGCGGTGGCCGAGTTCCTCGTCGACGACGAG
>CAZARU010000161.1:0-15056 GCA_964487605.1 uncultured Polyangiaceae bacterium
GAGGTCGCCCTCGCCGTCGCCGGCGCGGTGGCCGCGTGCGCGGCCGCCGCCGCGTTGCTCTCGCCGCGCGCCGGTTCGGGGTCCGTGGGCTGCACACGGTTCGTCGCACTGGGTGGGGGCGCCATCGCAGCGGCCTACTCGGGGTGGACGCTGGTGCTCGCGCTCGCCCGGTGACATTGGCCCGCGGGTTCTGCTAGGCGAGGCCATGCGTCTTTCCCCGATGGCGCGAGGGCGGATCCGCCTGGGTCGTCCGCTCGCGCGCTTCATCCTGGCGCGGTTGACACTCCGGCGGTGGCTTGCGCGGTCGCGGGCGGCGCCCGTGGACGGTCAGGTCCTCGATCAGGAGCTGGCCGCGGTGCTCCGCCTCGACGACTTCAGCGGGGACTCCGACCTCCGTGGGCTCGAGCCCGAGCGTGCTCGCGCGCGCGTCGCCGGCTCCGTGGAGATCGCCGACGAACGACCGGCGCTCGTCGCCGATGTGGAGGAGCTCGAAGTCGGCGGGGCCTCGGGCACGCTTTCAGCGCGTCGATACGCACCGCCGGGCGCACCGTCGTCTTCACCCGGACTCGTCTACCTGCACGGCGGCGGCTGGGTGACCGGAGATCTCGACACCCACGACGGCTTCTGTCGTCGGCTCGCGGTGCGCGGGAACCTCTGCGTCGTGTCGGTGGACTATCGCAGGGCGCCGGAGCATCGCTTCCCCGCGGCGGCCGACGATTCGGTCGCGGCGTTTCGGTGGGTGTGCGCCTCGGCCGGTCGCCTCGGCATGGATGCCTCACGGGTGGGTGTCGCGGGTGACAGCGCGGGCGGCAATCTCTCGATGGTCGTCGCCCTGCGAACCCGAGACGACGCCGCGCGGCCCGCGGTGGCTGCGCTGCTCTATCCGGCGCTCGACGCGACGCGAAGCCTCCCTTCACACGGGATCTTCGCAGAGCGGCACTTCCTCACGCGGCCGATGGTCGAGTGGTACTACGACCACTACCTCGGTGACGATCCGGCGGTGGCGCACCACGTCGAGGCGTCGCCGCTCTTTGCCGAGCGGTTGGCGGGCTTGTCGCCGCTCTTGGTCTATGCCGCACACTTCGATCCCTTGCGCGACGAGGCCATCGAGCTCGCCCGGCGCGTGACGGAAGCGGGCGGCGAGGTGCGCCTGCGGTGCTTCGAGACGCTCACCCACGGGTTCGCGCTGATGACCGGCGTTTGCGCCCAGGCGCGCGCGGCGTCCGACGCGGTGGCCGTGGAGATCGGCGAGGCGCTGCGACGCGGCGGCGTCTGACGGCCGCGCGGCGACTCGCGCCTCAGGGCGCGGCGGTGTCCACGAGCAGCGCGGGAGGCACCGCGTTGCCCGTGAGCGCGCGCAGGAACGCGACCAGGTCGGACTTCTCGGCGGCGGTGAGGTAGAGCGGCGCCATCAGGGGGTCGCGCGTTCCGGCGGCCGGCGTGCCGCCGCCCTGGTCGTAGAACTCCACGACGTCCTCCAGCGTCGCGATCTGGCCCGAGTGCATGTACGGCTCCGTGAGCGCCACGCCGCGCAGACCCGGCGTGCGGAACGCGCCGCGGGCATCCTCCGACATCGGGCTCGTCAGCCCGAGCAGGCGTCCGGTGTTCGGGTCGTCGCTGAAGGCCCCGGAAGTGTTGAACGGGCTGGCGAGCAGCGGGGGCACGTCCTTGAAGCGTCCGTCGTCGCTTGCGGGGACCCTCTCACCGGTCTGCGGTACGCCGAGATTGTGAAACCTGTCGTCCGAGAGGTGCGGTCCCAGGTGGCACGAGTTGCAGCGAGCCCTCCCGACGAAGAGCTGGGCGCCTCGCAGCTCCGCGGCGCCGAGGGCCGTCGTGTCACCTGCCATGAAGGCGTCGAACGGCGCGTTCCTGCTCACGAGCTGCCGCATGTACGCCTGCAAGACCTTGCCGAAGTTCACGAACACGCGGTTCACGACCAGCTGGTCGCCGGGCGCCATTCCCTCCCACGCGCCGTCGGGAGACGCGGGGCTCGCCTTGGGCTTTCCCACCGCCGGAAAGCGCGTGGGGTCCGAGCCCAGGGCCGGGTCCATCGGGCCGAAGAGCGTCTCGTAGTCGGCGCGGTAGACATCGAAGATGCGATGCACGATCTGCAGACGATTGCCGTTCATGATCACGCCGCTCTCGGAGACCGGCAGGGGTAGCTCCCACGGAGCCGAGAAGCGTCCGCCCCAGTTCGTCCAGCGGTAGAACGCGCTGTTCACCAGTGGCGGGGCGTTGCGAGTGTGGAAGTCGGCGCCCAGCGACACGGTTCGCGGCATGGAGCGTCGGTCGTCGAGCTGCGACCCGGAGTGACAGCTCGCGCACGACACCTTCGCCACCTCTCCCGTGAGGCCCAGATCGCTGTCCACCTTGAGCGCCCCCGAGAACTGCTCGTCGAAGAACAGGCGCTGACCCAGCGCGCGCGCGGCCGGATCGTCCGCCACGGCGTTCGTGGGATCGGGGGGCAGCGCGGGCAGCGGCGTCATCGTCGCGAGCATCGCGCGCTCGGCAGCGGTCAGCGTCACGGTCGGTGCGCCCGCGCCGCCGTCGGCTCCGGCCGCCCCGCCGCCTGCGCTCCCTGCGGAGCCGGCAAGTCCCGCATCGTCGCCGCCCGCGCCGGCCGCTCGACCGCCAGCCCCGGCGCCGGCGTCCACGCCGCCATGCCCGGCAGCTCCCGCGGCTGCGCCGCCCGCGCCGGCTCCGCTCGCACCCCCCGTGGTTCCCGCGGCGCCGCCCGTGCCCGACGCTCCCGCGTTCGCGCCGGTGCCCGACGTTCCCGCGTTCGCCCCGGCGCCGGACGTTCCACCCGTCGCGCCGATGCCCGACGTCCCTCCCGAGGCCGGCGAGCCGTCGCTCGTGTCGTCGCCGCAGCTCGCGAGGACGAGCAGGGTGCTCACCGCTCCCAGCCAGATGATGTCCCTCATGTGTCGCTCCCGTGGAATGCCTGCCGGCCATGAGCACGGCTCGTGCCACGCGGTTTCGACCGAGAATGCACGGCGCAACCGCGGTGCTTGCGCAATCCACTGCGCGACTCGTGCGAGCTGGCGCGCGCGATGCGCTGGCGACGTACACGCCCGCTTGGCGGGGCGCGGTGGCTCCACTACGTGAAGGCCGCCCGCATGCGCCCGCTGCCGACGCCCTTCGACCGACGCGTTCAGCTCTTCACGGGCAAGGGCGGCGTGGGGAAGTCCACGGTCGTGGCGGCGCTCGCGCTCGCCGCCGCGTCCCGTGGGCATCGCCCGCTCATCCTCGAGCTCGGGCATCGCGCGGCGATGGAGTCTCTGCTGGGCGTGCGCGGCATCTCGGGTACTCCGACGGAGATAGTACGAGGCGTGTGGGCGGCGAACCTGCGCTTCCCCGCCACGCTGCGCGACTTTGCGGCGCGTCACCTGCGCGTTCCGCGGCTGGCCGACGCCCTGGCCTCGTCCGACGGGCTCCTGCGGTTGCTGAAGGCGGCTCCGGGCGTCGACGAGACGCTCGCCCTCGACGCCATGACCGTGCTCGCGGAGCGCGGGGAGTACCACCCGCTCCTCGTCGATCTGGACGCCACGGGCCACGCGCTGATGTTCCTCGAGCTTCCGCGCGTCCTCGAAGGGCTCGTGGGTCACGGCGCTCTGCGCCGAGCGCTGCTCGCCGGTGGTGCGCTGCTCGCGGATCCGTCGCGCGCGGTCCTCCACGTGGTGGCGCGCGCGCGCCCGCTGGTCGTGGACGAGACGCTCGAGCTTTGGCGGCGGCTGGAAGCCGAAGGGGCACCGCTAGGCGCGATGATCGTCAACGCCGTGGTTCGCTCGTCGCTCGGCGAAGACGCACGTCGCCTCTGTGCCCGCGCGCCGGCCGCCGAGCCTCTGCTCGGGTCGGCGCGTCGCGAGCTCGCTCGGGAGGCGAGCGCCGTCGAGCAGCTCGGCCGCCTCACCGCCGCATCGCGCTGCGTGCTCACGCTGGGGAGCGACCGCGTGCTCCACGGCGACAGCCTCGGTCCGGAGCGGCGGGTCGCGCTCGGGCGCCTCGGCGAGTCGCTCCTGGGGTCGGCGTGAGCGACGCGACCGGGATCCTCCGCACCCGCCGGATCGTCGTCTGCGTGGGCCCGGGCGGGGTCGGGAAGACGACGGTGTCCGCCGCGCTCGCCGTCGCCGCTGCGCGTGCCGGACGCAGGACGGTCGTGCTGACGATAGACCCTGCGCGCCGCCTCGCGGGGGCCCTGGGGCTGGATGGCCTGAGCGACGAGCTCGAGGAGGTCCCGGGCGTCCCTGGGTTGCGCGCGGCCATGCTCGACACCCGCTCGAGCTACGACGCGCTCATGCGGCGGGTGGGCGGTGACGAGGGCGCGGTGAGCGGCATCCTGCACAACGCGGTGTATCGCGCGTTCTCGAGGACCCTGGCGCGGTCGCACGCCTACGTCGCCTTCGAGCGGCTCTACGACGTGCTGTCCGACGCGGACCTGGTCGTGCTGGACACGCCCCCGACGCGGGCCGCCCTCGACGTGCTCGATGCGCCCGGCGCGCTGGTGTCGCTCCTCGATCACGGTGTGGTGGAGTGGCTGACGCGGCCACGTCGCGGCGGCGCGCTCTCGGCGCTGCTGCCGTCGGGGAGCGCAGCGGTGGGGCGCCTGCTGTCGCTTCTGGCCAGTCGCCGCCTCGTGGGCGAGCTCGGCGAGTTTTTCCGGGCGCTCTCGCACCTGCGCGACGGGTTCCGTGAGCGCGCGGCGACCGTGCGCGGGTGGCTCGCGTCGCCGGAGACGGCGTTCGTGCTGGTCGCCGCGCCGGAGGCCACCGTCATCGGCGACGTGGCCTACCTGGCGGAGGGGCTCACTGACCGAGGGCTCGTCCCCGAGGCGCTGGTGGTCAACCGCGCGTGGGTGGAGCAGGGCGCCGAGGAGACGTCGAGCGACGCGGCCGAGCGGCAGCGCGCCCTGGCCGCGCAGTGGCTCGCGTCCGGCGACGCGGTGACTCGCGCAGGCGCCGACCTTCGCCGGCTGCACGACGAGCTGGCCGGCGAGAACGAGCGCCGCCGCGCCGGCGTGAAGCGGCTCGTCGCCGGCGTGCCGCACCGCACGCTCGTGCAGCTGCCCGAGCTGGAGCGCGATCCGACGAGCGTGGGCGATCTGATGGGCCTGGCGTCCCGCCTCGTCGCTGGCGGGGACTGACGCCTCACTTCGCGTCGTAGCGCGCGAGGCCGTCCGCCGCTCGAGCTGGAGCGAGCAGCTCGTCGTAGGCGGAGGTGCCCGCGAGCGTCTTCTGGAAGAATGCGGTCGCGTAGCGATTCGCCAGGCGATGCGCGTCCGGAGGCGGCACGTTGTCCGGGCCGCATCCGTCGTCGAAGACGTTCCCCGCCGCGGCGCCCAGGCCCGTGAGCTCGACCAGCGTGCACATGTTCGAGTAGGTGAAGTGGCCCGCGCGGTCGATGACCGCGAGCCACGCCGGCCCCGCGAGCTCTTCGAACGCCGCGAGCGACTCCGGCTCCCACGGGGTGGTCTTGTCCGCGCCCGCGGCCTGGATCATGGTGGGCACGGCGACGCTCTCGAAGCCACCGCCCGCGAAGGCGAGCGCGCCGCCGGGCGCCTGGGGAAGCGCCGCGACGAACCGCTCGTCCCGCTGCGACGCGGGCATCTCGAAGGTCGGCGACCAGCCTTCGCACAAGAGGCCCCCGTCCCCGCCCGAGCAGGCCGCCTCGTAGCCCTCCACGTCGATGGAAGCTCCCGCGATGCGGAACGCCGTGAAACCTCCGAAGCTGTGCCCGGCGACACCGACGCGCGCTTCGTCCACCAGGCCCGCGAGCGGACCCTGGTCCGAGCGACTGGCCTCCAGCAGCGCATCGAGGGTGCGGGTCACGTCGAGGGGCCGCAGCCGCGACATCTCGATGGCGGGCAGGGCGAGCGCCGCGTTCACCATGGCCTCGAACGTGTTGCCGACGTGGTCGGGGGCGGCGACGACGAAGCCGTGCGAGGCCAGGTGCTCCGTCAAGTAGTAGCTCTGGAAGCTCACGCCGCCGTTGCCGTGGGAAAAGACGATGGCCGGGCGACGCCCCTCGCTCGCGGCCTCCGCGTCGCGGACCGCGCCGACCGGCGACGCGATGCGAGCGAGCTCGATGACGCCGAGCGAGAGCACGTAGTCCGCCGCGACGCCGCCACCCTCGGCGGCCGGGTACCACACCTCGATGGGCAGCGTTCGTCCCGTACCCTCGCCGTCGTCGATGGAGAGCGACGTCACGCCGACGGCGAAGGGGCCGAGCGCCTCGGGATCGGCGGGGGCCGAGGCGTCGGCGGGCGTCGCCTCCGGGCTCGAGCAGCCCGCGAGGAGCCCGAGCGAGGCGATCAGCTTCCGAGGCACCCGAGCAGCACCTGGACCGACGCTCCCGGATCGGCCTGCACGGTCGTGCAAGTGGTGGGGCAGAGATGGAGCTTCGTCGGGCTGCCGGGGTTGTCGTAGTAGAAGCCGTCCGCTCCGGCGCAGGACGGCTCGTCCGTGACCTGCGGAAAGACGATGGGGCTGCCGCCCATGCCCGGCGTGTACTCGAGCTCGATCCGGGACGGGTCCACGATGCCGGCGTCCGTCTGCGGCATGCCGAGCTCGCACGCCACCGACGAGACGATGCTCGAGGCGATCTGCTGAAACACCGGCGAGTAGTCCAGCGCGCACACCGGGAACCGAAGGCCTCCCGTGAGGATGCTGAGCTCCTGGTAGCGGGTTCCCGCGTTGACCGCCGTGTTGCAGCGAGCCGTCTCGATCGGATCCGTGGACGGATGCTGGTTCAGCACGCCCACGATCGAGTGGAACATGTACCGGCGCTCCGTCGCGGTGCCGAAGTATCCCATGCCGCCGCCCGTGAGCAGCCAGTTGTCGAAGACCGTCGAGGTCACCGAGGACTGATCGTCCGTCACCTCGATGATCACCTTCATGCTGTCCGTCCGGAGGTGCGGGCTCCAGGAAGCGAACGTGTTCTGGAACCGCTGCAGCGAGTTCGAGCTGTCGATGGAGGTGTCCTGCTGAAAGAAGAGCGGCAAGTTGGCGGCGCCGCAGGTCACGCCGCCGAGCGGCGGGTTGACGCACACCTGATTCGTGCCGCTGCGTGTCGCGATCATGATGACGCGGTAGTCCAGCCCGCTCGCCGCGATGATCGACGCGAAGTTGGTGTTGATGTTCGTGCGGATCTGGTTGATCTCGTAGTTCATCGAGCCCGACTGATCGACGATCCAGATGATGTCCACCGGGGGGCTGACGGCGGCCGCGGTGGCGGCGGCGCACGCTTCCTCCTTCACGTCCACGGCCGCGTCGTACAGGAACTGGACGTCGGGCTTGCCCGCGTCCACCACACCGGTGGAGCCGCCCGGACCGCTCGCCGACGAACCTCCCGCGGCCGTGCCTCCGTCACCGCTGCTGCCCGCGGTGCCCCCGGCGCTGGCGCCGCTGGTCGCGGCGGCTCCGTCGGCGGTCGTGCCGCCCGCGGCGGCCGCTGCGCTCGAGCCACCGCTGCCGCCCGTGTCGATCCCGCGGCCCTCGGCCGTGCCCGCGTCACTCGAACACGCGGGCCACACGACCGACGCGAAACCCAGGAGCCAGGTCGCTTGCAGAGCCTTGCCGGTTCTCACGATGGGTCGAGCGTTGCTCGTCACGGGCCTTGCTGCAAGCCCGTGGCGCGCCTCCCCGCGTTCCGCGCGAGCGGTTGCGCAGGCGACCTCGGTCATGCACCATCGTGATGTCGCCCGTGAATCGGGGAGGATCACCTACGTTGTCTTACCTTCGCCTCATGGCCGTCGGGGTCCTCGGTTGCGTCGCGGTCGCGGCGTGCGCGGCCACGGACAACCTCGATCCCGGCTCCGTGGGGGGCGGCGGCGCCGACGCCGGGAACGACGCGAACGGCGCCGTCGACGGCGCGGCCGACGTCACACCGGACACACGCGTGCCCGCGTGCGGTGACGGTGTTCTCGATCCCGGCGAGCAGTGCGACGGGGACGAGCTCGGGAAGAAGACCTGCTCCACGATCCCCGGTGGCTTCATCGGCGGCGTGCTGGGGTGCCTCCCCACCTGCGCGTTCGACACCCGGCACTGCGAGACGCGAAGGCCGTGCGGCAACGGCGTTCTGGACGATGGCGAGGACTGCGACGGGGCGGAGCTGGACGGCGCCACGTGCGAGAGTCGCGGGTTCGGGGGCGGCTCCCTCGGGTGTACCCCCGAAACTTGCGCGTTCGACGAGTCCGGATGCACGCTCTGTGGCAACGACGTCGTCGACGCTCCGGAGGAGTGCGACGGGGCCGATCTGGGATCGGAGACGTGCGTCACGCGCGGCTTCGCGGCGGGAGAGCTGTCGTGCGCGGCGGACTGCGCGTTCGACGAGACGGGCTGCACCCGGTGCGGGAACGGGACGATCGACGGGTCCGAGGAGTGCGACGGAAGCGCGTTCGGCACGCGCACGTGCATGACCGAGGGAGCCTTCAGCGGTGGAAGCCTGGCGTGCGACGGCACCTGCCAGGTGGACACCAGCGGCTGCACGAACAGCCCCACGTGCCCCAACGGCGCCATCGACCCCGGGGAAGACTGCGACGGATCGAACCTGGCTTCGAAGACGTGCGTGACCGAGGGGTTCACGGGCGGTGCGCTCGCGTGCACGTCGGGGTGCACGTTCGACACGTCCGCGTGTCACGAGTGCGGGGACGGCGTCGTTCAGGCGCCCGAGGAGTGCGACGGGAATGCCTTCGGCGGAGCCACGTGCGTGACGGAGGGCTTCACGGCGGGGATCTTGCGCTGCAGGAACGCCTGCACCATCGACACCATCGGGTGCACCCGCTGCGGGAACGGGATCCCCGAGCCCGGGGAAGACTGTGACGACGGCAACATGATCGACACCGACTCCTGCACCAACGCGTGCAGGCTCGGGGGGTGCGATCCCGACGGGACCTACTTCCTGAGCGGTCCGCCGCTGTCGTACTCGTGCTGCCTCGGCAACGTGAACATCAACATCTCGAACTTCACGCTCATCGGCGACGGCGCCGTCGTCAACTCGGGGCCGACGAGCCCGGTGGGCATGACGGGGAACTCCACGACCTGTCCGTCCGGCTCGTTCAGCAACGTCGGCAGCAAGACGGGCGGATGCACCGAGACCTATTCGGTCAGCGGGAGCTTCACGAGCGCCAACACCTGGACGGGGACGTACCGCGCCACGTTCACGGGCTCGCAGTGTAGCTGCTTCGGGGTCGATCCCTGCGTGAACCAGACCTGGACCGTCACCGCGACGCGATAGGTCCGCCCCGTGAAGATCGAGCTGACGGAGTTTCTCGGCCTCGGAGTTCGCCGCGCGGTGGTGGACCTCGACGGCGGCGTGTCCGAGCGCCGCGGCACGTATCTCGACTCCGGTGCGACCACGCTCATGTCGGCCGACGTGCACCGAGCCCTCACGCGGTACCTCGAGACGTCGTGCGCGAACTCCCACACCCACGCCCACCGCGCGGGTCGCGCCACCACGGCGGCCATCGAGGCGGCTCGCGACGCCGTCGGTGAGCTCGTCGGCTTCGATCCGTCGACGGACTCGGTCCTCTTCACCGGCAACGGCGCCACCGGTGCGCTGAACTACCTGGCTCGCGCGCTCTTCCCCCCCGAGCTTCGCCTGGCCATCAAGGCCAGCCCCGCCACGTCCGCGGCGAAGGCGCTCTTCGGTGCGCGGTCCTCCGAGCGCCTGGAGAAGCTCCTGGCCCGGCCGCTCGTGGTGACCACCGTCATGGAGCACCACTCGAACCTCCTGCCGTGGGTCGAGGCGGTCGGACGTCAGCATTGCCGCTTCGTCGAGTGCACGCCCGAGGGGCTGCTCGACATGGAGGATCTCCGTCGCGTCCTTCGGGAGGAGGGCGAGCGCACGCGAGTCGTCGCCGTGGCCGGCGTGTCCAACGTGACCGGCGTTCGGAACCCGGTGCACGAGGTCGCCGCGCTCGCGCACGCCGTAGGCGCGGAGGTCGCCGTGGATGCCGCCCAGATGGCCGCGCACGCGCGCATCGCGCTTCATCCACCGGCGTCCCAGGAGCGGCTCGACTACGTCGCGCTGTCCGGGCACAAGATGTACGCGCCGGGATCGCGCGGCGCGCTCGCGGGCGCGCTCGACCGCACCATCGGCGCGCACTGCGTGGGCGACGTGGGTGGAGGGATGGTCGATTCGGTGTCCGTCGACGATTACGTGCCCAAGCACGACCTGACCGCGCGCGAAGAGGCGGGCACGCCGAACATCCCGGGTACCCTCGCCCTGGGCCTGGCTGCGCGCGGCCTGCTCTCGGTTGGCCTCGACGCGGTGGAGCGCCACGAAGCGGAGCTGACGGAGTACGCCCTGGACAGGCTCGGCGCCATCGGCTCCGTCACGCTGTACGGACCGTCGTGGTCGCGCCATCGTCGCGCCGGGGTGGTGACGTTCAACGTCGGTGACCTGCCGCACGGGTTGGTCGCCGCGTTCCTCGACGACAGCCACGCCATCGCCGTGCGGAACGAGTGCTTCTGCGCCCACCCCTACGTGAAGCGCCTGCTCGGCGTGACGGACTCCGACGAGCAGGCCTACCTGGCCGACCTCGCCCGCGGTGAGCGACGTACCGTGCCCGGCATGGTCAGAGCGAGCTTCGGGAGCTACACGCGTCGCGACGACGTCGACGCCCTGGCCGCCGCGCTCGAGGAGCTCGCCGCACGCTCGGCGCGCATTCGCGATCTGTATCGCGCGCTGCCATCGGGCGACTGGGTGCGTCGCGACGCACCGAAGGCGCTGGAAGCGGAGAGCGTCTTCGAGCCGTCGGGCGCTCCGTAGCCACTCGGTACGTCGCGCAAGGCGGCGCGGCTCGTCGTCTTCGGTTGCTCGATCAGTCGAGCGAGGCGTCCGAAGGCACGCTGGCGTCCGTGGGCGCGCCCGCGCCACCACTCGCGCCGGCCGCGCCGCTCATGCCCGCAGCTCCCTCGGCCGCGGCGTCCGTCGCGCCCGAGCCTCCCGAACCGCCCGAGCCTCCCGAGCCTCCCGAGCCTCCCGAACCGCCCGAGCCTCCCGTCCCCGCCCCGCCGT
Organism: uncultured Polyangiaceae bacterium; assembly: GCA_964487605.1. Taxonomy (GTDB): domain Bacteria; phylum Myxococcota_A; class Polyangia; order Polyangiales; family Polyangiaceae; genus JAJDAH01. Next base: position 11,020 of record CAZARU010000161.1, read on the forward strand.
CGGTCTGACCCTGCATGCAGCCCATGCCCAGGTCCTGCCCGCAGGGGCCGTTCGCGCTGACGCAGCACGGTGATCCGAAGCCATTGCTCGGGCAGAACGCCGGGTTGCACATCGTCACCCCCGTTCCGCCGGTGGCGCCCGTCCCGCTGGTGCCCGCGGAACCGGCCGCGCCCGTTCCCCCGATGCCGCCCGTCGCACCCGTTCCTCCGATGCCGCCCGTCGCACCCGTTCCTCCGACACCGCCCGTCGGACCGGCGCCCGTGCCGCCCACGGCCGTTCCTCCGGTGCCGCCCACCGCGCCGGTTCCGCCGGTTCCGCCGAAGCCCTTCAGGCCACTGTCGCCCGAGTCCCCGCAGGACACGACGAGCACGGCAGTACCGACCCAGGCGAGGGTGACGGTGCCCAAGGAAATGCGTGAAGCCACGGCGTGCCTCCAGGTGGGTGAGTGAGCGCAGTCTACGCGGTTTCGCGCCTGGACAGGCGTGTCCGCCGCGATCCGGGCCGCCATTCGCTCCTCCGGTGCCCCCGGGGGCGGGTTTTCCGTGACGCCGAGGTCCGCGCGCTCACGCTCGCGGTGCTCGTCCCCGCCGCGCGCGGGCGCACGCGCGCTCCAGCGCGCGCTCGAAGCTGACCAGCTCACGAAGCAGGGCGTTGTAACGGGAGTACGCGTCCGCGACCCCGTCGGCGAGCAGGCGGCGGTAGAGGAGCAGCTCGGCGTCGCCGACTCCGGGCTGGTGGGGCACGTGAAGCCCCAGGCGCCTCAGCCGCGGCCCGCCGATGCGCACGAGCAGCGACTCGACGGACTCCGTCCCCGCGAGCACGTCGCGCAGCCCGATCTCGACGAGCTTGCCTCCGGGGAGATCCGTGAAGTCCATCGTCCGGCGTGCGGCCTACGGTGCCACGTCCTGAACGAACTGCTGGACCTTCTGCTCGAAGGCGTTCTCGTCGACGGCCGGGTAGCGCTTCAGCTCGGCGCGAATGCTCTCGAAGTGCGCCGGCAGATCGGCAGCCACGACGAGCTTGCGGCTGACCATCGCCCGCACGTCGGCGAGGTCCCGCTCGTGGTTGCGCTCGATCTTCGCCAGCGCCTGACACAGGAGGTCGAAGTGGTGGAAGTCCACCGGTCCGCTCCTGCGAATGAACGGACTGCGTTCCCGCCAACCCGGCACGCAGGGCACGAACTGGTCGGGCGAAGCCAGCTCGACGTTGAGGTCGAGTTCGTCCTTGAGCGCGGCGATGGCGTCGAAGACGCCGGGCGGCTCCGGATCGAGCTTGAGGTCCACGTCGACGGTCGAGTCACGCCAACCGAACAGCAGCGCTGTGACCCCCCCGGTGAAGTACACCCTCCCCGGCCCCTTGGCCCGGAGACCCAGTTCGTCGATCAGCCGTTCGACCTTGGCCGGAGTCGTCTCGCCACGCAACGCGACGTCAGGGTAACACGCGGCGAGGGGCGCCGCGGTGGTCGTGGGACCGGGGAGCGACTGCGACGAACTGCGTGACGTGGCTCGGCCCGCGGTGCCCCGTGCCTTCCCGGACCTCGCGCTCCCGCTCCACGGCCACGAGCTCTTCGAAACCCGAGAAGGCGCCGCGCAGTTCGTCCAGCGTCAGCATCATTGCAGGATCGGGTGGGCCACCGGTCCCTTTGCCGATCTGCTCGGGGTGATAGTGCTCGAAGAGGACGACGCCGCGGGGACGCAGCGCCGTCGCGATGCGCGGATGGAGGCGCGCGCGCACTTCCGCGGGCAGGTGCGCCCAGATCGAGACCACGGCATCCCAGCGGCTGCGTCCGAGGTCCCAGTTCGCGAGATCGCACACCTCGGTCTCGATGCGGACGCCCCGCGCGGCGGCCAGCCGACGGGCCTTGTCCAGTCCGACGCTCGAGCCATCCACGCCCATCACGCGCAGGCCGCGCTCGGCGAGGAAGACCGCGTTGCGACCCTCGCCCTCGGCCAAGCACAGCACCTCACCGCCCGGTGGCAGCAGCGAGAGGTGCTCGCGCAGAAAGTCGTTCGGCTCGGTGCCGTACAAGAACTCGGAGCCGCCGTAGCGGTCGTTCCAGAACTCGCTCATCGTCGTGCGGCGAGCGTGCCCGGCTCGCCCGTCGAGGGCAACGAGGCCCCTTGCGCGACACGCGAGGCGGCGTTCAGGCGAAGTTGCTTGCGCGCGCAACTGATGCCTAGCGTCCCGCACCCCCGTCGGCCTTTCACGGCCCACCACCCAGGAGGTTCGCGTTCATGCGCTTGCCGCTCATCGTCTCGTCGCTCATCGTCGGTTCGTGGGCTTGCTCCTCGGACGACTCGGGGGGAGGAGGTGGTGCCGCCGGCACCGGTGGCACAGGCGGTGCTGGAGGTGCCGATGCCGCCGTCGACGCGGTCGGCGAAGCTTCGCCAGACGCGCCGGCGGATGTGGTCGAACCCGAGCCCCGGCTCGGCGCCGCATGCGAGTCGGACGCGGATTGCTCCGGCCGTGCGCCACGATGCCTGAAGCCTGGCGACGACGCGTGGAACGTGTCCGCCTTCTCCGGACCGAGCGGACCCGCGGGGGGGTACTGCTCGGCTTCGTGCGCCGAGTTCGAGGGGACCGACGCGCAGGTCGACCCGTGCCTCGCGCTCGGCGGTACGTGCTACCTCGGCTGGTGTCTCGAGGCGTGCACCATGGGGCTGGTCGAGTCACCCGCGAAGTGCCACGGGAGGTCCGACGTCACCTGCATGCCGAGCACCGGCGGGGAAGGAGACGTGTGCTACCCGACCTGTACGCCCGCCAGCGACTGTGGACCTGGTCGCGAGTGCGACCCGCGGTCGAGCCGATGCAAGAGCCCCATGTACATCGTTCCCGGCGCGCCCGATGGCGCGGCGTGCGAGGTCGGCGGCAGCCCGACGTGCGCCGCGCAATGCGTCCGGGTGAGCGCGCCTCTGGCCGGCGGTGCGTCGGCCGAGGTCGGCGTGTGCGGCAGCCGGTGCGTCACCAGCGCAGTCCCGGATGGCTGCGGACCCATGAAGGCGTGCCTCTACGCGCCCACCGGCGCCGTCGCCGGCGACCGAGGCTACTGCGCGCAGCTCTGCGACGACGTGTCAGACTGCCTCGACACGGTGCACGAGGTCGTGTGCAATCCCGGGACCGTCGCGGCGCTCGGGCATGGATACTGCGAGGTCGTGGGGCCGATCCGGAGCACCGATGGGGGCGTGGACGGTGCCGCGGGCGCACCGTCGGATGCCGGCGTCGCGGAGGCCGGTGACGCCGCGGGAGACTGACGTGCGGTGCCGTTACTGACAGACGCCGTCGGTGCACGCGGTGCCCGCGGGGCACGATGACCCGGACGAGCAAGCGAGCATGCAGGTCATCTGGACCCGACAGCACGGGATCTCCGGGTTCACGACGCAGGCTGCCGTCACGCCGGATGCCTGTGCGGGCGATGGATCCTCGCACGTGTCGAAGACGCCGCCCTGTCCACCGCAGACCTTCGAGCACACCCCGCGAGCGCAGAAGTTGCTCTCGCACTCGTTGCTGGCGATGCAGTCGGCGTAGAGCGGTCGCCCCAGGTTCGACGAGCCGGTCTGGACGAAGCACTGCCCGTTCGGGGGCCCGCTGCCGTCGCACGCCGGCTCGGAGCCTCCAGCCACGGTCTTGCACACGCCCACGGCCCACGCCTCCAGTCCGGTCAGATCGCACGTTCCAGTACCGCACTCGAAGTCCTGGCAGCAGTACTGCGCGCACTTGCCGCCGAGGCACTTCATGCCGGGTCCACAGAACGGGCCGCTCGTGTTGTCGCACGCGCCGCACAGCACGCCGTCGTTGGGCGGCGCGAAACAGGCGAAGCGACCCTGTCGATCCTGCGCCTGATCGCATGCCGCGCCGGGCCCGAATGCCTCGCAGCCGTCGAGGGTGATGGGATTGCAAGCGTCGTCCGGGGGAGCGCCCGAGGTGCCACCCGCCCCCGCCGAGCCGCCCTGTGCGCCCATGCCGGACGTACCACCCTGACCGCTCGCGCCGCCCCCGGCGATGCCGCCGGCTCCGCCCGGGCTGGTGCCGGCGCTGCC
>CAZARU010000162.1:0-14830 GCA_964487605.1 uncultured Polyangiaceae bacterium
CGGAGCGTCGGAGCGTCGGAGCGTCGGAGCGTCGGAGCGTCGGAGCGTCGGACATCATCACTTCCCCTGCAAGGACGAACGGAACGAGCGCCGTCGTCTCCAGCAGCAGACCGAAGTTTCCGCCATCGGTCAATGGTCCCGACGGTTCAGTGCCTGGTGTGCGGCGAGGTGGGATGGGTAGCGCTCGCAAGGGCTCGCCACGCTACGGCCCCCTCGTCTCAGCAACATTGCCCTTGGGCGGGTTCACGATCGCGACCAGGATGAACAACCCGAGCACCGACCCGACCACGATCCCCACCGCGATAGCACCCGCCCGGAAGTGCTCGTCCGGTCGGTCGACCTCCACGCGCCGGATCGTCGCGAGGGGGACGCGCACCTCTCGCCCCGGCTCTCGCAGGACGAGCCACGGACCCTCGACGGTGGCGACGCCGGGGTGCTCGAGCACGTGCGTGGCGTCGTCGGTCACGACCCGCGCGTCGAACGTGGACGGGATCACCTCGCGAGTGGGGCCGACCGTGACGGTCGGGGCATCGCGGGAAGGCTGGCGATCCGCGCGGCGCGGTGAGCGCGCGGCGGGCAGGCGCCGTTCGGGCGGCGCCTCGGCCGACCGGACCTCGGGCGCCGTGATCCGCGAGAGCTCCGCCGGCGTCACTTCCACCCACTGGTAGCAGCCCGTGGAGTGCGCCGTCGCCACCAGCGCGCCAAGGGCCGCCACGCGCGAGCGTAGCGCGCAGCCCGCCGCGGATCCCCGCCGGCGCGGGCGTCGGCCGACGCCGGGCCATCGCTCCACCGATGGATCCTGCCCTTTCACCGGTGGTTGTCCAGCCCTGGCTCGCGCCGAGCTCACCCGCCTCCCACCGCCACCTCGAGCAGCCTCGCGTCCGCGGAGACGTCGACGAGCGAGAACGCGTGGCCCGGAGCGACCACGAACGCGTCGCCGGCTTCCAGCTCGTGGTCGGGTTGCCCGTCGTGCCGAAGCGTCGCCGCCCCACCGCACACGAAGTAGAAGAGGAGCTCGCCGCCGTGAGCGTACGCGGGCCACGCCGCTCCGCCCGCCGACCGCACGCACCGCACCGACCCGAGCCCGTCCGTCGCGCGGGTCACCCCCGAGTCCCGCACCTCGAACCCCGGAGCGCGCCACGAGCTCCACGCGGCGCCTTCGGCGACGTGGTGGACGAACCGCTGACCACCGCGCGCGCAATCGGCATCGAGGCGCTCCGACGGCAAGAGCAGGTCGTGATCGACCAGCGTCTCGTGCTCGGCCGGACAGCTCACCTCCACGACCTCGAGGCCGCGCGAGCACTCGAGCACGCGGTGGCGCAGGTGAGGCGGCTGAAGGACCACGTCGCCCTCGCGGAGCGTGATGGCGGGCCCCCGGTTTTCGTAGACGACGCGCACCCACCCACGAACGCAGCAGATGACCTGAAACCGGACCGCGTGGTGGTGGACGTAGTCCGCGACGGCACCGCCGTCGGGGATCCGGATGTGGGAGGCGATGAAGCGGCCCCCCTGCCGGTCGGGGATCAGATCGCGATACTGCATCCTCGCGCGGCCCTCGACGAACGCACCGCCTCGCGCCTTGCGGAGCGCGAAGGCGGGAACGAGCGGCGGCACGGTCGTGGCCGCTTCGGGGTCGAACACGGTGACCAGGGTCCCGTTGGGCGCCACCAGGGCTCCCTCGCCGAGGGGCCAGTTCGAGCCCGGCGGGGCGGCGACGCGCAGGTGCCCCGCATCGCCCGACGCGCGGCGGTCCAACCTCACGCACAGCCCGTGGCCCGCGACGACGGCGACCGTCGGCGCGTCCGCGGGGAAGACGGCCTGGAGGCGAAAGCCGAGTCGCCCCGTGAAGAACTCGACCGTCGCGTCGAGGTCCGTGCACGGCAGGACGACTTCGGCGCTGGCCCTTCCGGGCGTCACGGGTCGAGCCGCAGCGGCAGGCGCAGGAACTGCTCCGCGCGCTGGGCGTCGTAGAGCACCGCGTACGCGGCTCGGCTCGCGAGCACACGCTTGGTGTAGCGGCGGGTCTCGTCGAAGGGGATGAGCTCGACCCAGACGTCGAAGTCCACGGCGGGCCGCTCGCGCAGCCAGCGCACGGGGCGCCCGGGGCCGGCGTTGTACGCGGGGATGGCGAGCACCGGATTCTTCTCGAAGCGCGTCGTGAGCTTGGAGAGGATCCGCGCGCCGAGGGCGACGTTGATGGCGGGTCGTCTCAGCGACGCCGTGTCCCACGGCAAGCCCATGGGCACGGCGTACATCTTCGCGGTGGGCGGGATGATCTGCATGAGGCCGTGCGCGTCGGCCGGGCTCAACGCGTCGGGATCGAACGCGGACTCCTCGCGCATCACGCCGTAGACCAGCGCCTCGGGCACCTCGTTCTTCCGGGTCTCGCGCTCCACCAGCGGATGGTAAGGACGTGGAAAGGCCAGCTCCCACGCGCGCGACCAGTCCCCCGCCGGCCACCGCGCGAGCCAGTCCGTGAGCAGGCCGCGGGCGATCTCGTGGGAGAGCTTGGGCGAGCCCGCGCGCGCGTACAGCAGCGCCACACCCCAGAGGAGTCCCGGCGCGACCCCGCGCTTGGTGATCCCCAGCGCCGCTATCTCGGCCTTGCCCCGATCCACGTCCCCCTGCCGGAGCAGCTCGAGCGCGCGCTGGAAGCCGGGCTCGTCGAACTCCGCGCGGTGCTCGAACGCGAACGGCTGGTGGGCCGCCGCCTCGATGGCGTCGCCGCGCGCCTTCTCGGCGCGAGCAGGGTCGAGCTCCGCCAGGCGCGAGTACGCGTGAAGCATGTAGTACGACAGGGGCAGCTCTCGGACGAGCGCCTCCAGCTCGTCGAGCCCGCGCGCGGGTTCCCCCGTCTCCATCCAGGCCCGCGCCCGGAAGTACCGCTCACGCCCGGAAAACTCCGTCCCGCGCGCGCTGTCGCGTGGCCCGACGAGAACCGCCGCTCGGTCGAGCACGGAGGCCGCACCGGACCAGTCACCCTTCTCGATGCGACGGAGCGCGAGACGGAAGACGCCGTCGAGCACGACGTCACCATCGGGATACTCCTCGGGCATCGTCGCGAGCAGCTCCGTGAAGCGCGCCTCGGCGCCCATCTCGTAGTAGCTGATGGCAGCCGCCAGGCGCGCGTCGTCGGCGAGGCGGTGCGCGGGCGCGTCCTGCTCCAGCTTGCCGTAGCGATCCACGGCGACGGCGTGCCGCCCGTCCTGCGCCGCGTACTTGGCGCCGAGGAACAGGATGCGCGCGCGCTGATCGACGTCGGCCTTGCAGCGGGCAATGGGCTCGGTCAGGGCGTCGGCCGCCTTGCCGCGCTCGCGCCGCAGGGCGTGGGCCTTCGCGACCAGCACGGCGAGCTCGCAGCCCACCGAGCCCCAGCGCTCGCCAGCCGGGAGCGAATCGGCGAGGGCGGCCGCAGCGTCGAGGGCGCCCTGGTCCTGCCGCGCGTCGAGCAGGACGCGCACGCGCAGCAGGGAGTCCTCCGCCGTGGGGCGCTCCGCCTCGGCCCGGCGCTCCTTCGGCAGCAGCACCACGGCACGCCGCAGGATCGCCGTCGCCCGAGCTGCGAGGGCGGGAGAGCCGATGGCCTCGATGCTCGCGCGGCGCGCGACCCCGACGGCTTCCTCGACGTCGGCCACGGGCGTGGGCTCGGTGGCGCGCGCGCGGGCGAGCAGCGCCTCGCCCAGGGCTATGGCCACGCCGACGCGATCGGCGAGCGCGTCGTCCGCCAGGAGCGCGCGCGCGGTGGTGATGGCCAGGTCGCGCTCGCCCGCACCTGCGGCGGCCTTGACCAGGAGCACGCCGCGCTCGGTCGAAGCGGCGATGTCGGACGGGACGGCGGAGAGTCGCGACAGGGCGTCCGCGGTGCGCTCGAGTCGCAGCAGCGCGCGGCCGGCCCCCAGCCGCGCATACGGCTGCAGCGCCCAGGGCTCCGACGCCGCGAGATCGTACGAGGCCGCGGCGCCACGGGCGTCGCCCGCGAGCTCGAGCAGGCGCGCGAGCAGGAACTGCCAGCGCTTCACGTCGTCGGCCGCCGGCGGGGTCTTCGTCATCGCGAGCTTCACGTGGGCGGCGGCCGCCGCGACGCGCCCCTGCTCCAGCGCGTCCTTCGCCGCGGCCAGTGGCGGAGCTCCGAGCAGCTCGGTGACCTCTTCCAGCGACACGCGTCGCGGCGCAGCCTCCGAGGCCATCGGCGCGCTCGACGCCGGTCTGGCAGCGGCGAGAGGGGTCTCGACGCCGTGGCTGGTCGGCGCGGGCCGCTGCGCGGAGCAACCGACGACCAGCGCCGTCGCGACGAAGCACGCCCTCAAGTGGGCCCCTTTCGCCCCTGCCGCGCGTCCGCGGCGGCCTCTTCCTCCGCGCGCTCGGCCTGCAGGGCACGCGCACGTTCCCAGCGACCCCGATGACGCTCGACGGCGCGGGCGTCGCCACGCGCAGCGGCCAGCTCGGTCCGCGCCACGTCCTCCGCGGCGCGCGCGGCCTTCGCCGCGTCGGTCGCGCGGGCGCTCTCTTCCGCGAGGCGGGCGGCGACCTCGGCCGTCCCCAGCTCCCACTCGCGCTCCTGCAGGAGGTCCGCGACGCGCGCAGCGCCGGACTCCAGGCGCGCGCGCTCGGAGGCGCGTGCCGCGGCGACCACGGCGTCGTGAGCCCGCTCCGTGTCGCGCGCGCGGCGGGCTCGATCGTCGGCCCCGGCAGTGACCCGCACCCGGTCGGCAACCCGCTCCACCTTCTGGTCCACCGACCGCTTGCGCAGCGCGTCCACGGTCTCGAGGGGGTACTTGCGCGCCACTTCCCCGACCCTTACCGCAACGTCGGCGATGGGGCGACTTCGGGCGCTTGCGGCCGGTGGCGCCTCAGACCGCGGGCGGATACTTGCGCAGCTTGCGCTGCAGCGATCGCCGATGGAGGCCGAGCCGACGCGCGGCCTCGCTGACGTTGCCGTCGCAGTCCGACAGGACGCGCTGGATGTGCTCCCACTCCGCCCGAGCGAGGCTCGGAGTCTCGAACGTGGCAGCCCGCGCGGCGTTCGGCTCCTGCCCGCCGCGGTCGAACGCCGCCAGGATCTCGTCCACGTCCGCGGGCTTCGGGAGGTAGTGCACCGCACCGAGGCGAATCGCGTCGAGCGCGGTGGCGATGCTCCCGTACCCGGTGAGGACGACCACCCTCGTCGAGGCGTCGATGGCGAGCAGTCGCCGCACGAGGTCGAGCCCCGAGCCGCCGGGCATGCGGAGGTCCACCACGGCCAGCTCGGGGGAATCCTCGCGCGCCATGCGCTCTGCTTCCTCCGGACCGGCCGCAGCACGCACGTCGAACCCGCGCGCCGAGAGGGCCCTCGCGAGCCGTGTGCGCAGCACGTCGTCGTCGTCGACGAGCAGAAGGGAGACGGGCTCGGGCGGCGACGTCGTCATGCCGCCCCCTTGCACGGGAGCACCATGGCGGCGGTCGTGCCGTGACCCACGCGGGACTCGATGACGAACGAGCCACCGAGCCGCTCGACGAGCGCCCTGGCCAAGAAGAGACCGAGGCCCATGCCGCGACCCGGCTCCTTCGTCGTGAAGAACGGCTCGCCGGCGCGCGCCAGCACGTCGGGTGCCATGCCCTGCCCTTCGTCGTGCACCTCGATGCGGCAGCTCGTCCCCTGCTGCCGCGCGCGAAGCACCACGACGGCGTCTTCGCGCGAGGCGTCCAGGGCGTTGGCGACGAGCCCGCGCACGGCCCGAGCCAGGCCCTCGACGGGCGCCGCGACGATCGGCTGCTGCGGCGGCGCTTCGAGGCGAACCCGCGCGGCGTCGGGCAGACCGGCGATTGCGGCTTCGAGAACGGTCGCCACGCTCACGTCGGCGACGAGCTCGCCCAGCGTCTGCCCCGAGTCGGCCGCCATGCTTCGCAGGATCTCCCGGCAGCGCTCGACCTGCTCGCGCACCAGGCGAACGTCGCTCGCACGGTCCGCGTCGCCGGCCAGGGACCGCTCGAGCTCCTTCGCCACGACGGCGATCGTCGCCAGCGGCGTGGCGAGCTCGTGGGCGGCACCGGCCGCGAGCGTCGCCAGCGAGGCCAGCTTCTCTGTCTTCCGGGCCACCTCGCGCGCCGCCAGGAGGTCGGCCTCGCGGTCGGCGAGCGCGTGGGTGACCCGGGTGAGGAAGTAGACGATCGCCGCGGCGCCGATGCCGAATGCGACCCACATGCCGTACAGGTGCAGGTCCATCGCGTCGGCGTGGGTGACCTCCGTGGTCGCACCGCGGGAGCGTCGCTCCTCTTCGGCGCGCGCTCGAGCGAGGTGTGCGGCGTGCTCGGCGGGAGTGTGGCGGGCGTGGTCCACCCGAGCGGGCTCCGGCGCCTGCGCTCCCGCGGGAGGCGCGTGATGGCTCACGGCCGCCAGCGGGACGTGCCCGACGAACAGCAGGCCGAAGCAACCGACGGCCAGCGCGACCAGCGTCCAGGTCCACACCGGCCGCAGCGCGAGGGTCGCGAGCGCGATGTACACCAGATAGAGGAAGCTGAACGGGTTCGCGGGACCGCCCGTGAAGTAGAGGAGGCCCGAGAAGAGCACGACGTCGGCCGCGATGAGTCCGCCGACGACGCTCTCTCCGACGCGAACGCGGCGGCGGAGCCAGATCGCGACCGCGAGGTTCAGCAGCACGGCGACGAGCAAGATGGTCCCGATGGGAAGCAGGGGCAGCGCGATCCCCATCAACGCGTGGACGACGACGATGGCACCCACCTGTCCCGCCGTCGCGACCAACCGCAGGCGCAGCAGCCACGCGAGGTTCAGCGAGTGAACGTCCGTGGCTGCGGCAGAGGACACGGACGGACCCATACCGCGCTCCGGCGGCGAGTACACGCTGGGGCACGAGCGATGCCGCGGCGAATCGTCGCACCCGCCTGCGACACGTTGTCGCAGACGGCCTGCTGGGCGTGGCAGCGCGCAGCGGAGTGCGCCAAGGTCTCCCGGCCCACCACCAACACTGCCCGTGGACAGGAACCCCCCGATGAGAACCGCCGCGCCCGCCGCGCTGGCCGCGCTGGCCGCGATCGCCCTCTTCGCCCTCGGTGCCTGCGGCGACGAGCACGGACACGACGACGACGGCCACTCGCACGGGAAGATGCCCGCCGAATGCCAGGCCATCATCGACGCCTGCCACGACAAGGACACGGGGGATCCCGGCCCGCTCAACGACTGCCACACCATCGGACACGACGGCAAGAAGGACGCCTGCATCGCCGCCGGAACGTCCACGAGCTTCGGCGGCACGTCCTGTCCCGCGGTCTGCGTCGCGGCGCCGATACCCGACGGCGGGACGCACCACGGATTCGACGGTGGGTGAAGCCGCGCGGGTGCTCGCCACGTGCGCGCTGGGCGCGGCGCTCGGAGCTTGCGTCACGGCGCCCTCGGACGAGATCCCCGTGCTCACTTCGGGGCCGCTGAGCCTGGACTCCGAGCAGGGACTGTTCCGCGCGGAGGTGACCGCCGCGGGCGGGGAGATCGTGCGGGGAGACAACGCGCTGATCGTGTCCGTCCGTACGTTCTCCGACACCCGCGGCGAGCTGGAGAGCGCTTCGGCGTTCATGCCGGCTCACGGCCACGGTACGTGGGCGCCGAGCGTGACCCTCTCGGCAGAGGCGTATCGAGTGCAGGACCTCTCGCTCCACATGCCGGGGCGCTGGGAGGTCGTGCTCACCGGGCGCGTGGGCGCGCGCACCGACACGGCGACGTTCGCCGTCGACGTTCGATGAGGGCCGCCGGGCTCGCCTTCGGGGCGTGCCTGGTGCTGATCGCGCGCGCGTCGTTCGCATGCCCCTGCCGCGGCACCGTCGGACCCGGTGGCGCGCTCACCACCGCCTCCGAGACGCTCGGAGTGAGCGTCACCGAGTCGGCGACCACGACTCACGGCGCGTGGTCCGCGCTGGGGCGATACTCGCCGCTGGCCGACGACACGACCCGGACGGACCTCGCGCTGGTGCTGGCCGCGGCGTGGCGCGCCTCACGGCGGGTGGAGCTGGCCGTGTCCCAGGGGTGGGGCGTGCAGCGTCTCTCCACGTCGGCCTTCCACGACGAGCGCACGGGGTTCGGCGATCTCTCGTGGCGCGTCCGGTGGGAGGCGCTCGACGAGCCCATGCCGTGGACCGGCAGCCCGTGGCCCTCGTTCGCGGCGATCGCGAGCGTTCGGGCGCCCACCGGCGACACGGGCGGCGCAGGCGCGACGAGCCTCGGGAGGATTCAGAGCGGCACGACCGGGAGCGCCGGCGCCTCACCCACCAGCCAGACCCTGGGGACCTGGGAGGCAGCGCTGGCCGCGGAGCTGCAGCGCTCGGTGACGTCACGCTGGACCACGGCCCTGGTGTTGGAGGGCGCACTACGCCTGCCGGACGAGTCGCTCGGGTTGAAGCGGCAGCTCGGTCCGCGAGTCCTGGCGCAGATCTCTCTCGCCCACGCGCCCTCGACGTGGGTCTCGCTGGGCGCGCTCGCCGACCTCGCGTGGGAGGGCGACGTGAGCCTGGACGACGAGACGCGCTCGGGGACCACGCAGCGACTGCTCACGTTCGGTCTGACGGCGTCGCATCGCGTGCCGGATACCGGGTGGCGTTCCGGGTTCGCCGTGCGACACGCTCCGGCGATCGACGAGGTGAACGTGAACGCGACCCGGGCCACCTCGCTGGCCGTCTCGCTCGGGTGGGGCCGCTGAATCGCGTCAGCCGCCGGGCACGGCGCCGCGCATCGCCGCCTCGAAGCGCTCCAGATCGGGGAACGACTCCGCGGGCACCATCGCCTTGGTGGTGCCGAAGAGGACCGCGACGTCCCCCGCGCCGACGACGCCGGCGAGCATCGCCGCGCCCACCGACGCGAGCAGCTCCGGCGGATCGAGCGCGAACGGGTGGGGCCGGCCGCGGCGAAAGAGCCACTCGTCGAAGCGCTTCAGCGGCATGAAGGCACGCGGCTCCGGGAGGTCCACGATCTCGGGAGCGTCCGAGCGACCCTGGCGCGACAAGATGGCGCGCACGGCGCGCTTCGCGGCCTCGTTGGCGCCCTCCATGGTCGCCAGGTTCGTGAACGTGGCGACGTAGTCGGCTGCGAGCGTCAGGTTGTCCACCTCCAGCTCGGCAGGGGGCCGGTGCTTCCACGAACCGGGCGGATGGACGAGCAAGGGCGTCTCGTTCCCCAGCGCGGGCCCGTCGTTCGCGTCGAACCGCACGTTCTCGTCGAGATGCGCCGCCACGACGTCCGCCCACTCCAGCGGCGAACGCGGCGGGTGGTTGAGCCCCACCTGGAGCTGACGGAACACCTCGCGCAGGATCTCGCCGCGGGTGTGCTGGCGAGCAGACCTCCCCGTGACCTCGGAGCGCGCGTCCCAGTTCGAGATGTCCACGGACAGGACGTCGTGCACCGAACCGTCGCCGTAGGCGTGGCTCACCGGACGCCCGGCGCGCTTCCAGAACGCGCCCTGCGAGATCGACGTCAAGGCCCACTCCGAGTCCGGATAGACCAGGTGACCGAAGGCCGTTTCCACAGGGCGTCGGAGAAAGTACTGGGCGCCGACCATCCAGGAGACCGCGGTCCCGAGGTGATCGCGGACTCGCCGCAGGCTCGGCGACGCACTCGCGAGCGACCCCGTGACCAGGCCCACGACGTCCTCCAGAGGAAGCGCACAGACGTGGTAGTCCGCGTCACCCGCGAGCGAGCCGTCGGCGAAGCGTGCACTCGTCACGCGCGGGGGCGAGTCGTCCGACACGTCGAGGGCCACGAGCTTCCGCCCGGTCTCGAACCGGACCCCGAGGGCCTCCAGGTGCTCCACCCACGGAAACAGCCAGCGCTCGTCCGTGGGCCCGTCCATGACGCGGTCGACGTCCGTGACGCCTTCGAGGACGAAGAGCTGCGACCCGACCTTGCCGATGGTGTAGGCGCTGCCGTTGCGGCCGTCCATGGCGACCATGGTCCGCGGCATCGTCGCCGTGAAGACCTGATAGTTGCGGGAGTGCGCGTCGGCACGGGCGTAGTCGAACCAGCTCCGTTCATCCATCTGCTGCTGGCGACGGACCTCCGACGTCGCGAGGACGCGAAACACCGACTCGCCGAGGGCGAACGCGTCGGTCACCGAGAGCCCGTACGCCTCGTGGCCGAACCACACGCGCAGCAGCGCGAGGGCGCCCCAGAGGTCGCTCGGCGCGCCCGCGCGACGCGGCGCGACGGTGAACCCACGCCGCGACGCGATGGCGATCTGCTCGCTACCGACGAGACGGTCCTTCACCGTGCCCCCGGGCACCGGGATCTGCTCCATGGTGGCGTCGAGGTGGCGGTAGAACGCCGGATAGAATCGAAATCCGTGCTCGCCCGGGAGATCCCTGCGACCGGACGTTCCGGTTCCGCGGAGCCACTGGCTGCGCGCCTTGCCCCCGCAGGCGTCGGTGCTCTCGTACACGACGACGCGGAAGCCACGCAGCGCGAGCTCGTGCGCCGCGGTGAGGCCACCGACACCGCCTCCGTAGACGGCTACGCGCGGGCTGGGCATGACGACAAGGCACGGAACCTACCACGGGCACCCGCACAGGCCGGCGGGCCGCACGGCGCGAGGCGAGGTGCAGCGCGCGCGCCGACGCCGTCGCGACGGCCCGGACACGGCGTCGCGATGCGGCGAGCATTGACCGCGCGCCGTCTTCTGTCATCTCCTGAAGCCATGCGGTGGTGGATCGGAACGTTCTTGTTGGCGGCAGGCGTGGCCGGCGCGTGCTCCTCCGCGAGCGGCGGCGCGCGGCAGGGCTCGGGGGTGGGCGGGGCAGGTGCGACGGACGGGGGCTCCGGCGGCACCTCGACGGACGGCGGTCTCGACGGGCCGATCACGCCGCCTGCGACTACGACCGTCGTCATCGGCCCGGGCGCGGACCCGGATGCACCCGACAAGTTCGACGGCCCGGACGACGCCACCGCCGCGATCGACATCGCGTACCCGACCAGCGGGATCGTGGCGCCGCCCAACATGAACTCGCTGGAGATTCACTTCACTCCAGCAAGCGGCCAGTCGCTCTTCGAGCTGACCTTCGATTCGCCGACGCTCCGGTACGTCGTCTACCTGGGCTGCGACGCGGTCGGGGGCGGGTGCCGCTATGCGACCGATCAGCAGTTCTGGGAGACGCTGGTGCCCACCGCGCGGGGCACGAACCCGGTGCGCTGGTCCATCCGCGGGGTGGACGGGGCGGCCCCCGGCGGCGTGGGGAGCTCGGAGACCCGCTCCCTGGCGTTCACCAAGGAGGACATCACGGGTGGCCTCTACTACTGGAACACGAGCGGCGCGATTCAGCGCTACGACTTCGGCTACCCGCTGGCGCAGGCCGAGCTCTTCCTCTCGCCGCAGACCGCGGGCGCCCTGGTGTGCGTGGGCTGCCACGCTCTCTCGCGCAACGGCGTCAAGATGGCCGTCGGCATGGATATCCCCGCGCCCGCCCCCTACAAGGTGTTCGACGTGGCCACGCGCACGCAGACCCAGGCGAGCAGCGGACCGGTGGGTGGCGTCGCCAACTTCTTCTCCTTTTCGCCGGACGGCGCGCAGCTCCTCTTCTCGGACGGCGTGAAGATCGGCTGGCGCGACACGACGACGGGCAACGTGGTGAACGACGTCGTCGTACCGAGCGGCACCATGCCGGACTGGTCGGCGGGCGGAGCGCTCGTCACCTATGCCAAGCCCCAGATGCCGCCGCCCCTCGGGTTCCCGTCCCCGACGATCCAGTCCGGCTCCATCGAGGTCATTCCGTTCACCGGTGGCGCCTTCGGGTCGCCCACGACGGTCGTCCCGTTCCAGGGCCAGAACAACTACTACCCGGCGTTCGCTCCGAGCCAGGACTGGATCGTCTTCAATCGATCCCCGAGCAACACGGACTCGTTCTCCAACGCGACCTCGGGTGGAGACGGCGAGCTGTGGGCGGTACAGCCGACGGGCGGCGCCGCCCTGTCGCTGGACGCCGTGAACGACGAGGGCGCGTCATCGTGGCCGAAGTGGGCGCCAGGGCTGTTCACCTACTACGGCGGCACGATCATGTTCCTCACCTACTCGAGCCCGCGCGCCTACGGCCTGCGGCTGGCGAAGGGCGAGAAGATCCAGCTCTGGATGGTGGGCTTCGACTCCGCGAAGGCCAACTCGGGGCAGGATCCCAGCGTCCCCGCGTTCTGGCTCCCCTTCCAGGACATCGCGGGGGGGAATCACATTGCGCAGTGGGTGACGAAGGTCGAGCGCCAGCCGTGCACCAAGGACACGGACTGCCAGGGCGGCGAGTACTGCCAGGGCGGCGTGTGCTTCCCCGAGGTGAAGTGAGGGGCTGACGCCCGCGCCCCCCCGCTCGGCGACGTCAGTCGCCGCCGGCGGACCGCGCGTGCCACTCCTGGACGCTCCGGACGCGCGGGGAGCCGCCCACGTCGCGGATCATGTCACGGACCTCCAGCGCCGCGGCGACGGCCAGCCCCGCGGACATCGTCGTGAAGTAGGGGATGTTCGCAACGAGCGCGCTCCGCCGCAGCGAGTAGCTGTCGCGGACGGCCTGGGACCCGAGGGTCGTGTTCACGACGAGCTGGACGGAGCCCGAGTTGATCGCGTCCACGATGTGCGGTGACCCGTCGCGGACCTTGTTCACGCTGGCGCAGGAGATCCTCGCGGACCGGATGGCTTCGGCGGTCCCGTGGGTGGCGACGATCTCGAACCCGAGGTTCCGCAGGCGGCGTGCGAGCACGCAGGCCTCCGCCTTGTCGTCGTTCTGCACGCTGATGAAGGCCCGCCCACGATCGGGCAGGCGGAAGCCCGAGGAGACCAGCGACTTGCCGAAGGCGACCGCAACGGTCGTGGCGATGCCCATGACCTCTCCGGTCGAACGCATCTCCGGTCCGAGCATGGTGTCCACGCCCGGGAACTTCGCGAACGGGAACACGCTCTCCTTGACCGAGATGTGCGTCGGAATGTCGCCATCGACGAGGCCCAGCTCGTCGAGGGTCTTTCCGACCATCACCTTCGCGGCGAGCTTCGCCAGCGGGCGGCCCGTCGCCTTCGACACGAAGGGCACGGTGCGCGACGCGCGAGGGTTGACCTCCAGCACGTAGACGCGCCCGTCCTTGACGGCGAGCTGCACGTTCATGAGGCCCACCACGCCGAGCTCGATGGCCAGGGCCTTGGCGCTGCGCTCGATCTCCGCAACGAGCCGCGAGTCCAGGGAGTGCGGCGGCAACACGCAGGCTGAGTCTCCGGAGTGTACGCCGGCCTCCTCGATGTGCTGCATCACCCCTCCGATGATCGCGCGCTTGCCGTCCGACAGGCAGTCCACGTCCACCTCGACGGCGTTCTTCAGGAACTCGTCGATGAGCAGCGTGTGCGCACCGGCGTCGCGCATCGCCTCCATCGCCAGACCGCCGTAGGCCACGACGTCGTCGTCGGACCAGCAGATCATCATCGCGCGGCCACCGAGGACGTACGACGGGCGTACGAGGACCGGGTAGCCGATCCCCTTGGCCACCGCGAGCGCCTCGTCCACGGACTTCGCGATGCCGGCGCGGGGGCGGGCCAGCCCGAGCTTGGTCAGCAGCTCGTCGAAGCGCTCGCGATCCTCGGCGCGGTCGATGGCGTCGGCGGACGTCCCGAGGAGGCGAATCCCGGCCTGCTCGAGGGGCACCGCCAGCTTCAAGGGCGTCTGTCCCCCGAACTGGACCATCACGCCGAGCAGCTCCCCCTTGGCGGCCTCTTCGTCGCAGATGGCCACCACGTTCTCGAGGGTGAGCGGCTCGAAGTAGAGGCGGTCGGAGGTGTCGTAGTCCGTGGACACGGTCTCGGGATTGCAGTTGACCATCACGGCCTCGATGCCGAGCTCTCGCAGCGCGAACACTGCGTGGCAGCAGCAGTAGTCGAACTCGATCCCCTGCCCGATGCGGTTCGGGCCACCACCGAGGATGACGACCTTCTTCCGCTCCGAGACGTCGCTCTCCGACTCGGACTCGTAGGTCGAGTAGAGGTACGGAGTCAGCGCAACGAACTCCGCCGCGCACGTATCGACTCTGCCGAAGACGGGGCGAACGGCCGCTCGGACACGCGCCTCTCTGACCTCTGCGACGGTGGTGGAGCGAAGCGCGGCGATCTGGGAATCGGCGAAGCCGAGGCGCTTGCTCTCGAAGAGCAGATCGCGATCGAGCTGATTCGCCTCGCGAAGGACGCGCTCCTGAGCGACGATGCGGGCCATCTGATCGAGGAACCACCCGTCGATGGCCGTCTTCGCGTGGACCTCCTCGACGGACATGCCCAGCCGCAGGGCGTCCGCGACGTAGAAGAGGCGGTCCGCGGTGGCCACGGGGATCACCTTCGCGACGGCCTCGCGAATCTCGTCCTTGGCCGCCGGCGGGAGGGTCGGCGGTGGGCGCGGGTCGTCCGGCGCGTCGAACGCCATGTCGCGCACGTCGCCCCCGGGCGCGGCGAGCACACGGTAGTCCACCCGATCGAGCAAGCTGACGAGGCCGTCACGCCCGGTCTCGAGGGACCGTGCGGCCTTCTGCAGCGCTTCCGGAAAGGTCCGCCCGATGCTCATCGCCTCGCCGACGCTCTTCATCTGGGTCCCGAGGCGCGCATCGGCCCCGGGAAACTTCTCGAAGGCGAACCGAGGCCACTTCACGACGATGTAGTCGATGGTCGGCTCGAACGCGGCGCTCGTCCCCGTGATGTCGTTCTTGATTTCGTCCAGGGTGAACCCGACCGCCAGCTGGGCCGCGACCTTCGCGATGGGATAGCCCGTGGCCTTCGACGCCAGCGCGCTGGAGCGCGAGACGCGCGGATTCATCTCGATGACGATGACGCGGCCATCCGCCGGATTGACGGCG
>CAZARU010000163.1:0-14416 GCA_964487605.1 uncultured Polyangiaceae bacterium
GGGCGGCGGGGAGCACCGAGCGCAGCTCGCCCTCCGCGTGCTCGGGGACCGAGAAGACGCGCCGGAAGAGGTGGTCGTGGGGCGTGGAGGGCAGGGTGGTGGCAGCATCGGCACGGCGCTGGCGGTGGTTGCGTGGCGTTCCACGATGCTGTCCCGCTGCGCAGTGCGGTCATTCGCGTTCGGCTTCGATGCGCGCGCGGAGGAAGTCGACGTCCAACGCATCGTGCGGGCGAACCGTGTCCTTCGTTCGAACGAGGAACTCTTTGTTGGCCGTCGGAATCTCGACGCCCTTTACCTCGAAGCGATCGACGCCGCTGGCGACCGCGTCCGAATAGCGGAGCCCGCAAGCCCGAGCCATGAGATCGACGACGATCTCGTCCGCCACGCGCACGACTCCGTAGCGCTCGACGTCGTCGTCTGCGAGCTCCGCGGCGGCGTTGTCGGGCAGCGTCGCCATCGCACGCTTGATGGCCCGGACGTTCGAGGGCGCAGGGTCGACGAGCAGGTCGACGTCCTTCGTCGCGCGCACGAAACCATGCAGCACGACGGCGAACCCACCGATGAGCGCGTAGCGCGCACCCTCGGAGTTCAGCGCGCGGCAGAGCCCGACGACGTCCTCGAGCTCAGGCGCGCGTGCGTACGCGCGATCGTCCGAATCATCCACTCGTGGGCTTCCTCATGGGTCGCGAACCGATAGACTCCCTTCGGGACGAGCGCGCCTCCCTGGAGGCGGCTGACCGTGCGCTGGAGGATCGCGGCGTCGCGCAGCGTGTCTTCCGAGTCCACGCGCCGGCCGACGACCTTCATCGCGGGGAGGGTATCGCAACGGCTGGGCGTGGGCCACGTCGTGTCGAGATCGACCCCTCCGGACCGCAGCGTCACGAACTCCGAGCTTCGTGAACACCGGCCCGAACGGCGGTGGCGCCACGGCGGCGGCGGATGGCCAGCAGCAGCAAGAGCGAAATGGCCCAGGCGTGCTCCGGGCGCCGGCGGCTCGAGCGACACCCGCAACCTCCGTCGTCGCCCGACCCGCTGGACGTCCCGGCGCGCTCCGCCTCGACGCAGGTGTCACCGTCACACACGAAGCTCGCAATGCACTGGCTCGACGCCTGGCATCGATCGAGGCATCCGGCGACGTCGCATCGATAGGGCGAGCAGTCCACCACGTCTCCCTCGCTGGACGTGACGGTGTGATCGCCATCGCAGCGGAGCTCGCTGGCGGGCACGCAGTCCTTGTCGGTCGCGCCGGTCGGAACGGCGCACTTGAATCGGTTGGCGCAGTCGGAGTCGTCGTCGCACGGACCCCTGCCGCACGCCGTGACGCCGCACGCGTACGGCGCGCACACCTCGGTCGCGGCCGTGGGACAGCCACCCTTCCCGTCGCACGAGGCGGCTGCCGTCGCCAGGCCGTCGGCGCAGCTCGCCGCACGGCACGACACCGAAGCCCCGACGTAGCCCGCGCAGGAGGTGCGCGTGGTGCCGTCGCACGTCCGCTCCGTGCACGGGTCGGAACCCGTCGCTGCGTCGCAACCGGCGCGCGGGCCCACCGGCGCGCCGCTGACGGGGACGCAGATGCCTTCGGCGCCGACGACGTTGCAAGCCTCGCACTGCCCGGCGCACGGTGCGTTGCAGCACACGCCGTCGACGCACAGACCCGTCGCGCACTGCTCGCCGGAGTCACACAGGGTGCCGTCGTCCAGGGTGGCGACGCACGAACCGGCGTCGCACCACGCGGCCGACGCGCAGTCGTCACCCGAGGTGCACGTCGCGTTGCACGCGCCGCCGTTGCAGCGGTACTCGCCGCAGTCCGTCGTCTGGTCGGCAACGCACGCGCCCGCGCCGTCGCACGCGAAGCCCGTCTGCACGTTGCCCAGGCACGTCGTCACACCGCACGCCGTTCCGGTAGCGTAGATCGAGCACTGGCCCGCGCCGTCGCACGCCCCGTTTCGATCGCAGCTCGGCGCGCCGTCGTCGGGGCAGTCGTCGTGCGGGTCCATCCCGACGGCTGCGGCGCCGCAGATCCCGTCGTCGGCACCCGAGGCCTTCGCGCTCGCCGCACACGCCTGGCACAGCCCCTGACAAGGCGTGTCGCAACAGAAGCCGTCCACGCAGCTCCCGCTCGCGCATTCCGTGTCGGCTCCGCAGGCGGCACCCACCGCCGCCTTCGCGCGGCACGTGCCGGAGTCGCAGAAGTTCCCGGCGACGCACTCGCCGTCTCCGCTGCACGGAATGGCGCAGGCGCCGGTGGCGCACACGTAGGGAGCGCAGTCGACGCCGGACGGTTGGTTGGTGCAGGCGCCGAAGCCGTTGCACACCTGACCGGTCGCGAGGTTCCCGACGCAGGTCGTCGCTCCGCACGCGCTGCCGAGCTGGTACTTCCTGCAGCCGCCGGCGCCGTCGCACTGGCCGTCGTTCTGGCAGCTCGCGGGGGCGTCCGCGACGCAGTGATCGCGCGGATCCTTGCCCGCCTCGGTGAAGCCGCAGACGCCGTTCGCGCCGCTCGCCTTCAGGAGCGCCGCGCAGGCCTGGCAGGGCGCCCCGCAGGCAGTGTCGCAGCAGAAGCCGTCCACGCAGAAACCCGAGGCACACTGGGAAGCGGCCGTGCAGGTCGCGCCGTTGGCCTGGTCGGGCGCGCACGCTCCCGCGCCGTTGCAGTACGCGGTCGCCGCGCACTCGGCGTCGCTCGCGCACGTCGTGCCGCACGTGGCGGAGGAGCCCGTGCAGAGGTAGGGCGCGCACGAGGGCGTGCCGGGCGCACCCACGGGCGAAGGCGAGCAGACGCCGGGAACGATATCGCACGCGTCGCATCGCGAGCCGCACGCGGTGTCGCAGCAGTGGCCGTCAACGCACTGCCCGGTCGTGCAGACACGACAGCCCGCGACCAGGCAGTCCGCCCCGGCGCCGGCGTTGCACGACGCGGCCTGGCTCTTCTGGGGGCGGCACGTCCCGTCGGATGCACAGTAGGCACCGGCCGCGCACTGGGCGTCGCTCGAGCACGAGCCGCTGCACGCGACCGAGGACCCGTTGCAGAGAAAAGGACTGCACGCCGGGCTGCCCGGACTGCCCGCGGGGGCGGGCGCGCACGTCCCGTCGGCGCCGCCCGTGATGGACCGCGCGCAGGCGTCGCAGGGTCCGCTGCATGCACCGTCGCAGCAGAAGCCATCCACGCAGAACCCGGAAGCACACTGCGACGCGCTGGTGCAGTCGGCCCCGTTGGCCTGGTCCGGCACGCAGGCTCCCGTGCCGTCGCAATACGCGCCCGCCACGCACTGTGCGTTGCCCGAGCACGTGGTCCCACACGTCGGGGACGCACCGGTGCACACGTACGGAGCGCACGGTGGGCTCCCGGGCGACCCGGCCGCAACGGGAGAGCAGGTGCCGGGCACGACGTTGCACGCGTCACATCGCGCCCCACAGGCGGTGTTGCAGCAGAAGCCGTCCACGCAGTTGCCCGTGGCGCAGACGCGACAGCCCGCTACCAGGCAGTCTGCACCCGCGCCGGCGTTGCAGCTCGTCGCCTGGGCCTTCCGAAGCTGGCACGTCCCGTTCGCCGCGCAGTAGTATCCGCTCTCGCAGAGGGCGTCGCTGGTGCAAGACGACCCGCAGGTCGTCGCGGTGCCGTTGCACACGAACGCACCGCAGGCAGGGCTCCCCGCGTAGCCCGCCGTCGCGGGCGCGCACGTCCCGTCGGGCAGGCCGGTGATGGCCGTGGCGCACGCGTCGCAGGACGCGCCGCACGCGGTGTTGCAGCAGAAGCCGTCGACGCAGTGTCCCGACGCGCACTCCGCCGCGCTCAGGCAAGGTTGGCCGTTCTGCTCCTTGCACACGCCCACGGCGCTGCAAATCATCGCTCCCGTGCAGGTGTCGGGATCCTCGGCCGACACGACGGGCGCGCAAACACCGGGATTGTCCAGCGTGCCGCAGCTCTGGCACGACCCGCACGACGCCTGGGCGCAGCACGTGGAGTCGACGCAGTTGCCCGTTCCGCACTCGCCGCTGGTCGTGCACGGGATGCCCTGGACCCAGTACTCGAAGGTGCGGTCCATGTACCAGCCGTCGCTGCGTCCGAACCACCCCACGGCGCGCTTGCGAACCGGATCGTACGCGAGCCCGTTGCAGCAGCCATCCGGCCCGCCCGAGTTCAGGGTCTGTACCCAGTCGGTGCCGTCCCACTCCCAGGTGTCCGCGCGCATGCCCCCACCGTTGGCCACCGAGTTGTAGTACCCCCACCCTCCCTGCAGGATGACCCGAGCCCGCGTGGAGTCGTAGGTCATGGTGTGCCCCGAGCGCGCGTTCGGGGAGGTCGCCGGCGACAGCAGCGTCCACGCCGTTCCGTCCCACTCCCACGTGTCGCCGTGCAGCGTCGCGTTGAGGCCGTCGATGACGAACATGCCGCCGAAGAGGATCGTCTTGCCGCGCGCAGCGTCGTACGCCATGGCGGACATGGTGCGCGGAGAGGGCGACGACGCAGGAGCCAACGGCGTCCTGTTCTGCCAGTTGGTGCCGTCCCACTCCCACGTGTCCCCGCGGTTCCCCGCGGCCAGGCCCCCGAAGAGCACGACGCGGTCGCGAGCCGAATCGTAGGACATGGCGTGCTCGCGACGGCCGGGCGGCTTGGTCGAAGGGACCTTCTGCAGCCACGACCCCGTCAGCGAGTCCCACTCCCACGTGTCGTCGGCGTAGCCGATCACCGGATAGAACCCCCCGAACAAGAGGCCGCGCTGCTGCGACCCCATGTACACCAGGGCGGACGAGTACCTCCCGGGGGGAGACACCGCGGGCGTGAGCAGCGACCACGTCGTACCGTCCCACTCGTACGTCTGGTCGTAGTAGAACGTGGTGACGCCGTCGAAGCGAAGCCCCCCGAACAAGAGGGACTTGCCGCGAAGCTCGTCGTAGGCCATGGCGACGCGGTTGCGTCCACCGGGCTTGAACGGGGGGAAGCGCTCCTGCCAGATGGCCAGCACCCCCGCTGGATCGAGGAGGATCGGATGGTCGAGCCCCGACGTATCGAGCGCCACCTCGAGCCGGCCCTCCGCGTACTCGACTCGCGCGTCGCGACGCACGCCGTTGGCGTCGATGGCGAACGCCGGCGGGATGCGCAGCAGCGGCGCACCCGAGGCACCTGCGAGCAGCAGGGAACCGTCGGACTGCGGCTCGACGCCGGAGAACGCGCTGCCCAACGTGAGCTCCCAGGCATACCGCGTGGGCGCGCGCGGTGTTCGGAGCAGGACGAGCAGCTCGAACCGCAGCGGCGCCTGCGTCACCACCAGATCGGCGTCGGTCCACGCATCCGGGTAGACGGCGACGCCGGCATCTAGCTGAACGGTGGAAGGCGCCGCGCCCGTCGCCGTCCATCGAAGCTCCTGCTCGGGCGAGCGGCCCACCCGGACCACGACCGAGCCCGTGGCGCGCTCGGGGATCTTCGCCGCCAGCTCCCGGCGCCCCGCCACCACGGGCGCCTCCCAGCCCGCGGACTCCCATCCGCGCTCGCTGGGCGCCCACGGCCGAGCAGCCTCCTCGAAGATCGCGCGCAGCTCGTCGTCCTGGGCCGCGAGCGAGCGCACGGTGTTGGCGCTGGACGTCGGCGCGGCGTCCTCGGAGGAACAGGCGACGAGCGCGATCAGGGCGAGGAGCCAGACCAGCGAAAGCGAACGCATGCGAGACTCCTCGGTGGCGGATGGGGGCCGGCTCGCCTGCCCCGGCGGCCGCGCGGGCGCGTAGCCCCGCAACACGTGAGCATGACACGGCGAGACGCGAGAGCTCCAGACCCCCGGGACTACCCGCGCGGAGCACGAGCTTCGGGGAGAACCGGCCCGGCGGACGGCCGCCGCGCAGCCTCACTCGTCCAGGATCGCCTGCACGTCCGCACGGAACCCGTTCATGTCGATGCCGCCCGGATCCCACTTCCCCTGCGAGGCGCCCGCCCATTCCTTGTGACCGATGACCCGCGAGGAGTCGTGCCCGAGGTATCGCAGGATCGCGGCGACCCCGAGCACGTACGCCTCGTACTGCGCCGCCGGCCAGCCCTCGGTGCCGGTGTTCACGGCCTCGATGCCCAGCGTGTGAAAGTTCGCGCGGTTGTCGGGGATGCCGGGGTACCAGCCGGCCCCCGCGTGCCACGCGACGCCGGACGCGACCACGCGGTAGAGACCGTCCTGCTCGAGCACGAGCTGGGAGAGCGGTCCAGACAGCGCCGCGGTTCCGTCGCGGACGGTCATCCACTCGGTGTCGCGGTTGACTCCCGTGTGGTGCGCCATCACACCCCACAGATCCGTGAACGAGGCGTGCCCGTGCCACCGCCAGCTCGGATCCTCCCAGACGCGCAGGCCTGCGGCGCGCAGGACGTCCGCCAGCCACGTCACCGGCAGGCACGCCGGCTGACACGTGGCATCGGGCAGTCGCGGCAGGCCGCACGCTCCGTCGATGCAGAGCAGATCACGACAGCAGTCCTCGCCGTTCACGGTGGTGCACCGCGCGCCTTCCTCACCGCAGCACACGCGACCGAGCGTGGTGGTGTCGCACGAGAGGCCCTCGCAGCACTCGGCGCGGTCCACGCACGCCACCGTCGCGCCCGAGCACCACGGGCCCGCGTCCGCGTCCTGCTCCGGCGCGTCCGCGTGCCCCGCGTCGCGGGGGTCGAAGCCCGGCGCGAGCACGATGGCGCCTTCCGATCCAGCCGCCGCGTCCACGGCGGGCGGGCTCCCCCCGTCGATGGCGACCGCGCCGTCCACGGTTCCCTCCGGCGTCGTTCCCGCAGTGCACGAAGCGACCAGCGGGATCGCACCCACGGCCGCGAGCGCTACGGCACGAGACGGCGAATGCGCGCGCGCGCTCACGGCAGACTGGCCGCGATGCCGACGACGTCGGAGTAGCCGTCGAACGGCGTCTCGCCCACCGGCACCCACGGTCCGCCCGCCGAAGCGAAGAGGCGGAAGGCCTGCACCTCCGACTTGTGGACCAGCCGATCGAACGCGTCGGGACACAGGCCCTTGAACGTGGTCGATGTGCTCTGTCCGATGCGGCCGACCGCGATGCACGGACCCAGAGTCGACCCGTCGCGGAGCACGACGTCGAGCGAGTAGGCGTGGTTGCCGCCGAGAGGGTTCCACGAAACGAGCACCTCGTTCTGGGAGATCGCGGTTCCGTCCGCGTTCCACGCGATGCGCTGGCGGTGAACGTCACGACGGACCAAGCGCCCGGCGGGATCGAAGACGCCCACGTGGAAGAAGTTGAACGTCTCGCCGCGCCGCACGACGATCGAGTTGTGGCCGTGCGTCTCCGCGAGCGTCCCGTTGCCCCTGCGCACCGGCGTGGTCAGACGCCGGACGGGTCGATCCCGGGTCAGCTCCTCGGGCGAGCTCGCGGTCACGTAGAACGTCGCGTACTGGCTGTCGAACCAGGCCGCGCTGAAGAAGAGGTGGAAACGACCCTCGCGCTCGAGCACCTCCGGAGCCTCGTTGATGCCCTCCTCGAAGCCGGCGAGCGCCCACCGGGCCGGACCGGCGTGTACCCGAAGGTCGAACGGATCCGTCAGCGACACCGAAGCGACGTTGTTCCCGCGGTCGAAGAAGACGTAGTAGAGGCGCCCGCCGTGGACGGTCGGATCGATGCGGATCGCGCGGTCGCAGCCGCCCGCCGGGCAGCCCGCTTGCGGGCGGCTCTGGGCTCCGTCCTGGCCCTGGAAGAGCAGCTCCGGAGCTCCGAACGCGAGCGATCCGTCGAGCGATGGGGCGCGGAAGGTCGTGACCTCCGCGCCTGACGGCGGCGGGCACGCTGTCGCGCCGTTCGGACCGCGGTGGGCGGAGAAGTAGAGCCAGGGCTTGCCGTCGAGCTCGACGAGATCCGGCGCCCAGCAGTAGCAGTAGTCGAAGCTCGGATCGGTGGTGCTCGGATCGTAGCTTCCGACCCGGTGCCAGCGTCGGAAGTCCGTGGACTCCAGGAACTCGAAGTCAACACCGGACCCGGTCCCGGTGAGCACCCACCTGTCGTCACCGAGCTGCAGAACGTCCGGATCGGCGAGGTGCTCGGCGATCTTCTCGCGCCGTCCGTAGTCGACCGTGCGCGCGTCGCACCCGTCACCGCCGAAGCCCTCGTCACAGCTGCAGACGGGGCCCAGAGGGCCCAGGCCACACACGCCGTGGCCGCACTGCACCCCGTCGCACGAAGCGGACGCCTGCGCGTCGTCACTCGCTCCGTCCGTGCCCGAAGCTGCTTCGGAAGCCGGGGCTCCGGCCGCGCTCCCGTCCGCCGCGCCCGAGTCGGCCTCGGGGGGTGAGCCGAACCCAGCTCCGCGGCCCGACGCCGGTGGGCCAGACGTCGGGGAACCGGCGGCGCCGCTCGGCAAGTCGACGTCGGGTGCCCGCGCTCCAGTCGCGCACGCCCCGGTCGCGCACACCGCCGTGGCCACCCAGAGGGCCCACGCCATGGCGACCGCCGAGCTGGCTCGCATCGTCCGTCACCCGATCCGGGCGCTCTGGCCGCCATCCACCGGCAGCAGCACCCCCGTCACGAACTTCGCCTCGTCGGAAGCGAGGAAGAGCGCCGCGTAGGCGACGTCCCAGGCCGTGCCCATCTTCGCGCCCAGCGGGACCAGGGAGTCCCGCGCACGCGCCAGGTCGTCCTTGTCCAGTCCGTAGCGCGCCGCCACGCTCTCGACCGCCATCGGCGTGTTCATCAGGCCGGGGAGGATCGCGTTCACGCGGATCCCGTAGCTCGCGTTGGCCATCGCGAGCCCCTGGGTGAGCGCATTGACGGCGGCCTTGCTCGACTTGTACGCGGTCAGGTGCGCGGAGAGCGGCGACGCGCAGATCGAAGCGATGGACGACACGTTCAGGATGACGCCGCTCTTCTGCGCGCGCATCCCCGGGACGACGCACTTGCACGCGAGGAACACGGTCTTCGCGTTCGCGCCGTAGATCCGGTCCCACGCTTCCTCCGAGAGCTGCTCCACGCTCGCGTCGCCCGCGCCGATCCCGACGTTGTTGTGCAGGACGTCGACTCGCCCGAACTCCGAGACGCACGTTTCCACGAACCGCCGGCAGTCATCCTCTCGCGTCGCGTCGGCCTGGACGGCACGGCACGCGCCGTCCTCCGCGCGGATCAGGTTCGCCGTCTCCTCCGCGGACGCCAGATCGCGATCCACGACGAGGACCTTCGCTCCCTCGCGCGCGAAAAGGAGCGCTGCTGCGCGACCGTTTCCCATCGCCTCGCCCGCGGTCTGCCCGCCACCGACGACGATGGCGACCTTCCCTCGCAGCCTCCACGTCTTCGTTCCGCGGGGCGCCGTCTCGTTCTCGTGCATCGTCGTGGCCTTTCCGCCGGTCGGCGTCGAACGCTCGATAGGTATACGCCACGTATACCTATCGGTCAAGCGCCATCGTCGTGTCCAGGGTCGGACGGGGCGGGACGACGCCGCGGAGCCGTGCTGCGGCCTGCGTTCAGCCCCACGAGCGCGCCCGGGGTCGTCGTCTGCGGCCACGCGGGCGACGGAATCGAACTTTTCGGCGCCGGCACGTCGGCGATCCGGCATGCTCACCCGGCATGGCTCGAGCCGTCCCGAGTCGGAAGCGTCGTGCCGCGCGCGGCACGGGAGCGTCGGGAGTGCGTCTCGGGGAGGCCCAGGCGCGGGCGCAGATCCTCGCTGGCGCGGCGCGGACCTTCGCCCGTCGCGGCGTCCGGGAGGTCTCGGTAGAGGATCTTCTCGACGCCGCCGGGGTCTCGCGGCGCACGTTCTATCGGCTCTATCAGAGCAAGGAGGACGTGGTCATGGCGCTCTACCGCGTGGGCACCGAGCGCCTGCTCGAAGAGTGCCGCACGGGAATGAAGGAGGAGGACGACCCGATGGGTCAGATCCGCCGCTGCGTCGACGCGCACCTGCGCACCGCCCGCGACGTAGGCCGGCTCGTGTTCGTCCTCGGCGGCGAGGCCCAGCGCCACGAGTCCGCGCTGCACCCGCGGCGCATGGAGACGCACGCGGAGCTCGTGAAGCTCCTCCTGGAGAGCGCGACGGCTTCGAGGACGAACATCGATCCGCTGCTCGTGCGGGGGTTGGTGCTGGCCCTCGAGGGGGTCACCCGCATGGTGCTGGAGGAGGGAAACGAGGGACGCGACGTGAGCGGGGCGAGTCTCGAGCGAGCGCGCAGGGTCATGATCCGCATGGCGACGGCGGCGCTCGCGGGCGAGGGCCCGGGCGTCGCGCCCCTACCGACGCTGGGCAGCGCGCGCCGTGACTCGGCCCGAGACCGCTAGCGCTCGCGCGTCTGGCGCGCCGTCCGAGGACGACACGAGCGCGGAAGCGTCGGTGCGCGACGAGCCTGCGCTCCCCCCCAGCCGGCTCGCGTCCACGCCCGCGGTGCGCCGCGAGCAGAGCGAGCGAACGCGGGCCGTGCTCACGGCGGGAGTCTTCGTCTCGGTCCTGGCGCTGCTCACGTTCCTGCTGCCCGACGTGGCGACGGGTGGTCCCGCCGAGCTGCCGGCCACGCTCAGCCTGGCGGCCCTCGTCGCGTACTCGCTGGCGATGCTGATCCTCCACCGCAGGCCGCGCCTGATGTCGCCGGGGGCCGTGACCGGGTTCGGAGTGTTCGCGACGATCGCGATCCTCGCGACCACCTACTACGTCGGCGTCTTCACGCCCGCGGTCATGGCCGCGTTCGTCACGCTCTACTACTTCGCGCTCGGCGACTCCGCGCGCACGGCCTGGGGCATGTATCTCGCGCTCGCGGTCGGCTACGCGGTGATGGCTGCGCTGTACGTGCTCGATCTCGGTGGCGCTCGCTCGTCCATGTTCGTGCTCGATCGGCCGAAGGCGATCCCCATGGCGTCGCTCACGCTGGTCGTGGAAGGGTACCTGGCGCTCACGTTCTGGCTCGGACGCTCGAGCCGCCGCGCCACACTCGACGCCATGGGACGTCTCGAACTCGCGCGGCGCCAGATCCACCAGCGCGAGGCGCTCTTGAACGAGGCACGGGCGGACCTGGACCGCGAGATCGACGCCGGCAAGCTCGGCCGGATGACGGGGCGACCCGTAGGGCCCTACCGGGCCGAAGAGGTGATCGGACGCGGCGCGATGGGCGAGGTCTATCGCGCGGTCGACCTCGCCACGCACGAGGTCCACGCGGTCAAGGTGCTCCACCCACTGGTCGCCGCCGACCGCGCGCAGGTGGAGCGCTTCTTCCGCGAGGCGCGCATCTCCAGCGAGCTCGCCTCCCCGCACGTCGTGCGCGTTCGGGATAGCGGCGTCCTCGACGACGGCTCCCCGTGGCTGGCGATGGAGCTGCTCTCCGGCACGGATCTCGCCGCGCTGCTGCGCGAGAAGCAGCACCTCGATCTGCCGGCGACGATCGAGCTCGTCAGCCAGGTCGCGCGCGGCCTCGACGTCGCACGCCAGGCCGGCATCGTGCACCGCGACGTGAAGCCCCAGAACGTCTTCCTTTCGGAGCGCGGTGCTGATCGCGTGTGGACGATCCTCGATTTCGGCGTCTCCACCATCGAGCACGGCGAGGGCACGCTCACCCGCGGCGCCGCGGTGGGCACGCCCAGCTACATGTCGCCGGAACAGACGCGGGGTCACGCCGTGGACCACCGCTCGGACGTGTTCGCCCTCGGCGCTATCGCCTACCGCGCCATGACCGGCCGACCAGCGTTCACGGGCGCGGACCACATGCAGACCATGTACAACGTCGCACACCGCATGCCCGCCCGGCCGAGCAGCCTCCTGCGGCTCCCGGACGACGTCGACCGCGTGCTCGCCCTCGCCCTCGCGAAGAACCGCGACGAACGGTTCGACTCCGCCATCGCCTTCGCCGCCGCGCTGGACGATGCGGCACACGGGAAGCTGGACCACGCCCTCCGCAGCGCCGCGGATCGGCTCCTCGCGAACCAGGCCTGGAGCACGGACCGCGACGACACGCCGCGATCGCACCCGACGCGGTACTGAGTCCGTTCAGCGCTCCGCGTCGACGCCCAGCGTCTCGAGCACTCGGCACACGAGTCCGTAGAACCCGATCGTGACGACCAGCTCGACCGTTCTTCGATCGTCCAGGTGCTCGCGGACGCCCGCCAGCACCTCGTCGCTCGCGCGCGGCTCCTGCTGAAGCTCGTCCACGAGCGCGATCACCGCGCGCGCCGCGTCGTCGAGGCACTCGGTGCTCGCGCCCGGTCGCAGCGCGTCGATCTCCGCGTCGCTGGCGCCCACGGCCTTCGCGATCACCGTGTGCTTGGAGACCTCGTACGAGGCCCCGGCCAGCAGCCCCACGCGGACGATCGCCAGCTCGCGCAGCCGAGGGTCGAGCGCCGCGTCCTGCAGGAGCGCGCCCCCGAGCCGCGAGAAGCCCGCCGCGACGGGCGGGCTGTGCGCCAGCATGCGAAAGAGGTTCAGCGGGTGATCGGCCCCGGGGTTGTCGCTGGGCGCGTAGGGAATGCGAGCCATCTCTCCGTCACCTGTCCGGCGCGTACTGGTTGGCGCCGTACGCCGCGCAGAACGCGCCTTCGTTGCCGGCAAACTGCGGGTCCGCGGCGATGACCGCACCCTTGACCGCGTCCCACACGATCGCGGGCGCCTGGGGACCGGGTCCGATGGGCGTCACGTCGCGCGCGACGACCACGAGGTCGAGGCCGGGGTGTCCCTGGATCACCTGTCCTCCGAGGCCGACGGCCTGCCACACGCCGACGTCGAGCGCCTGGCCGCAGGAGTAGGGCGCCGCGTAGTTGCACGTGGTCGCCTCGCTCGGCGGGTGGGGATGCTGCCCGAAGATCGAGACCGGCGCGCACGGCCCCGGGCTCTGGGGCATCTGCTGTACGCCCAGCGGCGCGCCGGGGATGCCTCCGTAGTGATGGTTCGACGACGCGTTGAGCCAGGTGAGGTAGCCGTAGCCCGTGTTCGAGTCTTCGAATGCCGGGTGGGTCATCCGGTACGTCCACGCCTCGTCGAGCAGTCGCTGTCCGCTCCACACTCCGCCCCGCAGGATGAGCAGACCCACGCGCGCCATGTCGCGAACGGTGGTGCTCCAGGTGAACGCGAACGTCTTGGCGGGAGATCCGCCGCTCCACGACGACTGCGTCATGCCGAGCGGCGCGTGGACGAAGGTCTGCGTGAACGCCTCCAGGTTCGGGCCCAGGCGCGCGGCGTCCTGGACGATCGCCGCGTTCAGCACGTCGCTGAGCGAGTTGATCTGCGTCGTCCCGACCGTGTCGTAGGCCATCGGCTTCTGTCCCAGCGCGAGGCTCGGGTTGTGCGCGACCATCGCGAGCACGTGGGCCACGAGCGCATTCGGGTTGTAGGCGAACGCGTCCAGCCAGTGATCCACGCGGTCGAGATCGCCGAGGGGGCCGGTCTTGCGCCCGGTCCTCGGCAGGCCGCGAGTCTGGTAGGCCACCATGCCCGTCACCAGCGCGCCGAAGGTCTTCGTCGTCGACCAGGCCTCCCTCGGGAGCATCGTCTCGCTCTCGCTCGACTCGTAGCAGAGCTTGCCGTAGCGAACGATTGCCCAGGGTCCCGCGAGCGCTGCGTCCGCCTCCGCCAGCTTCCCGGGATCCAGCCGACAAGTGGCCAGGACCTCGCTCGGCGGCACGCGGATCCACGGTGCCGCTCCGGGATCCTGACGCGGCGCGCCCGCCGATCCTCCCGTCCCCGCACCACCCGATGCGCCACCCGCGCCTCCGGCGTCCGGGGCGCCTCCCGCGTCACCGCCCGCGCCTGCCCCGGACCCCGCGGCGCCGCCCTCACCTCCGACAGCACCGCTGCCGGCGACCGCACCGCTGCCAGCGACCGCACCGCTGCCAGCGACCGCACCGCTCCCGCCCGACGCCGGCGCCGACCCGGCGGCACCGCTGGCGCCGGCGCGTGACGACGGCTCCGAACCGCAGCCCGCGGCCAGCGCGAGCACGCTCCCCGCGCACGCGAGTAAGGCCATGCCTCCGCGCGCGACGAACCCGACCTCGGCGTGAGCGGCTGGCACGGCCGATGGTATACACGACGTTTACCCATGGCGCAATCGGCGCTTCTCGCGCGCCGACCGGGCCCTCCGCCCGGTCTGCCAGCGCGCGTCCCAGGCGAACACGCGTGTCCGCCCACGACGTCTCGCGTCGACCGCTTTACAGCCAGGTAAACGTGATGTATACGTGGACCAACTCGCCGAGGAATCGAGAGGAGCCGACCGATGAAGGACTTCCAGAGAGCTGCGCTGACGCTGGTGGCGTGTCTGTCGTCGATCGCGAGCGCGGGGTGCGCCGTGGACGCGTCCGAGCCGCCCTCGCGCGACGGGAACGGCAGCGCGGTCGCGGGCGCCGCCGGGAGCGGGGAGGCTCCGCCGCAGGGTGGAGCGTCCGGTGCGGGAGGCTGGGCCGGCGCCTCGGGCTCGGGCAGCGCGGGTGAAGCGCCCGGCGTCGGCGGCGCCGGTGGCACGGGAGCCACGGG
>CAZARU010000164.1:0-14200 GCA_964487605.1 uncultured Polyangiaceae bacterium
GACGAGTGCCGACTCGGGCACGGCGGCGCCGACACCGTCCGCGGGTGACGCTCGCGCGGCCGCGCTCGCCAAGGGTGAGCCGTGCGGTCCCCTCGAGTGTCGCCGCTTCGCGTCGGCGCAGGACGCGTTCGCCGTCGTCCTGGCCGCCGCGGCGCTGGTCATCGGCGTGGGCGAGACGCACGTCCCGAAGGGGTCGAAGGTCCGCTCCACCACGGTCAGGTTCGCCGAGTCGTTCTTGCCGTCCCTCGAGGGACGCGCCAGCGACCTGGTCCTCGAACTCTGGGTGGTCGATCCGAAGTGCCGCAAGGACCAGGTTGCCAAGGTCGCCGCAAAGCAGCGAGAGGTGACGAGCGGGCAGGCCGAGACGAATCAGAACGATTTCGTGAAGCTGGGTGACGAGAGCAAGCGGCGCGGCATTCGCCCCCACGTGCTCCGCCCGTCGTGCGAGGAATACGACGAGATCGTCGCCGCGGGCATGGGGGACATCGGGCGAATGCTCGAGATGATCGCCGAGCGGACGGCCGCGATCACCAAGGGGCTCGTCGAGGCCAACGAGGCGAGCGGTAGGGAGAGAATGGTCCTCGCCTACGGCGGGGCGATGCACAACGATCTATCGCCCCGACCCGGACGCGAGAGCTGGAGCTTCGGGCCCGGTCTCCGAGACCACCTCCAGGGTCGCTATGTCGAACTCGACCTGATCGTGCCCGAGCTCGTCGGCGACAGCGAGGCCTGGCGCGCATTCCCCTGGCACGAGCACCACCGCGCGAGTCCGTCGGCGGATCGCGTGACGCTCTACCGGATGCAGCCGGGCTCCTACGCGCTCGTGTTCGCTCCCACGCCGTGAGGTGGAGCTTCGGGGTGGGCTCTCACCCTGCGGTGTCGAAGGCGCGGACGACTTCGGCCGGAGCCTGCACGAGTTCGATGAGGACTCCGCCCCCGCCGATGGGGAACTCTTCGTTTCCCTTGGGGTGGATGAAGCACACGTCGTGTCCAGCGGCGCCCGTTCGGATGCCCCCCGGGGCGAACCGCACGCCCTTCTCGCCGAGCCAACGCACGGCGGCGGTGAGGTCGTCCACCCACAGCCCGAAGTGATTCA
Organism: uncultured Polyangiaceae bacterium; assembly: GCA_964487605.1. Taxonomy (GTDB): domain Bacteria; phylum Myxococcota_A; class Polyangia; order Polyangiales; family Polyangiaceae; genus JAJDAH01. The sequence goes on from CAZARU010000164.1 coordinate 1,097, forward strand.
GCGCCGGCTCGTGGACACGGGGCTTCTTCTCCGGATCGAGCGGCTGCATCAGGTCGATCTCCACCGCGAACGGACCACGTCCGGCCCGCAGGATGTCCTCGTTCACGTTCTCGCGCTCGCTCTCGTGTGAGCCGATCTTCTCCAGGCCGAACAGCCCCGCCCAGAGCTCTGCCATGTTTCCCTTGTCCAGACCGCCCAGGGCGATCTGCTGCACCCCGAGGACGCGAAACGGGCGCTCGGTCACGGGCCCCGGAGCTGTATGCCGAGGATGCCCTCGAGATTGGCGTGGATGGCTCGCAGCACGCCGACGGTCATTCCCGCGGAGAAGTAGATGCCGATGGCCTTGGCGGGGTCGTACTGAGGTCCCGCGTGGAGCCGGAAGACCATGTCCTTCTTGTACTCTGGCTCGAAAGCGTCGGCCCCGGGGGTGGGCGGCTTCTTGTAGTCCGGATTTCCGGCGCCGCCTTCGAACTCGTAGCCGACCGCCGGCTCCACCAGGATCTTCAGCCGGGAGTCGCTCATGGTGTAGATGCGGAGCCCGGCGCCGAGCATGCGGATCGGCTCGGTGTTGGTCTGGGGTTCACCGTCCCCGAGGCCGAATCGTCCCCAGAGGAACGGCTCGAGGCCGTCGGTGGGCGCGAAGCTCAACGCGGCCTCGAGCGCCGGTTGGCCTCCGTGCCCGCAGAACTTCTGCTCGTCCTTGGCAGGGAGCTTCGGATCCGGCGTCGAGCAGAACGGCGACTGATCGTAGCGGAACACCATCCGGTACCCGTAGACGAAGCCGACGCGGAGTCCGCCCTGCATGCCGTGCCCGTAGGCGTCGTCCTCGCCCTCCTCCCGCGAGACGATGGGCTTGCGCTCCTTCGCGTCCTCCGCGTCGAGATCCTCCGCTCGCTTCGGTCCGGCGGTCTCTTCCTTCTCCGTCGCGATGCCCTTCTGCTCTGCCGCCAGGCCGGTGCTCGCGGGCGCAGGCGGCGCTGCGGGCGCCGGTGCCGAATCCGTCGGCGGCGGAGCGGCCGGGGGCGACGCGGGATCGGCCTGGGCGAACGCGGACGGCGCGACGAGCAGCACGGTTGCGGTGACGAGTCCTCTCATGGCGGCGGACTCTATCACACGCCGCGAGTGCGGCTCGAACGTCAGCGCTTGGTCGTCGAGCCCTTGGCCGTGCCCGCGGCGGTCCAGTCGCGCTCCACTCCGACCGCGACCCAGCGCAGGTCGATCTTGCCGCGGCCGACGTCGAGCGCCATCGTCTCGCTCCCGTCCCACGTGGACGGCGGCGGCACGCCCACCTTGTCTTCGCCTTCGAGGGCCTTCATCGCGCGACCATCCGCGGTGAGGGCCAGGATGCCCGCGCCGGCCAGCACACCGACGGTCCCGCTGGGGATGAACGGCGCGATGACCGCACGGACGGTGGGGCAGAGCACCGCGGCGTTGTGCGCTACCCATCGCACGTCGTCGAGGGTGCCCAGCACCATGGCCGATGGCGACTCGGGCTCGCGCAGCTCCTTGACGACCGAAAGCGTGGAAGCCCCGGCGGCCCACGCAGCCGCCGGCTCGGGATCGTCGAGCGTCTTCTTCGCTCCTTCGGCGTCGCCCTTCTTGCCCTTGGCTCGCCGAACGACGAGCACGTCGTCCGTCGGCAGCGAGCGCGGGACGGTCACCCGCACCGGGCGCTTGAACGAGCGAGGGTCACCGATGGATCCCGACGCGACGGCGTAGGCGATCGTCTCTGCGGAGGCGACGACGTACCGCGCGGCGGCCGCTGCTCCTGGCTCCGGATCGAGGGTTCTCAGGGACACTCCGCCCGGTGGCGGCGGGTACAGCTCGCCCGTCACGAGCCGATGATCGGGCTCGATGATGCGTGCGCCGGTGGCGACCAGATCGACCAGGGCGCCGGACTGTGCGAGCACCTCGAGGACCTGGCGCGATGGGGGGGCGACCAGCAGGTCGAGCTCGGCGGGCACCTTCTTGGACTTCAGCAGCGCAGCCGCGGCGAGGACGTCGCGAAGGGACGCGCCGGAGTCGCCGCCGAGCACGACCTGCCTCACGGGCTTGCCGGCCAGATCGCGGACGGGGCGCACCTTGCCGTCCTCGTCCATCACCAGCGGGTCGACGGCCGAGAGATCGACGCTCACCACGTCCTCGCAGGGCGCTCCGGGATCGGGAACGAGCGCGCGATGGGCCTTCGAGCGTCGCTGATCGCGGAGGTAGACCTCCGTCTTCTCGTCGCTCACGAACACGGCGCCGGCAGCACCGAGCATCGGCGCGAGCGAGCACAGCACCGCGCGCTCCGGGACGGCCAGCAACCGAGCGCTCGGTCCGGCGAACTCGATCACGACGGGCGCGTGGTGCTCGTCGTCGATCCGACGGATCACCTCGTCGAGGCCGCGGCGCAGCAACTCGAGCGCGACGTCGCGCACGCACACGAATGGACGGACGCGTCCGGTCAGGAGGACCTGAACGCTTCGCGGCGGCCGCAGCAGCATCGTCCCGGTCACGAGCGCCTCGGCGAGCTGCGAGGGGGAGGCGACGAACGTCAGCATTCCCGCGCCGCCGACCGACGCGATGCGTGGCTCGTCGGTGACTGCCAACCGGGCGGGGCTCGCGAATCGCTCGAGATGCACCGCCGAGGGGAATCCGATCCCGGGCCGGGCGATGAGCACGCCAGCGCGCAGGGCGTCGCGCGCGACGCCACGAGGGGTCGTCCGGCTGTAGTCGTCGCTGGCGGCCCACGCGACGCAGCGCGTGTCGTATGCGAGCGCCACCTCCACCGCGGCCTTCTTGAGGCCCAGGACCATGGCTTCCGCGAGCGTGCGATTGGGCTCCCGAGCCAGGATCACCTGGTCTACTTTCACGCGCACGAGATCGCCGCCGAGGGCCGGATCATCGGCCCGCCCGGCGAGGACCTTCTGGGGCATCGTGCGGGGCGGATCGCCCGCTCTTGCGCGCATGGTGAGTGGCTCGAAAGTTCGCGAAAGGCGCTTTTTTCCGGCTCCTGGGAGCCGGGGAACGCGCAAGGTAGCCGCCAGGCCCGGGAGGGGTCAAGGACGAGCACGAGCCGCGGGCAAGGGCGCCCCTGTACGGGCAATTACCCAGCTAGCGCGCGGGCGCAAGCCCCAACCCGTCTGCCGCCGGCGGGGCCCTCCCGGCGCCATCCCGCGGAATTCACTCGGCTGGCCAAACCCGCTAACCTGCGGCGCATGTTCAAGGAGGCGCTCCAGAGCGTGGTCGAGCAGACCGACGGCGGCATCGCCGGGCTGCTCATGGACTTCGAAGGGATCCCGCTCGAGACGTACACGAAGGGAGACGCGCCGTTCGACATCGAGACCGTCGGTGCCGAAGTGAGCGTCGTGGTGAAGTCGATCCAGCGGGCTGCCGAGATGCTCGAGGCCGGCGAGACTCGGGAAGTCGCGTTCAAGTCGGAGCGGATGATCACGATCATCCGCGTGATCAACGAGAACTACTTCATCGCCTTGACGCTGAAGCCGGACGGCAACTTCGGCAAGGGTCGCTATCTCCTTCGTACCACTGCGCCCAAGCTCGGTGCCGAGCTCTGAGCGCGTTCTGGTCCTGAGCGGTCCCAATCTGGACCGCCTCGGCCAGCGGGAGCCGGAGATCTACGGCACGCAGACGCTGGCCGACGTCCACGCTGCCGTCGCCGCGGCGGCGCGCCGCCTGCGCTGCGCGGTGGAATGTCGGCAATCCAACCACGAGGGCGCGCTCATCGACTGGATCGGTGCGGCCCGCGCGGGGGGCTTTCAGGGCATCGTGCTCAACCCGGGCGGCCTCACGCACACGTCGATCGCGCTCCTGGACGCCGTGAAGGGGTGCGAGCTGCCCGTCGTGGAGGTGCACCTGTCCAACCCCGACGCACGGGAGGCGTTCCGGCGTCGGTCGTACGTCGGTGCGGCGTGCATCGGACGCATCGCCGGGTTCGGTGCTGCCTCGTACGTTCTCGCGCTCGAGGGCATCGTGGCGAAACTCAGGGCTGCGGGGGGTGCGCCTCGTTCACCTCGCCGTCCTGCCAAAGGGACGGTGCCGCGTCGTGAGCGATCTCGCGCGAAGCGTCCGACAAGGTGACGTCCGCGCGGCGGCCCGCGCGTGCCGCCTGGTCGACGACCGGCTGCCAGGTCACCGCGAACTGCTCGGTGCGCTGTGGCCGCACACGGGGACGGCGTACGTCGTGGGGATCACCGGCAACCCTGGTGCCGGGAAGAGCACGCTGACCGATCGGCTCATCTCCGAGCTGCGTGGGGAGCACGAGCGCGTGGCCGTCGTCGCGGTGGACCCGACCAGTCCATTCACGGGCGGCGCCATCCTGGGCGATCGCATCCGGATGCAGCGGCACTTCGACGACCCGGGTGTCTTCATTCGTTCCCTCGCGACGCGCGGAGCCCTGGGTGGCCTCTCCAGGTCGGCGATGGACGTCGTTCGCGTGCTCGATGCCTGGGGCGCCGGTGTCGTCCTGGTCGAGACGGTGGGCGTCGGTCAGGACGAGCTCGAGGTGACGCGATCGGCCGACTCGTCGGTGGTCGTGATGGCGCCGGGCCTGGGCGACGACGTGCAGGCGATCAAGGCCGGCCTGCTCGAGTGTGCGGACGTGTTCGTCGTGAACAAGGCCGACCGAGAGGGGGCGGACCAGACCGTCCGGGACCTCGAACTCATGCTCGCACTCGGCGCACGAATGATCTCCTCCGGGGGTCACTCTCGTCGCCACTCCGCCGGCACGCTCGACCTGGCGCAGGAAGAGGTCGAGCACGCCGCGGGCGCCTGGACGCCCCCCATCGTCAAGTGCGTGGCGACCACGGGAGAGGGCGTCGCAAGTCTCGTCGCTGGCCTCGCCGCGCACCGGGAATGGCTCCGGACGACCGAAGCGGGATCCGCGCGCCGGAGCGAGCGACGCCGGGAGGCTCTGAAGCTCTTCCTGCGCGACGCCCTCGCCGAGGTTGCGGTCGATCTCCTGGCGGACGCCATTTCGACCTACGCGGACCGCGTCGGTCGCGGGGAGATCGATCCGTACGCAGCGTGCGACGAGCTCGTGGCTCGATTTCAGGGCGAGCTGGTCGGCGCGACGAGCTGACGCGCCGCGCTGGACGCGCCTTCCGCGGTCGCATGGCGCGAACCGCCACCCTCGCCGTCGCGACGGCTAGGGTCGGCCGCGCCGCTTCTTCTTCGCCTGGACGCGAGCGACGCCCGGGCCACGGGGCGTGCGGCGAACGGCCGGCGCCTTCGCCGCTCCGCGATCGCGGGGAGGCTTGCGACCGACGTGTTCGGCGCGAAAGGCGCTGGCACAAGCGTCCGAGACGGGACACGCAGCGCAGGCAGGGCGCCGGGCGCTGCACACCCGGCGACCGTGGAAAATGAGCGTGTGCGAGACGGCGTCCCAATCGGACGGGTCGAACAGCGCCATCAGGTCCTGCTCGATCTTCTCGGGCTGGGTCGCCCGCGTCCAGCCGAGGCGCTGGGATATTCGCTGAACGTGCGTGTCCACCACCACGCCCTCCGGTGCTCCGAACGCCACTCCGAGGACGACGTTCGCCGTCTTCCTGCCGACACCGGGGAGCGCCGTCAGCTCTGCGAGGGACCGCGGGACCTCGCCGCCGTGCCGCTCGACCAGCATCTTCGCCAGACCGATGACGTTCTTCGCCTTCTGCCGAAACATGCCCAGGCTGCCTATTGCCTTCTCCACGGCGGGGGGCTTCGCCCGAGCCAGAGCAACGGCAGTGGGCCACTTCGCGAACAATCCGGGCGTGACGCGATTGACGCCGACGTCCGTGGACTGGGCGCTCAGGACCGTCGAGACCACGAGCTGGAAAGGGGAGTGGTGCACGAGCTCGCAGTGCGCGTCCGGGTGGGCCGCCCGCAACCGGTGCAGGGTCTCCGGCGCCGCGGGCGGCTTCCTGCGCGCCCGCATCAGGACGGTTCCGACGTTCCGTTCGATCCGGACGTGCCCGCGCCGTCGTCCGGCGGCAGGAGGCTGGCGCCCGCGTCGTCGTCGTCGAACGACGAGTCGATGCGCTCGATGGCGACGACGCGCTCTTCGTCATCGACGTTCATGATCTTCACGCCCTGGGCGTTGCGCCCCGTCGTACGGATCTCGTCCACGCTGGTGCGAATCGTCTGCCCGCGGTCGGTGACGCACATGACCTCGTCGCCGTCTCGCACGAGAGCGATGCCGACCACCGGTCCGTTCCGGTCGCTGGCGTCGATGAGGATGATGCCTTTGCCCCCGCGGTGCTGTGCGCGGAACTCGTCGAGCGCGGTGCGCTTGCCGTAGCCGCGCTCGCAGATGGCCAGCACCTGATCGCGGTCCGGCTCCGTCACGCCGACGCCGACCACGGCGTCGCCGTCCTCGATGGTGATGGCTCGGACGCCGCCCGCGCCGCGACCCATGGGGCGAACCTGCTCCTCGTCGAAGCGAATGCTCTTGCCGCTCTTGGTGGCGATCAGGAACTCGCGCGAGCCGTCGGTGACCGCGGCCGCGAGCAGCGCGTCTCCGTCGGCGATCTTCACGCCGATGATGCCGTTCTCTCGGTAGTTCTTGTAGTCGAGCACGCTGGTCTTCTTGATCTGCCCCTTGCGCGACACGGTGACCACGTTGAGCCCCTCTCGAAACTCGGGCACGGGGGTGATGGCGGTGACGCGATCCCCCGGCTCCATGCCGACGAAGTTGACGATGGCACGGCCCTTCGCGCTGCGCGCGGCCTGTGGAATCTCGAAGACCTTCTTGACGTAGACCTTCCCGCGCTCGTCGAACACGAAGAGGAACGAATGCGTCGAGGCGACGAAGAGCTGGCTGACCCAGTCGTCGTCGCGGGCCTCCATTCCGCGATTGCCCTTACCGCCTCGCTTCTGCGCGCGGTACGTCGTGACGGGAGTGCGCTTGAGGTAGCCCTGGTGGGAGATGGTCACCACCATGTCCTCCTCCTGGATCAGATCCTCGATGAGGATCTCGGCCTCGTCGTCCACGATGTCCGTTCGGCGTGGGCTGGGGTAGGCTTCCTTCACGGCCCTGAGCTCCCCGACGATCAGCTCGAACAGGAGCTTCTCGTCGGCGAGGATGGCTCGAAGGCGCGTGATTTCGTCGCAGAGCTCCCCGTACTCCGCCGCGAGCTTCTCGCGCTCGAGGCCCGTGAGGCGCGCAAGCCGCATCTCGAGGATGGCCTTGGCCTGCCTCTCGCTCAGCCGGAACGGCTTCTTCTTCTCCGCCTCCGTCACCTCGCTCTCGGGTCGGCCCGAACGGCGGACGAACTCGGCGAGCCCGTCGAGTTCGAGCGCCATCAGGCGCTCGCGGGCCTCGTCGGGATCGGCACTGCTTCGAATCGTGGCGATGACCCGGTCGGTGTCCGTCGTGACCATGCCCAGGCCCTCGACGATCTCGCGGTGCGCCTCGGCCTTCGAAAGCTCGAACCGAGTGCGGCGCGTGACGACTTCGCGCCGGTGCTCCACGAAGTGTCGAAGCGTCGTCTTGAGGTCGAGAACCTGGGGTCGGCCGTTGACGATGGCCAGGTTGATGATCCCGAACGACGACTGGACGTCCGTGAGTCGATAGAGCTGGTTGAGCACGACCTGCGGGAAGACGTCCTTCTTCAGCTCGACGACCAGGCGCATTCCGTCGCGGTCGCTCTCGTCCCGCGCCTCCTTGATGCCCTCGATCTTCTTGTCCCGGATGAGCTCGCCGATCTTGGCGTGGAGCCGAGCCTTGTTCACCTGATAGGGAAGCTCGTAGACGACGATCTGCTCGCGGTCGGCGCTGCCGATCACCTTCTCCACGCGGGTCTTCGCGCGGACGATGATGGAACCGCGCCCCGTCTTGTAGGCGGCGTGAATCCCCGCTCTGCCGAAGATCGTTCCTCCGGTCGGAAAGTCCGGGCCGGGAACGAAGGCCATCAGGTCGTCGTTGCTGCTCTCGGGGTTTCCGATGAGATGGACGGTGGCGTCGAGAATCTCCCTCAGGTTGTGCGGAGGAATGTTCGTCGCCATTCCCACCGCGATTCCACCAGAGCCGTTCACCAGGAGGTTTGGGAACCGGGCGGGAAGCACGGTGGGTTCGGAGCGGGACTCGTCGAAGTTCGGGACGTAGTCCACCGTCTCCTTGTCGAAGTCCGTCAGGAGCTCCTGGGCGATGCGGTGCAGCCGGCACTCGGTGTACCGGTAGGCTGCCGGCGGGTCTCCATCGACGCTCCCGAAGTTTCCCTGCCCGTCCACGAGCGGGTGACGCATGGAGAAGTCCTGCGCCATTCGCACGAGCGCGTCGTACACGCTCGCGTCGCCATGCGGGTGGTACTTGCCGAGCACTTCGCCCACGACCGTGGCGCACTTGCGGTAGGGTGATCCGGCACCGAGGTTCAGATCACGCATCGCGAACAGGATGCGCCGATGGACCGGCTTCAATCCGTCGCGCACGTCCGGGATCGCGCGACCGATGATCACGCTCATCGCGTAGTCCAGGTACGAGGTCTGCATCTCGTCCTGGATGTCGATCGGCTGTGCGGGCGGAACCTTGGTCGGGGGCTGCTCTTCGGCCATTGACGGTCGCGGAGGGACCTAGCGCGGCTGGCCTGGGGAGACAACGAGCTCCGGCCCGAGCTTCGCGCGCTGCCACCCCGCGGCGAGTCCAGTCTCGCAGCGGCGAGTTCGCCGGAGAAAGATCAGGGCTCGTCGACGGGTACGAGGCGCACGCGCTCCTCGTAGAGCGCGCCGCCTTCGCCGAGGTCCGTGACGGCGGCGCGGAGGAGCGCGTTGGCGCAGGCTCCTCGACCGAGGTGACCGCCCTTCGCCATGAGCACCACGTCGTCGCGCTGCTCGGCGTCGAAGCGGACGCGCACGAGCAGCGAGCCGATTCGAGATTCGAGGCGACACGACGTTCCTTCATCGAACGGGACCGAGCGAGGATGCACCGTGACCTCGGCGGGCGCGGCGGGGGGAGCTTTCGCCCACTGCGACGACTGGGATTTCGCGGTGGAGAGCGCCATCAGCTCGAACGGGTACTCGCCATCGTCGGTGGGACCGAGGACGTCCGGCGCGCGGTCGATGAGGTTCACGCGTCCGGTTCGCGTCGGGAAACGGCGGTCCGCGAAGAGCACGGTGGGCGCGAGGGGATTTCGAACCGGTCCCCGCTCCAGGGCGGCCCGGGTGATGCCGGCTGGTGCGAGGCGCTTCTGGACGAGGCGATCCTTGAAGGAGCGCGCGCTCCCGTGCATTTCCGCGGAAAGTCCGACCCTCTGCGCGAGCGCCTGGACGATCTCGAGGTCGCTCTTCACGCCCTCGGGCGGGGGGACCACGGGCTCGGTCGCCGTCAGCCAGTGATGGCCGTAGGCGCCGATCAGATCGTCGGCCTCCAGGAGCGTGGGCGTCGGAAGCACGACGTGGGCGAGCGCGGCGGTGTCGGTCAGGAACGCATCGGTGACGACGACGAGCTCGCGGGAGCGGATGGCCTCGGCGACGCGGTGCGAATCCGGCAGCATCGCCACCGGGTTTCCGGCGGTCACCCAGAGCGCACGGATGGGCGGCTCGTCCGCGGCGAGCACCTCCGGACCGAACAGGGGCTCGCAGATGGTGCGCGGGGGCGCTGCCCGCTTCGTGCCGAAGGTCGTGTCGAACGCCCCGCGGCGTCGGAAATAGAACGAGACGCCGCCGCCGCTGACGCCGAGGTTGCCGCTGATTGCGCCAAGGGCGTCGAGGGCACGAACGATGGCGCCCCCGTTTCGTCGTCTTCCCATGCCCCACCCGACCAGGATGGCGCACGGCCCGCCGGGACCGAGGCGCTGCGCGAGGTCGAGCGCCGCTCGTGGTTCGACGTCCGCGAGGCGGCACCAGTCCGTCACGCCGCGCGAGAACGCCAGATCGCGCAGCTCGCCCAGGTTGTCGCAGTACGTCGCCGCCCCCGGATCGATCCAGTCTCGCTCGAAGAGGCACTGCGCGACCGCCATGGCCAGCGCAAAGTCGCCGCCCGGCCGGGGCTGCCAGTGACGATCGCAGATCGAAGCGGTGCGGTGATGAACGGGATCGACCAGGGCGAGCGCCGTTCCCCGCCGCTTCGCTTCCTTCAGGACCATCAGGGTGTGAGGGCTGGAGACGAAGACGTTCTTGCCCCACAGGATCACGTTCTTCGCCTGAAGCAGGTCGAAGAGATCGCTGCTGTCACTGACGCCGAAGTCGAGCTGCTGGGCCGCTTCGCCGGCTCCGGAGCAGATGTCCCCCCGCTTCGTGGTCACGGGCCCGAATCGCTCGAAGAAGAGATCCGTAGTCGCCGTCAGCAGCCCGAGAGAGCCACCGCTGCGGTAGTGGAACACCGCCGCGGGGCCGGACTCGTCGCGAATGCGCATCAGGCCGCTGGCGACGAAGTCCAGTGCTTCGTCCCAGCCGACCGGCTCGAACGAGCCCCCCTTCCGCAGCAGCGGCGTGGTGAGGCGCGACGCCGAGTACTGCGTCTCGAGGAACTGGTTCGTGCGCCAGCACAGAAAGCCGCGCGTCACCGGGTGGTCGGGGTCCCCCACGATGCGGGTCACGCGACCTCCCTCCACGGTGGCGAGCATGCTGCAGGCGTCCGGGCAGTCGCGGTTGCAGGCGGTGCGTTTCACCACCGCGCGGGTGGACGCCGCGCTGGACGCCATCAGAAGAAGTTCCCGATCGTGAACTCGAAGACGCTCGTCTCCTCGTAGGGGAGCGCATCGAACGGGAAGCCCCACTCGAACCGGAGGGGTCCGAGGGGTGAAAACCACCGGATCCCGAAGCCCCAGGAGGTTCGCAGCGTCGTCAGGCTCTCCAGGCCGTCGAAGCACGGCCGGGTCTCGGCGTACGGAATGCTCTGTCCGCCGGTGTTGCAGTAGAGGTCCTCCAGGTTCCACGCGTTGCCCGCGTCCGTGAAGACCACGCCTCGGATCCCCACGGCGTCGATGATCGGAAACTCGATCTCGACGTTCTGGAAGTACATGAGGTTGCCGCCGATCGATGCTCCGTTCGGGATGGGCGTGCTGTTCGGGTCGGTCGAGCCCGTCAAGCCGATGCGCGGGCCGATGGAGCGGAACCGATAACCTCTGACGTCCAGGATCCCGCCCAGGAAGAAGCGCGCGAAGATCGGCACGCCGTCTTCTCCGGGACTCGTCACGTGTCCGGCCTCGTGATTGACCTTGAAGACCAGGCCGTCCGCGAGGGGGAAGAAGTACCGAGCGACCAGCCGGTGCCTGAGGAACTCGTTGTCGGAGGCGAACGCCTCCGCCGCGAGCTCGGTGGAGCCGCGGAGGAAGAGTCCCCTCGTGGGGAAGAGGCGATTGTCGCGCGTGTCGTAGGTCAGCGCGGGGCGCACGCTCGACGTGAGCCCGTCGTTGAAGAGGTTTCCGAGGGGAAGTCGGTTGAACACGCTGACGCCCGACGAGGTGCCCAGGAACGTCGAACGACTCTGGGTCGAAACCTCGTCGAGCTCGGCCGTGTAGGTCACCGAAGCCTGTAGCTCGGGCTCGATCAGCGGGTAGCCGAACGTGAGTGCCCCGCCGCGAGTGGACTGCGAGAAGTCGTTGAAGATCCGGACCTGATCGAAGAGGTCGATGCTCGCGCTGAACCGACTGTCGAGGAAGTAGGGCTCGACGAAACGCACGTTGACGAGCTGACGAATCCCGCTGACCTGCGCCTGCAGCGACAAGCTCTGTCCGTTGCCGAAGAGATTCGCCTGCTGCACCTGGGCCGTCGCGATGAAGTTCTCGATGCTGGAGAAGCCGGCACCGACCTGGAACGTTCCCGTGGGGCGCTCCGTGACCTCCACGTTGACGATCACCTTGTTCGGCGCGGAGCCTTGCTCCGTGGAGATGTCGACGCGCTCGAAGTAACCCAGGGCCGTGATCCGGCCCTTCGAGCGGTCCAGACGCGTCTCGTGGAACTGTTCGCCCTCGGCCACCTCGAGCTCGCGCCGAAGCACCTTGTCACGGGTCTTCGTGTTGCCGCGGAACTCGATGCGCTCGAAGTGGACCAGGGGCCCTCGCACGATCGGGATCACCACGTCCACCTCGCGCCGCACGGGATCTAGCCGCGTCTGTGGGTTCGCTTCGACGTTCGCGAAGCCGTGGTCGCGATACAGCGTCCGCACCGTCTCGAGGTCCTCGAGCAGCGCCGCGCGGTTGAAGTAGTCACCGCGCTGGGCGCGGAGGATGTTTCGGAGGTTGCGGCGGCCCCCGATGGGTTCGACTTCCTCCCCGTTTTCGCCCTGCTCGTAGATGCGGAGCTGACGGATCCTGTAGCGCGGACCTTCGTCGATGGTGAGCGAGACCTCGATGCCGTTGCGATCCGGCGTGAGCATCACGCGCGGCGTGCTCACGACCACCGAGAGGAATCCTCGGTCGTAGTAGAGGGCACTGATGACGGCGATGTCCCGCTCGAAGGCGTCCTGGCGGAACGGTCCACCCGATCCGAACGAGAAGAAGCTCGTCTGACCCGTGAACATGGCGCCGCGGAGCTCCTCCTCTGAGATGCTCTCGTTGCCTATCAGGGTGATGCGCTTCACGGTCACCTGGCCGTGCTCCGTGATGACGAACTTCACCGCGACTTCGTTGTTCTTTTGCGGCACGACCTCCGCCCTGGCCTCCGCCAGGAAGAACCCCCGCTCGGCGTACATGTCCCGAATCTTCTGGATCGCTCGCCGCAGAGCGGGATGGCTCAGGATGGTTCCCGCCTTGACCTCGAGACCTTCCGTGAAGTCCTCTTCGTCGATCTCCTCGTTGCCCTCGAACTCGATGGTCGCGATGTTCGGGCGCTCCCGGACCAGGAACGTCAGCTTCACTCCGTCGCCCACGCGCTCGAGGTCCACCTCGACGTCGTCGAAGAACCCGGAGTTCCACAGCTCCCTCACGTCCTGAGTGAGCTTCTCGGGGACGAAAGTCTGCCCTGCTCGCTGGCGCAGGTAGGTGATCACGTCTTCCTTGGTGACGCGCCGCTGGCCTCGGACGTCGATGTCGAGGATTGGAAGGCCGGCGGCCTTCTGAGCCTCGGATTCGGGAGCGGCAGGCCGCGACGCGACCGTGTGCGGCTCCGGTGGCGGCGGGGGCAGCGCGCCGGCTGGAGGCGGCTGGGCCGGCGCTGTGGGTGGCGGCGCGACGGGCGGCGGGGGCGCCG
>CAZARU010000165.1:0-14140 GCA_964487605.1 uncultured Polyangiaceae bacterium
TCGGCGCCGCCCGGGGGACGGGCGCCGCCGCCACGGCCATGGGCTGCGCGGGTTCGCGCTCGGGCTCGGGCACGGGCTTCGGCGTCCCCTCGGTCGCCGAGGCCGCGCCCGTGACTGCCGCCGCCGCAGCGGGCGCCTCTTCCGCCACGGGCGCCTTCTTTTCGTCGGGTTCGGACGCGGGCGCCGTCGGTTCGACCGGCGCCTCGGACTTGACGACCCCGACCTCGTCCATGGAGCCGCCGGCTTCCTTCAGAGCGTCCTCCAGGAGCTCGGCCGCCTGCTTCATCACCGTCCTGTCCTCGGGGGGCGGTTGCTCCACGCCGTCATCGCCCGTGGGGAAGAAGCCCCCGGCGCTGTCGGACTTGGCCGCGGGCTTCGCCGCAGCGGATGCAGACGCCGCGGCGGCGCCCACCGCCCCGAGGCCGATCATCGTGGCCTTGCGAATGGGGGTGGACGGCGCCTTTGCGGGCGAAGACGCGGAGATACCGCCCGCCGGGGTCGGACGGGGCGCGCCGCTCGGGGCCATGGACGCGGCAGGTGACTCCTGCTCGAACGCCGCTTCACCACCTCCGCGAGCCGTCACCAGGCGATCGATGATCTTCTTGGAATCGTCGTCGATCTTGATGAACTTCACGCCCATTCCCGCGGGGCGCTCGTCGGCGGCGCCGGGAGGCTCGCGCTTCCAGACGACGCGACCGACGCCCTGCATCACCTTCTGCTCCTCGGCGATCTTCACCTCGAACTTCAGGAGGGTGCCGGCCGGGAACGGGGAGGGCGTCTTGATGAACATGCCCCCGCGGCTGATATCGTACGAATGGTGCTCGATGAACTCGTCGATGGTCGCGCTCTTGTAGCGGACCGTCATGGTCAGCACCTTCGCGCGAGGATCCTTCCTCGTATCCTGTGCCATCTAGCTCCTCACCTTGAACGCAGCCTGCGGAACCCGCCTTCGAACTGGGCTGGCCAGCGTACATCGTACCGGGGCCCGCGAGTAGGCCCCAAGTTGGCAGCCCGAAACGCACCGGCCGAGGCGATTTGCAGGGGTTCCCGCGGTCGGGCAGCGCGTCGACGGGACGACGACAGGGCGCGCTCCGCTCGAAAAGCGGCGCCCGCGGGCCTCGTGATAGCGTGTCGAGCGCGATGCCAGCCAATCATTTTCGCGCTCACGCCCGCCGCAACGTGAGCTTGCCCGCGCTGGTATCGAGCGCGCCGGGCGACTGGGAACGGCGCGCACGCGTCGTCAACCTCGGTCTGGGGGGCGCCTGCCTCGAGATCGCGGGCCCCGTGCAGCCCGCGGAGCCGCTCACGGTCGTGCTGACGACGCCGACGCTCTGGGACCCGCTGACCGTCGCCGCTCAGGTCGCCTGGCAGGAGCCGAGCGACGACGCCGAGCCACATCGTGTCGGCGTTCGGTTCGCGTACGGCGCGGGTGCTCCGCTCGACGCCCTGGTCGAGATCGTGGCGACGAGCGGCTACGAGTAGCCGGTCAGGGAGGGGACGCCCCGCGCAGCGCGCGGTCGTGCAGCACGAGCATTTCACGAACACCGGGGCCCCGGTTGAACGCGTAGCTGTGGTCGCCCACGACGACGTCGAGCCGCGCTGGAACTCCGGCCCGCTGCCACTCCGCCGCCAGCGCCTGGGTCTCCTCCAGGAAGAAGTCCTTCTTGCTCGTCAGCAACCTGAGTACGAGGCTCGGGTTCTTCGCGCGCGCGTCGCGCGCACGTCGCGTCAACTCGGCGGTCTCGCCCAGCGCGAACGCGGGCTGGAGCGCCGCGACGACGCCGAACGACTCTGGCCGCGCGAGGCCGATGAGGATCGACGCGCGGCCGCCGAGGCTCACCCCGTCGATACCCGTCGACTCGGCGGTTCCGATCGCCGGAGTCTCCCGCCGGACGCGCGGCAGAAGATCCTCCACCACGAAGCGCTCGAGGGGCTCGGCCGCCGAGAGCTGGCGATCCCCCGCGAGGAGATCGGGGGTGTACGGACACACGACGATGAGCCCGCCGAACGGATCACGCGAGAGGCTCTCGTTCATCGCCGACAGGCGCCGGGCGTCGGCCATGCCCTCGAACGCGCGGAGCCTCAGGGGCGGCGACGACACGTCGTCCATCGCGCGGAGCAGTCCGTAGTCGTCCACCCAGCCACGGGCGCCCTGCGCCGGACCCTTGGCGGCCTCGCCGCGACCGTGGAGCGCGACGAGCACCGGGAACCTCTGCCCGGGCTTCGCCGCCGGCGTGACGACGACGACGTGCATCTCGCCGGCCGGAGTCCGGTCGTAGACCCACGTCGTCACGCGGCGCTCGCCGGCACCGGTGCTCGGAGGCTTCGAGACGTCGGACGCGCCTGCCGCGACGCGGTCCGCGCTCGGCAGCGCGCGCGTCGAACCGATCGAGCGCGGTTCCGGAGACCTCGATCGCTCGCACGCGAACGACGCGAGCAGGCAGACGAGCGCGGCGGAGCGGTGTGTGACGGGGATCGCCTTCAGAAAGCATCCTTTGCGGCACGGACCGCGCCGAGCACCGCCTCGGCACTGCTCTCGCCGCCGAGAGCGTCGGCGACGGCGCGCCGAAGCTCCTCGCTGTCGCAGCGCATGAAAGGGTTGGTGAGGCGCTCCTCGCCAATCGTGGAGGGAACCGTGGGTTCGCCGCGGGCGCGCATCGCGGAAACGCGCTCCGCCTTCTCGCGGATGGCGGTCGCGCCGGGCTCGAGGTGGGCCGCGAACTCGAGGTTCTTCTGCGTGTACTCGTGACCGCAGTAGACCTTCGTGGCGTCGGGGAGCGCGCCGAGCGAGACGTTCAGCGACCGGTACATCATGGCGGGCGTTCCCTCGAAGAGGCGCCCGCACCCGCCGGCGAAGAGCGTGTCGCCGGTGAAGACGGCGCCGCCCACGACGTAGGCGAGGGCGCCCGTCGTGTGCCCGGGAACGTGCAGGCACGAGAACGACAGCCCGGCGACGTCGAACTTCGACCCGTCCTCCAGGCCGTCGGTCTGGGCTGGGATCCGCCCGCGGTCGGACTCGTGCCCGTACACCGGGATGCTGAATCGCTCCGCGAGCTCCTGGTTGCCGCCCACGTGATCCCAGTGGTGATGCGTGCAAAGAACGGCCCGCAGCGTGAGGCCTTCGCGCTCGAGTGCGGCGATCACGGGATCGGCCTCGCTCGCATCCACGACGACGCATTCTCGTCGCCCGTCGGCGGCCACGAGGTAGGCGTAGTTGTCACGCAGGCAGGGAACCACGACGACGCGCATGGCTCACGTTACCGTCATTCGCGACGGATTCCAGCCCGAACACCCGGCGGCGTCGGCGGCAGTGACCGACCTCCCAGGCGCCGGTGCGTTCCAGGATCCCCTTCCGAGACCATTGGGTCCAGAATCCTCGGCGTGGCGTCTCCCGGCGTTCTTGGGCATGCGCGACGACTCGCGGCGGGACGCCGCCTCGAACACGCGCTGCTCGTGATGGCGATGCTGCTCGCCGTGGTCACGGCGGCGCCACCCGCGCACGCCTCCGAGCCCGTGATCGAACGGGGTCGCGAAGCAGCCGTGCTCGCCCTGTTTCGCCCACACGTCCTCACCAGCGAGGTGACCCCGGGCTGGCGCCTCTGGGAGGTGAGGATCCGCTCGACCTTCATCGAAATAGAGCTGGACGGCCCGGGCGACGGTCGCGCTGCGGTGCGCCTCGACCACCCGGACAAGGTCGCGCGTCCGGACATGCGCTCGAAGAGCTTCGCCGTGACCCGATCGACGACCTCGCCGGAGGGTGCGGCGGCCAGCGCCGTGCTCCTCGACGCACTGACGGCAAACGACGACGGCACGTTCTGGCAGCGCGCCCCGGTGAAGCTGGCGTCGGGCGTCGGCGTGCAGCATCTCGACGGCAGCGCGCTGCTCGTGCTGCTGGTCGGCGTCGTCCTGGCGCTCGCGCTGCGCGGCGCTGGCGGCGCTCCCGCCGTGGTCGCAGCGCTGGGCGGCATCTTCGCCTTCGGGCTGGCGATTCGGTGCGCCCTCGCGCCCGCGGTCCCCCTCGACCCCTGGCCGTACTCGCGCCTGGGCGACATCCCGCGACTCGTCTTCTTCGGCCCCATCGCGGGCGCGCTGAGCGCTCGGATCGATTCGCCGATCTTTCTCACCGACGTCGTGAAGTACTGCACCCTCACGTTCTCGGCCATCGCGCCCCTCGCGGCGTTCGGGAGCGCCCGTGCGCTCTCGGGCAACGTCGGCGTCGGCCTGGCAGCGGCCGCGGTGTTCGCCAGCTTGCCGCATCACGCACGGTTCGCGATGAGCGACTCGGTCCTGGTCGCGTCGGTGACCTTCTCGCTGGTAGGACTCACGGTGCTCTGGAGCGCGCTCACGGACGAGTCTGCCCGCTGGCGCGCGGCCTGGACGCTGGCGCTGCCGTTGGCGACCTTCGGGGCGCTCGTCTCGCGACCACTGGATCTGCTCATGGCGCCCCTGTACGCCGGAGCGACGTGGTGGCTGACGCCCGGCGTTCCTCGCGTGCGCAAGCTCGTGGTGACGGCAGCCCTGAGCGCCGCGACGGCGCCTGCCGTCTACCTGCAGGTCGTCGCCCACGCCGCGACGGCGCGCGAGATCGTGGCACCGCGCATGTTCGTCGACGGCGTCGCGGCGCTGGTGAACCCGTTCCAGAACGCGCTGCTCGATCCGCGACTGACCCCACCGCTGCTCGTCATTGCCGCGTTCTTCGGCGGTAGACACCTGTGGCAGACCGGGCAGCGCAGGCTCCTTGCGCTGTTGCTCGGCTGGCTCGCGTCGTTCGCCATCGCGCACGGCGTGGTGCCGGCTGGAACGGCCGCCATGCAGGCCCGGTATCATCTGCACCTGATTCCGCCGTTCGTGCTGCTGGCGGCGGTCTCACTCGAACCTCTGAGGCGACTCGGTCGACGCGCCCTCGTCGCGGCCGCCGTCGTGCTCGCTTCCGCGCCCTTCGTCCATCTCTCGGCGCTGCGCGGCACCGACTTCAACGACCACCACGAATGGTCGTTCCTCCTCCGCCTGCGCGAGAAGGTCCCCGCCGAGTGCACGGTCTTCGAGTTCGTGCAGGTGACGCACGACGCCAGGTTCCCGCGCATCGGTCATCACCTGCTCCACGGTGAGCCGCGATGGCGATGGTTCTCGGTGGTCGCCGGCGCCGACGAAGAGGACCCGGCAGCGGTCGCCGAGCGGGTCGGCCATGGCCTGCGGGACGCGAGAGGCTGCGCCTACTTCTACGAGGGTCTCCCTTGCTGGTCGAGCAAGCAGCCGGCGGAGGAGATCGCGCCGACGTGCGCACAGCTCTCCCGGATGCTCCCCACGTACCCGGTGGATTCGGTCACGTTCACCAACCATCCCTACGACACCGGGTTCGCCAGAGGCCTCTCGGCGGAGCGCCAGACGATCACGCTCACCCTGCGACGCGTGGATCTCGAGCGCCGTGGACGGGGCGACGCCGCCTCGCCGTCAGAACGTCCCGGTGAGCGCTAGCCCCCGCGGACCTGGCCGCAGGTCCAGCTCGAGGCGCGCGCGCTGCGGACTGCGCGCGCCGCCATAGGGCGACGACGACAGCGGGTCGAGACTGTACTCGGGCTTGAAGCTCGTACCGAACATGACCCAGCCCACCGGCGTCGCGGTCAAGCCTCCCACCAAGGACAGGATCCCGAGAGCTCGAGCGCTGTCGTTGCCGCCGCACGCACGGCGCCCGTCGTAGGCGTAGTCGTAGTCGCCGTGGCCGCAGTCCTGCCACGAGCCGATGACCACGACGATGCCGACGATCATCGCGATGGGGCCGGCGATGCCGAGCCCGAGGCCGACCGAGCGATGTTCGACGGTGTCGGGATCCATCGTGATGCGCATGGGGCGGCTCACGTCGATCTCGCGACTGCCGGACACCGTGTCTTCGGTGTCCCGGACGAAGATCTTGTACGTCCCCGGAGCGACCACGACGCGGCATGCCGCGTCGCACGCGACGATCGGCGGATCCACTCCCACGCGCGCGCTCGGCGCGTAGACGTCGATTCCGACACCCGGCTCCGTGCTCACGAGCTCGATGGGCACGCCAGGCGGAAAGTACGCCGGAAAGTACGGGGTGGCGTAGCCCGGTGGCGGAGGCGGTGCCGTGGCCGGCTGGTACGCGTAGGGCGACGGATGGGGTGAGGGTTGCGAGGCCGGCGCGACCGGCGCCGCGGGAGCCGCGGCCGAGCCAGGACCCGCCGGCGCGGCTGCGGCCGGCGTCTCGGAAGGGGTCGCCGCTTCGCGCGGAGCCTGCGCTTGAGCCGCCGCCCGTTCGGTCACCGAGAGGGCCGCCAGAACGACCGCACCGACGCTGGACCCGAGCCATCGCTGCCACCGCACCATGCGATCGGGAGCATACGACGACGTGGCCGCGGCGCCAGGCGCATCGCCGTGTGCCGCGTCAACGGCAGCAACGCGTGCCGATCCCGTAGTCGTAGTAGTCGGGTGAGTGGACGTCGATCGCGGCGTCGCAGCCCCACTGCGTGTCCCGCGCGTAGAACCCACCGACGAACGTGCCTCCGGGCTCGTCGATCCATTCGTCCAGGTTGCCCACCATGTCGTGGACGGCGTCCGATCCCCACGGGCTGGCGCAACCGGCGCGATCGCCGGTGCGCCCCAGCAGGGGCCGCCCGTCCTCCTCGACGAGGTTCATGCGGGGATCGAGCAGGCCGTCGCCGATCCGGCCGTGGAGCACGTTGGATGGGTGCTGGCGCCCCAGGTTGCACCGCCCCGGCTCGAAGGTCGCTCCGTAGGGATGGCGCGTGCCGCGCTCGCCGCGGCACGCGGTGGTCCACTCCGTGCGCGTACACAGTCGCTTGCCGGCCGCCGCGCACGCACGGCCGGCCGACTCGAGATCCAGGTAGCCACTGGGCACGACGCCGCGCTCCGACCGCGCCTCGAAGTCCGTGTCGCGATCGGACTGGGCGGTGGGCAGCTCGGGGAGCGGCGTCTGGCGCGCGCGCCACGAGCCCACGCGGCGCGCCCGATACTCCCACACGCGGTGATCACGAACCGCGAGCGCCCGACGCGGATGGTGATGGGGCGAGAGCGGCCTACCGTCGTCGGCGGCGACGAGCGACGCTTCGAAGCGGTCGATGCAGAACGCGCCGCCGACATCCACCATCTCGGCCGGACAGGCGCTCTCGGCGTCCGCGCCGCCGTCGGGGGCCGCGAACACCGTGGCTGGCGGCGGGGCGTCGGGCGGCGAGGCGTCGTTCGACGCGCCATCACAGGCGATGAGCAGCGAGAGGGACGAGACGACGACGCCCGAACGCATCGAGGCCGGATTGAAGTCCCGCCGCAACCGCGGGGCCAACAAAGGGCACGAGCCGCGTCAGCTCTTCGCGGCGCGCCGCAGCACCTCGGCAGGAGCGTCGAACGCGCGAAGCACCAGCTCGACGAGGCGTGGGGCTGCCTCGTGGATCCGCGCCTCCTCGCCTCGATCGACGTACCGCAGCGCGACGTTCTCCATGCCGCCGACCAGCGTGTACGCGGTCAGCTCGTCGGGTGGCTTGCGCACGAGGCCGCGCGCATGGGCTTCGGCCACCCCCTCCATGATGATCGTGACCCATCGGGTGTACGCCGCTTCGCGCCGCGCGATGTACTCCCGACCGGCCGCCAGGATCTCGCGGTTGAGCACGAGCGTGAGGGCTGCGTTGTTCCCCATCATGGCCAGGTAGCCGCCGATGCCGACCTTCAGCCGCTCTATCGGATCGTCGATCACCCGCAAGGTCCGCTCGGCGTTCGCGAAGACCGACTTGATCGCGTGATCGTACACCTGCACCAGCGCGTCGAGCATCCCGTCGAAGTGCTCGTAGAACGTCTGCCGGCTGACTCCCGCCAGCGCCACGACGTCCGTGATCGCAGCACCCGCGTAGCCCTTGTCCGCGAAGGCCTCCGCTGCCGCCGAAAGGAGTCGCTGATGGCGCTCCGCACGCCGTTCGTCGGACGTCAGGGCGCGGTCGTACCTGCCGCGACCGGGACCGCGGGCACGCCGCCGCGCGGCAGGTCCTCCGCGTCGATTCATCGGGCGCCGTCAGTAGCCGAAAGCCGACTTGGGCTTGGCGCCCGAGCCGAGCTTTCCGAGCGTCTCCCATCTATCGTGTCGGGGCACGCGCGCGTCGCTACCGGCGAACTCGCAGAGAAAGAACGGCCACGTCACCTTCGCGGCGTTGTCGAACAGTCGGTCCTTCATGCTCGATTCCTGCCGGAAGTGCGCGAGCCCCAGGAGGCAGGCGACGGGCATGCCGGCACGAAGTCGGCTCGCCTCGAGCTTGTTCGGGATCCCGAGCCGCGTGCGCTGGGCCATCATCTTCGCGAGCTCGTCCACGAACTTGCCGTCGAGCCCTCCGGACTGGCCGGTGACCTCCGCGTAGAACGCACCGAGCTGCTCGTGGGCGCGGGCGGTGTCGGCGCTGGCACCCGAGCGCAGGTCCACGAGGAGCAGGCGATCGTTCTCGGGATCGAGGGCGAGCGCGTCGAGCTTCGCGCGGTGATTGGGGAGCTGAACCTGCCTGTCGATGGGCAGGATCCCGGCAGAGCCGGGGTTGGTCATCATGAACTTCTGCTCCAGCGGGCCGTCACGAACGTCCTGACGCTCCGACTCCTGGGTCAACGCGGCGAGCTGCGCGTCCCACGTCTGCAGGAAAGCTTCGTCGATCTGCCAGCACGCCAGCGAACCCTTCAGGCCGCTTCGCTTCGGGAGCTCGACCTTCTCGACGATCTTGCGCGGCAACATCGCGGCGAGCACGCCGTCCGGAAATTCGGCAGCTTCCTTCTTCGTGGGAGGCTTCTTCGCGATCGTCACCAGGATGGTCCCGCCCCAGTAGGCGACGACGGCGCCGTCCCTCACGTGAACGTCGAAATCCGCAGCCACGAGCTTCTGGATCAGCTTCGCCGCCGGGCCGCCCGCGATCTCCTGCAAGAGGTCGTCGGACAGCGTCCGTACGAACACCGTCGGGGGTCCCACCTTCGGTGGACGCGGCCGCTTCTTGGGCTCGGCCGTCGCCTCGACGCCTTCGTCGTTCGACGCGGTCTCGACTCGAGGCGCATCGACGGTCTCCGCCACCCCGGGGTCCTCCGCGTCGGGAGCACCGGGGGACTCGCTCGCGCTCGCGTCGCCGGTCGCCGAATCCGTCGTCGGGGTCGTCTCGCTGGGCGCCGAGCCGTTCTCGGCAGGTTCTTCGGGTGCGGTGGACATCGGGGTGTCGGTCTTGCCGCGGTGCGCCGGCCAATGCAAGCCCCACGGGCGTCGGCACGCAGAACCGGCCTCAGGGCGTCGTCGCGTCCGGAACGGACGGCAGGCCGCCATCGCCGAGGTCGGCAGGGCCACCTGCGTCGGCGTCCGACGCCGCTGGAACGGGTGGCGGGGGCTCGGGGACCGAGGCCCGGAGGCGACCCGAGAGGATCACCTTCGCCTCGAAATTCGCGGAGCCGACGTTCGCACCGTGGCACGTTGCACAGCGAAGCGCAGCGCGGTCGTGCGCGTCGAATCGCTCGGTGAGGTGGGTCGTCATCCACTCGATGGCACGCCCCCTATCGCGCGGTACTCCGAGGATCTTCGCCGCGCCCTCACCGCTGCTCAGGTGGCAGTCGGCGCACCAGACGTCCTTGCCGTTCTTCGCCCGGATGAACGGGACCAGATCCTGGGCCATCCAGTTGGCGATGCGCTTGTTCTCGGTCATCGCCGCGTAGTCGTCCTTGACGTGGCAGTGCTCGCACTTCACGCCGAGCGCGTTCGCGACCCCCCCCATGATGGTGTAGACCTCGCGGTCGCAGCGCGCCTTGGCCGCCACGCCGTGATAGGCGCGGGCGAGCGGCGTGGGGTCGTCCACGCAGTCGTCCACCAGGGCCTTCGGCGGGGCGACCGGGCGCGCGGGCTCCTCGGCCGGCCTCGGCGCGACGCCGCAGCTCCCGAGGGCGCCCGCGGCGAAGGCGACGACGAGCAACCAGGCCGACCTCACGGAGACGGACGATACACCAGCGACCAGTGCGCGCCGCGGCGGCGAGGCCCCCCGCGCCCGCTTTGCCGACGCGCGCGCGGGCTGGACGGATGTGCGGTTGTTTCCGCTGGCAAAGGGGGCTACTCGCCGGCCGACGACGCGGCGGTCCGCCTCCCCTTCCGCCGGCGAGAAAGCGAATCGAGATGACGAAATTCGAAGCCCCGAAGGCGGGCGACGCGATCGCGATGTCGGGGGATACGCTCGACGTCCCCGACCACCCCATTCTGCCGTTCATCGAGGGGGACGGAACGGGACCGGACATCTGGAGGGCGTCGCAGGCCGTCCTCGATGCGTCGGTACAGAAGGCCTACGGCGGAAAGCGGAAGCTGGGCTGGTACGAGGTCTACGCGGGCGAGAAGGCGAAGAACACCTTCGACGACTGGCTGCCGGACGAGACCGTCGAGGCGTATCGGAAGTACCTGGTCGGCATCAAGGGCCCGCTCACGACTCCCGTGGGCAAGGGCATTCGATCACTGAATGTCGCGCTGCGGCAGCTCCTGGACCTGTACGTCTGCTTGCGCCCGGTGCGGTGGTTCACGGGCGTGCCGAGCCCCGTCCGGCATCCCGAGGACGTGGACATGGTGATCTTTCGCGAGAACACCGAGGACATCTACGCCGGAGTGGAGTGGCAAGCCGAGTCCGCAGAAGCGAAGAAGGTGATCTCGTTCCTGCAGAACGAGATGGGCGTGAAGAAGATCCGGTTCCCCGACACGTCGGGAATCGGCATCAAGCCCATCTCTCGCGAGGGAACCAGCCGGCTGGTGCGCGCCGCCGTCTCCTACGCGCTGAAGGCGGGGCGCAAGAGCGTGAATTTCGTCCACAAGGGCAACATCATGAAGTTCACGGAGGGCGCCTTCCGGGACTGGGGCTACGAGGTCGCGATGAGCGAGTTTCGCGGGCAGGTCGTGACCCAGCGCGAGTCGTGGATCCTCGGCAACGTCGAGGCGAACCCGGACCTCGCGGTGGTGGACAACGCGAAGCAGATCGAGCCCGGCTACGACATGGCACCGCCCGAGGCTCAGGCCGAACTCCGCAAGGAGGTCGAGGACGCGGTGAAGCTGGCGCCCACCCACGGGGGCGGCAAGTGGAAGAAGATGCTGATGGTCAAGGACGCCATCGCGGACATCACCCTGCAGCAGGTGATGACCCGCGCGAAGGAGTTCGACGTGGTCGCCACGATGAACCTCAACGGCGACTACCTCTCCGACGCCCTCGCCGCGCAGGTCGGCGGCATCGGCATCGCCCCGGGCGGCAACATCAACTACGTGACGGGCCACGCCATCTTCGAAGCGACGCACGGCACCGCCCCCAAGTACGCGAACCTCGACAAGGTGAATCCCGGCTCCGTGATCCTGTCCGGCGAGATGATGCTTCGTCACCTCGGCTGGAACGAGGCGGCGGACCTCGTCATCAAGGGCATGGACGGCGCCATCGGCGCAAAGATCGTGACCTACGACTTCGCGCGCCTGATGGAGGGCGCGAAGGAAGTGAAGTGCTCCGAGTTCGGCAAGGCCATCATCGGTCACATGTGAGCACCGCGCGCCGAACCGCTGCCCCCACCGCACGACCCCTCCCGTCCGTTCGCAGCCGACCCACCAACGCGCCTCCCCCGAGAGCCGCGAGCTAGAGGACCCCACGTCATGGCAAGGAAGAAGATCGCTCTCATCGGAGCAGGCAACATCGGCGGCGAGCTCGCCAACCTGTGCGTCGCCAAGCAGCTCGGCGACGTCGTGCTGTTCGACATCCCCGCGAAGGCCGACTTCGCGAAGGGCAAGGCGCTGGACCTGGAGCAAGCGAGTGCCCAGAGCGGCGCCGACGCCCGCGTCACCGGGACGTCGAACTGGGCGGACTGTGCCGGCTCCGACGTGCTCATCATCACGGCGGGGATCCCCCGCAAGCCGGGGCAATCGCGGGACGACCTCATCGGGACGAACCTGCCGATCATCCGGGACGTCGCGGACAACGCGAAGGAGCACTGCCCGAACGCGTTCGTGATCGTCATCTCGAACCCCCTCGACGCGATGGTGTACGAGTTCAAGCGGCGGACCGGGAAGCCCGGTCGCGAGGTCGTCGGGATGGCCGGCGTGCTGGACAGCTCGCGGCTCGCGCTCTTTCTGGCGAGAGAGGCGGGCGTGAGCGTCAAGGACGTGCGCGCCATGGTTCTGGGCGGGCACGGCGACGACATGGTTCCCGTCCTGAGCCACTGCACGGTGAACGGGATCCCGATCCGGCGCCTGATCGGCAAGGAGCGCCTCGACGCCATCGTGGCGCGCACACGCGCAGGAGGCGGCGAGATCGTGAAGCTGATGGGAACGAGCGCGTACTACGCGCCGGCAGCCAGTTCCATCGCCATGGCCGAGGCCTACCTGCTGGATCAGAAGCGAGTCCTTCCGTGCGCCGCCTACCTCGACGGCGAGTACGGGTACAGGGATCTCTACATGGGTGTCCCCGTCGTCGTGGGCGCCGGTGGCGTGGAGAAGATCGTCGACCTCGAACTCGACGACGAAGAGAAGGCCATGCTCGCCAAGAGCGCGGCCAGCGTCCAGTCCGTCGTAGACGTCGTGAAGAAGGGGTGAGCCGATGAAGATCCACGAGTACCAGGGCAAGCAAGTCTTCGCGAAGCACGGGATCCCGATCCCGAAGGGGATCGCCGCGTTCAGCGCGGACGAGGCGGCGGCCGCCGCGAAGACGCTGCTCGACGAGACCAAGAGTCCCGTCGTCGTGCTGAAGGCGCAGATCCACGCGGGCGGTCGCGGCAAGGGTGGCGGCGTGAAGGTCGTCAAGGGCGGACCGGACGAGGTGAAGCGCGTCGCCGGCGACCTTCTCGGCATGCAGCTCGTCACGCACCAGACCGGTCCCGAGGGCCAGAAGGTCCGGCGCCTGTACGTGGAGCAGGGACTCGACATCGCCCGCGAGCTCTATCTGGGGCTCGTGGTGGACCGGGAGAAACGCCGCATCGCCGTCATGGCGAGCACCGAGGGCGGCGTCGAGATCGAGAAGGTCGCCGCGGAAACCCCCGAGAAGATCCTCACCGAGTGGGTCGACCCGCTCGTGGGACTTGCGGGATTCCAGGCTCGCAAGCTCGCCTACGGGCTCGAGATGGGGAAGGGCTCGCCGAAGGCCAAGGAAACGATCTCCCAGTTCGTGAAGACGCTCACGAAGCTCGTCAACCTGTTCGAGAAGGAGGACTGCTCGCTCTGCGAGGTCAACCCGCTCATCGTGACCAGGTCCGGAGACGTCGTCGCGCTCGACTCGAAGATCAACTTCGACGACAACGCATCGGCTCGACACCCGGAGTGGGACCAGCTCCGCGACGCGGACGAGGAAGACCCCGTCGAGGCGGAGGCCAACGCCGCGGGACTCAGCTACGTTTCGCTCGACGGGAACATCGGTTGCCTGGTCAACGGCGCGGGCCTCGCCATGAGCACCATGGACATCATCCAGACCCACGGCGGCCAGCCGGCGAACTTCCTGGACGTGGGCGGCGGTGCCACGAAGGAGCAGGTCACCAAGGCCTTCGGGATGATCCTGTCCAGCGACAAGGTGAAGGGGATCTTCGTGAACATCTTCGGCGGAATCATGAAGTGCGACGTCATCGCAGAGGGCGTCGTCGCCGCGACGAAGGAGCTGGGCCTGAAGGTCCCGCTCGTCGTCCGGCTCGAAGGCACGAACGTCGAGCAAGGAAAGAAGATCCTGGCCGAGAGCGGGCTGAAGATTCAGTCGGCCGACACCATGGCAGACGGCGCGAAGAAGATCGTCGCGGCGATCGAGGCTTGAGAGGGCACCATGAGCATTCTCGTCGACAAGAACACGAAGGTCGTCGTCCAGGGCATCACCGGATCCGCCGGATCGTTCCACGCCGCGCAGTGCGTGAAGTACGGGACCAAGATCGTCGCGGGCGTCACGCCCAACCGCGGCGGAGAGACGTTCGACGCCGAAGGGCCGGACGGGGCAAAGGTTTCGGTTCCGGTGTTCGACACCCTGCACGAGGCCGTGAAGAAGACCGGCGCAGACGCGACGTGCATCTTCGTGCCGCCGCTCGGCGCCGCCGACGCCATCCTCGAGGCGATCGACGCCGGGTGCCGCGTCGCCATCTGCATCACCGAGGGCATCCCGGTGATGGACATGCTCCGCGT
>CAZARU010000166.1:0-14053 GCA_964487605.1 uncultured Polyangiaceae bacterium
GGACGCCGCCGGCGCCGGCGAAGCCCTCGAAGCGCCCCGCGTTCCCGCGGCGAGGGCGCCGACCGCCGGACCACCCGTCGTGCCGGTGGCGCCACCGGCACGCGCGCTCCGACAGCACGCCACCAACGAGAGCGCGGTGCCGCCCCCGGTGTCGCCGAAGGGGGGAGGGCGGTGAACGGCCCGGGTCGGACGCTCGTGGTCGTCGTCACCGGCCTGAGTGGAGCCGGCAAGTCCACCGCGCTTCACGCGCTCGAGGACCTGGGCTTCTACTGCGTGGACAACCTGCCGACCCCCGTCGTGGCAGCGACCCTCGAGGCGTGTGCGCGCGGTGGCGTCAGGCGCCTCGGGCTCGGGCTGGACGTTCGCGTCCGCCGCTTCCTCGACGATGCCAGCACGGTGCTCGATGCGGTGCCGTCGCCCTCCGAGCGCGATCTGACGGTCGTGTTTCTCGACGCGAGCGACGAGGCGTTGCTGCGACGCTACAGCACGACGCGCCGGCCACACCCGCTGAGTACGTCGCTGGAGCCCGGCGGCGAGCGGGCGGCGCTCGCGGTCCTGGACGGCGTGCGCCTCGAGCGCGAGCGCCTGGCGCCGCTGCGTGCCAGGGCCACGGAGGTCATCGACACCACGAACCTGTCCGTGCACGACCTGCGCAGGCGGATCCTGGACCACTTCGGTCCGGGTGCCCCGACGCGACCGGGCTTGCTGGTGCGCTTCGTGTCGTTCGGGTTCAAGTATGGCACCCCCGTCGACGCCGACGTCGTGCTCGACGTGCGCTTCCTCCGGAACCCCTACTTCGTGGACGAGCTCCGCGACCTTCCCGGATCCGAGCCGCAGGTGGCGGAGTACGTGCTCGGCGACGCGGATACCATCGAGTTCATCGAGCGCGCGCGCGGACTGCTCGGTTTCTGTCTGCCGAAGTTCGAGGCGGAGGGGAAGAGCTACGTCACCGTCGCCATCGGCTGCACCGGCGGGCGTCATCGGTCCGTCGCCCTCGCGGAGCGACTGGCCAGCCTCATCCGGGAGGAGACCAAGCTTTCCGTCGACGTCGTTCATCGCGACGTCGATCGAGTCTCCACCGACCGGAAAACCGACCCCGACCTCGTCGGCGGTGGTCCCAGAGGGGGAGGGGGCACGGCGTGACGTCGGCCAGCGGCAGGTTCGTCGTCAGGAACCGGTTGGGCCTCCACGCGCGCGCCGCGAGCAAGCTGGTCATGGTGGCGACGCGGTACCCATGCGACGTCACGGTGGGCCGCGACGGTCAGCGGGCCGACGCCAAGAGCGTGATGGGCGTGCTGCTGCTCGTGGGTGCCAAGGGCACGGTGCTCGAGGTCAGCGCAAAGGGGGACGGCGCCGAGGACGCGGTCCGCGAGATAGGTGCGCTCATCGACGCAGGGTTCGGGGAAGAGGCCTGATCACGCCGGCTCGAGCGGCCGCTACGAGGGTGGAGCGGCCTCCGTCGCGCCGCGCTTCATGGACGTCCTTCCGACGATGACGTCCAGGGTGCGCTTGGCGCGCTTCCACACGGACTGCTGGACGTACGGGACGCCGTGCTTCCGGCAGACGGCGGCGACCTCCGGCTGAATGCGCTGGTACTCGAGCAGGGTGAGGTTCGGGAACAGGTGATGCTCGATCTGGTAGTTGAGCCATCCGTGCAGCCAGTCGTTCAGGTCGCCTCCCGTACGGTAGTTGACCGAACCCGTGACCTGGCGAAGGTAGAACTCCGTGCGGCCGCTGGGCCTTCCGTCGAACCTGGGCAGGTCGTCGCCCGTGTGATTCGGGGCGATCACGAGGAAGCCGTGCAGGTTCGCGAGGACCTCGGCGAGCAGGTTGTTCGCGAACGTGGACACCACCGCCCAGGGGCCCAGCGGCAGGAACGCCAGCGGGATGACGCCGAAGTTCACGGTGGCGTAGGGCGCGTAGCAGCGGAGCCAGAGCTCGCGACCTCGCGGGTGCAGCGGGTTCCACAGATCGCGGTTCACGACCGTTCGCGCGATGGGTTCGGCGCCGTCTCGCTCGGCGCGCGCGCTCTGGGCCTCCATGAGCGTCGTCGGAGCGTAGTACGTCCACTTCCACGTCGCGGCGACGCCGAACGCGGCGACGTAGCGCAGCGGCACCGGAACGCGCGAGGAGCGCAGCCACCGAAAGTTGACCTCGAGCTGATCGGGATCGCGATCCTCACCCAGGCGAAAATGGTGCACGACGTCGTGCTCCTCGTGCCAGGCGTCCGGAGCTATCCAGTCCAGCCAGTCGATCGCGCGGCGCCAGCCCTTGGCGAAGCCGTGGCTGGTGTATCGCCGCGGGACGCCCGGCGCGCCGTCGTAGCCGCGATGGGAGATGGGGTGCAGCATCACCGCCCAGCGGGTCGTCTTCCCCAGCGCGATCAGGGACGCCGAGAAGAGGTTGGGGAGGAGCCACCCCGTCCCATATCCCGCGAAGCTGCAGAGCCGGCCCCACCGCTCCAGCTTTCGCAGGTGGGCGAAGTGCTCGGGCGTCCGCGCGGCGCGCACACGTCGGCCAATCGCGGCCAGTTCGGCGGCGAACGCGTCGTGGGGCGTGGGTTGGGGCGCAGGCTGGGCGCCCGCAGGCGCCGAAGTCGTTGCATCGTACACGAAGGAAACTCCGCGAAGTGACCCCACATGGCACGGGCAAGGGCGAGCGCCAACGTCTTTCGCCGTCTCGTCCCGTTCCGCGCGCCCGTCCGGTGCGGAGGAGGGCTCACGGCTCGTGATACCTTCGGGGAGGGCGTTCGGTCGTAGACGACCCATCCGAGACGCCGAGGAAGGCAGCGTTGAGCGTCGAGGACGTGGATGAAGACCTGAGGGACTTGCGGGGGATCGCGGGGGCGCCGGGGTTCGCCCTCGGTAGGGTTCGCGTCGTGGGTGCGCACAGCGTCCCGGCGAAGCATCGCCACGTGCCCTTGCACGCGGTGGACGACGAGATGGACCGCTTCGACCGGGCGACACGCGACGCGGCCGCCGGCCTTCGCGAGCTGGCGCAGGGGCTGGCTGCCAGTCCGGCTCGCGCGGAGGTGTCGATCCTCGAGGCGTACGTGCTCATGGTCGAGGATGCGACGCTCCGGTCGGAGGTGGAGCGACACGTGCGGCTGGACCGTCAATGCGCGGAGTGGGCCACCGAGAACGCGGTCAATGCCTTCGCCGCGCAGCTTCGGGAAGGCGGCGACCCGTACCTGAGAGAGCGAAGCCACGACTTCGAGTTCGTCGGCCAGCGGATAGCCAACGAGCTCCTGGGGAGGCGCTCCGCGTCGTCTCTCCCGGCAGGTGGCGGTCCCGTGATCCTGGTCGCCCGGGACCTGTCGCCCGCGGAGACCGCGACGTTCACCAAGGAGACCGTCCTCGCCTTCGTGACGGAGATGGGGACGCGGACCTCTCACACGTCCATCCTCGCTCGAGCCCTGGAGATCCCGGCCGTCGTCGGCGTGAAGGACGCGCTCGAGCGGCTCGGCGATGGCGACGAGATCCTGGTGGACGGGTGGCGCGGCCACGTCACCGTGTCGCCGAACGCGGAGGTGATACGGGCCGTGCGGGCTCGCGCCGACCGGCATCGCGCGGTGGCCGTCGTGCTCCGCGAAGCGCGCGATCTTCCGGCGCAGACCCGCTGCGGCGTCCCCATGCGGCTGCGCGGGAACATCGAACTGCCGTCCGAAGCCGCGCTGGTCCGTTCCATGGGAGGTCAGGGCATCGGCCTCTACCGCACGGAGTTTCTCTACGTCGACCGGACGGAACCGCCGTCGGAGGACGAGCAGTACGAAACGTACCGGCGCGTGCTCGAGGAGATGGGCCCGCACCCCGTGACGCTTCGCACGTTCGACATCGGTGGCGACAAGTTCGTCTCCCCGTTCCAGGCGCCGAACCTGATGAATCCGGCGCTCGGGCTCCGGGCCGTTCGCCTCGGGCTGGCGCACCCCGATCTGTTCCTGGCTCAGCTGCGCGCGATGGTGCGGGCGTCGGCCCACGGCGACGTCCAGATCATGGCGCCCATGGTCTCGACCCTGCGCGAGCTCCGGGCGGTCAAGAGCCTGCTTCGGCAAGCCACCGCCGAGGTGGACGAGAGGGGCCAGGCGCACGCTCCGCACGTTCCGTTCGGGGTCATGGTGGAGGTGCCGTCCGCGGCGGTGATGGCCCCGGAGATCGCCCGCGAGGTGGAGTTCCTCAGCATCGGGACCAACGACCTGGTCCAGTACGCCCTGGCCGTCGACCGTGGCAGCCGCGAGCTGGCGTACCTGGCGTCGCCGTTCGATCCGGCCATCCTGCGGCTCATCCGCGGCGTGGTCGAAGCCGCCCGGAACGCGACGCGCTCCGTGAGCGTGTGCGGAACCATGGCGAGCGATCCGCTCGCGGCCGTGCTCCTGGTGGGCATGGGCCTGCGCGAGCTGAGCATGGAGGCCTCCGCGCTCGGTCACGTCAAGAGCGCCGTTTCCCGGGTGTCGCTGGAAGAGGCGGAGTCCATCGACCGAGAGGTGAGTCGCCTCGAGGACGCCAGGGACGTCGAACGGGTGCTGGCCACGGTGCTCGCGCCGCGGCTCGCGGACCTTCTCGCGACGGAGTGACGCGCCCGCGGGTCAGAACCGGTAGCTGGCGACCGCCTGGAGCTCCTGTTCACGGTAGCCGTCGTCCGCGATTCGTCCGGACTTCACGTCCCGGTTCCGGTAGACGAGCGACACGAGCCCCGTGCTCTTGTAGGCGTACCAGTGCAGGGCCCCGCGCCACTGCCGCTCGTCCCGCTGCCGCCGCACCTCGTCGCCCAGCGTGCCGGTGGCAGCCGGAGGGTTCCCGAAGTCGCCGGCGATGTACTCCCCGAAATCCCCGGCCAAGAGCAGCGTCTTGGGCCAGAGGAGCAGCCCGGCCGTCACGTTGTAGGCGTACTGCGTGGACTCGAACTCGAGCTCGCGCTTGAAGTAGAGCTCGCTCTGCAGCATCAGCCGATCGACCCGGAGGATGGCCTGCAGATTACCCGCCGGATAGCGCTCCTGGGCCCGCTGGTCGTACTTTCCGCCGACCATGAACGAGAGCGTCGCCGGCACCGGGACGTAGAGAAACGGCGTGTCGTGACGGGAGTAGTGGCCGACGGCGTCCACCTGGATCTGGGCGCCGCTTCCCCACGTGTAGTTGGTGGCGTCGTCCGCGAAGAAGCGTCCGCCGACGTTGCCGTTGAAGCGCCCGGACCCTCCCGCAGCGAAGACCCGGCCGGACACGGCACCGCCGGGCGAGATGGGGCCCCCGACTTCGACCGCCGCGCCGTTGCCCTGCTCGAACGCCGAATACAGGTAGTACGGTGGCTCGAGGAGGAGCTGCTTCGAGGCGGAGACGATGAGCCCCGACGACAGTCCGCCGCCTCCGCTGTTCACGTTCACGAAGTGACCGGCAGTGCCCACCGGAACCTGGAACATCGCGAAGGTGAGGCGAGGCGTGCGCTCGGCGCGCATGCTGAGGAGAAAGAACGAGTCCTGGATCCCGGGAATGGGTCCGAAGGCGCGGAGCTGCAGCAGCGAAAACCGCGTGTCCCAGCGGTTCTGGTCGGGACCAACCGTGTTCGTGTCCTCGATCCGGTAAGCCTGCATCACCTGGGCGACCACGGAGAACCGCATCCCCGGCGATCCGGTGCACACGGCCACCGTCGGATCGAACCGACAGCCGAAGTCCGCACAGTCCGTCCGTCCGTCGCCGTCGTTGTCGACGCCGTCCGAGCAGAGCAGGTCGTTGCGCTCGCCGTCCGCGTCGCCGCTCTTGCCGATCAGTTCCTCCACGTCGGTGCCGGCGGGAAGCTCCGGCAGTTCATCCACGCCCGAGCCACCGCTCGCCGCTCCGCCGCGCCACGACCCCTTGCACGCGGTGACGTGCGGCGCCGAGCAGTCCGAGTCGTCGCAGTCCATGGCGCCGTCGCCGTCGTTGTCCACCCAGTCCGTGCACGCCAGGTTCGTGCTCTCCGGCGCGCCACCGGGGGCGCACGCGGCGGACTCGAAGCAATCCGCGTCCCCGCAGTCCGTCACCGAGTCACCGTCGTCGTCGATGCGGTTGCCGCAGTCGGTCTCACGCGCGGTGCTCGGCCTCGGCGCGGAGGGCTCCGCGGACGGAGTGGTCTCGGCAGGGGGCGCTGCCGGCGCTTCGGCCTCTGCGGGCTGAGCACCGACGCCGGCGGCCGCGAACAGCGCAGCGACGAGGACGCGCCTCGAGACTCGGGACCATCGGGCGAGCCCTTGCGGTACGGCTACTTGCACGGCTTCTTCCTTCCGGGCTCGGGGCAGACGCTCACGAGCGGGTTGTAGTTGCAGTCCCAGTCGTCGCAGTCGGTGAAACCGTCGCGATCGTCATCCCTTCCGTTGGAGCACGCTTCGTCGGCCTCGGCGGGGGTGTCACCCACGCTTTCCTGGCACGCGCGGCGCACGGCCGGGTCACTCGCCTGCCGACAGGAGAAGTCCGCGCAGTCTGCGAAGCCGTTGCCGTCGTTGTCGCGGCCATCGCTGCAGCGAGCGAAGGTGTGCTCGCCGAACGCCTCGCAGTGCTTCTGCACCTCGGCGTCCATGCTGCGCGAGCAAGCGTGATCGGCGCAGTCGATGAAGCCGTTGCCGTCGTTGTCCTTGCCGTCCGAGCAGCGCAGGAGGGTCGTTTCCGCGGTCTCCGCGCAGTGGCGCACGGCGTCGGGATCCCCGTTCTTG
Organism: uncultured Polyangiaceae bacterium; assembly: GCA_964487605.1. Classification (GTDB taxonomy): domain Bacteria; phylum Myxococcota_A; class Polyangia; order Polyangiales; family Polyangiaceae; genus JAJDAH01. The sequence continues at coordinate 6,677 of CAZARU010000166.1, forward strand.
CTGCACGAGAAGTCGCTGCAGTCGGTGAAGCCGTTGCCGTCATTGTCGCGGCCATCGGAGCACCGCGCGAGGGTGTCTTCGGGACCCGCGCACGCGTCGGCGGGGAGGCAGGGGGGCGCGGCACACGGGGCCGTGGCGGCGCAGTCCAGGTCCTCGCAGTCGGCGGCTCCGTCCTCGTCGTTGTCACGGCCGTCGCTGCAGGTGACGTCGGTCTTCTCCGCGCATACGGTCACGAAGATCCCGCCGCGACAACCGAGATCGTCGCAGTCTGCGAAGCCGTTGCCGTCGTTGTCGATGCCGTCGCTGCAGCTCGCGTCGTCGAACTCCCGCAGGCAGCACACCTCGGGGATCGCCTGGCACGTGCGGTCCCCGCAGTCGAACTGACCGTTGCCGTCGTTGTCGATGCGGTCCGTGCAGGTGGTCAGACGATCCTCCGCCTCCGGGTGCCGCGGCACGTCGGGAACGATCTCGCCGCACCAGGTGGACGTGAAGATGCAGTCCGTGTCTTCGCAGTCGATGAGCTCGTCGTAGTCGTTGTCGATGCCGTCGCTGCACGCCGCGTCCTCGGTCTCGTAGCCGAAGGGTGCGCCGCTCGGGCGCTGGAACTCGCACGCGAGAGCGACGAGCCCCGTGACGAACCCCACCCCCACGACCGCGCCGAGCCTCACCACTTCAGGCACCCGGGCTTGCTGCGGACGTAGCGCCGCTGGAACGGCACGTAGCGCATGCACGAGCCGTCGCTCTGGTCCGCGCGCAGCTCGCCGCTCGTCTTCAGCGCGGTCAGCTCGCGCGCCACGACCTCTTGTGCATCCTGGGGCAGGAGTTCGGCGAGCCGGTCGGTGGTGAGCCACTCGTCGATCCACAGGGCGAGGTAGTCGTCCGTCCAGCCCGCGACGTGTCGTCCAGCGGCGGATGCTCTCAGCGTCGCGATCGCGGTCCGCCGGGAGTCGGCCGTCGAGAGGGTCACGCGGTGGCACACCTCCTCGCACTCGCGGTAGACGGCGTCGTGGAGCCACTTGGTGCTCTGGCCGTCGAGCGTCGAGATGAGCCGGTTGTAGTTCTCTCCCTTACCCATTCCCTCGTCGGCGGAGTGGAGGGAGGTCAGGACGAGCGGGGGCGCACCCTTCGACCACATGCCGTGACGGCGAGCGATGGCGAACCGTTGCGCCGCGAGCAGGCGCGGGTGCCCTGGTCCCTCGAACGAATACACGTGGGCGTAGCCCTTTGCGATCTGGTCGGCGGCGAGGTCCAGGCAGACCGCGAGCATGCGACCATAGCCGTCGCGCTCGCTCGGGTCGGCGTCGCAGTGCCACACCCCGCGGCGGGCGTTCGACGTCGCCTGCTTGGCGTTGACGTAGAGCTCCTTGAACGTCCAGGTGCTCCACTGGTGTACGGGTCCGTAGGACTCGAGCGTGTTGAAGCCGCCCAGGCGCGCCGCCGTCCCGGAGAGCGGCCCTTCGAGTGCGCGAAACGTGTCGCCGTCGTTGAAGTAGACGGGTGTGGCCCGGCCGTTGAGGACCACCAGCGACGCGGGCTGGGCACCCAGGCCGGGCCTGTCGAGCACCGTCACGACGAGAGCCACGGCGCCCGCGAGGGCAACGGGGCGCGAAGACGAGGGCCGAGTGGCAGTCCGTGAACCCACCGCTCGGGCTATACTGCACTTCGCGCTTGCTTCGAACCCTGCGGGGTTCGGCCCCAAGGACCCCGACCACGTGCGCCTACTCCTCGCTGCAATCCCCGTCTGGTCGCTCGCGGCCGCGTCCTGTGCTCGCGATCGACACCCGGACGCGGGTGGCGCCGAGGCCGGCATGGCAGGGGCATCGTCGGGCGTGTCCGGCGCCGCGGGTGCCGGCGCGGGTGCCGGCGGAGCGAGCGGCGCGGGTGGTACTGCCGCGAGCGGGGGTGCGGCCGCGACCGGGGGCGGGTCGAGCGCGACGGAGCGGGACGACGCGACGTGCTCGGACGGCATCGACAACGACGGCGACGGGTTTCGTGACTGCTTCGATCTGGAGTGCAAGCCCCAGATGGCGTCGGGCGTGACGGTCTGCGTCGGCGACATGATGCCCGAGGAGACCGACGAGCGCTGCGGCGACGGCATCGACAACGACGGCAACGGCTTCACCGACTGCAGCGACTTCTCGTGCAGCCGCAACACGAGCGTCACCATCTGCGAGAACACCGATGCAAAGTGCAGCGACGGCCTCGACAACGACGGTAACGGGTGGGTGGACTGCAAGGACTTCAGCTGCTCCAAGAGCCCTGCCGTGACGGTCTGCGTCGCCGAGGACACGGCTGCGGCGTGCTCCAACGACACCGACGACGACGGGGATGGTTTCGTGGACTGTCGCGATTTCGATTGCGAGGCGTTCTGTCCGGACGGCGGGTGAGGCGCTCCGGCGCGCTCGTCGTCGCGGCCGTCGTCGCGGCCTCGGGATGTGCGCGTGATGCGAGCGACGACGGAGCTCGAGACGCCGGCGCGTCTACCGGCGGCGCCGGGGGCACCGGCGGCGTGAAGGATGCCGACGTGACGCCCGGCCCGGGACCGCTCCGCATCGCGACGTTCAACGCACGGAACGTCTTCAACGATCGCATCGACGGCGAGGCGTTCGTCGTCGACGAGGCACTGAACACGCCCACTTCCGGGGAGTACGACGAGAAGCTCGGCCGGGTGGCTCGGATCATGAACCAGCTCGATGCCGACGTCGTCGTGCTCCAGGAGATCGAGAACCGGGCCGTGCTAGATGCGCTTGCCGAGCGGGCCGAGCTCGAGCGCGCGTATCCCATCCGCATCCTCGTGGCGGGGAACGACCCCCGCGGCGTCGACCTCGGTTTCCTCTCCTCGGTGCCGGTGGTCGAGCAGCTCTCCCACAAGAACGACCTGTTCGGGCGGCGCGACGCGTCCGGTGGACCCAAATACCAGTACGCGCGAGACTGCCTGGAGGTCCACCTGCGCTTCGGCAGCCTGTCGCTGGTCCTCCTCGGAGTTCACTTCAAGGCGAAGCGCGACGACGACCCCGACAAGCGCCTCGCCGAGGCGCAGCACACGCGGTTCATCGCCGACACGCTGACGGCCAGGGAGCCCGGCCTCGGCGTGCTGGTGCTCGGGGACTTCAACGACTTCCCCGGCTCGCCGCCGATGCAGGCCATCGACGGTGCGCCACCCGACGCGTACGAGAGCGCCGCGCGCCACCTCCCCGACGAGCTGGCGTGGACGGTCGAGTCCGCGGCGACCACGACCGGCTTCGCGCTGCACGACGATCTGGTCGCCAACGCGGTGCTGTCGGCGTTCCTGGACGTGTCGAGCGTGGACATACTGCACGACGACGAGCTCGCAGAGGACCTCCGCGACGTCAGCGACCACGCGCCGGTCGTGGCGACCTACGTCATCGACTGACGCCGAAGGTCGGGCGGGTCGCTCGGGGCTTCTCTGCGGAGCCGGGCGGTGTTCACTCGGGAAAGACGACGTCGTAGAGCGTCGCCGCGCCGCCCTCGGCGGGCGTGGTCGCGAGCACCGCGCGGCTCTCGCCCGGGATTCGCGCCAGGCCGCGGCCCACGGCCCCGCGGGCCAGTCCGTGGGACTGCACCTCGCGCCCGACCGTGAAGTCGTACTGTCGCACGGCGCCGCAGCTGGGGTCGAGCACGAGAGCGCCGTTCGCCGTGGGCACGACGGTTCGCGCCGAGCACGGGCCGTCGCTGGTCTCCGCGCTGGCGGTCAGCGTGCTCCCCACTGCGTAGCGACGGACGGAGACGGCTCGCCCTGCGCGGACCACGGCGACGATGGACGTGGCCGAGGCGGCGCCCACGGCGAGCAGCTCGTTCACGGCGGGCACCGCCAGCGGCTCGGCCGCGCAACCGGACTGTCGTCCCCCCATCACCCAGACGCGTGGGTCGACGAACGCACCCACCGTGAACGCCCCCGCGAGGCCGACCGTGCGCAGCGGCGTCGTGGCGAGGCAGCCGCTCGTGAACGGGTCATCCGTGCGCAGCACGGCTCCGCGTCCATCGGCCACCACCACGCCGACCGAGTCGCTCGCCGCGAGCGCCTCGGGCCGCTGATCCACCTCGAGGGCACCGCCATGAAACGCGGGTTCGATGTCGCCGGCGCACGCACCGTCGCGCTCGAACGCGTAGACGGCGCGGGCCGAGGCGACGTAGATCCGCGAGGCGGTGGCCGCGACGCTCGTCACGGCGTCACGGGGATCCAGGGCGGGGGGGAGCCCGGGGACCGGGGGGCACGCCGTGACGGAGAGCTTGCCCGGGGGTGGGAGCGGTGTCTCGCCGGCGTCCGGGGAGCCGGTGCCCGCTTCGGGAGCCTCCACGGCGCCCAGATCGGTGCGGCGGGAGCCGTCGCTGCCGCAGGACGCGAGCGCCGCCGCGGCGGACACCAGGGCGACGATCCCGGGAGCGAAGCCCGTGTTCACGCGGCCCCCATAGCACGGCCCCGCCGCCAGGAGGGCGTCCTCCCACGGTCGTTCTCGGCCCGGTTTGCCAGGAAGGCGGCCGTCGGTATACTCCCGCCCCTGAAAATTCGAGGATAAACGAATGCCATTGGAGCCGGGCGCCAAGAGCGCCGTGATCACCGAGACGCGACTGCACGAGAAGGACACCGGTTCGCCGGAAGTGCAGATCGCGCTCTTGAGCCAGCGTATCAATTCTCTCACGGATCACTTCAAGACACATCTGAAGGACCATCACTCGCGTCGCGGCCTGCTCAAGCTGGTGAGCCGGAGGCGTCGCCTTCTGGACTATCTCAAGCGCTCGGACGTCGAGCGCTATCGCAACATCGTCTCCGCGCTGAAGCTTCGTAAGTAGGCGCGACCCATCACCGAGCGCGACAAGTTCGGCGCTTCAGCTTCGTTTCGTACCGACCACCGCACCGTAGTCGGCAGGAATCGAGGGTGAAGACGGACCTCGCGCCCGGCGTCGGCCCGCACGCAGCGGGCGCGCGCGAGGAGCGCAAAACCCATGATCATCCGTGAGTCCGTCAAGATTGGCGCAGTAGAGATCACCTTCGAAACCGGCCGGCTCGCCAAGCAAGCCGATGGAGCCGTGCTCGTGACCTGTGGCGAGAGCGTCGTGCTCGTCACCGCGGTCTCGACGTCGGAAAGGCCAGGTCTGGACTTCTTTCCACTGACCTGTGAGTACGTGGAGAAGACCTACGCCGCCGGGAAGATCCCCGGCGGGTTCTTCAAGCGAGAAGCACGACAGCGCGACTACGAGATCCTGACCTGCCGCATCATGGATCGGCCGCTGCGCCCTCTCTTTCCCGAGGGGTATCGCAAGGACACCCAGGTCATCGCCACGGTCATGTCGGCCGACGCGGTGAACCCGACGGACATCGTGTCGCTGTGTGGCGCAAGCGCCGCGCTGCACATTTCCGACATCCCCTGGGACGGTCCCATCGCAGGCATTCGTGTCGCGCGGGTCGATGGCGAGCTCGTTCCGTTCCCGACGTTCGCCCAGTCTGAGGCGGCGGACATCGACCTGGTGGTCGCGGTCAGCAAGGACGCCATCGTCATGGTCGAGGGAGGCGCGGCCGAGGCTTCGGAGAAGGACGTCATCGACGCGCTCATGTTTGCTCACCGCGAGGGGCAGAAGATCATCGAGTTGATCGAGCGCATCCGGGCGGCGGTGGGGCGGCCGAAGCGCGTCTTCACGACGCCGAAGCTCGACGCGGCCATCGGCAAGCGCGTCGCGGCCATCGCGGACGCAGAGCTGCGGGAAGCGTGCGTCATTCGCGGCAAGCACGAGCGCTACGACGCTTACGGCAAGATCAAGGACAAGGTGGCGAGCACCCTGCTCGCCGAGCTCGGCGCCGACTCGTGGGCCGCGAACGAGAAGCTCGTCAAGGCCGAGTTCGAGGAACGCAAGGCGCAGGTGGTCAGGAGCATGGTCCTCGATACCGGCCGGCGCATCGACGGCCGAGATACGCGGACCATTCGCCCCATTCTCTGCGAGGTCGGCATCCTGCCGCGTACCCATGGGTCGGCGCTGTTTCAGCGCGGTGAGACGCAGGCCATCGTGACCACGACGCTGGGCACGTCCACCGACGAGCAGAAGATCGACGCGCTGACGGGCGAGTCGTGGAAGCACTACATGCTCCACTACAATTTTCCCCCGTTCAGCACGGGGGAGACGAAGCCGCTGCGCGGACCCGGTCGGCGCGAGATCGGTCACGGGGCGCTGGCGGAGCGCGCCATCGCCAGGATGCTCCCCGCCAAGGAGGACTTCCCCTACACGATTCGCATCGTCAGCGAGGTCCTCGAGTCCAACGGTTCGAGCTCGATGGCCAGCGTGTGCGGCGGCGCGCTCAGCCTCATGGACTGTGGCGTGCCGCTCAAGGCGCCCGTCGCGGGCATCGCGATGGGGCTCATCAAGGAGGACTCGAAGGTCGCCATCCTGAGCGACATCCTCGGCGACGAGGATCACCTCGGCGACATGGACTTCAAGGTGTGCGGCACCTCGCGGGGTGTGACCGCCATCCAGATGGACATCAAGATCGCCGGGCTCGAGCGCTCGATCCTCGAGCGCGCCCTGGACCAGGCGCGCGAGGGGCGCCTGCACATCCTCGGCAAGATGGTCGAGGTGCTGGCCCGCCCGCGGGAGGAGATCAATCGCTGGGCGCCCCGGATCACGACCATCAAGGTCAAGCCCGATCAGATCCGCGTCATCATCGGCTCGGGTGGCAAGACCATCCGGGGCATCGTCGACCAGACGGGTGCGCAGATCAACGTCGAGGACGATGGCACCGTCTCCATCGCGTCGAGTGACTCCGAGGCGGTGCGCAAGGCCATCGCCATCATCGAAGGTCTGACCGCCGAGCCCGAGGTGGGTCAGACTTACAAGGGAACCATCAAGCGGATCGTCGCCTTCGGGGCGTTCGTGGAGATCCTCCCGAACCTGGAGGCGCTCTTGCACGTCTCCGAGATCGACCATCACCGCGTGGAGCGCGTGGAAGACGTGCTCCAGGAGGGGCAGGTGATCGAGGTCAAGGTGTTGAGCGTGGAGCGCGACGGGAAGATTCGTCTGTCTCGCCGCGCGCTCCTGCCCGAACCCGAAGGCGGTGCTCCGCGCCGCGAGGAGCGCGGGCCCCGTCCGCGACGGGACGGTCGCGGGGATGACCGGCGTCCGCGTGACCGCGGTGACCGGGGCGACCGAGGCGACCGAGGCGACCGAGGCGACCGACCGCGGTACAAGGTCGAGCGCGCCGACTTCCTCGACAAGGACGACGCGCCGCGGGATCGCGACGGCGAGAACCGGGACCGTGGAACCGGCGAGCAGGAGCGGCGCGACGACCGCCCCCGCCCGCGTGACGACCGCCCCCGCGACGACCGCCCCCGCGACGACCGCCCGCGGCGCGACGATCGTCCCCGAGAT
>CAZARU010000167.1:0-14047 GCA_964487605.1 uncultured Polyangiaceae bacterium
GTCGGCGGCTCCCGCGGCGCCATCCGCCGGCGCGCCGCCGGCCCCCGCGTCCCCCGAGGCCGTGTCGCGCGGCCCCGCGTCGCGGAAGGGCGGGCTCGAACCGCCGGACGCGGCGCATGCCGCCGAGAGCAGGGTCACCGCTGCGAGAGCGAGCTGCGTTCCGCGCATGTACGGCTTGTCGCACACGTCACCGTTCCGTTCAATTCCCCGGTTCCGGCGTGCTCTCCCCGCATCGACTATCCTCTCGGACGTGCCCGAACGCGTGCTGGTAGCGATGAGCGGCGGCGTGGACTCCTCCGTCGCCGCGGCACGGCTCGTCGCCGACGGCCTCGACGTGGTCGGAGTGACGCTGCACCTCTGGGACTACCCCGAAGAGGCGGGCGCGCGTGGCAGGTGCTGCGCCCCGGAGGACGTCCACGACGCGCGGCGCGTGGCGGACAGGCTCCGGATCCCGCACTACGCGTTCGACCGTCGCGATCTGTTCCGGGCGGAAGTGGTGGATCCCTTCGTGGATGCCTACCTCGACGGGGTCACGCCGAGTCCATGCGTTCTGTGCAACCGCGGCGTCAAGATCCGCGAGCTCCTGTCCCTGTGCGATCGGCTCGACGCCGCTTCGGTCGCGACCGGCCACTATGCGCGAGTTCGAGACGTGAACGGCGTCGCGCGGTTGTTCGCCGCGCGTGATGCGAGCAAGGATCAGAGCTACTTCCTCCACATGCTCCCACCCTCCGTGCTCGCGCGCCTGCGCTTCCCCCTCGGTGAGGCGACCAAGGCGGACGTGCGTCGCGAGGCGCTCGCCCTGGCGCTGCCCGGTGCGACCAAGGGCGAGAGTCAGGAGCTGTGCTTCGCGCCCTCGGGCGGGTACGCCGCCGTCGTCGAGCGCCTCGCGCCGGACAAGATCCGCCCGGGCCTCCTCCTGGACGAGGCGGGTCGGCAGGTGGGGACCCACGGGGGCGTTCACACCTTCACCGTCGGGCAGCGGCGCAACCTGGGCGTGGCCGTCGGGGAGCGCCTCTACGTCACGGCCCTCGACGCGGGAACGGCAACCGTTCACCTCGGGCGCCGCGAGTCTCTGGAGCGTTGCACCGCCGTCGTCGCCGACGCCGTCCTGCCGGACGACGTGACGCTGCCCTTCGACTGCGAGGTGGCGGTGCGCTACCGCGGAACTCGCGTCCCATGCCGCGTCGAACCGACGAGCGATGGTCGTCTCGGAGTTTCGTTCGCCGAAGCCGTGAGGGCCGTCGTGGCCGGACAGTACGCGGTCTTCTACCGCGGCGACCGCGTCCTCGGCGGGGGCGTCATCGAGGGTTCTTCGAGTGTGGAACGACGGAGCGCCGGGTGACTCGGACGACGGCAGCTCTGACGCTCGCGTTCACCCTGGGGTGTTCCACGGGTGAAGGGAAAGGCGAAGTCGAGAGCGAAAAGCTCTTCGTCGAGGACTGCTGGGATGGCTTCTTCGACCTCGGACCGACGTTCTTCGGCGCGAACCCGGCGCGCGACTCGATGATGCTCCGCGTCCAGCGCGGTGGGGATCTGGCCGAGGTCTCCGACGGCCTCCTCGTGCTGGTCAACGACGTGTCGGCGATTCGCGCTGGGCAGATCGGCAAGCCGCTACGAGTAGGGCTGCCGGTCGGCGTCGCGCCGCCGGGAGTCGCGCCCACCACGGGTGCGCTGCCGCCACAGGTCAGTCTCACGCTCTATCTGTTCGACACCTGCCACCTGCAGAACGGAGCCGTGCACTCCGTCGACGGGACCATCACCTTCGACGCACTGTTCAGTGGCGATCGCAACGAGAGCGAGTCCCACGACCGCTTCACCGACGCCCGCTTCGACGCGACGTTCGTGGATCCCCGCGACCTGCTCGCCGACGGGACGTATCCCGTCGGACGCACGAGTCGGGTCACGGGGTGGTTCCAGTTCTTCTTCCAGCGCGGCCAACCCGCCCAGCCCTTCCCCTGAGCCCGTCTTGACGCTGCCGCGGCGAACGGCGAGCGTCGGCGTCATGAAGTCTTGCCCCTCGACCCACGGCGCGAGGAGTCCGTACCTCGCGGTCGCCCTGGCGCTCGCGAGCCTTGCTTGCTCGGGAAGCGACGACCAGAAGCCCGACGAGGGGGGAACCGGCGGCGCAGCGGGCGCCTCCGGATCGGGTGGCGCACCCGCCTACGATCCTCCCGGCGAACGGGGTCCGTTCCCGGTCGGCTTCGTGACCCGCGACTTCGTGGACGAGAGTCGCGAAGAGCTCTTCAACCCGATGCCCATCGCCGGTGAGAAACGACTCCTGGTCACGGACATCTGGTACCCGGCCGACGACACCGCGAGAGGCGTGACGGGCGCGGACGGCGCCGGTGCCATGGCCGTGGACATCTCTTCGGAGGGGCCGTTCCCACTCGTCGTCTTCTCCCACGGCAACACGGGCATCAGCGGGCAGTCCAACTTTCTGACGTCGCACCTGGCGTCGCATGGCTACGTCGTCATCAGTCCGAATCACCGCTTCAACACGCTCTCGGACTTCAACGTCGCGTCACGCAGCGTGGCGGGCCTCGAACAGCGGGGACTGGACGTGTCGTTCCTCGTGGACGTCATGACCGAGCTTCACGCGGACGATCCCGACGGATTGCTGGCCGGCAAGCTGGACCTGTCGAGGGTCGGGCTGACGGGGCATTCCTTCGGAGGTGCGACGACGCTGGTGGGGCTGACCGACGACGACCGTTTCGACGCTGGCGCTCCCATCACCGCGGGTGGCGTGGGGGAGCTCGCCCGCGGGGTCACCGAGCCTACCTTGCATTTCGTGGCCACGGAGGATCAGACCATAGGTACCGTGGGGAACGATCAGATCGAGCTCATGTACGATCTCTCCGAGGGTCCCAAGGTGATCGTTCGCATTCGCGATGCGGGTCACTTCTCGCCCACGGTAGGGTGTGACGTCGCGCCTCAGCTCTTCGCGACGGACGGTTGCGACAAGGGGACGCGCCTGGCGGATCCCACGGTCGAGTTCGACTTCCTCGACCATCGACGCGTCCACGACATCGTCAACTTCTACGAGGCCGCGCACTTCGGGCGGTACCTGAAGGAGGTTCCGGACTACGCGGCAGATCTCGTCTCGAACCCGTTCGGCGACGACGTCGAGCTCGAGCACGAGAACCAGCCCTGAGGAACGAACCCGGCCCTCACGAACCGGCCCGCTCTGCCCCCGCCGCCCCTGCCCGCGCGGGCTCGTGCTCCCGCCCACGGCGCGCAGGTTGGCCCCGGCGCGAGCGGCGTGCGGCCGTCGCCCTGCTGACCGGGCCCCGCGGAAGCCTCGGAAGACCGGGGCGCCGACGCTCCCCTAGTTGATCGCGGCCGGGTCCGCCGATAGGCTTTCCGTGGTGTTCTGGGCTGTTAGGACCTTCCCACGCCGGGTCGGAACCCGCCTGTCGATGCTGGTCGCCTGCGCGGCGCTGGCGCTGGCGCGGCCGGTCGTGGCACAGCCCGAGGGCTTCGCCGCAGCGGCGGAAGCGTGGGCGCAAGGTGACCTCGAGAGCGCGCACGCGCACTACCAGGCGGCGCTCGACAAGGGCGGGCTCGAGCCCGCCGACGTCGTCGTCGCCTACGCGCGTATCGGCACGGTGAAGGCTGCGCTGCGCGACACTCAGGGCGCCCTCAGCGCCTTCCGCGTCGCCGCGGCGATCGACCCCGCGTTCCAGCTCCCCGAGGACAGCGGTCCGGTCGCGCAGAAGCTCTACGCCCAGGCGCTGATGGAAGCCGCACAGCAGGGCGAGGCACTGTCGCTGCAGCTCACCGCGCCCGACAGCCTGGAGCACGACCAGGCGTTCTCCGTGCAGACCGTGATCCCGGAAGGGTTCGCCGTTTTCGTGGCGAAGGTGGTCGTCACCATCGAAGACCCCGCCACGGGAAAGAAGTGGAAGAAGTCGAAGAACTCGGAGCCCTCCCTCGACTTCGAGTTCCCCGATCGTGTGGCCGTCAAGGGCGCCCAGCTGGTCGTGAAGGCTGCCGCAGTGGATGGTCAGAACAACGCGTGGGTCGTGTCGAAGGCCATCATCAAGGTGTCCGGTACGCGACAGGGATTCGACTGGGGAGAAGAGGAAGAGGAGCGGCCGGCGGAAGGCGCCGACGCGAAGAAAGACGACAAGGACGGGGGCATCTTCTCCGGTCCGGTGCCCTGGATCGTCGGCGGCGCCGTCCTTTTGGGTGGTATCTTGCTGTTCGCGGCGACGAGCTCGTCCGACACGGTGACCGTGGGCGCGCCGAAGTGGGAGTAGGCGGGGGGACGCATGGCGAACCCACCGAACCGCGTCCGACGCAACACGCGCTCGTCCACCGGCGGTCACGGCGGGTCGCGTGACGAACCGAGTGAGCCCTCGGTTCCGGACGGGGGCACCTACTTTCTCGGACGCTACCGCGTCGTCGACGAGATCGGCATCGGCGGCATGGCCAGCGTGCACCTCGCGCGCATGGACGGCCCCGGCGGGTTCCAGAAGTGGGTCGCCATCAAGCGCATCCATCGCCACCTGATCGAGGACGATCAGTTCATCAAGATGTTCCTGGACGAGGCGCGCATCGCAGCGCGCATCAGTCACCCGAACGTCGCCCAGGTGTTCGACCTGGGCAAGCACAAGGACACGTACTGGATCGCCATGGAGTACCTCCACGGCGAACCCCTCCGCGAGCTGATCCGCTGCATCGACGACGATGGCGCCCCCCCCATCAGCTACCACCTCTCGGCGAAGATCGTGGCGGACGCCGCCGAGGGACTGCACTCCGCACACGAGCTGACCGACAAGGACGGCAAGCCGCTCAATCTCGTCCACCGCGACGTGACGCCGCACAATCTCTTCCTCACCTACGACGGCTCGGTGAAGGTCGTCGATTTCGGGATCGCGAAGGTGGCCGGACGGCTCTCGAACACGCGGGCCGGCATGCTGAAGGGCAAAATCGCCTACATGAGCCCGGAGCAGGTCCGCGGCCTGGCCGTCGATCGCCGTACGGACGTCTTCGCGCTCGGCGTCGTCCTCTGGGAGCTCACCACGAACCAGCGCCTCTTTCGCAAGGACACCGATCTCGAGACGCTCGAGCGGGTGCAGGCGTGCGTGGTGCCGCTGCCGTCGGCGCTGCGCGAGGACTACCCCGCGTCGCTCGAGTCCATCGTCATGAAGGCGCTGGCGAAGGATCCCGCGAAGCGCTACCCGACCGCGCGCGAGGTGTCCCGCGCGCTGCAGAAGTACCTGATGGAGGCCGGGCAGTTCGTCGGGCCCGAAGAGATTGGCGTCTACGTCAAGGAGACGCTGAAGGACCGATTCGAGAAGCGCGAGGCTCACCTGCAGTGGGCTGCGGAAGTGACGCAGACGATCAACGTGACCGACGTGACGGAGGCGGTGGGCGCACCCGAGGTGATCGAGGAGGTGAGCGCGCTGACGTACTCCTCCGACGTCAAGCCGGTGCCCGTGCGTCGTCCGTCGGGTCCCACTCCGTCCCAGTCGCAGGCGCGACCCGCGGGGCCGAGGCCTCCCATGGCTTCGAAGACTCCGTCGGGTGCGGGCTCCCACGCCGCGAAGGACTTCCCTCCCGCACCACGTCCCGCGGCCGGGCTGCCCGCGACGCGTGATCCGCGCGCCAAGGTCGCGCCGCCACTGCCGGCATACGAGATCACCTCGTCGACGTCCAACACCGAGAGCGCCGAGATCCTGGAGGTGAGTGCCGAGCCCGCGCTCCCGAGCTTCAGGCTGGGGCAGCCCCCGCCGCCCACGCGCCCCGCGTCCACGCTCCCTGCGCCGACCCCCGCGCCCGCCAGCTCTCCGCACGCGAGCCAGCGCGTCCCACCGGCCCCCGATTCCCTCGGCTTCCACGACTACGGCGACGAGGAGGACGACAACGCCGTCACGCGTATCCACCTTCCGCCGAGCGAAGAGCACGAACAGGCCACGGGGCAGAGCATCACGACGGTTCCGGCGAAGAGCGCGCGGCTGGAGCCGGTTCCGGAGCAGAAGGTCGTCATCGCACCGTCGGCGGCCGCCGACGTTCAGCCGCCGAGCTACGCCGCAGCGGTGCAGTCGTCGGGCGGGGTGGCGCCTCCACCGATGTCCGAGCCCGTCATCCAGTCGGCGCCCGAGGCCGTGCCGATGTCGGGTTACCCGCAGCACTATCCGGCGAACGCCTCGGGAGGCTATCCCGTGGCGGACCGTCCGCCCGAGCGAGACATGCGGACGGTGCTCATCGCGCTCATCGCGGCGGCGACGACGCTCATCGCCCTCGGCCTGTCGGCGCTCGTCGTGCTCAAGATCACGGAGAAGCCCGAGACGCCGCCGACACCCACGGCTTCGCTGCCCGCCGCGCCGACCGGCGCCGCACCGGTGGCATCTCCTGCTCCCGCTCCCGCTCCCGCCACGCCCGACCCCAAGGCGACGAGGCCCGGCGTCGACCCGGCGACGCTTCCCGAGCAGGGCGTCGATCCCAGCGAGATCCCGGCCGAGAAGAAGCGCGAAGAGCCGGCCCCCGCCGCCGGCGGCCCGCCAGCGCCGGTCGCAGCACCCGTGCCGCGCCCGGTTTCTGGCGGTGGCCCGGTCGCTCCGCCGGTCCCCGTTGCGGCGTCGGGAGGCAATGGGTTTCTCACCATCGTCTGCGACCCCTTCTGCAGCAGCGTCACGGCCGGCGGACGCAACCTGGGCCCTTCGCCGGTGGTGCGCCGCCCGCTTCCCGCAGGGTCGCACTCCGTCACCCTGCGCACCCAGGATGGTGTTACGAAGTCGCTGTCGGTGACCATCACGAGCGACAAGACGACGGCCCGTCGCGTCAAGATGCAATGATCCCCAGGCTCGCTCCGGGGCGGTGTGTGATCGCGTCGCTTCTCGCGGGCGTCGTCGTGACGCCCTCCTGCGGCGGAGACGAAGCCGTCCAGATCGTCATCGTCGATCCGTGCTGCGAAGAAGGAGGCGACGCAGGGTCGCTCTGCTTCCGGCCGCGCGCCGACTACGCGGAGCTGGCAGTGTTCGAGGGGGGGTGCCCCACCGACGAGGCCCTGACGCTCGGGGAGACGCAGGGCGCGAAGGAGAGGCAGCTCGTGCGCGCGGGAGCCTCGCCGAAGGCCATAGGAGAGCTCGCCCGGAAGAAGTACGGATTCGCCGTCGTGCTCAGGGACCAAGAGTGCCGCGTCATGGCGTTCGGGTGCACGGCCGCCAATCTGGACAGCATTCGCGAAGTCCGGGTCGCCGTGCTCGCGTGGGGCTCGGACGCGGCTTGCTCGTCCCTCGAAGGTGGCGGCTGCGAGGCCCCGGAGGCGTGCTCCGCGGGCCGATGCGTCTCGGAGGGCGGGACGCCCGGGGACGCCGACACACCGGACGTGCCCGTGGACATGGGCACGCCGGCGATGGGCTGCACCCTCGACGTGGTCGCCTCCGGGGAGCTCCCCGCGCCCTCGGATCCGAACGCGAAGGTCACCGGGCCCGGCATCGTCTCCGCCGACACGAACTTCGTCGTCGGGTGGCGAGAGATGTCGAGCAGCGGCGACTGGCAGGTCGTGCTCGCGCCGTTGAGCGACACCGGGACCCTCGGGAACGCCACGCGGCAGATGACGACCAAGTGCGCTGGCATGGAGCCGACGAAGGGGTTCGGCATGGCGTGGTCGTCGGGCGAGGGGCTCGCCGGCGTGGCCGACCCCGACTGCGGGTCCGGTGCGGGCGCGACGTTCATTCAGTTCGATGCGGCCGCGACCGTCCAGAACGCCAAGCCGTCGGTGGGCGCCGGCCCCGAGCTGTTCATCGAGAACACCCACGCGCTGGCGGCCGGGCCATCCATGGGAACGTGGGAGCTGGTCTATGGTTCGCTCGGCAAGGCGCTGAGCCTGAAGCTCATCGGCGTCACGGGCGACACCGTGACGTCGCTCTTCAACGACGCGAGCGTGGACTTCGTCCAGGTCGCCACGACCAGTCAGGTCCGTGCCACGCTGGCGAACATCACGGGGACCGGAGCGCGCCTCGACATCGGTCCGGCTGGGACCGCTTCACCCAACACGCTGCCCATCGGCGGGGGGGAGGCCGGCGCCGCCATGGCAGCGTGGGGTGCGCTCACCGCCTGGGGGGATCGCGCCGTCGCCGTGATCCCGTCGAGTGGCGGCGGTTTCGACTTCCAGGCGGCCGATCGTACCGGCGCCGCCGTGGGCTCCGGAAAGCTCGGCGGTCCAGTGTACCTCTCCGGCGACGTTGCGAACCTGCGAAACCACCTGTTCGTGCTGGGCGCCGACACGGCGGCCATGGCGGTCTACGACGTGACGGGCGCGGCGGGCACCACCCTGACTCCGCCCTCTGCGCCCGAGCAGTTCACGCAGACGGTGGGCAGCACCAGCCTCATCGGGTTCGACGGCACGCGCGTGGCGATGGCCGCCGGCCGGCAGCGCGTGGCCATCGCCTGGCTCAAGGCGAGTACGCTCGTCGGAGCGACGACGGCGGGCGGCTGGGCGTTGCTCGAGTGCGGAGAGTAGGCGGCGCTTCGGTCCGTGCGTACGGAGGTTGACCAGCGGTTTCGCGACGAGGTCGGGGAGTTCGACCTGCGGTTCGACTGTGACGTCTGCGCGGAGTTCGACGTGGACAAGGCGCGGTGCGCGCTGGGTCACCCCACCGAGCCTCACTTGCTCGTCGACCTGAGACGCGCGCGGCACGTGTGGTTCTGCAAGGACTTCGAGTCCGTGAGGTGAGCGATGCGCTCGCACCCGCCCACCCTGTCGACCATCGTCGCGCGCACGCTGGCGGAGGAAGGGAGGGTGCCTCGTGGAGCGGTCGTCCTCCTGGCCGCGAGCGGCGGCGGCGACTCGCAGGCGTTGCTCCACGTGCTCGCAGGGCTGCGCAAGAAGCTCGGGTTCGTGCTCGTCGCCCACGGCGTCGATCACGGACTCCGATCGGAGGCGAAGGCGGAGCTCGCGCTGGCGGCGAAACTCGCTGCCGAACTCGACGTGCCGTTCTCGTCCGAGCGAGTGCGGGTTGCCGGGGGGTCGAACCTCCAGGCGCGAGCCCGTGACGTGCGGCGTGCGTCCTTGCGGCGCGCCGCGGAGCGCGTCGGTGCTCTCGCCGTGGCGACGGCACACCACGCCGACGATCGCGCCGAGACGGTCCTGATACGCCTCCTCGGCGGGGCAGGTCCGCGTGGGCTCGCGGTGCTGCCGGTTCGGGACGGAGAGCGGCTGCGGCCCATGGTGCGCGCGAGAAAGGCCGCGGTCACCGCACACCTCGGGCGCCACCGCATCGCATTCGCCGAGGATCCCTCGAACGACGACCGTAGGTTCCTGCGAGTCCGGGTCCGCAGGGAGCTGCTGCCGATGCTCGAGTCCCTGTCTCCGGGCGTCGTGCAGCACCTGAACGCGCTGGCGGATCAGCTCGCCGAAGCGCGGCTCGACGGAGACCTCCCGTCCTTGCGGCTCGGCCGAGCGCAGGCCACGGCCGTGTCCCGGGCGCGACGCCTCGGACGCAGCGTGCGCGTACTCTTGGCGGGTGGGCGCGAGCTGCGGGTGGACGGGCGAACGGGTCGAGCAGAGGTCCACCAGGCCGAAACGTGGGGGAAACGCCCGCGACCCCGCGGCGGCGCCTGACCGCGCCTCGAATCGACGAGCCGGCGTGGCCGACGGTCCCCGAAGCGAGACCTGGCCCCGGGACGGGGCTTTTTGAGGCCGGCCGCCTGCCGAGCCCTGGCCTCCGTGCGACAATTTCGTGGCAAGATGCTCGTTCGGCTCTATTGAAGGTTGAATCGAGGGTTCCGTGAAGCAGCCGCACAAGACGCTTCTCCTTTGGGTCGTGCTCATCGTCGCGTTCCTCGCCATCTGGCAGGTCCTCGCCGACGGCGGTCCCCAGCGCACACCCATGCCGTTCAGCGAGTTCATCGCGCTGGCCGAGGCGCCGAAGGAGAAGCGCCACGTCGAGGCCGTCGAGGTGAAGGAGCGCGAGTACCGGTTCGACATCGTGGACCCCACCCGCAAGGGCGCCCCCGAGAGTCGCATCGCCGTCGGGCCGGAGGGCGACGACGAGGTCGTGAAGAAGCTCCTCGGGGCAGGCGTGAAGGTCACCTACCACAAGGACGAGAGCAATCCGCTGCTGACGACGACGCTCACGATCCTCTTGCCGATGCTCTTCTTGCTCGTGATGTTCTACCTGTTCATGCGGCAGCTTCAGGCGGGCGGCGGCAAGGCGATGAGCTTCGGAAAGAGCCGGGCGCGCCTCTTGAGCGAGTCGCAGAACAAGGTGACGTTCTCGGACGTGGCGGGAATCGACGAGGCGAAGGACGAGGTGGAGGAGCTCATCGCGTTCTTGAAGGACCCGAAGAAGTTCCAGAAGCTCGGTGGTCGCATCCCGAAGGGCGTGCTGATGATGGGCCCGCCGGGAACGGGCAAGACGCTCCTGGCCCGCGCCATCGCCGGCGAGGCCGGCGTGCCGTTCTTCAGCATCTCGGGCTCCGACTTCGTCGAGATGTTCGTCGGCGTGGGCGCCAGCCGCGTGCGTGATCTGTTCGAGCAGGGGAAGAAGCACGCCCCCTGCATCATCTTCATCGACGAGATCGACGCTGTGGGACGTCACCGGGGCGCCGGCCTCGGCGGCGGTCACGACGAGCGCGAGCAGACGCTGAACCAGCTCCTCGTCGAGATGGACGGCTTCGAGTCGAACGAGGGGGTCATCATCATCGCCGCGACCAACCGGCCAGACGTCCTCGATCCGGCCATCCTCCGCCCCGGTCGCTTCGACCGCAGGATCGTGGTCCCGCGGCCCGACGTGCGCGGTCGCGCCGGCATCCTGGGCGTCCACACGAAGAAGGTTCCCCTCGCAGACGACGTGGATCTCTCGATCATCGCCGCGGGTACGCCGGGCTTCGTCGGCGCGGATCTGGAGAATCTCGTGAACGAGGCCGCGCTCCTCGCCGCTCGCCAGGACAAAGAGCACGTCGCGATGGTCGATTTCGAGATGGCGAAGGACAAGGTGCTCATGGGTACCGAGCGTCGGTCCATGGTGATGAGCGAGGCCGAGCGGCGGACGGCTGCCTGGCACGAGTCGGGGCACACCCTGGTCGGAAAGCTCGTGGAGGGGAACGACGAGGTGCACAAGGTCTCGATCATCCCGCGCGGCGCGGCCCTGGGCGTCACCATGTTCTTGCCGACGGAGGACCGTCACCTCATGACGCGCAAGCAGGCACTCGCCCGCATCGCCATGGCGCTGGGCGGTCGTGTTGCGGAGGAGATCGTCTTCAGCGAGATCACGACGGGGGCGTCCGACGACATCAAGCGCGCCACGCGCATGGCTCGCGCCATGGTGTGCGAGCACGGCATGAGCGGAAAGCTCGGCCCCGTCGCCTACGGCGAGAACGACGAGAACGTCTTCCTCGGGCGCGAGATGGCGACGCGCCGCGAAGACTACTCGGACGAGACGGCGCGACAGATCGACGCCGAGGTCCGGTCGATCATCGACACTCAGTATCAGATGGTGAAGAAGGTGCTCCTCGACCATCGCGACAAGCTCGACGTCCTTGCGGAGGCGCTCCTGGAACGCGAGACACTCGACACGAAGGAGATCAACGCCGCGATCGAGGGGCGAGATCTGCCGCCGCGGGAGAAAGTCGTGATCCCGTCCTGGGGGGACAAGCGCAAGGACACGCGCGAGAAGAAGGACAAGAAGCGACCCGCGAGCATCTTCGGAGCGCCGAAGCCCGCTCCAACGTCCTGATCGCCGAGTTTTCACCGGCTGCCGGCCGCGGCGCCCGGTCGTCGCGGTGCGCGGGCCCGGGGGCCGGGGCGCCTTGTCTCGCGCGCCGAACCCCTATCGGGACGACGTGGCCGTTCGGTAGGCTCGCCTCCCCATCGCCTCGGAGGCCACTGGCGCATGAGCACGACCGATCACGAGTCCAAGGACCATGGCGCCGAGCTGCCCCAGCTGACCGACGACGAGATCCGAACCTGGACCGTCGCCCGGAAGGACCGCTGGTGGCTGGAGAAGGTGTACCGCGGGGACATGCCGCAGCTCACGCTGCGGTCGGCGATCACGGGCATGCTGCTCGGAGGGGTTCTGTCTCTCACGAACCTGTACGTCGGCGTGAAGACGGGGTGGACCCTCGGCGTCGGCATCACCAGCGTGATTCTCGCGTTCGCCATCTTCAAGGTCGCGTCCAGGCTCCAGCTGTCACGCGACTTCACCGTGCTCGAGAACAACTGCATGCAGTCGATCGCGACCTCGGCCGGGTACATGACGGCGCCGCTCGTCTCGAGCCTAGCCGCGTACATGATGGTCACTCATGCCGTCATCCCCATGAGCGTCGCCATGGCCTGGATGATCGTGCTCAGCATCCTCGGGGTGCTGTTCGCCTTCCCGCTCAAGAGGCGTTTCATCAACGACGAGCAGCTTCCGTTTCCGGAAGGGAGGGCGGCGGGTGTGGTCATGGCGGCGCTCCACTCCGGGGACGCGGGTGACGGCGTCTTCAAGGCGAAGATCCTCGCGTTCACCGCCGCCGGTGCCGGGTTCTTGAAGACGCTGCAGAGCGAGGCCATCACCAAGAAGCTCGGTGTCTCCATCCTCCACGTCCCCGAGTACCTCGACGGCTGGCTCTACAAGCTGTGGACGCCGCGGGTGATGGGCACGCCGCTGAAGGATCTCACGGTACGCTTGGACACCGACTTCGTCCTCATGGCGGCCGGTGGCCTCATGGGAATTCGTACCGGCGTGTCGCTGCTCGTCGGCGCGCTCGTGAACTACCTGGTCCTGGTGCCCTGGATGATCTCCCGAGGCGACATCGTCGGCAAGATGCGCGATGGCGCGATGGCCTATTCGTTCAAGGACATCACGATGTGGGCGCTGTGGGGTGGCGTCGCCATGATGACCACCGCCTCCCTGTTCGCGTTCTTCTCGAAGCCGCAGGTTCTCATCAGCGCGTTCCGGGGCATCGGCAAGAAGCGGCAAGCGGAGGATGATCCCCTGCGCGACATCGAGCTGCCGCTGAGCGTCTTCGCCGTCGGAATCCCCATTCTCGGCATCGTGGTGGTCGTCATGGCGAAGATCTTCTTCGACGTGGACGTGATCATGGGCGCCATCGCCGTGCCGCTGGTGTTCGTCTTCACGCTCATCGCCGTGAACTCCACGGGGCTGACGTCCATCACCCCCACGGGGGCGCTCGGGAAGCTGACTCAGCTCACCTACGGCGCCCTCGCCCCCGGCAACATCAAGACCAACCTGATGACGGCGGGCATCACGGGAGAAGTCGCGAGCAACGCCGCGAACCTGCTGATGGACATCAAGCCCGGCTACATGCTGGGCGCAAAGCCCCGCCAGCAGGCGGTGGGCCACGTGCTCGGCATCTTCGCCGGGGCGCTCGTTGCGGTTCCCGTCTTCTACGTGGCGTTCCTCCGCGGGAATCCCGACGGCCTGATCACGCCGGAGCAGCCGTTTCCGGGAGCGGTGGTGTGGAAGGCCGTCGCCGAGGTGCTGACGGCAGGCCTCTCGAACCTCCAGCCGTCGGCCAGGGCGGCGGCGCTGGCGGGCGCGATCCTGGGTGTGGTCCTCGAGGTCGCGAAGGTGGCGACGAAGGGGCGCTTCCCCCTGTCCGCCGTGGGAATGGGCCTCGCCTTCGTGATCCCGTTCAACACGTGCCTCGCCATGTCGCTGGGGAGCTTCGTCTTCTGGATCGCGGAGCGACTCCTCACGGACCCGAAGTCCCTCTCGCACCGCGTGCTCGTCAAGAACATGGAGCCCACGTGCGCAGGCGTCATCGCCGGCGGTGCGCTCGTGGGGATCGCCGTCATCGTCATCGAAGTGCTCGTGCTGGGCTGAGCCGGATCGCGACGCTGGCAGCGCCGTCGCCGGCCCCGCCGTGTGGCGCTCGCCCCTGGGGCACCGACCCTCGCCGTGCGATGATGGTGGCGTGGTGCGCGCGGCGAGGCGTTCTGGGGCGCGGGCTCGGACCCTGCTGGGAGGGCTCCTCCTCGGCGCGTGCTCGCTGAGCAGCGACCTCGAGGATCTCGCGGGGGCCGGGCCGGGCGGCGCAGCACCGTCGAGCGTCGACGGATCGGCCGGGTCGCTGCTGGCCGGCCGCGACG
>CAZARU010000168.1:0-14034 GCA_964487605.1 uncultured Polyangiaceae bacterium
CGCCGCCGCCGCCACCGCTCGAGCTTCCCGTACCGTTCGCGCCGGCGCTCGCGCCGCACGTGAAGTCGCCGCCCGCGCCCGGCGTCGTGCCGTTCGCGCTGGCGTCGAGGGTGCCCTGGATCACGGCGTCGCCGAACACCGCGAGAATGACGGGCCGGTTACCGACGACGACCAGCGAGGATCCGGCGGCGATCGACAGACCGCGCACGGGAAGGATCACGACGTCGGGTCCGCCGCCCACCAGCTGCGGCTTCACGACCGGAGTCGGGGGCGTACCGCACCAGTTGGTGAACATCAGGGTCGTCGAGTCGAAGATCGTCGTGCCGCAGTCGAGCTGGCCGCCCCCGAGCGCGGGGGGAAGCGCAGCGTCGGCCGGAACGAAGTTCGAGGGCGTGTAACCGAACGTCGGCGCCGAGGTGCACTGGTTCTGGGAGCACGCCTGCGCACCGCCGCAGGTTCCGCACGGGCCCGCGACGCTCCCGCACCCGTCGGCGACGAGACCGCACGTGGCGGCGAGCGGGCAGCCGGTGGGCGAGCAGCCCGTGCCACCGGCTCCGCCGCTTCCACCCGTACCGCTCGTGCCGCTCGTACCGCCTGTGCCGCTCGTACCGCCTGTGCCGCTCGTACCGCCTGCGCCGCTCGTACCGCCTGCGCCGCTCGTACCGCCTGTGCCGCTCGTACCGCCTGTGCCGCTCGCGCCGGAGGCTCCCGCCGTGCCCGACGTGCCACCGACTCCGGCCGTGCCCGACGTGCCACCGGCTCCCGCCGTGCCCGCCGCGCCACCGTCTCCGGCCGTGCCCGCCGTGCCACCGACTCCCGCCGTGCCACCGAGACCCGGCGCGCCGGCCGAGCCGTCCTCGGCACCCGCAGCACCGGCGGCAGCGTCCGAAGCCAGCCCGCCTGCCGCCGCGCCACCGCTCGTCCCGCCCGTGGCATCGACCGACGCACCGCCGATGCCCCCCGCGCCGCCGATACCGCCCGCGGCACCGACGCCGCCGATTCCACCCGTCGGGCCGACGCCGCCCACGCCACCCGTCGGGCCGACGCCGCCCACGCCACCGGAGCCGCCGGTGGCTCCGGTCCCTGTGGTGCCCCCCGTCTGGTGCGCCGGCCCCGGAGGTCCACCGCCGGTCGCGGCGCACGCCGTCGCAACCAAGATCGCAGCGCAACAGAAACCCCACCGCATGAGACCGGAGTCTATCACGCGCCGCCATCGGGACGCGCACGTCGCTGCCGCCGAGAGATGTAGGTGCGTGTCGTCCGTGCCGCCCCCCGAGAGCGCGTCCGCGTCAGCACCCCCTGCAGTCGCAGGAACCCGCGCAGCTGAGCGTCGGCCTCGTCAGCGCGCCGCACGTCGCGTGGCACGCACCCGTCCCGCAGTTTGCGGAGGAGAACGCGCACGCGCTCGCACCCATCGTGCAGTCGAGCGTGCACGGACCGCTGCTGCAGGTGAAGCTCGCGTAGCTGCACGCGCTCGAGCCGCTGCAGGTCAACGAGCACGAGTACTTCTCGGGACAGAAGACCGCCGTGTAGGCGCACGCGCTCGAGCCGCTGCACGAGATGGCGCACGCGAAGCCGGGTGGACACTGGAGGAAGGCTCCGGTGCAGGCGCTGGGACCATCGCACGCGATCTTGCAGACGCCGCTGGCGCAGCCGCCGGTGCAGACGGAAGGACACGCACCGCCGGGCGGAACCGGAACCGCGGCGCAGCCCGTCGCCCCTGCGGAGCCGCCGATGCCAGCGCTGCCGCCCGCCGCGCCGATGCCCGCGCTACCGCCCGTCGCGCTGCCGTCCATCGCGCCGCTGCCCGCGCTGCCACCCATCGCACCGCCGCCCGCGCTGCCACCCGACGCGCTCGTTCCCGCAGTGCCACCCGACGCGCCGCTGGCGCCCGAACCTCCGGCTGCGCCGCCCGCACCGCCGGTCGCGCTCGCGCCGCCCTGACCATCCGCGGAAGGGGCGCGGCCCGCACCCGAGAACAGATCACTGCGCGAGCTGCTCCCGCACGCCTGCGCGAGCGCGCCCGCGAGCAGGGTCACGGCAACGGATCTGCCCAGCGACGCCCCGCGCATCCTCGGAACGTACCACGCAAGCGGTCGCGGCCGTCCGTCCGCAGTCGGGCGTGACCGTCGTGGTCGCCTCTTGGAACGCGCCACGACGCGGTGCACAGCCCCCGACCCCTCGAACGCAGGAGGCCGCCCGTCGACGGCGCCACCATGGGCGTGACACACTGGGCAGGCTGGCATGGCTTCGTCGAAAGTCTTCCCATGGCCGTTCTCGTGGGGCCTGGCACTCGCGCTCCTGTTCGCAGGTCGCGGCGCGACCGCGCAGACCGCCGGGTTCGCCATCGACCGATTCGAGCCCGCCGAGCGCGGGAGTGACTGGTTCGTGGGGGAGTCCCTCGACCTGCGCGGTCACCTCCGCCCCGCCGTTGGCCTGGTGGGAGACTGGGCGTACAAGCCGCTCGTCATCTACGCCCCGAACGGGGACGAGCGCGCGGCGGTGATCGAGCACCAGGTGTTCGCCCACGTCGGCGGCGCGCTCGTGCTCTGGGACCGCCTGCGCGTCGGCGCGAGTCTACCGCTCGCGGTGTACCAGGCCGGGTCGGCCGGCACGATCGCGAACACCCGGTTCGACTCCTCGAACGCGACGACCGTCGGCGACGCTCGGCTCGGCGCGGACGCGCGCCTGATCGGCGTGTACGACGATCCGGTGCGTCTCGCCGCCGGACTCCAGCTCCACGTCCCCACCGGCAGCCGCGATGCCTTCACCGGAGACGGCAAGGTCCGCCTCGTCCCGCGGCTGCTCGGCGCGGCGACGGTCGCGCGTCTGGAGCTCGCCGGACGACTCAGCTTCGTGTACCGCGCTCAGGACGAGCAGCTCGGCGACCTCGTGACGGGAAGCGAGGTCGCGTTCGCCCTGGCGGCGGGGATGCGTCTCGCGGACGATCGGTTGCTGGTGGGGCCCGAGCTCTGGGGCTCCACCGTGGTGAGCCACGGCGGCGCCGCCTTCGCCCTGGGCACGACGCCGCTCGAGATCCTCTTCGGCGCGCACTATCGCGTCGCGCCCGCGTGGCGCGTGGGTGCAGGAGTCGGGCCGGGGCTCACCCGCGGCGCGGGGGCTCCCACGGCCCGAGTGGTCGCGTCGCTCGAGTGGTTCCCGCCCATCGAGGAGCCGAAGCCCGCCGGACGCCCCGCGGACAGGGACGGTGACGGCGTGCTGGACGCCGACGACGCGTGCGTCGACGTGCCCGGTGTCGCGACGGACGACCCCGAGACGAACGGGTGCCCACCGCCAGGCCCCTCCGACCAGGACGGGGACGGGATCCTCGACGACGACGACGCTTGCCCGACGGCGCCCGGTCCGAAGAGCACGGACCCGAAGAAGCACGGCTGTCCGCCAAGGGATCGCGACGGCGACCGCGTGCTCGACGACGACGACGCTTGCCCCGACACGCCCGGCGAGCGCTCGGACGACCCCGCGAAGAACGGCTGTCCGAAGCCGAAGGATGGCGACGGCGACGGCATCATCGACGCCGAGGACGCCTGTCCGGACGTGCCGGGCCCGGCGAACGCCGATCCGAAGAAGAACGGTTGCCCCAAGGCGCGGGTGGAGAGGGGCCAGATCCGGATTCTCGAGCGGGTGGAGTTCGCGACGGCGAGCTCGAAGCTGCTTCCGGAGAGTCAGGCGGTGCTCGAGGCCGTCCTCGAGGTCATGAAGGAACACCCGGAGTTCACCAAGCTGAGCGTGGAGGGGCACACCGACAATCGAGGCGGCGCCGGCTACAACCGCACCCTGAGCAAGGCGCGCGCCGCCGCCGTGGTCAAGTGGCTGGTGGCCCGCGGAATCGACGCGGGCCGGCTCTCTTCCGCCGGGCTGGGCATGGATCGGCCCCTCGACTCGAACGACACGAGCGAAGGGCGCCAGAACAACCGGCGCGTCGAGTTCCACATTCGCGAGATCGACGGCAAAGCCACGAAGGACACCACGACGGTGCAAGACTGACCGTAGGGGAGCCACACCATGAAGCGTCACGCCATCGTTTCCGCCATCGCTGCCACGCTCACGGCGTTGCCCGCCGTCGCGGCGCCGTCGTTGCGAACGCAGGTCGACCAGAACGGAGACTTCGTCCTGTTCGGCAACACGCTGGGCCGGGAGTGCGCGACGGGTGGGAATCCGCCGGTTCCGGCGCCGGTGGTCGGAACGGTGGGCGCCTGCGGCGCGAACACCGGGGACACGGCGCCCGACGTGTTCTGGCGTTCGAACGACCCCGCGGGGACCGCCGCCGCGAACAACACGATCACGGTCGCCGAGGCGCGGAGCACCGCGATGCTCCAGCTCCCCGCGGGCGCGACGGTCACCTACGCTCGCATCTACTGGGCGGGTCTCCGCACCCAGACGACGGCGGACACGACGGTGCGCATCGAGCGCCCGGGCGGACTGAACCAGCTCGTGAACGCCGACGACTCGTTCACTCAGCCCAGAGCCGGCAACACCTGGTACCAGTCGACCGCGGACGTCACGGCGCTGGTCGCCGGACAAGGGCCCGGCCCGTACCGGGTCAGCGACGTCGCGTCGCTGAATCTCGTCAACCTGGACGACCCCGACCCGATCGTCGCCTGGTCGATGGTCGTCTTCTACACCCTGGCGAGCGATCCGCCCCGCAACCTGGCGCTCTTCGACGGTCTGGATCAGGTGTTCACCGGAAGCCCACAGGCGGCGACGCTCACCGGCTTCCTGGTGCCGAACGCCGGGTTCGACGCGAAGCTGGGCGTGCTCGCCTACGAGGGCGACGCGACGCTCACCGGCGACCAGTTCCTGTTCAACGGCGCGGTGCTCTCGAACGCCGTGAACCCGGCGAACGACTTCTTCAACGGATCGCGATCGTTCCTCGGCATGCCGGTGTCCGTCGCCGGCGACCTCCCGCAGCTCACCGGCGGACCCCGAAGCATGAGCGGTGTCGACATGGACGTGCTCGACGTGACCGCCCTGGTGGGCCCCGGGGAGACGTCCGCGACCATCCGCGCCACGAGCAGCGGTGATCGCTACCTGCTCGGCGCGTTCGTCACCAGCATCTCCACGTTCCGCCCTAACTTCGAGTCGAGCCTGAAGACCTTCGTCGACGTGAACGGGGGCTCCATCCGCCCGGGCGACGTCATCGAGTACACGGTCACGGTGACGAACACGGGGAACGACGCCTCGGTTCGCACGGTGCTCCGCGACGCGCTCCCGGTCGGCGTCACGTACGTGCCGGGTTCGATCCAGATCACCAGCGGTCCGAACTCCGGCGCGAAGACGGACGCGGCCGGCGACGACCAGGCGGAGTACGCCGCGGCGACGCGCACGATCACGGCTCGGCTCGGCGTGGGCGCGAACGCGGCGCAGGGCGGCACCCTGGCGGTCGGGCAGACCACGGTGGTCGTCTTCCGGGTCACGGTAGACGCGACCGCGTCCGGGACGATCTCGAACCAGGCGGTGATCAACGCGGGCGGTCAGCAGGGCGCGCCCTCGGGGGACACGCCCACCGACGGCAACGGACCGGGGCCGGGGCAGCCCCCCACGGACGTGGAGGTGGACGAGTGCGACGCGGACGCCGACTGCGCAGCGCCGACTCCCTTCTGCGACGTCTCGTCCGTGCCGAAGCGGTGCGTGGGCTGCGTCACCAGCTCGCAGTGTACGGACCCCGGGATTCCGGACTGCAACGCGACGACGAAGACCTGCGAATGCGCGACGGGTCCCGGCACGTGCGTGGACACCGATGGTGACGGTCTCAGCGACGGCGCCGAGATCGCCCTCGGGACGAACCCGAACGATGCCGACAGCGACGACGACGGCGTGCCGGACGGCGCCGAGCTGCGTCCGGGCGAGGACACCGACGGCGACGGGTTGATCAACGCGCTCGATCCCGACAGCGACGACGACGGCCTCTTCGACGGCACGGAGATGGGCTTCGATTGCTCCGGTGCGGGCACCGATGCGTCGCTGGGTCACTGCAGGCCCGACGCCGATCAAGGGGCGACCAAGACCGATCCGCTGAACCGCGACACGGACGGCGGCGGGGCGACGGACGGCTCCGAGGACTGGAACCTGAACGGCCGCATCGACGCCGGCGAGACGGACCCGACGGTGGGGCAAGGTTCGGACGACGCGTCGATCGTCGACACGGACGGGGACGGGCTCGGCGACGCGCTCGAGGTGTTCCTCCACTCCAACCCGAACGATGCCGACACGGACGACGATGGGGTGATTGACGGAGACGAGGCGAATCCGTCCGACGACACCGACGGCGACGGACTCGCGAACGTCCTCGATCCGGACAGCGACGACGACGGTCTCTTCGACGGCACCGAGACGGGTCGGGACTGCTCGGACGCTGCGACCGACGTGGCTCGCGGTCGCTGCATCGCCGACGGCGATGCGGGCGGAACGACGACGTCGCCGCTGCTACGGGACACGGACGGCGGCGGGGCCAGCGACGGCTCGGAAGACTGGAACCGAAACGGCGTGGTCGATCCGGGAGAGACGGATCCCACCGCGGGGAACGGCTCCGACGACGGGCTCGTCATCGACACCGACGGTGACGGTCTGGGCGACGAGCTCGAGACCGCCATCGGCACGGATCCCGGCGACGCGGACAGCGACGACGACGGCGTACCGGATGGGCTCGAGGCGAACCCGACCGACGATACCGATGGCGACGGAGCGATCAACGCTCTGGACCCGGACAGCGACGGCGACGGGCTGTTCGACGGGACCGAAACCGGACGCGACTGCTCGAGTCCCGCGACGGACGTGAGCCAGGGGCAGTGCTTCGCGGACGCGGACGGCGGCGCCACGCGCACCAGCCCCGTGAACCCCGACACGGACTGGGGCGGCAAGGCCGACGGAGACGAGGACACGAATCACGACGGTGCGATCGACGCCGGCGAAACGGATCCGAACGATCCGGCGGACGACACGCTCGGCGCGCCGTGCTCCACGGACGCGGACTGCGGAGACTCGCAGAGCGGTGTCGTTTGCGACGGCGCCGTGTGCGTTCGCGGTTGCCGCGGTAGCGGTGGCAACGGGTGTCCCTCGGGGGAGGAGTGCACCTCGACGACCAGTGACGTCGGGCAGTGCGTTCCGCAGGGCGTGGACGGCGGCGGCGTGGGTGGGTCGGCGGGCGCCGCGAGCGGCGGGACGTCCGGCTCCGGCGCGGTGTCCGGCACGGCGGGAACCGCGCACGACGGCGGCGTGAACGGGGGAGCGGCGGGCAGCAGCGGCGCTGCGTCGGCGGATCCGGGCTCGCTGCTGGGCGGTGGCTGCGCCTGCACGGCACCCGGAAGTGGCGGCGAGCGAGCCGCGGGCTACGCGGCGCTCGTTCTCGCGCTCGCGGCGTTCGGTCGGCGCCGCCGCCGGTCAGGCTGAGGCCACGCCGAGCGCGCGCCGGGGCCCGACCACGGGCGTCACGCGCGGACGCCCGACGTCAAGATGGCCTCGGCCCGGAGCTCCACCGGGCCGGAGCCCAGGCGCTCGCGCAGATGGGCCAGCGCGCGCGCGCTCGCCGCCGTCACGGCCGCCGCGCCCAGCCTCTGCCGGAGCACCACGAGCGGCGCGCCGCCCCGCTCGAAGAGGTCCCAGAACTCCTCCACCGATGCGAAGTGAGCGGCGCGGCCCACGAACTCGGTCGTCACGTCGACCAACCCCGCCGCGCGAAACTCCGCCGCGCACGTCTCGGGGTTCTGGGTCGCCGGCGGACTGGGCGGGCGCGGGAGGTCCGGCAGCGCGCTCCGCATCGCCTCGAAGCCGGTGCCGACGACCGTGTT
This sequence comes from uncultured Polyangiaceae bacterium, assembly GCA_964487605.1. Taxonomy (GTDB): domain Bacteria; phylum Myxococcota_A; class Polyangia; order Polyangiales; family Polyangiaceae; genus JAJDAH01. Next base: position 7,806 of record CAZARU010000168.1, read on the forward strand.
GACGTCGGGGACCGCCCAGCTCGTGGCCATGACCCTTCCGCCGGGACGCACCACGCGGCACATCTCCTGGAGCCCCCGTGCTCTGTCGGAGAACAGGAACCAGCCGAACAAGGACACCACGGCGTCGAAGGACGAGGCAGGGAGGTCCAGGGCGTGGCCATCCATCACGTGCGCCTCCACGTTCGCGATCTGCTCCGCCTCGAGCCGGGCGCGGAGCCGCGCGATCATGTTCTCGGCAAAGTCCACCGCCACGAGCCGCGCCACGCGCGGGGCAGCGCGGATCGCGAACGTGCCGGGACCCGTGGCCACGTCGAGCACGACCGCCTGCGGGTCGAGCCGCATGCGGCCCATCGCCTCCTCGACGAGCCCTTCGGCCAGCGGGAAGAACGTCTCGTCGTAGCCCGCCGCCACGGAGTTCCAGGGGTCGGGACGCGTCAGTGGATCGACGGGCGGGGCCGCGGGGTCGGACATGCCGGGACCGTATCGCAAAGATCCTTGGCTCGCCTGGCGCGTCCAAGGCCGCTGTCCGGTCCGCCGGGGGCCGCCCTGCCAGAGGAAATCCCATGAAGTCCCGCCGCTCCGTCATGTCCCTGCTTCTCGCCGCCGCCGCCCTCGGCGTCTTCGCCACCGCCTGGCCCGGCGCCGATTCCGCCTCCGCGGAACCCGGGCGGGACCGCGCCGCGAGGCACCCTCACCGCCCGTGGCGTCCGACCGTGGCGACGAGCGTGAGCGTGGCCGTCGAGGATGCCGGTGGCCGCCCCCTGCGCACCTTTGCCCACCAGGGGCGCACGTTCGTGCTCGGTGAGCGCGGGGACCGCTACGCCATCAACGTCCGGAACGACTCGTCGGAGCGCGTGGAGGTCGTCGTCAGCGTGGACGGGCGCGACGCCGTCAGCGGCAAGGTGGCCGACTTCGAGGAGCGCGGCTACGTCGTCGCGCCGCACGGCAGCGTGACCATCGACGGATTCCGCACGAGTCTCGACGAGGTCGCCGCGTTTCGATTCGCGAGCCCCGGCGCGAGCTATTCGGCGAGGATGGGCACGCCGGAGAACGTCGGAGTCATCGGCGTCGCCGTGTTCGCGGAGAAGCGCCAGCGCCCCGTCGAGATTGCCCAGCGCAGTCCCGGCGGGCGCCGCGCGAAGGCACGCAGCGCTTCGCCGCCGGCGCCGGAGAGCGAGTCGAAGGCCTCGCGAGACGAGGCCGGCAACCTGGGCACCGAGTTCGGGGAGCAGCGGACGAGCCGCGTCAGCCAGACGTCCTTCGAGCGCGCCTCCCGGTCACCGGCGCGCGTCATCACGTTGCACTACGACGACACCCGCGGTCTCGAGGCACGCGGCATCGACGTGTTCGGCGAGCGCGGGTGGCGCCGAGCCGCTGCCGACCCGCAGCCCTTTCCGGGCCGCCGGTTCGCGACGCCGCCGCCGCGGTGATGATCCGACCCCCGGCGGCAGCCCGGTGACCGGACCCTCCACGTGAAACCCGGAAACAAGAACCTTCTCGGCCTCGTCGCGAGCCTCGCGGTGATGGTGATCGCGCCGTTGCTCGGGGTCACATGGACGATCCTGAGACTCCGCGGTGCGTTCGCGGAGAACGCGACGATCGCTCCCTCGGAGAAGGCCCGTGCGCTCGGCGAAGGCATCTCGCTCGCCATGAACGGGACGGCGGTGGGTCTCGTCGTCTCGTCCGTGACGATCGTCCCCGCGGTAGTGTTCGCAGTCCGTGCGTATCGCGAGTGGCAAAGGAAGCGCGGAGACTGACCAGCGCCACGAGCAGCGGCTCTTGGTGTCGAGCTGGCGCCTTGCGCCGACGCCGGCGAGGGGCCCGTCGTCGCCCAATCGCCCACGACCGCCTCCGGCGGCAGGCGCTCTTGGAGCCCGACGGCGGGACACGGCAGCCGACCGGGAGGGGTGCCTTTGCATCCGGCGCCGCTCGGGGGAGGATGGCCGCCCATGAGGCCTCCGATGTTTCAGGCGAAGCGGCGAGCGACCCTCGCCGCATGTGGGCTCTCGATCGCGGTGGCCTTGCTCGCTTGCAAGAACACCGGAAAGGGCAACGACGACGGGCCGGAGCCCGCCACGGCGGCGAACGCGGCTGCAACGTTCTCGGGCACCTGGGACACGCCCTGGGGACCCGTCGCGATGACACAGAGCGGCACAGAGGTGTCGGGCAGCTACACCGGCCCGTTCACGGGAACGCTCCAGGGGACTGTGACCGGCAACGTGCTCGACGCCACCTGGGTGCAGACGAACGGCGAGCGCGGTAAGGCCCGCCTGAGCCTTGCGAGCGACGGCTCGCGATTCACGGGCACGTGGGGCGGTGGATCGTCCGCGACCAACGGGGGTCCGTGGAACGGCACGCGAAAGTGACCATCAGCCCCACGACGACCAATTCCATGCAAATGGAGCCCGGGCATCTTCGACGGCGGGCAGCGGCCACGCGCCGCCGGCGAGAGAGGCCCGGCGTGTAAGGCGGGCCGCTCCCCTGCGTTCTCCCTCTCGAACGGCACGAAACAGGGAGAAGCCGCCATGAACACCTCGAAGATCCTCGCCACCTTGACCCTCGGCCTCGTCGCCTCCGCCTGCGGCGGCAGCTCGCGGGGCCCGCTGCACGCCGGTGAGTCCACCAAGACGGCGCCGGCCCAGCCCGCTGGACCCGGTTCGGATGCGCACCCCGGCTACGGCCAGGCGCCCGCGGCCGGCCTGAGCTCGACGGACGACTTCGGTGGCGCGGCACCCGAGGCGGAGGCGTCACCGCCGGCGGCGCCGTCCGGTCAGCTCCGCTCGGGAGCCGAGGCCACGGCCAAGCGGTCCGAGCGCCAGAGCGAGTCGCTGGACGCCGACGAGGATCGATCGCGTCCGGGCCTGGCGACGCAGTGGGGTGAGACGCGACGCAGCCGCGTGACGACCGCGCCCTTCCACCGCGAGGACTCGTCCAACCCCGACGCCATCGCGACGCTGTTCTACAACGATCGCGACGGCGCCCGCGGCATGGCCAGCCGAACGGGCTTCGTCGCGCTCGACGACGCCGAGTTCCACGTCGGTGGGGGCGCCATCACCGTCAGCCTCCGCGACGCGAGCGGCAACCCGCTCCCGGCTTTCCGCTCCTCGGGTCGGAACTTCGTCGTGGGCGAGTCGGGCCAGCGCTACGTCATTCGCCTGAGGAACCACACCGGCACGCGGCTCGAGACCGTCGCAACGGTGGACGGCCTCGACGTCATCGACGGCCGGGATGGGTCGTTCGAGAAGCGTGGCTACCTGCTGCACCCGTTCTCGACCCTCGAGATCGACGGCTTTCGCCAGAGCCACGACGAGGTGGCCGCGTTCCGCTTCGGCGCCGTGTCGAGCTCGTACGCCGCCTCCAAGGGCAAGGCTCGAAACGTCGGCGTCATCGGCGTCGCGTTCTTCCGCGAGCGCGACACGGAGTGGCCGTGGAACGGCGCCGAGCTTCAGCGCCGCGAGGCTGCCGACCCGTTCCCCGGGCGGTTCGCCGAGCCGCCCCGCTGATCCGACGGACGACGACCGCTCTCCCTGGCGGTCGTACCGGCGCCCGGCGCTCCTCGGAGCGCCGGGCGTTTCTCTGTCGGGCTCTGGACGCGGGACCCGCGCTGCGGGAAGATTTTGCCGTGCTTCGCGCCTCTCAGCCGGAAATCCTGCGCGCCGCTCCGGCGACCGCCCGCTTCACCACCTTCGCGTTCACGGGCAACGACGCCCGCATTGCGCTTCGGCGCCTCGGCAAGCGCAAGCACGACCCGCACACCCTGGTCGGACTGGGCGCGCCGCTCGTGGCCGCGGCGGGCGGTGCCATCGAAGGGCTGCGCGGGTTTCCCGACGACCTCGGCCTCTTTCCCGAGACTCAGGGCGCGCTCTGGGCGTTCTTCGGCCATGCCGATCCGGGACACGCCTTCGACGCGGCTCGACGGCTCGCCGCGGATCTGGGCCCGAGCTTCCGCGTCGCGGAGGACGTCGCCGCCTTCACCTATCGCGGCGGACGCGATCTCTCCGGCTTCGAGGACGGCACCGAGAATCCCACGGGAGCCGCCGCGGTCAGCGCCGCCATCATCGATGGCAAGGGTCCCGGGCTCGACGGCGGAAGCTTCGTCGCCGTCCAGCGCTGGGTGCACGACCTGGACGCCCTCGAGCGAATGACCGAAGCGGCGAAGAACGCCGTCGTTGGCCGCCGCCTGCGCGACAACCGCGAGCTCCCGGACGCTCCCCCCTCGGCGCACGTGAAGCGGACGGAGCAGGAGTCCTTCGACCCTCCCACGTTCGTGCTCCGAAAGAGCATGCCGTGGGGCGGCCCTGGGGAGCATGGGCTGTACTTCGTCGCCTTCGGGGAGTCGCTCGACCGCTTCGAGCGGTTGCTGCGCCGCATGGCAGGCAGCGAGGACGGGATCCCGGACGCGCTGCTCTCCTTCACGCGCGCGACCACCGGCGGCTACTACTTCTGCCCGCCGGTCCGCAGGTGGCAGCTCGATCTGCAGGCCATCCGCGAGCCGCTCGGAGGTCCCCGTCGCAGGGCCCGCGCCGCATCGCGGTCCCGGCGCGCCTGAGCCTTCGCTCACGCGCAGATGGGCGGTCGGCGCAGCGCCCAGGGGCGAGCGGCCTCGAGCTGCGCGGACAGGCGGAACAGCGTCGCCTCGTCCCCGTAGCGCGTGACGATTTGTACGCCGACGGGCAGGCCACCCTCCGTCCACGCCAGCGGCAGGCTCGCTGCGGGCTGACCCGTCACGTTGTAGAGCCCCGTGAAGCCGGCGAACGCGCCGGCGCGGAAGATGCCGTTCAGCGGGGAGGCCTTCGGTGAGGCGAACGTGCCGAGCGGCACGGGCGGCTCGTTGGTGCAGGGGGTGATCAGGGCGTCGTAGGCGAGGAACCAGCGCGCGACCACGCGGGACGCGCTCTGCAGGTGCTTCACGGCGGCGAGGTACTCGTGAGCGCCGTAGCTACGACCCATCTGGCCCAGAGCCCACGTCAACGGCTCGAAGTCGTCCTCCGCCGGTGCCTTGCCCAGCGCGTCGGCGATTCCCTGGACGTTCTGGGCGACGCCCGACGACCACAGGACGAGGAAGGCCTGGGTGAACGCCATCGGGTCGCCGGATGAGGGCGTGTCTTCCTGCACGTGGTGTCCCAGCTCCGCGCACAGCTTGGCGGTCTCCTCAACCGCGCGAACGCAGTCCGGGCTCACCGGCGCGCCGTTCGCCGTCGCGGCCGAGAATGCGATGCGCAGGCTCCCCGGATCCGCGCCGACCTCGTCCAGGAAGGGCCGCGCCGGCGGGGAAGCCCAGTACGGATCGCCGACGTCGGGTCCGCTGGTGGCGTCGAGCAGCGCGGCGCTGTCACGCACACTGCGCGTGACCGCGTGCTCGACGGCGATGCCGCTGCGGGTGTCCCCGATCTCGGGCCCCATGGGGTTGCGGCCACGCGTGGGCTTGAGGCCGAAGAGCCCGCAGCACGCCGCCGGGATGCGGATGGATCCTCCGCCGTCGTTGGCGTGGGCAAACGGGACGAGGCCCGCTGCCACCGCCGCCGCGGAGCCTCCGCTCGATCCGCCGGTGGTTCGCGTGGGATCCCACGGATTCTTCGTGGCGCCGAACAGGTCCGGCTCGGTGGTAGGCAAGATGCCGATCTCGGGCGTGTTGGTGCGACCCACGACGACGAGCCCCGCCGCGAGGTGCCGGCGAACGAGTTCCGCCGTCACCCCGGCGACGTTGTTCCGCATCGCCGTGCAGCCCATGGTGTAGCGAACGCCCTCGTAGGTCGCGAGCAGGTCCTTCAGCAGGAACGGCACGCCGCGGAACGGTCCGTCGGGCAGTTCGCGCCGGGCGCGCTCGCGCGCCAGCTCGAACATCGGCGTCACGACGGCGTTGAGCTTCGGATTGACAGCCTCGATGCGCTCGATGGCGGCGTCCACGAGCTCGAGCGGCGTCACTTCGCGCTTTCGCACGAGCGCGGCTTGGGCCGTCGCGTCCATCCACGTAAGCTCCGCCGCGCTCATCGTCATGCCCTCGTTCAGGACGTGCAGGCGTTGCAGCCGCGCGCGCACGTCCCGAGTGCCACACCCGTCGCGCCGCCGTCCGCCTCGAGGCGATCGACGCACACGGCGCCGCGACCGTTCGCGATGCACGAACCGAAGTCGACGAGCGCCGCGCCGCACGTGCCGTCGGCCTGGCACGCGGTGAGCGCGCCGCAGCAGTCGGCCGCGACGCAGATCACGCAGGGGTTGGCCTGCGACG
>CAZARU010000169.1:0-13920 GCA_964487605.1 uncultured Polyangiaceae bacterium
CGCCCGCCCCGCCGGACGCTGCGGTGCCGCCCGAACCCGAGGTCCCGCCCGTCGATCCGCCCGCTCCCGCGCTCCCATCCGCACCGGCGCCGCCGCCCGAGCCTCCGCCACCCTTTTCGTCGTCCGAGCCGCAGCCGACGGTCGCAGCGAGCGAGAAGAGGCCGAGAGCGAGGCAGCGTGAGAACGAGGGGGTCGTCATGGCGCGACGTATCTAGTCTGGGTCGAACGCCCATGCAACGGAATCGCCCGCGCGTGATCGCGCGCGCGAAAGTCGCGCCGCTCGCGGACCAGAGCACGCTACGCTCGGGCGCACCATGACGACGGTCCTGACGGCTGCACGCATCCGGTGCCTGGACTCCCAGGCGCGCACGGTCGGCGCACTGGCGATGCGCGACGGAAGGATCCTGGCGATTGGCGATCGCGAGGCGGTACTTCGCGAGGCAGGCGACGGAGCCGTCGTGATCGACGCCGGTGACGCGGACGTGCTGCCCGGGTTCATCGACGCGCACCACCACGTGTCCGTCATGTCGCTCTACTCCGGCGCGGCGGCGCTCGGACCACCCCGTGTGCGCGACGTCGCTTCGTTCCAGTCGGCGCTCGCCGATGCGGCTCGCGGTCTCGCGCCGGGGCGGTGGCTGGTTGCGACGGGCTGGGACGAGTCCCAGCTCTCCGAGAGGCGCCCGCCCACGGTGCAGGAGCTCGACGAGGCCGTCCCCGATCGGCCGCTCTTCGCGCTGCACTACACCTGCCATCGCGCGCTGGCGAACAGCCGGGCGCTGGAACTCGCGGGCATCGGCGCCGGCACGCCGGATCCCTCGGGCGGCGTGATCTCCCGCAGCAAGAGCGGCGCGCCGGACGGTCTGCTCATCGAGCGCGGCATGAGCCGCGTCGAGGCGCTCGCACGGCCCGATCGCGTCGGCCACGACGGTGCGGGGATCCTCGAGCGGATGGCCGCGCACTACCATGCGATGGTGCGGGCGGGCATCACGCGTGTCGTCGACACGGCCGTGCCGCAGGAGCTGATGACCGTCTACCGCGAATCCGCGCGTCGCGGTGAGGTCCTGATCCCGACGCACGCGTGCCCCGTGTCCACCACCGGGTACCTGGAGGAACCCTGGGACGTCCTCGACGGGCCACCCACGGGCGAAGTCCACGGGCCCCTCACCGTCGGCCCCGTGAAGCTCATCTTCGACGGCGCACCGGGGTGCAGCATGTGCCTCGGCTGGTGGCAAGCGATGGCCTCGAGCGTTCGCGCCGTCGCGCTGTCGCTCCGGATGGGATCCTTCGATCCCGTGCGGACGTCGCTCTCCGTCGAGCCTCGATTCGGACGGCAGGTGCGTTCCGGGATCGCGATTTACGGGCACGAGGACGCGAAGCGGATGATCCGCGGAGTGGTCGAGCGGGGCTTCTCGGTGGCGACGCACGCCATCGGGAACGCCGCCATCGACGTCGCGCTGGCGGCCTACGAGGCCACGGGGAGCCGCCTGCACGACGCCGGCACGGCGCGCGTGGAGCACGCGAGCTTCACCGACCGGGCCCTCGCGGCGCGCATGGCTGCGCTCGGGGTCGCCGCGGTGGTCCAGCCTGCCATGCTCGCCATGCACACCTACGCCAGCGCGCCGAGCATCCCCGGGCTTCCGTTCTTCGGCCTGCGCTGGCTCCACGACGCGGGCGTCCGTGTCGTCGGCAGCTCGGATCATCCCGTCGACACGTTCGAACCTCTCGCCGGGATCCGCGCTGCGGTCACCAGGTTCAACGGGCGCGGTGTGGTCGTCGACGCCGAACAGCGCCTCACCCTGGACGAGGCCCTCGCGATGTACACGCGCACGGCCGCGCTCGTGGTCGGTTGCCTCGATCAGACGGGCACCCTCGAGGTGGGCAAGCGGGCGGATCTCGTCGTCGTGGACGGCCTGAGCGGCGATCTTTCGGACGCGCGCGTGCGGGCGACGTGGGTGGGCGGCGAGGAGCTCCACGGTCCGTCGGCGGCGTGAGGGGCGGCGGAGCGCGCCGCCCCTGACGCTTCACAGCAGCCTGGTGCGTCGCGAGATCCACACGATGGCCGCGACGATGAACAGCACCAGCAGCCAGAAGTACCCGTAGCCGTACTGCCACTTGAGTTCGGGCAGGACGTCGAAGTTCATGCCGTACACGCCGCAGAGGAAGGTCAGCGGCAGGAAGATCACGCTGACGACGGTCAGGCGCTTCATGACCAGGTTGGTCCGGTACCCCACGAGCGACATGTACAGGTTGAGCGACTCCGAGAGGATGTCGCGATCGACGAGGAGATCCTGTAGGACGCGCTCCAGGGTGCCGACCATGTTCAGGAGGAACGGCTGGGTCGCTTCACTGATGTAGAGCGACTTCCTGGTCGCCAGATCCGTGAGGACGGCGCGCGCCGGCATCACCACCTTCCGGAAGTGCAGCAGATCGGCTCCGAGCTCGGACACCGTCACGAAGATGCGATCGTCGACCTCCCCGATGAGCTCGATCTGCAGCTGCTCGACGCGCTCCTCGAACGCCTTCTGCACCGCCAGATAGTTGTCGGTCAGGTGCTCCCAGATCTCGTAGACCAGAAAGCTCGGGCTCTTGGCGAAGCTCCTGAAGTCCGCGGAGTAGTCCTTCGCGAGCGCCTCGAGGAAGACGATGGGCCCCCGGTGAATCGTCGCCAGGAAGCGCTCGCCGACCACGCAGTCCACGCGCTCGAGGTCGAAGTTCCTTCCCGTCAGGCGGCAGCCCGACACCACGAAGTGCAGGTGGTCCTTGTAGCGGGCCGACTGCGTCGCCGGCTCTCGCGTCAGCGCGTCTTCGACGATCTCGTGGTCGAGCAGCCCGAGGCCGTCCAGGAGCCGCCGCGCGGCGCCGGGATCGCCGTAGTCCACGTCGATCCAGACGAAGCGACCCGCCGCCATCGCCTCGCGAAACCCCGCCAGATCGATGGCGCGCTCCGTCTTGGTGTCGAAGTCGAACTCGACGACGCGCGATCGACAGCCGCCCGCGGGCACTTCGCTGGACGAGAGCTCCGCCACGCGCGTGGAGCATAGCTCCACTGGCCGCGGCGGATCACGCCCCGGGTTCTTCCGGCAGATCGGCGCCGCCGGGCGGCGCGCCGCCGCCCATGGCCCGTGCGAAGAAGTACAGGATGGAGAGGCTACCGAGCGCCAGCCCCACGACCACGCCACCGTCCACGATTCCGCGCCAGGGCTGCGGGAACGAACGAACGACGAGGACCAGGATCACGATGGCGGTGGTCATCGCCCAGGCGACGATCATTCCCCGACGGGTCGCGTGAAAGAAGCTCATGCAGTAGAGCGGCGCCAGGGCCACGAAGTGCGGGCGCGGCGAGCGCCCGAGGTGAAACGCGCGCGCCACGACGCGCGGGGAGAAGCGAAGGTGAAATCCCCGCCAGCCCTCTGCCCACACGTTGAACAGGACCCAGACGACGTACAAGGCCGTCGTCGCCGGAGTGAGCGTTCCGTCCGCGAACGGCTCGAGCGCGCGAGGCGTGAGGCGCCACAGCGCTTGCCCCAGCAGCGCGAGGACTCCCAGGGTCCCCCAGGCGGCGATGGCGACGGTCGTCGCGCTCGGGCGCTCCGTGCTCACGAGGCGCGCCTTCTACCACGGCGATCAGCGGGCCGGGCGCCCGGAGGTGCGGGGGGGCAGTGACCGCGTCGGCGCGGGCCGCCCGCTCGAGCGGACGGTTGGCCTCGAGGGCCGGCCCGCAGGGCGCACGGACTCCGACCGCCAGGCGTCGAGCCCGGTGCACGGATCCACCACGACCAGCGCGTCTCTGCGCTCGCACGCCGACGCGAGCGCGCGCTCGCCCCGCTCCAGCCACTCGCTGGAGCGCTCGCCCTGGCGAAGCTGCGTGACGCTCAGCGAGATCGTCACGCGCAGCGGGCCTCGGGACGTGGTGATCTCGTGCTTGCGCACCCCGTCGATGGCGCGCTCTGCCAGCTCGGCGGCGGCTTCGAGGGTCGGCTCCGCCACGATGATGGCGAAGCCGTCGGTGCCCAGCCGCGCCACGAAATCCTCGCGGCGCAGGAAGCAGCGGAGCAGCGCGTTCGCGAGCTCCCGCAGCACGACGTCGCTTCCCGCGCGCCCGAGGTCGGCGTCCAGCGCAGCGAAGCCGTCCACGCGGACCAGGATGAGCGAGGGCGGAGTGGCCAGGAGCAGGCCGAGGTCCGACAGGCGCTCGGCGTGCTGGTGGAGCGCCGTCGGGCCGAAGAGCTGGGTCAGCGGATCGATCTCGAGCTCACCGCGGGCCTCGTCGAGCTCCTGCTGAAGCGACGAGACGTGCGAGCGCAGCGCCTGCAGCTGCCCATCCTGGCGTTCCTTGCGCGCGGCGAGGGTGCGCCTCACGAGGTCCACCGCGTCCGTGGCGGCTCGCCGGATGGCCTCGGGGTCGTCCCGCGCCACCGCCGTCGACAGCTGATCGATGCCTCGCTGCACGTCGGCGTCTGCAGCGCGATCGTCGGCCACGGTCTCGATCATGCAGCGGCTGAACGCGTGGAGCGCTTCCCGCAGATCGCCCAGGCTCCCGCGCACGAAGTCGACCTCTGCCTTGCGCTGCTCCGCGAAGAAGCGCCGCACGCCGCCCCAGTCGCGTCGCAGGGCGCCGCCGCCCTCCTCGCGGTCTCGGCCGCCGCCCACGACGATGCGCTTGGCCCAGTCCTCGCACTGGCTGCGGATCTCCGTGGCGGTTGCCTCGGCCACGTCGAAGGCCGTCTCGCCGTAGCTCCTGAGCAGGAGTGCGATGGTGTCGAGGGCACGATCCTCGTCACCCACGGCCGACGGCGACGCGGAGGGCGCCGCGGCGCTCGGCTTCTCGGGGGCCTTCTTCCAGAACACTGCCGCTCACCCGAGAACGGCGCGATCCGGCGGTCCTGGAGCCCCAAATCGACGATCCGCGGCGTACAAGCTCCCCGGGCGACGGCGTTGTACCCTCCCGGCCCCGAGAGGAGTCCCCGTGGAACGCACCATTTTTACCGAGGAGCACGACCTCTTTCGCCGGTCGTTTCGGCGATGGGTCGAGCAGGAGGTCGTCCCGAATCAGCCGCGGTGGAACGCCAACGGGATCGTGGATCGCGAGTCTTGGCGCAAGGCGGGCGAGGCGGGATTCCTCTGCACCTGGGCGCCGGCCGACCACGGCGGGGCCGGTGGCGACTTTCTCTACTCCGCGATCCTGATCGAGGAGCTCGCGCGCGCGTACGAGTCGGGGTTCGCCATGTCCCTGCACTCCGACGTCGTCGTGCCGTACCTCTGGACGTTCGGAGACGCGAGCCAGCGTCGCCGCTGGATCCCGGGTTGCGCCTCGGGCGAGATCGTGACGGCCATTGCGATGACCGAGCCGGGAACCGGCTCCGACCTGGCAGGAATTCGCAGCACGGCCGTTCGTGACGGAGACGAGTACGTCCTCAACGGTTCCAAGACGTTCATCTCGAACGGTCAGCTCTGTGATCTGTGCATCGTCGCGGCGAAGACCGACACCGACCCGGCGAACGCTCACCGCGGCATCACGTTGCTCGTCGTCGAGGCCGGGACGCCCGGGTTCATCAAGGGCAAGCGCCTGGAGAAGATGGGGATGTTCTCCCAGGACACGAGCGAGCTCGCCTTCGAGGATTGCCGGGTGCCGGTGGCCAACCGCCTGGGCCAGGAAGGGGAGGGGTTCTCCCAGCTCATGAACAACCTCCAGCAGGAGCGCCTGGTGGTGGCCCTCGGCGCTCAGGCCCGGGCGGAGAAGGTGCTGGAGGACACCATCGCCTACACGAAGGAGCGTCACGCGTTCGGGAAGCCGATCAGCAAGTTCCAGAACACGAAGTTCAAGCTCGCCGAGTGCGCCGCGAAGGTCGAGGTCGGCCGCGCCTTCATCGATCGCCTCATGGCCGAGCACGCCGCGGGCAAGCACCTGGTGAAGGAGTGCTCGATGGCGAAGCTCTGGCAGACGGAGATGCTGGCGGAGGTGGTCGACGAGTGCCTGCAGCTCTTCGGCGGCTACGGGTACATGCTGGAGTACCCGGTGACGCGCGCGTACATGGACGCGCGCGTCCAGCGCATCTTCGCCGGGACGAACGAGATCATGAAGATCATCATCGCGAAGCAGCTGGGGCTGTAGCGCGACGGCTCGTCAGTGAACCACTCGGTGGATGGGCACCGCGCCGGTCCTGCCGCGCAGCTCGATGCTGCCCAGCGGGACGGTCTCGATGGGCTGCGACAGCCCCACGCGCACGGCTTCGGTGATGAGGATGCCCGCCTCGCGGGACTTCGCCTCGGCCTCCAGGCGCGCCGACACGTTGACGACGTCGCCCAGGACCGTGAACTCCATGTGCCGCGGATCCCCGATGCTGCCGGCGATGACCTCCCCCGAGTTCACGGCGACGACGACCTGAAGGGCGCTCCCCGCCAGCCGCTCCCAGCGCGGTCCGAGCGCCGTGGCCGCCGCCTGCATGTCGCGCGCGGCCAGGACCGCGGCAGTGGCGTGGTCCTCCAGCCGCTCGGGCACGCCGAACACGGCCATGAGTCCGTCGCCGATGATCTTGTTGACGCTCCCTCGGTGGCGGAAGATCGCCTCGCCCATCGTGGAGTAGTACTCGTTCAGCAGCGCCAGGATGTCTTCCGAGGAAAGCCGCTGGCTGAGGTGCGTGAACCCGCGAATGTCGGCGAAGAGCACGCTCGCCTCCCGCCGCTCGCCCCGGCTCTGAAACCTCTCCGGATCGGTCAGCAGGATCTCGGCGAGGTCCGGCGCCACGTATCGGGAGAAGAGCTCGGTGAGCACACGATTGGCCTCGGTGAGCCGGCGGTTCATCGCCGCCATTCGCAGCGCACCCGCGACCTGCTCGACCAGCAGGCGCAGCACCATCACGCTCTCGGGTGAGAAGGACTCGCCCGTCGTGCTGTTCAGGTCGACGACGCCGAGAACCCGGTTCCTGAACCAGATGGGTACGACCAGCTCGGCGACGACGGCTTCACTGACGGCCACGTAGTCGGGGTCCCGTCCTACGTCGAGCACCAGGGCGGGCTCGCCGGTTCGGATGGCGCGCCCGATGACGCCGAGACGCGGTGAGACCCGCATGCCGCGCGTCACCGACACGGGGACGCTGGTGGCATACGCCGCGAGCTCGAGGTTCACTCCTTGATCGTCGAACAAGAGGACCGCCACGAGGCACAGATCGAGCTCGCGCTGGACGTAGGCGACGAGCTCCGTGAGCACGAGATCGAAGTCGTCGGCCTTCTCGAAGGCCGTCCGCGACACGTCGGTCAGGAGCTGAAGCTCGCGCGCGCGCCGCTGGACTTCGCCGTGCATCTGGGCGCTCGCGACGGCGCCCGCCACTTGCTCGGCGACGGCTTCCAGCAGCGGGAGCTGATCGCGAAACGCGCCCGGGCGCGTGCTCTCGGCGTTGATGAGCGCCACCACCGTTCCGCGGGAGATCACCGGGACGCAGATCTCCGAGCGCGCCCCGGGGAGGGTCTCGACGTAGTCGGCGTGGCTCGTCACGTCGTCGATGACGACACCACGACGCGTCAGCGCGACGCGCCCCACGACTCCCGACCCGAGCGGGCGGCCGTAGCCGACGTGGACGTCCGTCGGCAGCTTCGTCGAGAGGGCTTCGCACCGAAACCGGTTCGCCGCCCAGTCGATGGACACGCACGCGACGAACTCCCAGCCGAAGCGCCGCGCCAGCTCGTCCGTGGTGCGCTGCAGCATGGCGCGCAGGTCCAGGTCCTCCGTGGCGATCCGACCCAGGGCGCTGAGCGCTTCGAAGTGCGCGGCCTGTCGCTCCGCGTGACCGAGCGCCGCCTCCCGCTGCAGGAACAGCTCGGCATTGTCCAGGGCCACGCCCAGACGATTGGCGACGACCTCGAGGAGCAGCACGCGATCCTCGAGCGCCCCGGGGATGCGCGCCTCGCACACCAGGACGGCGACCAGGCGATCCGCCGAGCGGACCGGCACGGCGAGGACGGTACGGATGCCGGGCAGGGTCTCGACGTAGTCGGGGTCGCCGGCGACGTCCTCCACGTGAACGGTCTTCCCCGTGCGCGCACACCTGCCGACGATCCCGCGCGTCAACGGCAGTGAGTAGCCCGGGCTGAGCCGCTGACCGAGCTCCGAAGCGTCGGCGACGTGCTCGGCGCGGTTCGCCTCGACGTCCACGCGCGCGATCCCCACGTACGCCAGCCGGAGCGACGCCTTGATGACCTCGACGGCCCTGGCGGCGATCTCTCCGAAGTTGCGTCCGCCGCGCGCGATGGCGCCGAGCTCGTCGAGGGCCTCGAGCAACCGGATGTCGTCCTTCGCGCCGTGCGCGAGTCCCCTGGTCGAGTCCGTGCTGGCCACCCGCGGCCAGTATAGCCCACGGGTTTCACGCGAAACCTCGCTTGCCTCGGCCCGTGTCCGTCACTCGACCACGAGCAGGCCCCGCTTCTTCCCCGTCGAGCCGTCGACGGTGTCGATCGCCTCGAACAGGCGGCGGGGCTCCACCAGCCACGGCTGGTACTCCTGGTTCACGTCGAGGACGAGCACGCGGTCGTCGGCGTCGAGCCAGCCGCCGAGCGGGGAGTGGTGGCCCCCGCCACGGCCGAAGAGCGGCCCGCGGTGGAAGTTCGCGACGAACCGCTTGGTCGGATCGTTCAGCTCGGGGAGCATCGCGCGAAAAGCTTCCCAGGTGAGATCGCGCACCACGGTGACGCGGCGCCCGGTCACGGTGAGCGCCATGCCGGCCAGCTCGTCCAGCGTGACGCCGCCGAAGCAGATGCCGGTGCGGCAGATCCCGTTGCGCGACAGCACGTCGGCCTCGGCGACACCGGCGCCGAGGGAGCGGGTCAGGTTGGCGAGGCTCGCCGCCCCGCAGGTCGAGCCGTTCTTCTGCCAGTCCAGCCGCTCTCCGTACGCTCGCGCCACCGGCAGCGCCCACGCTCGACCGAGCCTCACCGGATCCTGGAACGCCGCGTCCTCGCGGATGAACGGCCCGGAGTACGACGGGGAGCGTCCCGCCACGATCAGCGCGACGACCAGCGCCGCCGCCCCGAGCCCCGCCACGACGCCCGAGCGCTTCATGCTCGCGTGACCGGCGAGTTTCCGTGGTTCATTGGCCCGGCGGTGCTCCTTCGGCGCCGAGGATCGCGCAGTCCGCCGTGAAGCGGAAGTGCGCGTTCGGGATCGTCGAGCGATGCATCGAAGGGCTTCGCGGTGGCCGACCTGGTCGGGCGGGTCCGGTTCGACCGCGTCCCCGCAGTGCGTGGCCCCTTGCGCTTCGCCGCTCCTCCGACGGAGACTCGGCGCATGGCGCGCGCGAAGCTCTTCTGGAAGCCGGGCTGAACGGGCTGCGTGAAGGCGCGAGAGTTTCTCGCGCGAAAGCTGGGGGAACATGGGTTCGAGCTCCGCAACCTGATCAAGGAGCCGCTGGGCGCCGACGAGATCGAGACACTGGCGCGCAAGGTCGGCGGCGTCGCTGGACTCGTCGCGCCGAAGCGTCGCAAGGAAGCCGAAGGCATGAGCGACCAGAAGCTCGTCGCGTGGCTCGCCGCCGACGGCAGCCGCATGCGAAGGCCCATCGTCGTCGTGGGGCGGCGCGCCACCGTCGGGTTCACGGCGAGCGTGCAGGAAGAGCTGTCGACGGTTCTGTCGTGATCGCCGGGCACACTCGTCGGCTGCGCGGCAGCCACGCCGCGGTCGTCCGACGGACCCGTGCCGCGTCCGCGTCGACTCGCTTCGCCCGGCGTTCCGCACTCGTTCTCGGCGCTGCAGTCGCCGCCATGGGGTGTCGCGGCGAGCCCAAGGTCCTGGAACCGCGCTCACCGCCTCCGCGAACTCCGCCAGCGATGACGCTTCCGAGCACGCCGATCCCCGTCGGCCATGCGCGCATCGTCCTGGACGGCACCGACGGGCCGCTCGAGGTGACCGCCCGCGCCGACACCACGTTCGTTCCAGCCGGCTACGACGTGCCGGCGACGAGGAGTGGGCTGCTCTGCACGACGCCGTGCGTGGTGGACCTGCCGGTGGGGCGTTACAAGCTGTTCATGTTCGGGCGGTCCGACGGGGACGGCTATGCCGGCGACACCGACCTGATCACGGTCGCGAACAGCGGGCTGGTCTACTATTCGCGGGCGCCCGGTCGGAGGGAGCCGCCGACCTGGACGCCGGTGGTGCCCACGGCGATTCTCGTCGCCGCGATCGTGCTGGTGACCGCGGGTGCATCGACGGTGGGGGACCGAGACACAGGTGAAGCGAATCCGGTGGGCCTCGGCTTGATCGGCGCCGGCATCGCCGTGGGGATCGGCGGCGGGATTCTGCACTACGATCAGGCCAGAGGAGCGATACAGGAGGGGGCCACGACGACCTGGTCTCCCTGACTCGGTCGGCCGACCCTCGAAGCCACGCGAAGGGAGATTACCGACATGCGTCATTGGATCAGAATCATGGCAGCGATGGGCACGACGCTGGCCGGGTGCGGCACCACGTTCACCGGCAGTCCGCACATCGAAGGGGGTCGCGGCGGGTGCGAACAGAAGTGCCGCGCCGACGGGATGGAAGTCGCCGGCATGGTCTACATGGGCGAGTACTCGAGCGCCTGCGTCTGCGCGCCACCCGGCAGCTCCGCGCGGGCCAAGCGCTCACTCGTGGGAGCCGCTGGCTCCGTGACATCGGGCGCCGTCGGCGTGATCCTGCAGATGAGGCGCGACCAGCAGAACTCGACCAACTGACCGGCGCGGCTTGGGCGCCGCGCGGTCAGCCCAGACTCTCGAGGGTTCTGCGCGGCAGTCCCCCGCTCGAACCGTGCCGCCCTTCCGGAAGACATGACGCGGCGACCACGCCCAACAGCTTGCTCGGGGGCTCACCGTCGTCGAGCGACCAGCACACTGAAGGTACCCGCGAACGACGCCGGTGCCTTCGGGGCAACCTCGTCAGTTGCCTGCGAGGCGCCGCGTTCCCAGGACCGAAATGCCCGTCGGGTGTCGAAGGTGTAGGATCGACGAGATGGGTCAATCCGCCGCGGCAGATCACCGGCGTGCGCTCTACGAGCAGTACCTGGCGGTGCCCGCGCACCAGTGCGCGGAGATCGTTCGCGGCACGCTCTACGTTTCACCGCGCCCGTCACCGGCCCATGCGAATGCGTCGTCGGTGCTCGTCGGCGAGCTGAGCGGGCCGTTCCAGCGCGGTCGCGGGGGACCGGGAGGGTGGTGGATCTTGCACGAGCCCGAGCTGCACCTCGTGGCGCTCGAACCCATGGTGCCGGATCTTGCTGGCTGGCGCGCGGAGCGAATGCCGACCCTCCCGGACGCTGCGTACTTCACGAACGCGCCCGACTGGATCTGCGAGGTGCTCTCGAAGTCGACCGAAACCGTCGATCGTCAGGTGAAGCTGCCGGTGTACGCGGAGCACGGAGTGCCCCACGTCTGGCTGCTGGACCCGATCGCCCGGAGCCTGGAGGTGCATACACTCGGCTCGGCGGGGTCGTGGCGGGAGGTTCGCACGCATCTGGGTGACGAACGCGTGCGCGCGGCGCCGCTCGAGGCCATCGAGATCGACCTGGCCGCGCTGTGGAGTCCACCGCGCGCCGTGTGAGCCCGCGAGTCGTCGTCCTCGTCCGCGTGGGAGCGGCGGCTGACCTGCGCGCTCGCCCGACCGCGTGACATCTCAGCCCTGTCGTGCACGTTGCACGGGCCGGACCGAGTGGAGCGCACCAAGTCTCGCTCTTCTCGGCGGGGCGCGTGATATGAGGCGCCATGGTCCGGCCAGCAGCTCGTGTCGAGTCGCGCCTGTGGGCTCCGTTGGTCGGCCTCGCGATTGCCGTGTCGTGCGGTGGCGACGACGCCGCCGGTGGGAACGTGCCCAGGTGCACCCCAGGCAGCACCCAGGCCTGCCTGTGCGTGGGCGGCGATACCGGCGTACAGAGCTGCACGCCCAGCGGTGCCTTCGGCGACTGCGTATGCGGAGGGACCGTCGACGGCGGCGCCGGCGCGACCGGCGGAACATCGAGCGGCGGCGCGGCGGGCACGGCGGGAACGGCAGGCAGCGCGGGAGTGGGTGGCGGTGCGGGCGCGGGCGGCGGGTCGGGCCATGGCACTCCGGTCTTCTCCAAGGAAGAAGCGGCACGGATCTGCCTCGGGATGGCAGCGTGCATGCCTCAGGAGTTCGACGGGAACTTTTTTCGCGGCGTGAACAGCTGCATCGGCAGCCCCGGTGTCTTCAGCTACCGGAGCCCTGGCGACTTCACGGCTCCGTACGTGTACTCGCGGACGACGTTGCGGATGAAGGCGCTGTACGAGTGCATGCTCGGCGCGCTGCCCGACTGTGCGGCGCTCATTGCCTGCGCTTCGCCGGACGGGCCGGTGACCGCGGCGGCGTGCGACCCGATTTACGACTCGATTACGAACGGCGACTCGTGCGACGGCTCCAAGCTGACCGGCTGCATGCTCGACGGCTGGTCGTACACGGTCGACTGCGCGCGCTTCGACCAGGAGTGCACGGTCGGAGGCAACCCGGGTACCGCTTACTGCGATTTTCCGGGTTGCGCCCCCGCCATGTGCTACGGCGCGAACGAGGAAACCTGCGGCGTGTCGGGCGCTCGCTACCTCGGAGTGGACTGCGTGCTCCGCGGACTCGAGTGCGGCACGTTCAGCTGGGACGGTGGCACCAGCCACGGGTGCCTCGGCGGAGAGAGCTGCGACCCCGACGCCTTTCAGGATGTCTGCGAGGGCAACGTCAAGGTCGAGTGCGATCGCCTGCCCGACGACGTGTCGGGGCAGATCGAACGTCGAGACTGTGCCTCCCGCCCATTCGAGAAGCGCTGCGAGGTGGACGACTGCGTCGCCACCGGAACCGAATGCGACCCGGACCTGCCCTCCACGTGCGCCGGCAGCTCGGTACAACTGTGCGACGACGGGTTCGTGGTGAGCTACGACTGCTCGACCATCGGCTTCACCTCTTGCAGCAACGGGCTCTGCGTTCCGTGACCTCCGGTTGGGCGGTCGTCGCCGCGCTTGCACTCACGTTGGGCGCCGCCACGGCGTGCGACGGCTCGTCCAGTCCGCTCGGATCGGACGGCTGCCAGCGCGACACGCAGTGCCCGACCTACGTCTGCAACTGCGTCGACAGCACCTCCGTGCAGCGGCGCTTCTGCGATCCTTCCGGCAACTGCGCCGATGCGGCCGGCGTGTGCGACGGGTGCAGCACGCGCGGCGGCGCGGCTGGTCCCGTGCAGACGATTCCCGCCGAGGAGCCGATCGTGGGGCCCGCCGATGCGGCGACGGGCAGCGACGCGCCTCGCGGCGACGCCGGTGCGGACGCGGACGCCTGCGATCTGACGGAGTTCGCCAGCTGCTACGAGCCCGTCGCGATCCAGCAGGGGTCGCTGGCCACGTGGGACAGCGATTGCGGCGACGGCCTGTCTTTCTGCGGCACGCAGTGCCGGTTAGAACAGTACTCGGGGAAGTGGTGCTGTCCGACTGGCTACGAGTGCCTGGAGGATGCGTACCACAACATCCCGAAGTGCCAGGACGGGACGGACGCGCTGATGATCACCTGCCTTCCGCCCAACGTCGTGCGCTGCCACTACACACCCCAGGAAGCGCACACCTACACGAACCGGGCCGACCTGGGCTGCATCCAGCACTTTGGCGACCAGGGTCTCGTCTACAACTGTGACGTCCACCGGAGCCCCTTCGAGACCAAGTGCGTCGCCACGGAACAGGAGGGGAGCTCGACGCCGTTGTGCCCCGAGCAGTCCGCCGCCTGCGTGCCGACGGGGCCGTAGGGGATGCCCCGCGGCGCGCTGCCGAGCATGCCGGCACCGGGGCGACGCCGAGCATCGATCGGGAGCGACGAGGACGGCCGCGGGCGAGCTCGGAGTGACGTGGTAGACTCGAGCCCGTGGTGCGTCGTGACGCGACGGAAGCTCTGAGGCCTTCGGGCGGAGGAGCGTT
>CAZARU010000170.1:0-13898 GCA_964487605.1 uncultured Polyangiaceae bacterium
TACCTCGACCTCGAGTTCCGTCGCAACGTCTGGCCGGGCGAGGTGATCAGCACCAGGGGGTGGAACGCGGGCGACGGGCGCGTGGCGCTGCAGTCGTTCGCGGGCGGACGCGAAGCGCCGGTCGTGTCGAACGCCTGGGCGGAAGTGGGATAGGGAGCGCGAGGCGGAAGCCGACCGCTCAGAGGTGACCGCGCGCGTGCCCGAGCGCCACGAGGTGCGCGAGCACGTCGATCGTCACGCGACGCGCGGTCGCGTCGTCATCGCTGCGAGGGATCAGCGTGGGGCCGATGGCCAGCGGCGGGACCTCGGAGCGCGGGAACTCGCTCTTCCGCCAGGGCGCGCCCAGGGACGTCACGGGGCCGTCGTAGCGAGCCGGCGGCGGCGTGCTCCGCCGCATGACGCCCTCGGGGAACGACGGAACGCGCGCCGCCTCCGGAATCCTCATGGGGTACGGCGTTCCGCGGCTCAGGTTGGGCGCGGCGCTCGAACGGCGATCGGGAACGTTGGACGCGGACGTGAGCGCCGAGCCGGTCTGGAGCAGCCGAACCGCGGCATCGATGCGGGTGTGCGTCAGGCGCTCGTCGTAGGCCGCCTTCGGAACCCGACCGCGGACGACCTGCACGAACTCGAGGAAGGAGGCGCGCACCTCGTCGCGCTTGCGGTCACCGAGCCCCGCGTAGCTCGTGCCTTTCTCGCGCAGCATCCACGGGACGTCCCCCGACGCGCGGAAGAAGTAGAGCATGTGGCTCCCGTCGAGGTCGGCGCGGACGATGGCGAGGACGTCGCTCCAGGGCAGCAGCTTCGGATCTCCGGCGGGCGAGTGACCCACCAGCCCGTCGTCGTTCAGCTCGAAGGTACGCAGGCTCACCATGAGGACGCTCGAGCGGACGGCGTTCGAGTCGCACGCGACGGCGCGGTTGCCCCCCTGGCGCAGCAGGCCGAGCGTCTTCAGGGCGGCGTCGCGATCGCTCGTCGCCGTCACGAGATGCGGCGGCGTGCCCTCGAGACGACACCGAACCTCGTGCTCGGTCTCGAGCAGATCCCGAGTCAGTCCCTTCACCACCTGATCCAGGGGCTGGCGAAGCTGAGTGAGCGCAACCAAGAACACCGTGGGACGCCGCCTCCGTCGACAAGATGCCACCGGGGCGCGGAAGTGGACAAACAAGGCCCCCTCCGCGTCGGCTCGCCCGTGCTAGAAAGCCCGTCCCCTCCCCTCATGACCTTGCCGGAATCGAAGACCGAGGTGGCCGTGATCGGCGCCGGGCTCGCGGGAATGAGCGCCGCGCTGCAGGTCAAGGGCGCGGGGCGCGGCTTCCGGCTCTTCGAGAAGCTCCAGGTCCCCGGGGGCCACGCCGTGACGGTCGAAGACTCCGGATGGCGCTTCGACCGCACCGGCCATCTGCTGCACCTTCGCGACGACGCCATGCGCCGTCGCGTGCTCGGGTGGATCGGCGACGACCACGAGACCGTCGTGCGCCGGAGCGTGATCTGGTCGAACGGCGTGTACACGCGCTATCCGTTCCAGGCGAACACGTTCGGCCTGCCGCCAGCCGTCGCCAACGAGTGCCTGCTCGGCTTCCTGCGGGCGCACTTCGCGACCGACAGGCCCGAGCCCAGCAGCTTCGAAGACTTCTGCCGCATCCACTTCGGTCAGGGCATCAGCGACCATTTCATGATCCCGTACAACTCGCGGCTGTGGGGCGTGGCGCCCAGCGAGATCACGAGCGCCTGGTGCCAGCGCTTCGTGCCGCTCCCCAAGCTGGAGGACGTCGTCGCCGGCGCGGTCGGGCTGAACGATCGCGAGCTGGGCTACAACGCCGAGTTCGTCTATCCGCGGCTCGGGATCGGAGTCCTCGCGAACGCCATGGCGAGAGAGCTCCCCGAGCTCGAGCTCGGACGCGCCCCGGTGCGCATCGATCACGAGGACCGCACCGTCGAGCTCCCCGACGAGAGGGTGCGCTACGACGCCCTGGTGAGCACCCTCCCCGTTCCGGTGCTCGTCGATCTGCTCCCCAAGGCCCCCTCCGCGGTGCGAGACGCGGCGAGCAAGCTGCGCTGCACGCACCTCTACTACCTGGACGTGGCGCTCGACGTCCCCTGCGGCCAGCCCATCCACTGGATCTACGTCCCGGAGGCGAAGTACCCCTTTTACCGCGTGGGCTGCTACTCGAACTTCTCGAGCGCCATGGCGCCGCCGAACAAGGCGGGCCTCTACGTCGAGCTCGCCGACCGCTCCGAGCCCGACCTGGACGTCCTGCTCCCGCGCGTCGCCCAGGGCCTGGTCGAGATGCGCATCATCGAGCGGCCCAGCGACATCGCCTTCGCACGGCTCCGCAAGATCGACTGGGCGTACGTCATCTTCGACCACGCCTACTACGAGGCCCTGGCCACGGTGACGCGCTTCCTCGACGGGGCCGGGATAGCCAGCGTGGGGCGCTACGGACAGTGGACCTACTGCTCCATGGAGGATGCCCTGGTGCAGGGCCGCGACGGCGCCGAGCGCGCCCTGGCGAGGCTCGCGTGAACGACGCACCGAAGGTGTCCATCGTGATCCCCGTGTACAACGAGGAGGCCATCCTGCACGCCGCGGTGGTCGATCTGCGGGAGCGCCTCGCCCCCCTCGACTGGTCGTACGAGATCGTCCTCGCCGAGAACGGCTCGCGCGACCGCACCATCGCCATCGCCGAGGAGCTGTCGGCGAAGTACCCCGAGGTGACCACGTTCTCCGCCGACGAGCCGAACTACGGGCGTGCCCTGCGCCAGGGCATCGAGCGCGCGCGCGGGACCTTCGTGATCTGCGACGAAATAGACCTCTGCGACACGGATTTCCATCAGCGCGCGGTGCACCTCCTCGAGTCGGGTCGCGCCGACATGGTCATCGGCTCCAAGCTCATCGCCGGCGCCGAGGACGAGCGTCCCCTCCTGCGACACGCCGCGAGCCTCGTGTACACCGGCCTCCTGCGCGCGCTGCTCGATTTCCGCGGAACGGACACCCACGGCCTGAAGGCCTTTCGGCGAACGACGGTCGCGCCCATCGCCCGCGCCTGCCTGGTGGAGAAGGACGTCTTCGCCAGCGAGTTCGTGATCCGCGCCTACCGGTCGAAGCTCGCGATCGAGGAGATCCCGGTTCGCGTCATCGAGAAGCGCCCACCGTCGATCAACCTCGCGAAGCGCGTCCCCAACGTGCTCCGGAGCATCGCGAAGCTGACCTGGGCCATCCGCATCAAGGGCTGAGCGGACGCAGCCCGCCGGCCGCTGGACCGCACGGCGGGCGCGCGGCTACCAGTGCTCCACGCGCCAGCGCCGGCGCTTGGCGAGGCGCGCCAGGCGTGCGTCGGGGTTGACGCACACGGGCCGCGCCACGGCCTCGAGCAGCGGAAGGTCCGTGATGCTGTCCGTGTAGAACGTGGCGTCGGCCAGGTCGAAGCCCTCGCGCCGCGCGAGGCGCAGCGAGTGGTCGATCTTCCACGGGCCGTAGCACATCGGCTCCACGAGCTCCCCCGTGAGCACCCCGGCCTCGGAGCGCAGCTCCGTGGAGAGGACGTGGTCGATGCCGAGCTCGCGCGCGAGCGGACGCGCGGCGTAAGGCGTGGCGCTCGTGACGATGGCGACGACGTCGCCCTCGGCGCGGTGCCGCTCCACGGCCTCTCGACCGGCGTCGCAGACGTGCTCGAGGACCGCGTCGGCGAACCACTCTTCGCAGTGGGAAATCATCCACGCCTCCTGCTTGCCCGCGTAGCCCTGCGCCACCCTCCGCGCGATCTTGGGCGCGTCGATGACGCCGAGGCCGTACTGCGCGAGCCACCAGGCCACCCGGGCCGCATCCCGCCACGTGGCCCGACCACGGGCGCGCTGCCACCGCGTGTACAGCGTCGCCGTGTCCACGCGAACGAGCGTCCGGTCCATGTCGAAGAGCGCGGCGCGGGACACCGGCCGGAGCGTAGTCGCGCACCGGGCCCCAGGCGAGGCACGCCTTGCGCCAGCGCGAGGGCCACGCCTACCCTGCGCCCAGGGAGGAGGACCCCATGCAGATCCTGATTCCGCCACGCGAGAAGATCCCCTTCGGGCTCCGCGCGATGAAGATGGTCGCCTCGGCCGACGGAAGCTTCGACGGCACCGAGCGCGAGCTGCTCCGCGCGGCACAGAGCTTCTTCGGCACCGACCACGACGTGGACGCGCTCTTGCCCATCACGCCCGCAGAGCTGGCGGCGAACGTCACCGACCCCGCGCTGCGGCAGCAGCTCGTGCGCGGCATGATCGTGCTCTCGATGGTCGACGGCGAGGCTTCACCGAAGGAAGCCGAGGTCGTCGAGGCGTTCGCGCACGCCCTCGGCGTCGAGATGCCCGCCCTCGCCACGTTCCAGCGACTCGCCGCCGGGCAGCTCATGCGCGTGCGCTTCGACGTGGCGCGTCGCTTCTGGGCGCGCGAGAAGGTCGCGGAAATGGCGAAGGAGAAGGGATTCGGCTGGCTCGCGAGGTCCCTCGCGGCCATGGCCGGCTTCCGCGACGATCCGGAGATTTCCGGTCGGTACCGGGCGCTCGGCGACTGCCCGCCCGGCTCGCTGGGCCGCGCGTACTTCGACTTCATCGAGTCGAACGGGTTCTCGATGCCAGGCGAGAAGGGCAGTCCGCCCGAGGCCATCGCGCTCCACGACCTGACGCACGTCCTGTCGGGCTACGGCACCGATCCCGCGGGCGAGCTTCAGGTGCTCGGCTTCCACGCCGGCTGTCGGCGCGAGGAGAAGGACCCGTTCACGTTCCTGCTCTTCGGTCTGCTCCAGTTCCACCTGGGCGTGCGCATCACCCCCATCACGCCGGGACAGACGGGGCACTTCGATCCCGCCAAGATGCTCGTCGGGCTTCAGCGCGGCTCCGCCTGCACCATCGATCCGACCGACGGGTGGGATCCCTGGCCGCACATGGATCGCCCGCTGGACGAGGTGCGTCGCGAGTACGGCATCGCTCCCCTGCCGGACTGAGACGCGACGCCGGGCTCCGCGTCAGTTCACGCCGCGGGCTCGGCCCGCCCAGTACGGCTCGCGCAGGCGGAACTTCTGCAGCTTGCCGGTGGCCGTGCGCGGAAGGGCGTCGCGCAGCTCGACGACGGTCGGGCACTTGTAGTGGGCCAGCTTCGAGCGGCAGAAGTCGACGATGTCCTTCTGCGTGACGTCCGCGCCGACCCTCGGCACGATGAACGCGAGCACGGTCTCTCCCCACTTCTCGTCCGGAACGCCGATCACCGCCGCCTCGGCGACGGCGGGATGCTGGTAGAGGCAGTCCTCGACCTCGATGGACGACACGTTCTCGCCGCCCGTGATGATGACGTCCTTCTTGCGATCGGTGATGACCGTGTACGCACCCTCCTGGTGCCCCCCGTCGCCCGTGTGGAACCACCCGTCGACGATCGCCTTCGCCGTCTCCTCTGGCTGCTCGTAGTAGCCGTCGAAGACGTGGTTCGACCGCGCCAGCAGCTCCCCGCCCGGGCTCACGGCCATGCGAACCCCCACGGCGGGGACCCCCGCGCGCGAGAGGCGCTGCGCGCGCTCCGGTGAAGGAAGGCCGTCCCACTCCTGGGGCGCGCGGTTGATCGTCAGGAGCGGCGACGTCTCGGTCAGCCCGTAGATCTGGATGAACTCCCACCCGAGCTCCGTCTCGACCCGCTCGATGGTCTTCGAGGGTGGCGGAGCCCCGGCCACGACGATGCGAACGCGGCCCCGTCCGGGAATCGGCTCACCCCGCGCCGAGAGCGCGACGGCCGCGTCCAGGATGGCAGCGACGACCGCCGGCGCGCAGTTCAGCAGCGTCACGCGCTCCGCGTCGATCCGTCGCAGGATCTCCGCCCCGTCGATCTTGCGCACGATCACCTGGCGCGCCCCGAGCGCCGTGAGGCAATAGGGCATGCCCCAGCCGTTGCAGTGGAAGGTCGGGAGCGTGTGAAGATACACGTCGCGGTCCGACATCCCGAGGTGCAGCCCGAACGTCACGGTGTTGAGCCAGGCGCTGCGATGGGAGATCTGGACGCCCTTGGGACGGGCGGTGGTGCCCGACGTGTAGTTGATCGACGCGGTGCGCGTCTCGTCAGGAACGCCGAACCGCGGCGTCGCACCGGAGCGCTGGAACAGCTCCGCATCCGAGTCTCGACCCAGGACGAACCGATGCTCGACCGGCACGCCGCGCAGCGTGGGCTCGAGGTCGGGATCCACGAGCGCCACCGTCGAGCCCGAGTGCTCGACGATGAAGCGGATCTCGTCCTCGTTCAGGCGAAAGTTGACCGGAACGAGGATGCGTCCGAAGGCGCTCACGCCGAAGAGCGCGACCAGGTACCGGGCGCTGTTCGGTGAGACGATGGCCACCCGGGCGCCCTCGGGGACGCCGGCATCGTCGAGGGCGGATGCGAGGCTGCGGGCCATCGCGTCGAACTGGGCGTAGGTGATGCGGCCCACGCCACCGCCTGGCGGATCCGGCTCGTCGACGACCGCCACGCGTTCGCCGTGGACCAGCCTCGCGCGATCCAGGAAGTCCACCAGGGTCAACGGGACGTGCATGCGGGACCTCCTGGCCGACCGCGCGCACGATGAAAGCGCGTGGGGCCGCTCATCGTGCCCCGGCGAGCGATGGAACGTCCAGCGGCGTCTCCCTCCTCGGATTTCGTCGCGCCGCGCCGTAGCCTCCCGGGGCCGTGCCCCAGCCCGAGCCCCTTCCCATCGACGCGGTCCTGCCGGACGTGCTCCGCGCAGTGCGAGAGCGGGGGGCGGTGGTGCTCGAGGCCGAGCCCGGCGCGGGCAAGACGACGCGCGTCCCCCCCGCGCTGCTCGGCGCCGTCACGGGGGAGATCCTCGTCAGCGAACCTCGACGCCTGGCCGCGCGGCTCGCGGCCGAGCGCGTCGCGGAGGAGCGCGGCGAGCGCGTCGGCGAGACGGTGGGCTACTCGATCCGCTTCGAGGACGTCGGCGGCCCTCGGACTCGCGTGCGCTTCGTCACCGACGGCGTCCTCTTGCGACGCCTGCTCGACGATCCCGAACTCACCGGCGTCGGCGCGGTCGTCCTCGACGAGCTCCACGAGCGTCACCTCGCCAGCGACGTCGCGCTCGCGCTCCTGGCGCGCCTTCGCCGGACGTCGCGACCGGACCTCGCGGTCGTCGCCACGAGCGCGACGCTGGACGCCGAGCCCGTCGCGGCATTCCTGGGCGCAGAGCGCCTGCGCAGCGAGGGCCGTCGCTTCGACGTGTCGGTGGAGCACCTGCCGCGCCCCGACGATCGAGCGCTCGAGCTCGCCGTCACGAGCGCCGTGAAGGACCTGGTCCGCGCCGACGCGGAGGGCCACGTCCTGGTGTTCCTCCCGGGCGCGGCCGAGATCCGCAGAGGCCTCGTAGCCCTGGAGTCCTTCGCACGGGAGCTGGGACTCGAGGTCCTTCCGCTGCACGGGGATCTCCCGGTCGCCGAGCAGGCACGGGTCGTGCGCCCGGCGGCGCGACGCCGGGTGATCCTCTCCACCAACGTCGCGGAGTCCTCGGTGACCGTTCCGGGCGTCACCGGCGTGGTGGACAGCGGCCTCGCGCGCGTGGCGACGTGCTCGCCGTGGACGGGACTGCCACGGCTCTCCCTCGAGAAGGTGAGCCGTGCCTCCGCCACGCAGCGAGCGGGGCGCGCAGGTCGCACGCGACCCGGACGGGTCCTGCGCCTCTACACGCGAGGGGACTTCGAGGCGCGACCGGAGCACGACGCACCGGAGATCCGCCGCGAAGAGCTCTCGGACGTCCTCTTGCTCCTGCTCGGGAGCGGGCGCGGACGGCCCGAGGATCTCGCGTGGCTCGAGGCTCCGCCCGCCGCCGCTCTCGCCGCGGCGCGCACGCTGCTGGCGAGCCTGGGCGCGCTCCGCGGTGACGACCTGACCCCGGTGGGGCGGCGTCTCTTGCGGTTCCCGGTCCACGCGCGGCTCGCTCGCCTCGTCGTCGAGGGGGAGCACCGCGGGGTCGCGCGGGACGCGTGCCTGGTCGCGGCGCTGCTCGGCGAGCGGGACATCCGGCGCGCCGCGCGCACGCGCTTCGGCGAGCGCGGCGGCATCGACGCCGCGGGGCGCTCGGATCTCGTCGAGCTGGTCGAGCGGTTCCGCGAGGCGGAGCACGCTCGGTTCCGCGACGCCGCGCTCCGCGCCGCGGACCTCGACGCGCGCTCGGTCCGCGCCGTCGATCGGATGCGCCGGCAGCTCGAGCGCCTGGCGCGGCACGACGCCGACGGACCGGGCTCCTCGGAGGAGGCCGAGACGGCCCTCGGGCTCTCGGTGCTGGCCGCCTTCCCCGATCGCGTGGCGCGGCGACGACGACCCGGCGAGCGTGCCCTGGTGCTCGCGGGGGGCGAGAGCGCCACCCTCGGCGACACCAGCATCGTGCACGAGGGCGAGCTGCTCGTCGCCGTGGACGTGGAGGAGCGTGGCGCGGCGCCGCTGCGGGGCCCCACGCGGGTCGGGGGCGCCGTGGTCCGGCTGGCCCAGACCATCGAGCCGGAGTGGCTGCTCGAGGTGGCGGGCGACGCGCTCCGACACGAGGACACCTTCGAATGGAACGCCACGAGCGAGCGCGTGGAGCGCGTCGCCCGAACGACGTACGGCGCCGTGGTCGTCGACGAGACACGCCGCGCGGCAGCTCCCGGTCCAGCGGCGGGGGCGGTCCTGGCCCGGGCGGCGCTCGCGCGCGGGGCCCACACCTTCGCCGCGGGAGACGAGCTGCACGGGCTGGTCGAGCGCGTCGCGTTCCTGTCGCGCGTCGCCCCCGAGCTCGATCTGCCGGACTTCACCGACGGGCCACGACGCGCCATCGAAGCGGCGGCAGCGTCGCGCACGACGTTCTCCGAGCTGGAGAGCGCCGACCTCGCCACCGAGCTGCTCTCGTCACTCTCACCCGAGCAGAGCCGTCGCCTGCGCGAGTGGGCGCCGGAGCGCCTGCGACTGAGCGGAGGCCGAGAGGTCAGCGTCTCGTACGCCGCGGGCAAGGATCCCTTCATCGCGTCGCGGCTGCAGGACTTCTTCGGCTCGGCCGCGGGGCCGCGGATCGCCGGCGGCCGCACCGCCGTCACGCTCCACCTGCTCGCCCCGAACCACCGCGCGGTCCAGGTCACGACCGATCTGGCGGGCTTCTGGGAGCGCCACTACCCGTCGATCCGCCGCGAGCTCATGCGCCGCTACCCCCGCCACGCGTGGCCCGAGGACGGCCGCACCGCGAAGCCGCCGGAGCCCAGGCCTCGCCGTCCGCGGTAGCGTCAGAGGCAGCAGAGGGTCACGGCGCCGGTCGTCGCGATCTGACCGTTCGGCGCGCCGCCGGCCGTCGAGCACGTCGTGTTCTCGGCGGCGGACGCCGCCTCCGGACGGACGCTCCAGGTGCCCCCGCAGAAGCCGTCCGCGACCCACCCGAAGTGGGAGCAGGTCGTGGTCCCGAGGACGCCGTTCGGGTCTCCCAGGTTGCAGCTCACGCCATCGAAGATCCGATAGGTCGTCGCGCGACACGTCGTGTTCGGCGTGCAGCTACACGCCGTGCAGCCCCGCTGGTCGGTGCCACCCGTGTACGCGACGTGGCGCGTCGCGTAGCCCGCCGGGCACGTCACCGCGCCCGACATCTGGATGCACGGTCCGCCGTAGGCTGGCGCCGCTCTCGGCGCGCACACCGAACCCGCGCCGCACCCGGCGCCCGGCGCCACGCTCGTACCGCACACGTCGGCCACCTGGTTCCACATGTCCGACGCGACGACGCCACCGCCCGACGCCGGGCAGGTGCCCGGGGTCAGCACCGCGGTGGCGCCGAGCTGGCAGCTCATGCTCGGGCACGCCGTGTACGGCCGCGTGAGACAGCTCGTCGGAGTGAAGCTGGTCGGGGGCGCGCACACGCCGTTCGTGCCGGGATTGAAGTTGCAGAGCAGCGGCGTGTTGGCGCACGTGGCGCCCGAGAGCGA
The DNA here is from genome assembly GCA_964487605.1 of uncultured Polyangiaceae bacterium. GTDB lineage: Bacteria > Myxococcota_A > Polyangia > Polyangiales > Polyangiaceae > JAJDAH01. Next base: position 9,943 of record CAZARU010000170.1, read on the forward strand.
GCCGCAAGAGCACGCGGCGCACTGACCGGTGTTGCGCGGCCCCGAGAAGTAACGCGTCGGAGCCACGCCGGCAGCGCAGTCCGTGGGCGCCGGCAGGGGCGCACCGAAGGCGTCCTTTCGCACCGAGAAGAAGCCCGCCCAGCCCGAGGCGACGGCGGGCACGCACTGGAAACCCGGATCGCACTCCTCGTCCGCACAGTCCGCCTTGCCGTCGCCGTCGTCGTCCAGGCCGTTCAGGCAGACCTCGGGGACGAAGCACGTGCCACCGGTACAGACGCCACCGACGCAGTCCGACGGCAGGGCGCAGCGCTCGCCGGTCGCACACGGGTTCGGGCAGCCGCCCCCGCAGTCGACGTCCGTCTCCGTACCGTTCTTCACGTTGTCGTCGCAGGCGGGCACCGCGCACTGCTGCCCCACGCACACTCCGCTCGCGCAGTCCGGGTGGAGCCGACAGTCCTTCCCGTCGCCGCACGGAAGGCACAGCGTGCCCCCGCAGTCCACGTCGGTCTCGTCGCCGTTCTTCACGGTGTCGCCGCACGCCGGATCCGTGCAGACGTTCCCGGCGCAGTAGCTCGTGGTGCAGTCTTCGTCGCGCGCGCAGCGCTTCGTGGGCAAGCAGAGCGGGCACAGCATCCCGCCACAGTCGGCGTCCGTCTCGTCACCGTTGCGGACGAAGTCGGTGCACGTGGGCGCCTGGCACACCGTGGCCGTACACACGCCGCTGCTGCAGTCGCCCGCCCACCCGCAGGTTCGACCCGGGGCGCACGGTGGGCAGTCGGGCCCACCGCAGTCCTCGTCGGTCTCGTCTCCGTTCCGGGTCGCATCGGTGCACTCGGCCTTCTGGCACCGGTCGGCCACGCACGAACCGAGGGTGCAATCCGAGGGCGCGACGCACGTCGCTCCCGGTGGGCAAGCCGGACATGCGCCGCCTCCGCAATCGACGTCGGTCTCGGTGCCGTTCCTCTGCAGATCGCCGCAGCCCGGTCCGGCGTCGACGGCGCCGGTGCCTCCCGTGCCGGCGCCCCCAGTACGTCCCGACGCGTCGGTGGCGCCTGCCCCTGCGTCGCCCCCGGCTCCCGACGCGCCACCCGCGGCGGAGGCCCCACCTGCGCCGCCGAGTCCGGACGTGCCGGACGTGCCCGACGCTCCCGACGTTCCCCCCGTGGCCGCGGCTCCGGCGGAGGCGGACGCGCCGCCCGCCGCGCTCGCGTCCGCCGAAGTCCCCCCGGCGCCGCCCGCCGACGCCAGATCGTCCACCTCCGCCGTGAGGGAGCACGAGGCCGCGAGCGCGAGGGCGCCACCGAGCACGAGGAACGGGCGCACGCGACGCGGCGTCCACGCGCGAAGGGTGGCCGCGCGCTCCGATGGCCACCCAGCCGGCCCGCGATGCGCTCCTTCTCGATTCACCGGCGAGCCCCGAGCGTAGCAGCTTCGCGCCCCGCTCGGCGTCACCGCCCGCGCGCCCAGAGCCGACGCCCGCGAGGGAGGGGGGCCGGAGGCCCGAGCCGCACCGCGGACGATGCTCGGCTCGCGCGGGCACCTTGCGCGAGTCACAGGGAGGCGCCGCACGGTGCGGCCGAGTCACTCGTCGAGCGTGAGCGTCTCCGACGCGTAGGTGCAGGGCCGTCCGCACCCGGGGCCGTTCGGGGAGTGCTTCTCGTAGGCCGGCGTGAAGGACGCTTCGCCCAGGGGCACCCCGTCGCGGCTCACGCTCACCGTCACGGACACCGTGCCCACGGGGAGCTCGAGCACGAGACGCTCCGCGCCGCTCGACCCCAGAACCACGCTCGCGCTCACGCCGTCCGTCCGCGGTGACGCCACGCAGGACTGCACCTCGCCCACGTCGCACACGAACGTGAACGTCACGTCGTCCGTGACGGCCACCGCGGTGTACTCGCCGGAGTGCAGCGGGACGCCGTCCCGCCGCTCCACGGTCACGAAGAGCGCGTCGATGCACCCGATGAGCGTGCACTCCACCGACGTCGAGCAGCCCGCAGCGCCGAGCGCCGCCGTGATCGCACCCAGCACGACCGACGGTACCCTGCCGCGCGTGGACTTCCGGTAGCGCATCGATGCCGCGCCTCACCTGCAGCAGACGGTGTGGCGCCCGATGGGCACCGCTTCGCCCACCGTCTGGGATGCGCCGAGTCCCTCGCAGTCGGCGAGCGCGTTGTAGAGCCTCGCGGACAGGCCCGGCGGAGGCGACTGGCAGCCCCGCGGAATCGAGACGACGTCGGAGTCGCCGGTGCACGCCGGCCCCTGGAAGAACAGCGCGTTCCCAACGCAGTACGGCGGACCGCAGGAGCAGTTCGTGTCGTCGCACTCGCGTTGATCGTCCCAGTCGTCGTACCAGGCGTCCTGCGAGGGAAAGCCCGCAGGACACTCGTGGTCACCCGCTCGAACCACGCACGCGTCACCGCCCGCCTGGTCGACGCACACGCCCGCGGAGCAGTCGCGGGCCGGCTGGCAGAGCGAGAGCGTCCTGGTCCAGAGCGGCGTCGGCGACGAGAGCGCCCGCGCGACCGGAACGCACGAGCCCGTGATCAGGCCGGGCCCGATCCGCGCCCCGACGGCGCCGGACGGCGGGAGCTCGACGCAGTCGTCCAGGGGCAGCTCCACGGCGTCGATCTCCGTGACGCAGGGGATGGCGTCGTAGCCGACCCGGCGCACGGACGTGCAGTCCACGGCGCCCGCGCACTGGCATCTGCAGTTCTCCGCCTCGCTCACCAGATCGTCGTACAGCGTGACGACCGGGACCTCCCCGCTCTCGCAGTAACGCGCGGTCGCGTCCACTCGACCTTCGAAGGGACCCGACCAGCCCGGCGGCGCGGTCACGCAGTCGCACGGCGGTGCGTCCGCGCCCGCATCCACCCCGGGGCTCCCGGCGGCGTGGCCCGCGTCACCGGCGTCGGGCGCGCCTGCCGCACCACCGCTCCCGGCCGCGCCCGACGACCCCCCGCTGGACGCGGAACCCGACTCACTGCCCGACGAGCACCCTGGGTACGCGGCGGCGAGCACCACGGCGACGGCGACGGCGCCCCGGGCGCGGCTCGAGGACCGCGTCACCCGCACCCCACGAACGTCCAGTAGATGTGCTCGCCCGACGCACACACGCCGGCGTTGCAGAAGCCGGAGCACTGCTCGTCGAGCGAGCACTGCGCGCCGGTGTCGAGGACCGCCGCACACGCGCCGCCCGCGCAGTACCCCGACCGACACTCGTCGTGGGTGGCACAGGTCACTCCCTCCTCGAGGAGCGCCACGCACTCGTCCTGGACGCACCGCGCGCCGACCACGCAGGCCGCATCGGATCGGTCACAGCCCCCGAGCCCCACGGCGACGAGCGGCTTGCAAACGTCGTCGCCGCAGTACAGCCCGTCCGCCTGGTAGCACCGCACCGGGACCGTCCCGCCGGTACCGATGCACGCCTTCTCGAACAGGCAGGTGGAGCTGCACGCGTCTCCCTCCTCGCCGCGTCCCGCAATCTGACACTTCGCGTCTTCGCACTCCACGGTCGCCATGCTCGACCGCGCGCACTGCACGTCGTCGTCACACGCCCCGCCCAGGGGCACCGTCCCCACGATCATCCCGCACTGCGGCTGGAACGCGTTGAGCGCGATGGCGTCGCACGCCCGCAGGATCTCCGCGTACGTGCCGAGCTCGGCGATGCAGTCCTGCAGCTGGTCGGGGAAAAATTCCACGCCGGGCAGGTCGCGCGTCTCGGCCATGGCCTCCCGAACGAGACTCCCGTAGCCGTCCTCGCAGTCGGCGAGAGCGAGGCCGTGGAGCGTGCAGCACCCCTCCACGTTCCCGCAGTGAGCCGCGACGATCGCGTCGGCGTAGTCGTCGAGGAAGTCGCGCGCTCCCGCCTCCGCACCCGCAGAACCCGCGGCGGCGCCGGCGCTCCCGGAAGCACCGGCGGCCCCGCCGCTCGGCGCGCCCGCCGCGCCCGCGCCCCC
>CAZARU010000171.1:0-13884 GCA_964487605.1 uncultured Polyangiaceae bacterium
GTGCCGCCGTCCGCCACCTCGAAGAGCCCCTTCTTCTCGTCCGTCGCCCCGGTGAAGGAGCCCCGCTTGTGACCGAAGAGCTCGCTCTCCAGCAGGTTCTCCGGAAGGGCAGCGCAGTTCTGCGCGACGAAGAGCTTGTCGCGACGGTTGGAGCGATAGTGGATCGCCGACGCGACGAGCTCCTTGCCCGTGCCGGTCTCGCCCTCCACGAGCACCGTCACGCGGGTATTGACGACCTTGTCGACCTTGGACAACAGCGAGTTCATCGCGTCGCTCCGCCCGACGATCTCGACCTCGCCGTTGCGCCGCTTGCGCTCGCGACCCTTGAGGAAAGCGTTCTCCTTCTCCAGGCGCTCCTCCGCGGCGCGCAGGCGCCGGATGAGACGCGCGTTCGCGACGGCGAGGGAAGCGTTCGCCGCCAGCACCCCGAGCGCATCGACGTCTTCGGCACGGAACATCTTCGGGGACTTCCTGTTGTCCACCTGCAGCACGCCGTGGATCTCGTCCGCACGCCAGAGCGGCACGCCGATGGTGCTCCGAATGCTGGCTCCCAGCAGCGACTCGGAGCTGAACGTCTCTCGGGGCGCGTCGGCGGCGAGCACGGCGGCGCGCTCGCGCACCACCTTCCGGAAGACGCTGCGCGTCACGGCCACCGGGCCGTCGGGGGCCATCGGGCCGTTCTCGCCGCGCACGCGCGTCAGTACGGGAACGAAACCCGCGTCTGCCGCGTCGTCGTCGGAATCGTCGCGCAGGACCATGGTCGCGTGCGTCGCCTGGGGCACGAGCCCCAGGGCTGCGTCGCACACGGCCACCAGCACCTGATCGAGATCTCGCGACGCGCTGATCGCGCCGTGGGCGTCCGCCAGCGCCCGGAAGAGCAGCGGGGGCACCTGCGACGCCTGGTGCGCGACCGTGGCGAGTGGCCGGACGTCGACGACCTGAGCGGGCTCCGGTTCGTCGCCGACGGTCAGCCGCAGGCGTGTCGAGCCACCGTCGCCCAGTGCGACGACGTCACCCGTGCGTACGGCAGCACGGCCGACGAGCGGCTCGGTCTGCCCATCGCGTTCCAGCGCGACCTCGGAGTCCGCGAGATCCTCGACCGTCACGCGGTCCGCGCCGACGACGATGCGCAGGTGCTCACCGGCGATGCCCGGCGCGCCGAGGACGATGTCGTTCTGCGGCGCACGCCCTATCCGGACGACGTCTCCGTCCGGCACGAGCGATCGCCCCGCCTCGGTCCCCGATTCGACGTCGATGCGGAGCCTGGCCACCGCGGGTGACTACCCGCCGGCGCGCGAACGGATTCGGTACATCACCTGCTTGAGCGTGTTGTCCGCCTGGATCTTGGCGCTGTCGGCGGACTGGACGTTCTTGTCGATGATCTTCTCGATGATGTCTGCGGCGGCCGTGCTGCCCTGGGGCGAGAGGTAGTCGATGGTCTGCGACGCGACGTGCCGCACGGCTGCGTTGTCGATGGACCCGAGACGCTCGATGATGGCGTCCGCCGACTTCGCGTCGCCGTACACGCCGATGAGGTAGGCCGCGGTGATGCCGGCGAACTGCGTCTTGTTGTCCTGGTTCTCGCTCTTCTCGACCTGGGTCAGGTAGCAGGCGACGTTCTCCTGGCACGACTTCACCACGTTTTCGGCCAGCTTGTAGTTGTCCTTTTCGATCTGGGTGCCCCACTTCTGCACGAAGTCGTTCACCGTCTTCGCCTGCGCGGGCTTCATCAGCTTCGTGGCGGTAGTGATGGCCACCGCCTGGATCGCCTTCTTGTCCTCGTCGGCGCCCTTGAGGGCGTCCACGCTCTGAAGCAGCCACTCCGACATCGCGGGGTCGTAGAAGAGGCTGGACGCCTCGCACAGCGTCGCCAGGGCGTTGCCGCTGGTCTCCGGAATCGCCGTGTCCGACTTCATGGCGGCGAACGCCTCCTGGAAGGCCTTCTTCGTCTCGGCCGTGGGAGGCAACCGGGCGATCTCCCGCGCGATGACCGCCTTCTGCGGCAGGCTCTCGGTCTTGCCCAGCACGGCGATCATCTGTGATGCCGCGGCGGTGTTGCCGATGGCGCCGAGAATGATGGCCGCCATGCGAACGTGCGGGGCATCCTCCGGCGGCTTCTTCGCCTTCGTGGCCGCCTGCACCTTCACGAAGTGGTGCTCCTTGAGCTTCGTGTCCTCGTCTGCCAGCAGCTTGAGCGCGGCGTCCACGGACGGCTTGCCGATCTTGACCAGCGCCAGGACCGCCGTCGCGTGTCCGTCCACCTTCGATGGATCGAGCACCATCTTCATGAGCGGCTCGACGGCCTGGGGATCCTTCAGCTCGCCGAGCACCTGAGCTGCCGTGATCTGCCAGAACTGCTGATTCTTCAGATCGTCGATCTTGTCCTTGTCCTTCGCGCTCTGCGGGCGAACGATGTCGGGCTCGAGCATCTTGATGAGGGGACCGACCCAGCTCTTGTCGGCGGTCTTCACCATTCCGTCCGTGTAGTCCTTGTAGGTGACCCCGCCGAGCATCGTGCTGGCCTTGAGCTTCTGAAACGCTTCCAGCACCGGCCCGGCCAGGCCCGGCAGCTTCAGGTCGGTCTGCGCGCGGATCGCCCACTTGATGTCGGCGTCGTCCTTGCTCTCTCGCGGACGCTTGGCGAACTCTTCGAAGGCCTTCTTCAAGGCGGGCTCGGCGCGCGGGTCGCGGAAATCCGCCAGGAGCTTGATGAGAGTCACCCGCGTCTTGCCGTCGAGCTCCTCGTAGCCGCTCACGTAGGTGTTCGTCAGTGGCCCGATGATCTTGTCGAGCAGTGCCTTGACCTCCGGATTGGTCAGGTCGTTGTTCGAACGCGTCGCGGCGTCCTCGAAGAACTGCTGCAGGCGCTTGACCGCCTGGGGCTTCCACTTCGCATCTTCGAGCTTCTCGACCCAGTAGTCGGGCTGGCTCTCGTCCTTGCAACCAACCAGCGTCGCGGAGACCCCGGCGAGGGCGAAAGTCGTGGCCGTTCCCACGAGCAGCGAACGAACCAGAGCTGCGGTGGTGAGCGTGGAGCGGAACATGCGGAAGTCCTCCAGGGGGTTGGGGGCAGAGAGAGGGTCCCGAGGAGTTGCTAGAACGCCCCGCAAACCCTCGCTTTCCCGGCGTCGGGGGACCGTATTCCTGGCGTCGGTCGGGTGTCAACGCGGGTTGGCGACGGGGGCGGGGCTCACCCGATGATCATGGCCTCGTCGAGCAGCTTCCCCTGCGAGAAGCGGCGAAGGTTCCAGCGCTCGAACATCGGGAGATGGGTCCCCCGGGCGATGTGGTCCGCGAGCAGGCGGCCGATGACCGGGGCCATCATGAAGCCGTGACCGACGAACCCCGACACCTGGTAGAAGCCGCCCACGTCGTCGACGGCGCCCACGATGGGATTGCGATCGGGGGTGACGTCGTACAGCCCCGCCCACTGACGCAGCACCTTCACCCTGGCGAGCACCGGGCAGGCGCGGACCAGGGCGCGCGAGTACAGGGCCAGGAATCGATCCGAGGACTCCTGGCTCGGACCCTCCGGCACGCGGTCGTTGCCGACGCCCCCCACGATCTCGCCTCGCGTCGATTGAGAGAAGTAGAGGCCGTCGGTCAGGTCGGCGACCAGGGGTCCCAGCCACGGCTTGAGCGGCTCGGACGAGCAGATCTCGTGACGGTGCGGCCGGTTCGGCAGATGTACGCCGGCGAGGCGCGCCACCTCCGGGCTCGCCGCGCCTGCGGCGTTCACGACGACCGGGGCTCGGATGCTGCCGTCCGTGGTCTGCACCCCGCTGACTCGGCCGTTCGTCACGTCGATGCCGACGACCTCCATAGACGTCGCCACGTGGGCCCCCGCCGCCCGCGCCCCCGCCGCATATCCCCACACGAAAGGCCACGGAAACACGACGGCGTCGTCCGCGTTGAAGCTCGCGGTGACGACGCCGTCCACCGAGAGCTCCGGCACGACCTGCTTGGCCTCGCGTGGAGTCAGCATGCGAGTGGCCACACCGCACTCGTTCTGCAGGCGCACGCTGCTCTCGAGCACCTCGGCGCGCGCCGAGTCGCGCGCGAGGAACAAGTAGCCGCCCCGCCGGAACCAGGTGTTGATCCGGTGCTCCCGGGCGAACTGCGCGAAGAGCCGGAGGCTCTCCTGCATGAGTCGGATGTTGGCCTCCCCCGACCACTGCGCGCGCACGCCACCGCCGTTTCGGCCGCTCGCGCCGCTGCACAGATAGGAACGCTCGAGGACGACGACGCGTTTCACGTGGTGATCGCACGCCAGGTGGTACGCCACCGAGAGCCCCATGATGCCCCCGCCGACGATCACGACGTCTGCAGTGTCGTGCACGGGTCAGTCCTCGCTGACCTCGTCCCGATGGGCGGTCAGGCGCTCGACGATCGCGTCGTGCAGCAAGCCGTTCGACGCGATGATGCCCCGATCGTTCGCCAGGTTCTCCGACCGGTAGTCGAGCGGCACTCCGTAGGCGTTCGTCAGCCGCCCGCCGGCTGCCGTCAGGATCGCCTCGGCGGCGCAGGAGTCCCACCGCTTGCCGGAGTAGCCGGGCGCGACGTAGGCCTCGGCCTCCGAGCCCGCGACGGCGGCACCCTTCAGCCCCGCGCCGCCCAGGGTGGTGACCCTCGAGACACCCAGGATCTGGAGCGCTCGCTCCAGGCTGGCGTTGCGATGCGACCGCGACGCCACGAGCGTCGCGTCCGCGAGCGTCGCGACGCGGCTGACGCTCAGTGCACGACGCTCGCCGTCCTGCTCACGGCGCCAGGCGCCCTCGGTGCCGCCCGCGTAGACGGTGCCCCGGGCCGGCGCGTGGATCACGCCCAGCCGTGGCCGGTCCCCCTCGACGTAGCCGATCATCACCGCGAACTCCCCGTTCCGGGCCACGAACTCGGCGGTGCCGTCCAGCGGATCGACGAAGAAGATGCGCTCCGAGTCACGGTAGCCCTCGAAGGTCTGCGGGTCGCTCTCCTCGGCGACGATGGGGATGGACGGATAGCGAGCGGTGAGCTGACGGCAGATGAGCTCGTTCGCTCCGCGATCCGCCGCCGTCACCGGGTCGCGCGGACCCTTGAAGTCCACGCTGAACGCGGTGTCGTACACGTCGGCGACCAGTCGCGCGGCTTCGGCCGCGATCTCGACCAGCGCATCCAGGGTCACCTCGCTCACGACGTCACACCCAGCTCCGCCAGGCGCGTCGCGAGGCGCGAGAGCTTTTCGTCGGGGAGATACGGGGGGCCTTGACCCGCCTCGCGAACGAGCTGGTCGATCTGAACGATGCTGCGCGGGCCGATCACGGCGGTGGTCACCAGCTCGCTCGAGAGCACGTAGCGGAGCGCCGCCGAACGCATCGTCATCACCGGACCGCCGACGAGCGTTCGCAGGGCGTCGATCTGCCGGAGTCGTACGCGGAGTTCGTCCGCAGTCCAGCGCTCGTTGCGGTGATCACCGGGTGGGAACGTCTTGGTCGGAGGCCAGTGTCCCGTGAGCAACCCGTGCGCGAGCACCGACCGGGCGAGGACCGCCGCCGGGCGTGACGCGAGCGCTTCCGACAGGCCGGTCATCTCGCGGGACCACAGGGCGTTGTACTGAAGTTCGACGACCTGGGCGCCGAGCTCGAGCGCCGCGGTGCCGGCCTCGGCCGAGCCGACGCTCGCGCCCCAGGCAGTCAGCTTCCCGGCCTGACGCAGCTCCTCGAGCACGCCCGTGGCTTCGCCCTTGCGGAGCGCGGCGGCGGAAGGGTTGTGCAGGAGGACGACGTCCACGACGTCACGGCTCAGGCGGTGTCGGGACATGTCGAAACGCTCCTTCACGAAGCGTGCGTCGAACTTCTTCCGTGGGGGCACCGCGTCGCGATCGGTACCCACCTTGGTCACGATCATGACGGAACCGTCGTCGGGGAGCCGCTGACCGAGCCGGCGCTCCATCTCGCCGGTGTCGTAGGTGTCGGCGGTCTCGAAGAGCGTGATTCCCAGCGCCAGCGCGCGGTCGATGACGGCGTCCCGGTCCGCGTCGCTCACGGAGCCGTAGCCGTCGCCCGACAGCCCCCACGTCCCGAGCGACAGCACCGACACGTTCCTGCCCACCGGGCCGAAGGGCCGCTGCTGCATCCGCGCGGTATAGAGGTGCCTGCCTGACGGCGCAAACTCGCGAGGTCGGCCTTAGCGGCGCTGCACGGCGCGCGACAACGGCGGCGCCAGCCCTGCGCGATCGAGGGCGGCGTCGTCGCCCAGCAGGCGAGCGGCCGGCCCGTCGGCGACGACGTGTCCGCCGTGGAGCATCACGACGCGCGCGTCGAGTTCGAGCGCCGCGTCGAGGTCGTGCGTGGCCACGACGACGGTGGCGTCCAGATCGCGCAGGACGGCGAGGATCCGTCGACGAGCTCTGGGGTCGAGGCTCGCGGTCGGCTCGTCGACGAGCAGGACCTCGGGCCGCAGCGCCAGCATGGTGGCGATGGCCAGGCGGCGCCGCTCACCGAGGCTCAGCTCGTCGGGGTGCCGGCCCACCGCAGCGCCCAGGTCCACGGCGGCGAGGGCTTCGTCGGTTCGCGTGCGCACGTCGGCCTCGGGCAGACCGCGCTGCTCCGGTCCGAAAGCGACCTCCTTCCAGACCTCGTCCGCGAAGAGCTGGTCCCCGGGATCGGCGAACACCAGACCCACGGTCGCGCGGACTGCATCGAGCGTCGTGCGATCGAGCGTCCGCCCGCACACGACGATCTTGCCTTCGAAGGGGGTCGCGCCGACCAGTGCGAGGAGCAGAGTCGTCTTGCCGGCGCCGTTCGGGCCCACGATGGCGACGCGTTCGCGCGCCTCGACGCGCAGATCGAGTCCGTCGAGGACGATGCGGCCGCCCTCGGCGTCCTCACGCCACACCCTGGCCGCGGACAGCTGAAGTGCGGCGCTCATGTCGCAGCGCGCGCACCCGCGTGCGCAGCGACGGCGAAGGCGGCGGCGAGCGCCAGCAGGCGCGCGTCGCCGAGTCGCAGCCGTCCCGGCCGAGCGCACGACGCCCTGGTCGCCCCGCGCAGCCGCATGGCGAGCCCGATGCGTTCTGCGCGGACGGCTCCACGGCCGACCGCGACCGCGACGGCGTCCACGGAAGCGGCAAACCTCGCGCCCCGCAGGCGTCGCGCCAGCACGAGCCGGCGCAGGTCGGAGCCGGCAGTGGCGATCTGTCGCGTCATGGTCTCGATGATGCGCGACAGCGACGCGGGGACACCCAGTCCCCTGAGTGCGCGCGGCAGCTCGGCGCCGCCCAAGGTCGCCGCGAAGCCGAGGGCCACGAGCGTGGCGAGGATGGATCGCACCGCGAGCCACGCTGCGCTCTCCGGTGACTCCAGCGCGAGCGGTGCGATCAGGGCCGCGAGTGGCGCCATCGCCAGGGCGCCTCGCGTGAAGATCCATCGTGCCGACGGGCTAGCGGCGACGACGACGGCCATCGCGACGACGAGGCTCACCAGCGTCCCCCTCCCCGACCCCGCGGGGGCCGTTCCCACGGCGGAGACGACGACGATGCAGGCAGCGAGACGTGCCGCCGGCGAGCCCGAGCGCTCGAGCCAGCTCGTCCGGGTCATCGTCGCGCCGGCAGCTCGTCGAGGAGCCGTTCGAGCGGATCTGGCGCGTCGCTCGCGAACGGCGCTGCGAGCGCCGCCAGCGCCGCCCCGACGGCGACCCACCGGAGGTCGCGAAGCGCGAAGGGGCGAGTCCGCACGGCGTCGAGGGGCCGTGGGCAACGACGCGTCGCACGGGAAAGGAGCGCCGGCGCTCGCCTCGTCAGCCGGTCGGCGGCGAGGGCCGTCAGGACCCCTTCGGCGATGCCCGTGACCGCTTGTGCACCGATGAGCCAGGCGTACGTCGCGATCGAGGGCGAATCGGCACCGAACACGAGGACGGTCGCCAGGCTGGCTCCGGCGAGGACCGAACCGGCGGCCGTGCCGACGATCGCCGCCGCCGCGACTCTTTCGCGGAGCAGTGACCTCGCGGCGCCGACCGCGAGTGCGGGGATCACGGCGAGATTCGTGACGTTGACGCCGAGGGCCAAGAGCCCGCCGTCCGCGAAGAGCAGCGCCTGCACGATCAGCACGGCGGTGAGCGTCACGATGGCGCGCGCCGGACCCACGGCGAGCGTCACCAGGCCGGCGCCGACGGCGTGGGTGCTCGCGCCGGGAATGAGCGGAACGTTCACGGCCTGCAGCGCGAGCACGAAGGCGCCGAGGGTTCCTGCCCACGCGACGGCCCTCACGTCGTCGCTCGAGGTGCGATCGAGCGCCGCCGCGACCGAACAGCCGGCGGCGAGGGCTGCGCCGCCCAGCACGACGGGGTCCGAGACGATGCCGTCGGCCAGGTGCACCGGGGAACGCTAGCGGCTCCCGGCGCGGCGTGCCAGCCCGGATGCCCAGGCGCAGTCGTCGGCGCCGCCGCTACTCGAAGGACCAGTAGTGGAGCGACGCGAACGCGCCCGACCCGGTGGGGCGCACCACGAGGGACCTTCGGCGTCGGACCCCGTCGTGCGGTACCGTCGCTGTCCGCTCCTGCCATTCGGTCGCCGAGAGATCCCACGTGGCGAGCAGGTGCCCGTCGGCGAGCACCTCCACCGACGTCTCTCGCTCGGCGCCCAGTCGGGCAACGAGCACGCCCCCCGGCGAGAGCACGAGGTCGAACCGGTCGCGCGTCCGGGACTGACGCCCGCCGTCGGTGCGGTGCCCGTGTGAGACCGCCACGTTGAGCCACATGGTTCCCGGCCCGAGTTCGTACCCATGCTCCGCTTCGCTCTCGAGGTCCGCGACGTCCAGGACGTCGACGGGTGCACCCGGCACCTGTGCGGGAAGTGCGCCCGAGCCGAGAGCGTCGTACGCTGCAACGTGGACGGCCTTCGTGGTCCCACCGAGAATCGTCGCGCCGGGGACGGACCGCTCGGTGAGCCAGTCTCCGAGCAGACTCGGCACCCTCAGCCACTCGGGGTAGACCGCGAAGTGCGTCGGCAACGACGCGCTGCCCATGCGCTCGTAGTGCTCGAAGCGCGATCCCGCTCCCGCGACCCAGTACCGGCCCTCACCGGCCGTGGTCAGGCCGACCACGTCGAACACTCGTCGGCCCGAAAGATAGGCGATCGCGCCGGTGTCGTTCACGCCGATGACGGCGTCCTCTGGGACGTGGTGTCGAAGCCACCTTCCGAGCGCGACGTGCTGGCGGCGGACGGCATCGGCGCTCGTCGCGACGTCGTCGATGGCGTAGCCGAGGTGCCCGGCGAGCGCACCGGCGAAGCCGCCGGCCACGAGCAGACGGACCGGCTCGAGCTCGCCGCGAAGCCGGTGCGCGGCGCGTCCCACGAGCTGGGCAAGCGCGGCAACGCCGATGAACCACGCCGGCGCGAACGGCCAGAGATACCGCAGCCGGTTCCAGAGGAAGCTGTCGTAAGTCGTGGGCAGCAGCATTCCCAGAGCGAGCGCGAGGACGAAGAACGCGCGCCAGCGCCGCTCCGCGAGTACACCGACGGCCACCAGCGCGAGGGGCGCCGCCCACGCCACGGGCCCGCAGCCCGCGGGCAGGAACAGCGCGCTCCACACGCGGCCATCGAGCAGCGTTGCGAAGAGCGTTCCGACGTTGTCGAGGATCGCCCAAGCGAGCGTGGAGCCGCCGTAGTAGGGGCTCGCCGGCAACCACTTCACCAGCGCCGTCGTGCTCGAGGGGTGACCCGTGAACGCGGCGTAGACGGCCGCGGGCAACCCGGGCGCGGTCGCTGCGACCAGCGCCCACGCGCGGACGTACCCGCGGGATCCCAGGGCGAGGGCTGTGGCGGCCAGCGCCGACACGAGCACTCCTTCGGGGCGCATGGCGGGAGCGGCGACCGCCAGCAGGACCAGCTCGGCCAGGCTCCCTCGAGATCGCGGCCCGAAGCGACCCTCCAGCCACTCCACCGAGCGGCGCGTCGTCCGCACCAGCAGCCACGCGAACGGGACCACCTCCATGCCACTGGCCGCGAACCAGGCGAAACCCCCGAACGCCACGACCATCGCTCCGGCCGCTGCCGCCACCCCCGGCGCAAGGAGCCCGCACGCGAGGCGGCGCGTTTCGACGGCCAGGCCGCCGAGCGCAGCCCACCCGAGCACCCACGCGGGCCAGACGAGACCCACCTCGTCGATGCCGACCGCGACGAAGGGCGCGAGCACGAGAGGCCACAGGAGACTGGTGGCTCCGGCGCTGGGCGTCGCGCCTGGCGTGTAGACGAAGGGCTCCAGGTTCGCGAAGGAGCGCGCGTACTGGAAGTGGATGAAGGTGTCGTCGAGCGGCGCCGCGGGCTCGCCGCCGGTCGCGCGGAGCACGGCTCGCGTCGTGAAGACGGCGAGCACGGCGGCCGCGGCGACGAGTGCCGCATCGGTGACGACGTCGCGCTTGGTCCCGGACGCTTCGAGGGTCGGCTCGCTCACGGTCGCGCGCAGTGTATCGAGCACCGCGGCTCGCCGCCCGCGAGCGTTTCGTCGCGAGGGTGCTCCGCGTCCCGGGTTACGCTCGCGCCATGCCGGCAGACCGCTACGAGCGCGCCCCCCGGCTTCCGGAGGGCGACCGCCTGGACCCCCGCGCGCTGTTCGACGGAGAGCCGCGCCCGGTGGAGCTCGATGTCGGGTGCGGGCGGGGCGGCTTCCTCGTCGAGCGGGCGCTGATGGATCCTCGGGTACGGATCGTCGGGCTGGAAATGAAGCGAAAGCTGGCAACCCTCCTGGACGAGCGCGTGCAGCGCCTGGGATTGTCGGATCGAGCGAAGGTCTTCGCCGAAGACGCGAAGCTCGCGCTCGCGCGGTTCCCCGATCGCTGCGCGTCGCTGGTCTGTTTCCACTTTCCCGACCCCTGGTGGAAGAAGCGCCACGAGAAGCGCCTGCTCGTCGTGCCGTCCGTGCTCGCCGACGTCGCGCGCATCCTGGTGCAGGGTGGAGAGCTCTTCATCCAGACCGACGTGCCCGAGCGCGCCACCCGCTACGAGCTGGCGGTCGCCGCGGTCCCGCGCCTGGAGCCCATCGACGACGCTTCCGCGCGCGTCGGTACGAATCCGTACGGCGCCGCCAGCCACCGCGAACGCAGTGCGGTGCGCGACGGGTTGCCCGTGCATCGGCTGAGGTACGTCGTGCGATGAGCGCGACGGACTCTGCCCGTTCGCGGTAGCTACTCGGTTCGCTCTTCGATGGCGACGATCCGATCCTTCGTCGCGAGCTTGTGCTTCTTCAGATCGGACGCCTGGCGCTGCTCATCGGGGGTCAGGTAGGCTCGCCGTTCGAGGACGTACAGCTCCTCCGCGAGTTCGTGGTGGCGTCGTCTCAGGGCCTCGATGGACTGCTCCGCTGACTTCATGGATCGGTTCGCCTCCTCGTCAGGGTGGCCGGGCCGCCGGGCTGGACGCGCCCGCCGAGCGGGGCATCTGCGTCCGTCCTACGGGCACGCGGCACCATGCCGCATCATGGAGCCGAAGGCGCCCCGGGCTCGTCAACGAAAAACCCGGCGATGCACCCGGAAAGATCCGGGCCAGGCGCGGGGCCGCGGTGCTTCGCTCCTCAGCTCGCGGCGCGACGCTGGCGGCACGCGTCCATGACGCAAGACGTCATCGGGAACATCAGCGCAGAAGGGTACACTCGACGACTCCGTGGCGAGCACAGAGCCTGCGTACCGACTCGCAGCGACCGCCCTCGGTCTCGCCTTCGCGCTGGGGTGCGCGGGCCAGAGCGCGCGGGAAGCGCGCGCACCCGCGCGCTCCGACGCGCCCGACGCGGCGGGTGAGCCCGTCGCGCTCGACCGCACGGTGGTGACGCCGCACGACGCGGCGACGCTGCAGGAGCTGTTCGACCGCGCCGCCGAACGCCACGGGCTCGGCGATGCGGCGAGGGCGGCGCGCGAGTTCGATCGCGTCCACGAGCTGGAGCCGACGGGGCGGCTCGCGGCCGACGCGCTGCTGCGCGCTGGGGTCGCTTACGACGACGCCGCGGACCTCGACGCGTCGGTACATCGCCTCGAGCAGCTCGTCCGCCGGCACCCGGGCCACGCGCACGTCCGCGAGGCCCTCGTGCGCCTCGTACGGCTCCTCGCGTACCTGGAGCGCTGGCAGCGAGCGGGGGAGCACGCCGACGGCCTCATGGCCCGGTACGGCGACCTGCGCCCCTTCGAGAGCGTCGTCGCCTTCGGAGCCAAGGCGCTCGCTCTCGCGGCGTCCGCCGACGCAGAGGCGGCGGATCGCTGGATTGGCAAGGGGCTGGACGTCGTCGAGGCGCACGGGCTCGACCTCGCGGGTCGCGTCTCCACCGACCTGGCGCTGCTCTTCTTCGCCCAGGGGGAGGTTCGGCGGATCCGGGGTGAGCGCATCGATTTTCGCCCCGTGCCCGCCGACTTCGCGGTCGTCCTCGAGCGGCGCTGCCAGCTGCTGCTCGACGCGCAGCGCTCGTACTCCGACGTGATGCGTGCCTACGACGCCCACTGGTCCGCGATCGCCGGCTATCGCGTCGGCGAGCTGTACCAGCGGCTCCACGCGGACCTGATGGCGGTCCCTGCACCCACGTCGGCCAACGACGAACGGCGGCGGCAGTTGTTCGAGGGAGCCATGCGGCTGCGCTACGCGGTTCTGCTCGAGAAGGGCCTCGCGATGATGGACCACACCGTGCGCATGGCGAAGCGGGAGGGCGAGCGGTCCGCATGGGTCCAGCGAGCCGAGGACGCGCAGGGCGCGCTGTCCCGGGCCCAGCGCGACGAGCAGGTCGCGCTCGATCGGCTCCCCTACTCGCGCGCGCAACTTCAAGAGGCGCTGGATGCGCTCGCGGAGAAGGCGCGCGCCCAGGGGGCGGGGCGGCCCTGAGTTCAGACGGCTCCGGGGTCGCGGCGGCTTCCGAACGAGCCCCCAGGGGGCCAAAGGGCAGCTTCGGACCTGACTGCGTAAGTGGCTAAAATTGCGCAAGTTTACGGGGCAGCGGTGCCCGGCATGGATACTGCTTGACAGGGTCCATACCCGGCGCTAGACGTCCCCGGTCCTCGGGCCCGCCGCCCCAGTTTGTCACCGAGTCGGCCACGGGCTCGACGGCAAGCGACGGTGGAGTGCCCCCTTCGGGTTTCCCCTCAAATGACGGCTCTCCCCATGCGCTCGACCACGCGGCCACGCACACGTAACGGGCTTCCTCGAAGCCGCAACCACGGCACGCGCTGGCGTAGCTCAACCGGTAGAGCACCTGTTTTGTAAACAGGCGGTTAGGGGTTCGAGTCCCCTCGCCAGCTCCCATCCCGAGGGACGGCGCTCACGACTCCGCGCGGGCAACCGACTCAGCGGCGCTCGCATCAGCCACTCATCACTTCGACTCCAGAACGAGGTTTCAACCACGACCAGAGCAAGCAGCGCAGCACGGACGCACGGCCCCCGCGCCACGTCGGTTCGCCGACCACGGCGCCAGTTCCCGGAGGGTTGCCCGAGCGGTCAAAGGGAGCAGGCTGTAAACCTGCCGGCTCACGCCTACGTTGGTTCGAACCCAACACCCTCCACCGGGCCGGCTGCGTGTCGCGAACGACCAATTGACAGCAACGGCCGGGTCGACCGGCCGCAGGCGGGAGTAGCTCAGCTGGTAGAGCGTCAGCCTTCCAAGCTGAACGTCGCGGGTTCGAATCCCGTCTCCCGCTCGAAGAAGCCCGCAACGACATCCCCGAGAACCCCGAGCGCCCCCGAAGACACCCACGCGACCATGGAGTCCCCCTCGACCCCCCTGCCCACCTAGCTCAGTTGGTAGAGCACGTCCTTGGTAAGGACGAGGTCACCAGTTCAATCCTGGTGGTGGGCTCGAAGGCAAGCATCACAGGAAGAAGGAAGAGATGGCCAAGGAGAAGTTCGTACGAAAGAAGCCTCACGTGAACGTGGGGACGATC
>CAZARU010000172.1:0-5530 GCA_964487605.1 uncultured Polyangiaceae bacterium
AGGGGTGACGCCGGCGCGGATTTTCCGCGCGGTCGAGCGGGGCGCCGACTGCGCGGGGCGCCGGGGTCCGCCCAGGGCGGCGGAACGAGACACCCGGCGCCACGACCGATGAGATCTTCGCGCCCCGCCGCGCGGAGCGCCTCCCGCGCGAGCGGCCACTCCGTGGCATCCCACCAGAGAATGAGGGCCTTCAGGCGGCGCTTGTCGCGAAGGCCCTTCGCCACCGGTACGCGCTCGCCGGTGAGCGGATCGATCCCGGTGTGGTACATCGTCGTGGCCACCGCCATGGGCGTCGGGATGAAGTCCTGGACCTGCCGCGGACGCATGCCGTTCTTCTTGAGCCACAGCGCGAGCGCGATGGTGTCGGACAGCGTCGAACCAGGATGGCCCGTGATGAAGTACGGGACCAGATACTGCTCCTTGCCCGCTCGCTCGCTCGCCTGGCAGAACGCTCGTGCAAAGCGCTCGTAGCTCTGAACCGGGGGCTTCTTCATGTGCCGCAGCACGTCGGGGTCCGTGTGCTCGGGCGCCACGGAGAGCTGGCCTCCGGTGTGGTGGAGCGCGAGATCCCGGATGAACTCCGGGCTGCGCTCCGCGAGGTCGTAGCGAACACCCGACGCGATGAAGGCCTTCTTCACCTTCGGCTCCGCGCGCACGCGCGAAAGGAGCGACACGAGCGGGCCGTGGTCGGTGTCCAGGTTCTCGCAAATCCCGGGATGCACGCACGAGAGGCGGCGGCACGCCCGCTCGATGCGCTCGTCCTTGCAGCGCATCTGGTACATGTTCGCCGTCGGCCCGCCCACGTCGGAGATGACGCCGGAGTGTCCGGGCATGCGGCTGAGGGCGCGGATCTCGCGCAGAACGCCGTCGGCAGAGCGGCTCTGGATGATGCGCCCCTCGTGCTCGGTGATGCTGCAGAACGTGCACCCTCCGAAGCATCCGCGCATCGTGACGATGGAGTCCTTCACCGTCTCGTAGGCGGGCACGCGCGCTCCCTGGTACGCCGGGTGCGGGCGCCGCACGAACGGCAGATCGTAGAGCGCGTCCATGTCCGCCTCTTCGAGCGGCAGCGCCGGCGGGTTGAAGTAGACCGCCTGGGCCCCGTGGACCTGGATCAGCGGGCGCGCGTTGTGCGGGTTGGTCTCGTACTGGAACAGCCGCGACATGCGCGCGAACGCCTCGGTGCTCGCTCGCACGTCCTCGAACGAGGGCAACACGACCGCTCGACCGTCCGTCACGTAGCGGCTGGGCGCTTCGACGATCTCGCGCCACAGTCCCGGCGAGTGGAGGACGTGCGCCGTGCCGCGGACGTCGTGGAGCGCGCTCGGCGCCTCCCCCGCGTCCAGGCGTCGAGCCACCTCCCACGCCGCGCGCTCGCCCATCCCGAACACCAGCAGATCGGCCTTGGCATCCAGCAGGATCGAGCGCCGGACGTCGTCGGCCCAGTAGTCGTAGTGCGCGATGCGGCGGAGCGATGCCTCGATGCCGCCGAGCACGATGGGCACCCCCGGGAAAGCCTGGCGACAGAGGTTCGAGTAGACGATCGTCGCCCGGTTCGGTCGCATGCCCGTGCGCCCGTCCGGCGAGTACTGATCGTCGCGGCGGACCTTCTTCTGGGCCGTCAGCTTGTTCAGCATCGAGTCCAGGTTGCCGGCGGAGACGCCCACGAAGAGCCGCGGCGCACCCATTCGCGAGATGTCCTCGACCGAGTCCCATCGCGGCTGCGCGATGATCCCGACGCGGAACCCCCGCCCTTCCAGGAAGCGCGCCACCAGGACGGGACCGAAGGCCGGGTGGTCCACGTACGCGTCCCCCGTGACGATGAGGACGTCCAGCCGGTCCCAGCCCCGCGCGCGCAGGTCGTCCGCGGTCGTGGGGAGGAAGGGTGGTCCCCCACCCTGGCGCTCCTTTCGGAGGCGCAGAGGAACCAGGCCGCTCACGGTGCGACTCAGTCGTCCTTCGGGTGGGCGATGAAGAAGTCCATGGCCGCACGGCCCCAGGCGAACGCGGCGGCCTGCTTGCACGCCAGCGTGCCGGCGCTGGTGCTCCCCGGAAAACAATGCCCTCCGAGAAAGCCCAGGACGCTCGTGTAGTCGTGCGCGATGAACTCGAGGACCGTGCCGTCGCTCCCGGTGTAGCGCGTCCAGTCGTGCTGGTCGTCGGTGGACACGATCTCGCCTTCGCCGGCGCCCATCAGCATGCGAAGGGTCGCCGTGCTGCCCTCCGCCAGCGAGAAAGGGGCGAGCGCATCGGCGCGACCGTGCATGTAGATCACGTCCACGCCGCTCCCGACCATGGCGTCGCAGGACGGCGCTGCGGCGCCCGCAGGAGCGACGGACGCGAAGCGCCCCGGATTGGCGCACACGAGCGCGCTGGTCATGACGCCACCCTGGGAGAAGCCGGTGACGTGAATGCGGTTCTCGTCGGCGTGGAACGCGGCGATGGTGCGCTCGACGAAGTCCGCCACGTTGGGCGG
This sequence comes from uncultured Polyangiaceae bacterium, assembly GCA_964487605.1. Taxonomy (GTDB): domain Bacteria; phylum Myxococcota_A; class Polyangia; order Polyangiales; family Polyangiaceae; genus JAJDAH01. The sequence goes on from CAZARU010000172.1 coordinate 2,477, forward strand.
ATCGGCACCGAAGTTCCAGCCCGGCTTCGGCTCCGAGCCGACCAGCGGCGCCGTGAGGTTCGCGGTGGGCTGGATCACGAGGTAACCGTGCTGCTGCCCGAGCGCGGCGAGGCCCGTCTCGAGCTCTTCCTGGGGTCCGTCCATGTCCTTGCCGTGGACGTCCAGGATCACGCCGCATGCGCTCGTGAGGCAGGCCTCCGGCACGGTGAGGCGGTAGTCGAGATCCACACACTCGAAGTCGTGAACGCCGGCGCCGACCGCCGTGATGCAGTCGTCCGCCACCGGCTGCGGGAAGGGAGCACCGGCATCGTCGTCGCGCTCCGCGGACTTCGCGTCCCCGTCCGAGCCGCACGCCACGACGCCGGACAACGAGAGGAGCAGCGGCAGCAGTGACCTCATGACGGAGGAACGTGCCACGAAGCCCGGCGCTGCGGAAGCGGCACGGCGCGCCCCGGTTCCGGCCGAGACGCGCCGCCGATCCCGGAGCGGACCTACTCGTGGCGACCGTGGGCCTTGCCCGGACCCCGGCGCTTGCCGCGGAGCTTGCCGTCCTCGCGAGCCTTGGCGAACTCGGCCCGGGTCACCTTCCCGTCGGCGTTCGCGTCGGCCCGCGACAGGCGGCTCCACGCGCGCTCGTTCACCTCGGCCTTGCTCACGGCACCGTCGCCGTTCTTGTCGCGCTTCGCGAAGTGCTCCGCGGCCTTGGCGCGGCGCGCCTCCATCGCGCTGGTGAGCTCGGCCTTCGAGACCTTTGCGTCCGCATCGGCGTCCGCCCGGGAAACGCGGCGCCACTTGCGCTGGTCGACCTCGTCGGCGGTGAGGAAGCCGTCACGATTTGCGTCGGCCTTGGTGAAGATGCGCTCCACGCGCTCTGCGGGGGTTCCGCCCTTACCCTTGGGCCCGGCGTGCGCACCGGCGGCGAACGTGAGGGCCAGGCCGAGTGCAGCGGTCATCGTTCCAGCAGCGGCCCATCGTGTGCTCTTCATGATCGGTCTCCTTGTCGTCGAAGGTCCACGGGGCGCCGAGAGTGACGTGACCCGAGAACAGTCGCGACATGCCGTCGGGCGCCCCGGGCGTTAAACGCGACCCGAGTAGCCCACGCCGCGAGGCGAAACGGGACCGATCAGGGCGGGCAGGATCCGGTGTCGTCGCCGCCGCAGGTGATCTCGTACGTGCACGCACCGTCGTCGAAGGAGCAACCGCCCCAGTAGCTCGAGATGTCGGTCAAGTCGGTCTGGCAGCTCGAGCGCGCGCACGGGTGCCCGTCGGCCTCCACGCCCTTCCCGTCACAGGTGACGTCACAGGCGAGCTGGCCGCCTTCGCACTGACACGACCGCGTGCAGAACGTGTTCGACGTGGAGCACGCCATGCCGGACGCCGCCGCGCCCTGCAGCGGACAGGTCTCTCCCTCGGAGCACACGAAGCTCGGGCCGGCGCCGCCACCCGGAACCGGGACACACAGGAAGTGACCGGTGGGATCACACTCGCAGCGATCGCCGAGCTCCCAGGTCCACTGCACGCAGGTGGCCCCCGCGTTGCAGCGCGCGTTCGAGCCGCACCCGCGCGGCATGATGGCGCTCGCTCCGCCAGAGTCGAACGAACCACCCTCGGTCGCTCCGGCGTCGCCCCCGGCCCCGGAATCGGCAGCGCCCTTGGGCGACGCCGCGTCGCCGCCGCACGCCGCGACGGTCACCAGCGCGAGCGCCGCCCCCCGAAGTGCGCCCCGCTGCGAGAGAACGGCCCCCGTCACCCTTCGTTCGTAGCGCGCGGCGCCGCCACCGACAAGGCGCCACGTGCCCGCCCCCGCGTTCATGCCGTGCGGTAGGCTCTCTCCCATGGCCGACATCCCGCGCCGCGTCGCCATCGCGGGGTTCGGACCGTTCGGCGGGTGTGCCCGGAACGGCTCCGCCGTCATCGTGGAGGCGCTGCACCGCCACCCGTCGGTCGGCCCGCTCATCGCCGCGAGCGTCGTGCTTCCCGTCGAGTACGACCGGTGCTTCGCCGAATTGCATGGCGCCCTCGACGGCGCCGACCCCGACGTGCTCGTCTGCTTCGGACAGACCTCGCGCGCTCGCGTCGCCCTCGAACGAGTCGCCAGGAACGAGCACACGGCGACGCTCGCCGACGAGGGCGGCAAGCACCGCAGCGGCGCGGTCATCGACGGGGCACCGCCAACGCTCGACTCGACGCTACCGCTCGAAGTCATCGCCGCGCATCTCGCGCTCGCGGACATCGAGTTCGACCGCTCGGACGACGCCGGCGGCTACGTCTGCAATCACCTCTTCTACCGCGTCATGGCCGACGCTGGGCTGCCGGGCGTGCGCGGCTTCGTGCACGTACCCTCGCTCGAAGAGTGGGGCGAGGCCGAGCTCGTTCGGGCGGGTGCGACCATCGTGGCCGGCGCCGCGGCTTCGGATCCACGGGTCGCCCCGCCGCCGCCATCCGACGCCCTGACCCGACGTTCGCCGAGCCAGATCTGATCGGTCTCGTGCCGCGCATCGCCTTGCCCCAGCCGTTCGAGGAGCTCGACCACACCGCGGACGCGGGAGTCGTGGTGCGGGGCGAGACGCCCGAGGAAACGCTCGGGCGCCTGGTGCTCGCGCTGGGAAGCCTCCTCTCCGGCGGAGCCCCTGGCGCGTGCGTCGAGGAGCGTGCGCTGCGCGTCGGCGGCGCCGAGCGCGTGTACGGGGCGATCGACCTGCTGCGCGAGCTGCTTTACGTCTTCGATACGGAGGCGCTCTTCCCGGTTCACCTCGACGTGGAGGAGTTCTCGAGCGGCGCAACGCTCGACGCCACGGTCGGCCTCGCCCGCCACGACCCGGTGGACCATGCCGAGGGGCTCGTCCTCAAGGCCGTGACGCTGCACGGCGCGCGCTTCGAGCCCGAGGGCACCGGGTGGGTCGCGGCGGTCGTCTTCGACGTGTGACGTGAGGAGGCGAAGCGCGCCGTCGCACGAGCCTCGGTTGGACGGCGCGCGCGGGTGAGCTAGGTTTCGCGGCCGTGGCGAGGGTCCGAGAGGCTTCCGGCAAGCGCGGCGCGCGCGTCGCGGTCCTG
>CAZARU010000172.1:5540-13873 GCA_964487605.1 uncultured Polyangiaceae bacterium
TCCGAGCGGAACTGGGCGGCGTAGTGAACGAAGCGGTCCTGCTCGGTCTGGTCGTGGCTGGCGGCTGCGCGGTGAGCTTCGACGGCTATCGCCTCGGGAGCGACGGCGACGCGTCCGCGGGCTCCGCGGGAGCTTCGGCGGGTGCCGCGGGACGGGACGGCTCGGCGGGCACGGGTAACGCGGGCGGCTCGCCGCTCGGCGGCGCAGCGGGAGTCGGCGGCGCAGCGGGAAGCGCAGCGACCGCGGGGGCTCCGATGGGCGGAGCGGCAGGCTCGCCACCCGGCGGCGCGGCGGGAGCGCCTGTCGGAGGCATCGGCGGCGACGCAGGTGCGGCGGGATCGCTCGGCGGCAGCGCCGGCACGCTCGGAGGAGCGGCCGGCGGCGGCGCAACGGGCGGGGCCGCAGGGATGGCGGCTGCGGGTGGCGCGGCCGGAGCGGGCGGCACCGCCGGAACGAGCGGCGTCGGCGGAACTTCGGGCACCGCCGGAACGAGCGGCGTCGGTGGAACCTCGGGCACCGCCGGAACGAGCGGCGTCGGCGGAACCGCCGGAACCTCGGGCGCCGGCGGAACGAGCGGCACGTCCGGCGTCGGCGGAACCTCGGGCACCGCGGGAACGAGTGGCGCCGGTGGAACGAGCGGCGCCGGCGGCACCGCCGGAACGTCCGGCGCGGGCGGCACGTCCGGCGCCGGTGGCACCGGCGGCGGTCCGATCACCTGTCCCACCCTCGGCACGCAGGGCCCGAACCTGATCCCGATCACCAACCGAGCAGGCTCGGAGTACTGCATCGACCGCACGGAGGTGACGAACGCCGACTACGGCCTGTGGCTGTCCACGGGTCCGAGCACGAGCGGCCAGCCGTCACAGTGCTCGTGGAACGCCAGCTACGCGCCGCAGCAGCTCGCTGGGACCAACAACTGCCCGCTGGTCGAGTACGATCCGGTGAACAAGCCCACGCATCCGGTGACGTGCGTGGACTGGTGCGATGCGCGCGCGTACTGCGCCTGGGCGGGCAAGAGGCTGTGCGGCAGGATCGGCGGCGGGACGCTGGCGACCGCGGACACGAACGACGCGACCCTGAGCGAGTGGCAGAACGTCTGCTCCCTGGGCGGAACCCGGGTCCTGCCCTACGGAAACACCTTCGTCAGCATGAGGTGCAAGGGCGCCGACGTCGCCGGCGCCTCTCCGGTGCCGGTGTCCTCGCTCCCGCTGTGCGTCGGAGGGTTCAGCTTCATCTACGACATGAGCGGCAACGTCGCGGAGTGGGAGGCCGCCTGTTCCGGCACCTCCGGCGCCGGCGATTCCTGTGCGTCCCGCGGCGGCCACTCGCTGTCGCTCGAGTTCGTGACCAGCCACGAGACGCTCCTGTGCGACGGGCGTCAGGCCGGAGCGCCCACCCCGGGAACACCTGCGACCGTGCGGCGCGATTCTCGCACGTACTACCGAGGGTTTCGCTGCTGCGCGGATCCGATCTGAGGGCGGCGTGAAGCTCCGCCGCGTGAGCGAACTCGTGTGGGAGATCCCGCGCGAGGGTCGGATGAAGGTACCGGGCCGCGTGTACCTGGCTCCGGGACAGATGGAGACGCTGCGCGACGACCCCGCGCTCGAGCAGGTCCGCAACGTCGCGCACCTTCCCGGCATCCTGGGCGCAAGCCTGGCGATGCCGGACGTCCACTGGGGTTACGGATTCCCCATCGGCGGAGTGGCCGCGGTGGACGCCGAGGACGGCGCGATCTCGCCGGGAGGCGTGGGCTACGACATCAACTGCGGCTGCCGGCTGTTGACGACCGATCTGGCGGCGGACGACGTCGCCCCACGGATGCAGGATCTCGTGGCGCGTCTGTTCGCGACCATCCCGACGGGCGTCGGTTCCAGCGAGGCCATCGAGACGCTGGGGACGAAAGAGCTGCGCGACGTGCTCCGGCGCGGCGCCGCCTGGGCCATCGACCGAGGGTTCGTGGCCGGCGACGACGACGCCACCCGATGCGAAGAGGGCGGCTGCCTCGCCGGTGCCGATCCTTCCCGCGTGAGCGACCGCGCCGCGGCCCGGGGCAAGGATCAGCTCGGGACGCTGGGCAGCGGCAACCACTTCCTCGAGGTGCAGCGCGTGGCGGAGATCTTCGACGTCGAAGCGGCGGACGCTTTCGGCCTTCGCGCAGGCGGGCTCACCGTGATGATCCACTCCGGCTCGCGCGGGCTCGGCCATCAGGTGTGCGACGAGACGTTGCACCAGCTCGCACGCAGCTTCGCGTCCTACGGCGCGGACTACGCCGCGCTGCCCGATCCGCAGCTCGCCTGCGCGCCGATCCGCTCCGACGTGGGACGGCACTACCTGGGTGCGATGCAGGCCGCCGCGAACTTCGCCTGGGCCAACCGCCAGGTGATGACCGGCCTGGCCGTCCGCGCGCTCGCCGCCACGCTGGGCGTTCCCACGCCGCGACTGGGCGCGCGCCTGCTGTACGACGTGTGCCACAACATCGCGAAGATGGAGAAGCACCTCGTGGAAGGCGAGCGCCGCCGCGTGCTCGTGCACCGCAAGGGCGCGACCCGGGCGTTCGGACCCGGGGATCCGCGCGTGCCGGAGGCGTTCCGCGCCGTGGGTCAGCCCGTGCTCATCCCGGGCGACATGGGGCGCTACTCGTTCGTCCTCGCGGGCAACGCCGAGGCGATGACCGAGACGTTCGGCTCGTCGTGCCACGGCGCCGGCCGCGTCCTCTCGCGCAAAGCCGCCATGAAGCGCGCGCGCGGGCGCCGCATCGACCACGAGCTGGCCGACCGCGGGATCCGGGTGATGAGCCGCGGCCTGCGGACACTCGCCGAGGAGATGAGCGAAGCGTACAAGGACGTGGCCGACGTCGTGGACGTGATCCACGGCGCCCGGATCTCGCGCAAGGTCGCCAAGCTGGTGCCGCTCGGGGTGATCAAGGGATGACTCTTCCGGTGCAGGGAGCACGCTGGCGCGCCGCCGCGCTCGCCGTCACCGTCCTGCTGGCAGCGTGGGGCGCGATGGCGCAAGCCTCGGACGCCGGTGCACCCGCGGCGACGGCCGAGTCCGACGCAGGCGCGCGCGCCGACGCCGAAGCGGCACCCACCTGGTGCGCGCCCGAGCTCGAAGCCCTGGACGAAGGCACCTGTCACTTTGCGCCCGCGGGCGACGCGCCGGCGACGCTGGTCGTGTTCCTACACGGCGTGATCCAGCCGGGAACGACGTGGCAGTGGGCGCAGCAGCGCGCCATCGCGCGCGCGGCGCACGTCAACGGCTTCTCCGCGCTCATGCCGCGGGGCCGGCGCGGCATCGGTCCCAAGACGATGACCGACTGGTGGACGTGGCCGACCGGCGCGCGCGCGCAGACGCTCGTCGAGCAGCACGTGCTCGCCGAGTGGGACGCCGCGCGGTCCGCCCTCGAAGCCCGGCGCGGCAAGCCCTTCGAGCGCGTGCTCGTGTTCGGCTTCTCCAACGGCGCGTACTATGCGACGTCCCTCGCGTTCCGATCGCGCTGGCCCGCCGACGGCTGGGGCATCTTCGCCGGCGGCTCCGCCCCCGGCTGGCTCACCAGGCACCTGCGCTCGGCCAAGGGCCTGCCGCCCATGTACGTCGGGTGGGGCACGAAGGATCGCGCTCGGAAGGATCCCGCAGGCCTCGTCGAGGCGCTCGCGCGCCTGGGGTGGCGGCACCGATCCGGCGAGCGACGCGGAGTGGGACACACCATGACCGACTCGCAGCTCCGCGACGCGGTGCGCTTCCTCGCGCCCGTCGTTAAGCCGAGCGTGCGGTGAGCTCCGCCCGCCAGCGCGAGAGTCCTCAGCACCCCGTCGGAGGCACCACGAACGCGTCGTCCACGAGGTCGTCCGCGACGTTGCCGGCGCTGCCGAAATCCGCGCCGCTCCACGGGTCGTAATCGAGGACCGTCGGCTCGGTCCAGCCGCTGGCGGCGTTGACGAAGCCCTCGACGGAGAGGTTCTTCACCAGGGGCGCCCCGGGCTCGCCGGCGTTGACGAAGGGCGGCTCCGAGGGCGCCGGGGACAGCGCGCAGCCGCCCGCGTCGCAGAGGAAGCTCGTATCGCAGCGGCCCTCGTCCACGAACGTGCCGTGCTTGTTCACCGACGTGAACACCACCGGATACGGGGCACCGTTGCGCTGCGCCACCGTGCAAGGGCTGCAGCCCGGCAGCGACCCGCAGGTCGTCGTGGCGCTGCACAGCGTACCCTGGTGGGCCACGGCCCGGACGGCGAGGATCCCCGCCGGCGGCGGCACGGCCGGATCCACGACGACGCCGAAGACCTCGTCGTCACCCGGATGACCGTTGAGTCCGCAGTCGCGCTCGAAGAGGACGACGTAGCGCAACACGACGAGCCGCGCGTCCGCCGCGTGCGGCGAGGCACGGAACAGCACGCCGTGGCGCGGGCACGCGTCGCTCGGATGCACCGAGTAGTACGGGAAGTAGGCGCGGGCCATCTCGGCCTCGGCGCCGTCCGGGAGGCCGTCGCCGTCCGCGTCGGTGTCCGCGGCGTCGGGCGCCGAGTCTCCCGGCGCTCCGGTGTCTTCCGCAGCGGCGTCGCCGGCGGTCGCGTCGAGCCTCGTGCCACCGCTTCCGCCCGCGCCCCCTCCCCCGGCTCCGCCGGCTCCGGCGCCGAGCGAGTCCGCTGCGCCATCGAACCCCGCACCGCCGGCCGTGCCGCCCGGCCCGCCGGGAGACTCCTCGCCACCGCCGCACGCCGACGCGAGCGCCACCGCGACGAACGCCGCGCAGGGCAAGCGCATCAACGGCGCCCCCGCGGGTGCCAACAAGCGGGACCCCACGCGAACCGTCGACCCTCGGTCACGCAGGCATTCTGCCATCGGGCGCCCGGGATCGCGAGGAGCACCAGGTGCGACCTCGTCAGCGCGACTCCCACTGGAGGACGCACCGACCACCCTCGCAGAAGGGGCGCGTCATGCAGCCGCGCTCGGTGCAGGCTCCACAGCCGGTCGGCGCGTACTTCTTCTTCACGTCGGGGACGCGCGACCGGTTGACGCTCACGGACTTGCCACCGTTGCAGTGGTCGCAGCAGGTCGTCACGACGATCTCGCAGTCCTCGGGCGCCGTGCAGGATCGCCAGTCGTCCGGAACCTCGACGCCGAGGTCGGTCGTCTTCCAGGTCGGGCTGGCCGGCGCAGCGTCCGCGGGGGGCGCCTCCGCGGGTGACTCGACGCTCGCCGTCGGATCGTCGGGCGCCGCTGCGGGCGGACCCTGAGGAGCAACCGCCGGCGGAGCCTCGGAGCCGCCACAGGCGAGCGCGAGCACGACGAAGACACCCGAGGCGCTGCGGAGGACCGCGAGGCGTGGACGCATGCGCCGAGACGTTAGGTCCCCGGGCGGCGGCCGCGCAAGGCCACCCCGTCGAACCGGGAGCGCGCGATCGGGCCGCCCAAACTTGCTACACTCGCGCGCATGCTTCTCCGACCGACTCGAGGCGCTGCGGCGCTTCCCTTCGCAGGCTTGTTCCTCGTTCAGGTGGCGTGCTCGTCCGACGGCAAGGGCGGCGTCCTCCCCGACGGCGGCATCGACGCAGCGACCGCGGACGGCGCGGGCGGGACCGGCGGCTCGGGGGGCTCGTCCGGCTCGTCGGGCACGGCGGGGAGCGCCGGCACGGGCGGCACCGCCGGTGGTGCGGGTGGCGCGGGAGGCGCCCCGCCGGACGCGGGGGCGGACGGCAGCACCGGCGAGACGATCTGCGGCAACGGCATCGACGACGACGGCAACGGGCAAGTAGACGAAGGCTGCCCCTGCACGGTGTCGGACACGCAGCCCTGCTACGGAGGACCGAAGGACCTCGCCGGCGTCGGCCTTTGCACGCTGGGCATGCAGACGTGTCAGCCCACCGGCCTGAACACCTCCGCGTGGGGCAACTGCTTCGGGTGGACGCCGCCCACCGAGGAGCTGTGCAACGATGCCGACGACGACTGCGACGGCGCCAAGGACGAGGACCTGGTGCACTTCTGCCTGGAGGGTGGCCAGACGACGTGCACGCAGGGTGCCTGGACGCCCTGCGAGCTCTGCAACGGCGGCGACGAGGACGGGGACGGAGAGTTCGACGAGGGGCTGGTGCGCGCGTGCTCCGACCGCTGCAGCGACACCGGCTTTCAGACGTGCGAGAGCACGACGTGGACGCCGTGCGTCCCGACGCGCACGTTCGATCCGGCCATCGAACGGGGCGGCGTGGAGGTCGATCGCGTCACCATCGCCACGGGGTCGAGCGTGGACACGCTGACGTTCTCCCACGACGTCTCGGCGTCCCTCTCGAAGCGCCTGGTCCTCGCGGGCGTCGCGCTCGACACGCCCGCGACCATCACGTCGGTGCGCTACGGCGGCTCGAACCTCACGAAGGTCGCGTCGTGGACGGCGGACTCCGGCTTCGAGGAGCTGCGCGTCGAGGTGTTCTACCTGGTCGATCCGCCGGCGGGCACCGCGGACCTGACGGTCAACCTCGCCGAGGCGCGCACGCTCAACGTCGGCGTGTACTCCATGGGCAACGTGGGCGCCGTGCCGAAGCTGCTGGGCGCGGCGAAGGACCGCAGCTCGACGCCGCAGTACACCGCGAATGCCACGCCGGCCGGCCTCGTGGTGGACTTCATCGGAAAGGAAGCGAACCACGAGATCAGCCCCGCGCCCGTGAACGAGCTGGGCTGGGACTTCTGCGGACCCGGGTACGCGCGCTTCGGCAGCTCGATACGCCCGTCCTCGGGCCCGACCAACGTGTTCTGGAAGTTCTCGTGCTGCTCCGACCAGTGGATCCTGGGCGCGGTCCTGGTGCCGCCGGCGTGACGGAGCGCTGAACCGTCCTTGACACTCGCTGCCGGTGCGAGGAACCCTCCGCGCCCCATGCCGAAGCTCTCCGATCTGGGTCTGGAAGTGGCCGACGTGCTCTTGCCGCGCGAGGCCGACCTCGAGCGCTGGGCGGTCGTCGCCGCGGATCAGTACACCTCCCAGCGCGACTACTGGCAGCGCGTCGACGCGTTCGTGGGCGGGGCTCCCTCGACGCTGCGCCTGATCCTCCCGGAGGTGTACCTGCACGACGCCGACGTCGAGAGCCGCATCGCGGCGATATGGAGCGCCATGAACGACTACACCCGCGACGGCGTCCTGGGCGCGCCCCGGCGGGCGCTCTTCGTCGTCGACCGGGTCACTTCCCACGTCGCGTCGCGCAAGGGGCTCGTCGTGGCGCTGGACCTCGAGCACTACGACTACCATCAGGGCGCGACGTCGCTCGTGCGGGCCACGGAGAAGACCGTGGAGGAGCGGCTGCCGTCACGCGTGCAAGTGCGCGAGAAGGCGACCCTCGAGCTGCCGCACGTCATGGTGCTGATCGACGACCCCGAGCGTACCGTGATCGAGCCGCTGGCGGCACGGTGCGCGGAGAGCGTGCCGACGTACGCCACGCCGCTGATGGAGGGGGGCGGCTCCGTACGCGGCTGGGCCGTGGACGACGCGGAGGCCGCGGATCGCGTCACCGCCGCGCTCGCCGCGCTGGCCGACACCACCGCGTTCCGGGCGCGCTACGGGGTGACGACCGACCACGTGCTGCTCTACGCGGTGGGCGACGGGAACCACTCGCTCGCCGCGGGCAAGGTCCACTGGGAAAACGTCAAGAAGGCACTGAGCGAAGCCGAGCGCGCCAAGCACCCGGCGCGCTGGGCCCTCGTCGAGCTCGTGAACGTGCACGATCCGGGGCTGGTGTTCGAGCCGATTCACCGCGTCGTCTTCGGCGTGGACGGGGCGGCGCTCCTCGCGAGAGCGCCGGCGTGGTTCGAGGCCCGCGGCAGCCGGATCACCCTCGAAGCCGCGGACTCGCCCGCCGGGCAGACCGCGCGCCTCGAAGCGCTCTGGCGCGATCCGGCGCGGCAGGCCATCGGGTACGTGAGCGCCGCGGGCCGCGGGGTCCTCGTCGTGGAGAAGCCGCCGTCGAACATCGCCGTCGGATCCCTCCAGGCGTTCCTGGACGACGACCTGAGCGGCAGGTCGGGCGTGAGCACCGACTACATCCACGGCGCCGATGTGGTCGAGGAACTCTCGCGCGACCCGAACCGCATCGGCTTCCTCCTGCCGGCGATGGACAAGGGAGACCTCTTCAAGACCGTCCTTCTGGACGGCGTTCTGCCGCGCAAGACTTTCTCCATGGGCGAAGCCGACGAGAAGCGCTTCTACCTCGAGGCGCGCAAGATCGTTCCCTGACGCGCGAAGGCGGGGAGCGTCGGCTTGATCCGCCTTCCAAGACACTCCTCGAAAGGCGGATGCGACCGCGCGCAGGGCAGGAAACTAAACGCGGATGCGGCGACGGCGACGGCGGCGTACT
>CAZARU010000173.1:0-13659 GCA_964487605.1 uncultured Polyangiaceae bacterium
CCGAGAGGTTGAGCCGCATCGTCTGGATGTTGCTGGTCGCAACCTCCATCCTGTTCATGGCCGAGCCGAACTTCGCTCGGGACGTCGAGACGGCGGTGATGGCCGAGTCGATCCGCCCGAGCGCCGTCAGCGCGCTACCCGAGGTCGCCCCGGCGACGTTGGTCGTGCCGGCGAGGAGCGTCGTCAACTTCACGCCACCGAAGGTGAGCGTGATCTTGTCCGATGCCGTGTTCGTCAGGCCGACCAGGAACGTGACCTGAGCGGTCGCGGCCTGGACGAGCTGCTGTCCGTTGAACTTCGACGACGACTGAATGCGGGTGATCTCCGCCTTCAGCGCGCCGAACTCCGTGTTCAGGTAGTCGCGGTCCGTCGAGCTCAGGTTGCCGTTGGACGACTGCATCGCCAGCTCGCGCATGCGACCCAGAACTCCGTGGACCTCACCCAGAGCGCCCTCGGCGGTCTGGGCCATGGACACGGCGTCCGAGGCGTTGCGTTCGGCCACGGTGTACGACCGGATCTGCGACTTCATGCTCTCGCTGATGGCGAGACCCGCTGCGTCATCGGCCGCCGAGTTGATGCGGTAGCCGCTGGACAGCTTGCTGAAGCTCTTGGACAGAGCCGCCTGGTTCGAGAACAGGTTCTTCTGTGCCTGAAGCGAGGCGACGTTCGTCTGAATTACGAGTCCCATGATTTCATCCTCCTTTCTGCGTCAGCCCAGGAGCCCGAACGCGAGCTGTGGCAACTGGTTGGCCTGTGCGAGCACCGAGATGCCGGCCTGCGACAGGACCTGGTTACGGCTGAGGGCCGCGGTTTCGGAGGCCACGTCCACGTCCCGGATGCGGGAGTTCGCCGCCGAGAGGTTGAGCCGCATCGTCTGGATGTTGCTGGTCGCAACCTCCATGCGGTTCATCGCCGAACCGAACTTGGCTCGAGCGGTGGACACGTTGGTGATGGCCGCGTCGATCTTCGTGAGCTCCCCGAGGGCGGCAGTCGCACCCGCGCCCGAAACGACCGCGGCGGTGGCCGTGATCGTTCCCAGAGCCACGCCCCCGAAGGTCAGCGTGATCTGGTCGGACGCGACGTTGTCGAGGCCGACCTGGAACTTCACGGCAGCTGCCGTGGCGTTCACCAGCTTGACTCCGTTGAACTTGGCCGAGTCCTGGATGCGGACCATCTCCGCCTTCAGGGCCTGGTACTCCGTGTTGAGGTAGCCTCGGTCCGTCGCGTTGAGGTTGCCGTTGGAGGCCTGCATCGCGAGCTCGCGCATGCGGCCCAGAACGCCGTGCACCTCGCCGAGAGCGCCTTCCGCGGTCTGCGCCATCGAGACGGCGTCGGACGCGTTGCGCTCGGCCACGGTGTACGAACGGATCTGAGACTTCATGCTCTCGCTGATGGCGAGGCCTGCCGCGTCGTCCGCCGCGGTGTTGATGCGGTAGCCGCTGGACAGCTTGCTGAAGCTCTTCGAGAGTGCGGCCTGATTCGTGAAGAGGTTCTTCTGCGCCTGCAGTGAGGCGACGTTGGTCTGAATGACGAGTCCCATGTGAATCTCCTTCCGTGGAGACGTGACGAGCCTTGGGGCGGCTCGAGAGGGGCATCAGTGCCCACAGGGACTGAACGGAGCGGGGCCCGGGGTCTTGAGACGAAAAGTGGTGGATGCGTCAACACGTGGAGAACATGGACGAAATCCCGCCCGAACCTGGGTCGGGGACACGGGTCCGGGCCAGGCCGAGCGTCGCTCGCCGCCCACGCGGCGAGCGACGCGTCGCGACGTCATCCCAGCAGGTTGAGCGCGAGCTGCGGGAGCTGGTTGGCCTGAGCGAGCACCGAAACGCCCGCCTGGGACAGCACCTGGTTCTTCGAGAGCATGGCGGTCTCCGCTGCGACGTCGACGTCGCGGATCCGGCTGTTCGCCGCCGAGAGGTTCGTCCGCATCGTCTGGATCGAGGACGTGACGATCTCGAGTCGGTTCATGCCGGCGCCGTACGCCGCGCGGCGCGTAGAGATCTGGCGAAGCGCCGTGTCGATGCGTCCGAGGGCGGTCAACGAGCCGCCCGCCGTGGCACCCGCCAGCGTGGTCGTGCCGGCCAGGAGCGTGGTCAGGGCCACGCCGCCGAACGTCAGGGTGAGCTGATCGGACGCCGTGTTGTCGAGTCCCACCTGGAACTTGATCGAGTTGCCCGCGGTGGAGAGGAGCTGCACGCCGTTGAACTTGGCAGCCGCCTGAATGCGCTGAATCTCGGCCTTGAGCGCGCCGAACTCGGTGTTCAGGTAGTCGCGATCCGTGGAGCTCATGGAGCCGTTCGCGCCCTGCATCGCGAGCTCACGCATCCGACCGATGATGGCGTGGGTCTCGCCCAGCGCGCCCTCGGCGGTGGTGACCATGGAGATCGCGTCGTTGGCGTTCCTCTCGGCCACCACGTAGGAGCGGATCTGCGCCCGCATGCTCTCGCTGATGGCGAGCCCCGCGGCGTCGTCGGCCGCCGAGTTGATGCGGAAGCCGCTGGACAGCTTCGTGAAGCTCTTTCCGAGCTCGATCTGCGTCTTGCCCAGGTTCTGCTGAGCCTGCATCGATTGGACGTTGGTGTTGATTCTGAGCGCCATGACGGATCCCTTCTTGGTGTGAGTGCGCGGCTATTCCTTCAGCCGCTCTCGCGCGCGCCGGAGCTCTCGCTCCAGCGAGCGCGTGGAGTCGTGGACGGCGCGTGCGACGCCGATTTCCTGCTCGACGCCGTGCAGGGCCTGGGTTCTCGCTTCCATCGGACCCAGCACGTCCGATCCCAGCGCACGGGTCACCTCACCCAGCGACCAGGATTCGACCAGGGGAGCCTCGGCGAGGGCCTTTCGCAGCTCCACCTCGACCTCGTCGAGGGCGGCGAACGCCGCGGTGATCGCTCGCGGGTCGTCGGCGGTGATCGCCGCCTTGGCGTGGCGAGCTCTTCGTTCTGCGCGCCGCGCGGACCTCCGCGTGCGGCGCGTCACTTCGAGCTGATGGTCGAGCCACTCGATCACGCGCTCCACCGGGACGGTGCGGCCCGCTGCGCGGGCGTCGCTCGCCAGGCCCTCGGCGCTCACGCTCCGGTCGGGCAGCGCCGCGACGACGTCTGCCAGTGGCTTCTCCACGAAGCCGGCGATGCGCGCCCCACCTTCGGTCGAGTTGACCAATGCGAGGTCGGGACGCGCAGCGCCGAGAACCACCGCCGCGGTCTCGAACCACGCGCGTACGGCGTTGAAGCCGGCTCCGGTGGGCACCGTCCCGCCGCCGCCCCAGCGTTCGACCTCGTACAGCAGCTCACGATCGAACATCGCTCCCTGCGAGTCTCCGTGCGCGTCATGGACCTCCTGGTTCCAGTCGAGCGCGATGGTGCCGGTCTCTCGGGACACGTTGGCGCGCGAGGACTCGTAGCCCGTGCCCGCGGCATACGGATGGCCGTCGGTGTAGGCGAGGTCTTGACCCACGAGCACGATGGGTGAGCATCCGAGGCGCTCCGCCAGCGACAGGAGGATCGTCGTCACGCTGCCGCACACGGCGAGACCCCTCCCGCCGACGAGCGGCTCGAGCGGGACCGAGATTTCGGCGATCCCCTCGTGAATGTGGAGCAGCGGCCCCTTCCCCGTCTCCAGCACCCGAGGATGCGCCGCCAGGCTGAAGGCCCGCACCACGCGGTCGATGAAGGGGAGGTCCGCCAGGCGGTGAGAGACGTCGATGGATTCGATGCAGGCGACGACTTGCGGCTCGACGTCGCTCGCGGCGAGCGCCCGGGCCGCCGAGTTCGCCGAAAGCACGAGCCCCTTCCGACGCGCGACCTTCAGGAGCTCGACGTTCTTCTCGAGCGAGGGACCCGACCCGACGATGAACGCCGGTACGCCCTTCAGCAGACCCTCGAGGCTGGTGAAGGCGGGTGCCGTCGTCAGCCACTTCAGGTTCGCGATCAGGTCCACGATCCACGTCCGCGATCGGAGCTGGTGGGTGTTCTCGTTGATGCTCGTGCGTTGCACGAGCTGGCGCACCGTGTCGGTGAGCGCCGCCGCATCGTCCGGGTACGCCTCGGAGTAGCCAGGCGTGCGGAACAGGACGGCCCGCGGTTCGTGCCCGGACACGCTCTCCCACGCTTGCCCGAGGTCGTGGACCGTCGAAACGACGCGAACGCCGCCCAGGTCCGTCGGACCGTGCTCCAGCACCTTGCGGAGCACTCCGGGGTCGGGCTCGAACGCGACCACCGGCGAGTCCGTCAGGGCGCGCACCGTGCGGACCACGTTGCCCGTGCCGAGCCCCAGGACGACGACGACGGCTCTGTCGGGGTGACCGGTGAGCTCCTTTCGGATCGTCGCCTCGTCGAGAGGCTCACCCAGGGTGTACCCGTCCACGCGGAGGATGGGAGCGCCTCCGGTGCCGACGAGCAGCTCCCCCCTCGCGGGCGATCCGAGCGTCTGCTCGAGCGTCTGACCCGTGAGCCCGAGCGCGGCGGCGTTCGCGTCGAGAAAGCTGCCGACCTCGAACGGCGGCGCATCGGGCTTGCTTGCGGCGGCTGCTGTCACTGGCGCCCGGTCACGATCCACGGAGTGTGCCAGGCGCGTTCACCCCGGCGTTCCCCCGCGAAGCGGTTTGGTTCGTCCCTAGTCGTCTTCCCGTTGACGATCGTCGTCGCCATCCGGTTGACGCGGAGTCGGCGGTTTCTCCGCCGCCTTCGTCCGCGCGCCGAGCTTCATCGGGGACACGCCTGCCGCATCGCGGGTCGCCGGCGGCGCCCCGAGGTGCTGCAGTTCTTCCAGGCTGACCTGCGCGGCAGCGCGGTTCTCCGCTTCGACGTTCTCCACGATTTCGCCGCGCACCACGGTGAGTGTGCGTGGGGCCTTGATGCCGAGGCGGACGCTCTTGCGCGAGATCTCCGTGACGAATACCTCGATGTCGGACCCGATGAGGATTCGCTGGCCCACCTTTCGGGCGATGACGAGCATCGCCCGGCGCGATGCACGTCGAGTGCCAGGCCTCAGAAGCGCAGGATGCTGTTGTTCAAGGTGTTCCGGGCGACGGAGATGGCCTGCTCCAGGGACTGTCCGACCCGCGTCAGCGTCGAGAGCGCCTCGAAGGGATCCGCGCCGCCCACCGCGGCGTCTCGGCTGGTCTTCACGAGTTCCAGCTGCTGCAGCGTCGCGTCCGTCGTGTCGAATCGCTCGATGAGCAGGCCGGCGTCGGCTCGTGAACGCACGAGCTGCTCCCGGGAGGCCATCAGGCTGCCGAGAGTGGCTGCGGTGGCTACCGGATCGTCGGTCGCGAGAGCGGTCTCGAGGGCGTCGAGGTCCGCGAACACGTCCCTTCCGCCGCCCGACGAGGTGAACGCCAGAGCTCCGCTGACGTTCACTCGCGTCGTCACCCCCGGTGACACCGGGACGTTCTGGTCGAACGCGTTGCCGAGGAACGTGCCGCTCGCGTCGAACGCGGGCGTGCCCGTGGCGGTGCCTGCGAAGACGTAGCCCCGCGCGCCCTTCGCGTTGGCAATGGACACGAGCTGCTCCTTCAGGGAGCGGACTTCGGTCGCGAGCATCGCTCGCTCGCCCGCCCCGAGCGCGCCGTTCGCACCCTGTACCGCGATCTCGTGGGCTCGCACCAGGAGCGAAGCGCCCTCTGCCAGCATTCCCTCCGCCAGCTCCGCGTCCGATCTCACGGAGGTGAGCGCCGCGCGATGGGCAGCCGCCTGTTCCAGGGCCGACCGAATGCGCACGACGTCCGCGGCGGCGACGGGGTCCGAGGATGGCGTGGTGACCCTTCGGCCCGTGGAGGCCTGTCGCGCGGCTTCGGCCTGCTGCGACCCGAGCGTCGCGAGCGTGGAGCTCACCGCGAAGAAGCGGATGTTGTCCGAGACCCTCACCGACCGACCCTGTTGATGAGCTCTTCGAGGAGTTCGTTGGCGGTGTTGAGGACCATGGCGGCCGCTTCGTACGCCCGCTGGTACCGGGAGAGCGCGACCATCTCCTCGTCGAGCGACACGCCGCCCATGGACTCGCGCAGCGCGTAGATCTGCCCGACGACGGCGCGTCGCATGTCCGACGCGGTTTCGGCCGAGCGCGTCCGCGTGCCGACGTCGCCCACGAGGTCCGAGTAGGCCTCGCTGGCCGTGCGCGTTCCTCCACCGGCGATGGTCGCGGAAGACAGCATCGCCAGTGCCGCGGCGTTGTCCGACCCGCCGGGCAGTCCGGCGACGCCCGATGCCGCGGCGACGCGATCGGGCTGCCCGACCATCGCGGCGCTCAACGCCAGTGAGCGCGCGGCGCCGGAGACGGTTCCCGCGATGGAGAAGAGGTCGCGACCGCCAATGCCGTCGAGGCCCACGCCGGCTGCGTGCTGCGCGTTGACCGCCGTGGCCACGTCGAAGGCGAGCTGGTCCAGCCTCTGCAACACCTGCTTCGCGTCCACGTCGCGTGCGTCTCGAATCCCCGCGAGCTGCCCACCACTCAGGTACTGGGAGACGTCGGTCCCGGCTCCGCTCGGGCCCTGACCCAGGATCTGCAGGTCCCCGTTCCCGTCCAGTGACACCGCCAGGTTGCGCGAAACGGCGCCCTCCACCAGGGTGGTCCCCGTGCCATGCACGACGAGTTCGCCGTCACCGTTGACGAACGTCCTCACGTCGACGAGCTCGGAGAGGGCGAGCAGCTGCTGTGCCCTCTGGTCTTCGAGATCCGCGGCGGGATCCCCCGCGGCCTTGGCCAGCTGAATCTGCCGTCCGAGGAGCGCGATGGCGGCGGTCTTCTCGTTGATCTGAACCACGACGTCCTGTGCCCTGCCGAGGAGCTCGGTGCGTGTCGCGCTCAGGGCGTCCGCCGTCGAGCTCACGCGCGAGGCGAATGCCTCCGCGCGCACGAGCACGGCGGTGCGGGTCGTCGGGTCCGACGGGTTGGCCGCCAGGCCCGTGAACGACGAGAACAGCGCGTCGAGGGCGCCACCGATGCCCGTTCCCGCGGCGTCGTTGAACAGCGCTTCCATGCCGACGAGGTGAAAGTGCTGCTGCTGCGACGCGGCTCCGAGGCCCAGCGCTTCGTAGTGGCGGCGTTCGGTGAACTGGTCCGTCGCTCGGCGCAGGCCCGCGACGTCCACGGTCCCCCACGACCCGAGCGCTCGCGTTTGCAGGATGGGATCGCGTCGAACGTAGCCCTGGGTGTTGACGTTCGACACGTTCTGCCCCGTCACGGCGAGTCCGTACGACTGAGCCCCGAGCGCATCGCGCGCCGTGTAGAGCAGACTCGACAGCGACGAGGTCACGTCATCCTCGGAAGTCGACGCGGACGGGTGCCGGGGCCGTACCGCCTCCGGGGGAGGGCACGAGGTCCGGCGCGGGCGCTCCGATCGCCAGCGCGAGGATCCCGCGGACGCAGGCCCGTGCGTGAACGAGGAGGAGCTGGTTGGCGAGCGCCGATCGGTGGATCCGTTCGAGCGCCTCGCGCTGCTCCGCGCTGACGTCCGTGCCCGCGTGGAGCAGCGCCTCGTGCAACGAGAGCTTCTCTTCGGTCGCGGCGTCCAGCGCCTCGTGGTCGAGCACCTCGAGGGCGGCGTGCTCGCGTTCGAGCAGTCGCTCGAGACGGGCGAGGGTGGAGGTGAGATCGAGAGGGGCGGGGTGGGGGTCGGTGTTCTCTTTCATGGTCCCTTGGTGCGAGCGCACCGGACCCCCTCCGGCCAGATCAGCCGGAGGTGTCCACGATGCGCTGCGCGACGAGCATCGCGTCCACCTCGAAGGTGCCGTTCGCGAGTGCCGCCTTGAGCTCGTCCACGCGTCGAGCGCCCGGTCCGGCGCCACCCGCGAGCTCCCGCGCCTCGCGCGAGATGCTGACCCGGGCCGCCTCGCCCGTACCCGCGGCGGCCTGCGCGTTCGCGGTGGGTTTCGCCGGCCGCGCGGGGCTGACCGCCGACATCCGCTGGTACGCGTCGAGCGCTGGGTTTCCGGTGATTCCCTTCATGACGTCCTCCGAGCACCTGCACCCCCGCCTGGCTGGCGAGAGGTACGATGCCGGCTCCCCTGAACGGCAGACCTCGCTGACCCTTGAGCGAAAAACCTCGAGGGCTCGCGGAGCCGAAGCAGGTCGTTGGAGTGCCTGGAAACCATTGGTGAAATCATCGGTCCCGCGGCGCGGGCGCCTCCATGAGGGCTCGGGCGATCACCTCAGCAAGTCCGATGCCACCCCCCGCGGTGACGCTCTCGGCGACGGCGTCCACCACCATGGAGGAATAGACGTCGCGACCGGCGGTCGCGCTCCCCGCGAGCGACGTGGTCTTCTGCAGCGAAGCGAGCATCTGACGGACGAAGACGGCTTCGAACTGTCTCGCGGCATCCAGCGCCTCGGGGCTCGGCTTGCTCGAATCGCCAGTGACCTGACGCTCCGAGGCTCGCTCCGCTGGCGCTCCGAGCGAAGCTCCAGCTCCGGGTACGGGCGGAGGCGAGGCCGTCACTGGACGATCAGCTCCGCGCGAAGCGCGCCCGCTGCCCGGAGTGCCTGCAGGATGCTCGCGAGCTCCCGCGGTGACACGCCGAACGCCGACAGCGCCTGGGCCACGTCCGCCAGCGAAGCTGCGCCGTCCACGTAGGAGAGCGCCGGCGCGCGCTCGGTGGGCTCGACCTCGGTCTGGTTCACCACCGCGGTCTGACCGTTCGCGAGCGCGTTCGGCTGGGAGACGGCCTGCGACTCCTTGACGGAAATGGTGATCCCGCCCTGGGCAATCGCGACGGGGGCGAGGCGGACGTCGCCGCCTGCGACGATGGTGCCGGTTCGCTCGTTGATGACGACCCGCGCGACCGTGGACGGAGTGACGTCCAGATCGCCGAGCGCTGCGAGGACCTCCACCGGCTTCTTCGCCAGGTCCTTCGGGGGCTTCACTTCGATGGCGCCGCCGTCCACGGCGACGGCGGTGCCCTTGCCGAGGGCTCCTTCGATCGCCGCGGCGACCCGCGCGGCCGTGGCGAAGTCCGGCTGCCGCAGGGCGAGGGTCAGGCGAGAGCCGTCGCCGAATCCCGAGGGCGGAGCGCGCTCCACGAGCGCGCCGGCGGGGACCCGCGCGGTCGTCGTGACGTTCTCCTGCACGCTGCTCCCAGAGCTCCCGCCCGCGTCGAAGCCGCCGAGGATGAGCGGCCCCTGGGCCACGGCGTACACCTTGCGGTCGGCGCCCCGCAGGGGTGTCTGCAGGAGGACCCCGCCGCGCAGGGACCGGGCGTTGCCGATGGACGACACCGTGACGTCGAGCTTTCCGCCCGAGCGCGCGAACGGCGGGAGCGTCGTGGTGACGACGACGGCTGCCACGTTGCGCAGGCGCAGCTGCCGGCGGTCCACCTGCACGCCCAGCCGCCGCAGGAGCGACTCGAGGGACTGCGCGGCGAAGGGGGCGGACACGTCGTCGCCGGTTCCGTTCAGCCCCGTGACCACGCCGTAGCCGAGGAGCTGGTTGTCTCGGACGCCCACCACGTCTACCAGGTCGCGCAGACGGTCGGCGCGCGCGTCCACGCCGAACGCACAGCCGGCGGCGAGCACGGCGAGCCCCGCTCCTCGACGGAGCATGCGGCCGAGCCAGGCGGGCGCGAGACGAGCGGGGGAGGGGGGCCGAGGCATGGTCAGAAGGGGTTGATCGCGTCGAGGATCTTGGTCAGCCAGCCGCGCTCCACCTGGTCGGCCACGTCGCCGCGTCCGGTGAACTCGATCTGCGCGTCCGCGATGACGCTGGACGGTACCGAGTTGTCTTGCGCGATGTCGGGCGGCCGGACGACGCCCGAGACGTACAGGTGGTACTCCTCGTGATTGATCATCACGACCTTGGTCCCCTCCACGAACAGGTCGCCGTTCGGCAGTTCGCGCTTCACGCGCACGGCGATGGCGCCGCTCAGCTTGCCCTTGCGGCTGGTCTGCCCATCTCCCGAGAAGTCGGAGCTCGCCGCGAGCGAGATGAGCTGCTGGGGATCGATGTTCGGGTAGGCCTTCTGGATGGCAGGTACCAGCCCGAGCAGGGCGTCCACGTTGGCCTGGCGGTTCGTGTCCTTCGAGAGCTTCGTGCTGGCGCCGCCCTGGGCGTCAGCCTCCTCGGCGATGCGAATGAACACGACGTCGCCCACGCGCACCGCGCGCGTATCCTCGAGAAACCCTGCCACGGCCTCGGTGTAGACCGAGCCCTCGGCGGGCTTGGCGCTTCCTTGAGTCACGGCGTACTCGCCATTCGCGTACTTCCGGTTGCGCGGGGTGAACGGGCGAATGTGATTGGGTCCGCACGCGGCGAGTTCGAAGGCGACCAGCGCCGCGAGCACCCACGTTCGGGCTCTCACGCCCCCTCCACCACGAGCGCTTCGTGCTTGGAGAGCACCTTGGCTCGGAGCACCCGCCCCGTCTTGGCGACCGAGAACGAGACGACGTCGCCGACGTCCGCGGCCTGCAGGGCCACCCCTTGCGCCGTGATTCGCGCGCCGCGGCGCTCGATGACGAGGTTCAGTCGTGCGCCCTTGTCGAGCGTGGAGCGTGCGGCCTCCTCGCTCATCCGAGCCACGACGGCCAGCGCGATGCGCTCGACCGTCTCACCGTCCACCGTGAGTTCGAGCACGGCCGTGGTCCTGACGTTCCCCGCGCGCTTCGGCAGGGTCGCCAGGGTGACGGAACCGGCCACCGCGCGGGGTGACGCCACGACCCGGCGGTGCGCCTTGACGCTCACGAGCGCCGTGCCCGGGGGGAGCGAACGCTCGAGGGCGGGAGTGGCGAGCGCCACGACGTCTGCGGGCTGCAGCGTCCGAGCGGCCCCCACCACGCGCACGGCGGCCGGCAGCGCGTGCCCCTTCAGGTCGAAGCCCGAGTCCCGGAGGCCCCGCTGGATCTCCTGCCGCGTGACGACGCGCGTCGCCCCGGGCGGCGGCGCAGGTCCGAGGTCCACGCCCTCCCAGTCGGCGGGAGCGCCCTCGACAACCTGCTCCACCGTGAGGCGGCGCGAGTCCACGGTTCGCGCGGGATCGGCGCTCGCCACCGCGGGTAGCGCGGCGATCAGCAGCGCGGTGAGCGTGCGGCGGAGCCTCGTCATCGGAGCTGCGTCGCTGACCGGAGCATCTCGTCGGCCGCCGCGATCACCTTCGAGTTCACTTCGTAGTTTCGCTGCGAGCTGATGAGCCCGATCATCTCCTCGACGACGTCCACGTTGGCGCGCTCGAGGGAGCCCTGCAGGAGCGTCCCGCGGCCGTCCGTCCCCGGCTCACCGATCTGTGGCTCGCCGCTGGCGCCGGACTGGACCAGCAGGTTGTGCCCGATCCCCTGGAGGCCCGCGGGGTTCACGAAGGTCGCGATCTGGATCTGACCGACCTGCACGGGATCGACCTGGCCCGCCATGGTGACGCTCACCGTACCGTTGGACGAGATGGTGATGGTCGTGGCGTCCGGCGGGATGGAGATCCCCGGATCGAGTGGGAGGCCCTCCGGCGTCACGAGTCGACCGTCCGGGTCGGTGCGGAGGTTGCCCGCGCGGGTGAAGGCCTGGGTTCCGTCGTGCTGCTGAACGACGAAGAAGCCGTTGCCCTCCACGGCCAGGTCGAGCGGATTATCCGTGTTCTGGATCGCGCCCTGCCCGAACAGTCGGGCCGTGGTCACGACCTTCACGCCGTTTCCGAGCTGCAGACCGGTGGGATTCACGGTCGTCGGCCCCGTGGGCGCTCCCGCCGCGCGGATCGTCTGGTAGAGCAGGTCCTGGAAATCCGCGCGTTGCTTCTTGTAACCGACGGTGTTGGCGTTCGCGATGTTGTTCGAGACGGTTTCGAGCTGCGTCTCCTGCGCGGACATGCCGGTGGCGGCGATGTGAAGAGAGCGGAACATGCGTTACCTCGGCAGCCCTCCCGTGCAACGGAGGTGCCAGCCGCACCGTGCTGCTCAGTCGGCCAGCGAATCCGGCACGTTGCCGTCCCCCGATGCGACGTCGACGACGCCGGGTGCGTCAGCCGGCGCGGCGTCCATCGTCATGGGGCTGTCGCTCCCGGCGTCCAGCCGAGCTGCGTCGTCCGCCGAGTCGCCGGACGATGGCGCGTCGCCGATCACGCGGGCGTCGGCGTCGAACCCCACGTCGGCCGATGCGGCGTCGCCGGCGTCGTCGGCGGAGCCGTCGCTGGCGCCGTCGCGCTCACTCGCGTCGTCGGTTGCGCTGTCACCGGCTTCCGCGCCGGCGTCCTTCGCCGCGCCTTTCTTCGCTATGCAGCGACCGGACCGGCAGACCTCGTCACTGGCGCAATCGGTGTGGCGGAAGCACGCGTCTCCCGCGCAGCCGCCCGCTGCCAGCGAGAGGATCGCTCCGAGTCCGAGCAGGCTCAGGGCGGCCCGGGCGACGCCGCCGAGGCCTCTTCGCGGCCGTGCACCGAGTCGGTCAGAAGCCGGCACGAAGCCCCGCGTTGAAGAGCGCCCAGACGAGCACGGAGTCCCCCGGCACGTCGCTCCCGAGGGGCAGGGCGTTGAACGACGGTTCCAGGAAGATGCTCGTCTTCGAGCCGAGCGGGATCAGGAAACGCGCCCCCACGCCGACTCCCGCGAGCGTCTCCGGCGTCATCGTCCCGATGGCGCCGACGTAGCCTCCCACGCTCGGCGAGAACCACCGCAGGTACCTCACCTCGTCCCCGAGGGTGGCCCGCTGCTCGAGCTCGACGAATCCCCGGAAGCCCCAGCCTTCGCCGGCGGTCTCGTCGACGCGCAGGTCCACGCCCGCCAGTATTCGAAGGCGCGCACGCTTCCACTCCACTCCGTCGCCTCGCGCATCGCCGCCCTCCAGCCCGGTGCCTACGCCGAACTCACCGTCGATCAGGTGTTGCTGAGCGACTGCGGGAGCCGCCAGCGTGATGGCGCCGACGATGGTCGCCAGGCTGACGCTGACACGTGATGCGGCGGCGGTTCGACCCACGAAGCCTCTCCCTGGCAAAGGTCACGCCAACGCATCGTGCGCGGCGCATGCGGCGCGACGCTACGCGGCGCTCGTCAGCCGCTTGCGCTTCAGCATCTCGACCAGCGTCGTGCGGTTCAGCCCGAGCAGATTCGCGGCGCGGTTCTTGTTCCAGCCGGTGCGATCAAGTGCCTGGCGGATCAGGCCGTTCTCGAACGACTCGACGGCAGCGCGGAGATCGATGCCGGAGTCCGGCAGCTTCGGCGTCGTTCGGCGCTCGCTCCCGAGGCCGCGCACCTTCGCAGGCAGGTCGGCTGGCTCGATGCGGTCGCCCGCGCACAGGAGCACCGCGCGCTCGATGGTGTTCTCGAGCTCACGGACGTTGCCCGGCCACTCCCACGTCGCCAGGAGCTGCGCGGCCGAACGCGAGACCCCGACGACGCGGCGCCCCGTCTTCTTTCGAGCGCGCGCGAGGAAGTGGTGGACGAGGACCGGTACGTCCTCGACGCGCTCGCGCAGGGCCGCGACCTTCAGGTGGATGACGTTCAGGCGATGGAACAAGTCTTCGCGGAACAAGCCCTGTTTCACGCGCGCTTCCAGATCCTGGTGCGTGGCGGCGATGACGCGCACGCTCGCGGTGATCGGCTGATGACCGCCAACGCGATAGAACTGCCCATCTGCCAGCACGCGCAGCAAGCGCGTTTGTAAATCGGACGGCATGTCACCGATCTCGTCCAAAAACAGCGTGCCGCCCTCGGCTTGCTCGAAGCGGCCGCGCCGCATGGTCTGCGCACCGG
>CAZARU010000174.1:0-13653 GCA_964487605.1 uncultured Polyangiaceae bacterium
TGGATGGCCCTCGCCGTCAGCTCCTTGCCCGTCCCGCTCTCGCCGAGGATGAGCACGGTCGAACGCGTCTGCGCGACGCCCATCGCCAGGCGGTAGACCTCCTGCATTCGCTGCGAGTTTCCGATCAGCTCTCCGAACTTCTCGTGCTCCTCCAGACGGCGCTCGAGCATCGCGGTCCGGTCGAGCAGCCGGCGGCGCTCCGCCGCCTTCCACACCGTGAGGACGACCTCGTCGTTGGATCGAAAGGGCTTGGCCAAGAAGTGATACGCGCCCGCCCTGACCGCGTTCACGGCGGTCTCGATGTCGCCGAAGGCGGTCATCATGACCACCTCGACGTCCAGCTGGCGGTTGCGGACGGCATCGAGCAGATCGAGACCGCCCATGTTGGGCATCATCATGTCGACAAGTGCGACGTCGAAGCGGGCAGACTCGAGCCGCGTGAGCGCGCCGGCGCCGTCCTCTGCGGAATGGACGTCCCAGCCGCGTCCCTCGAGCAGGCGAACCAGGCTTCGGCGGAGCGTGGGCTCGTCGTCGACGACCAGGACGCGCGCAGGGCGCTCGGCCTTCACGACGCCGCTCGGTTCGGCCTCCGCCACGCTGTGCAGTTCCATCGTCAAGAGTTCCGGCGCGACGAGAGAGGCGGCCTATCCGAACGGCGCGCGGGTGGACTCGAGGGAGCGCGTGGCGGCACGGTGGACGGAGACCGCGCGCCCGCGCGGATCGCCTCGCCGCGCAGCGACGGCGGCGGGTGGCTCGAGGGTCCGGTGGGCGCAGGCGTCCGCGGCCGCCCCACCGGGCGGTCCGACGCACCCGCGACCTTGACCGGCGAACCCACCGCCGGCGTGTAGAGGTAACCCTGCTGCTGGAAGACGCAGATGCGGTTTCCTCCGTCGCGCTTCGCCTGGTGAAGCGCGGCGTCGGCGGCGCGGAGCAGGGCGTCCTTCGTGCGCACGTCGCGCGAGGGGTACAGCGCCACCCCCACGGACACCGTGGCCTGCACGGGACGGCCGAAGTCCCCCAGGAACGATCGCGTGCCCACGTCGCGCCAGATGCGCTCGGCGACCGTGACCGAACCGGCGAAGTGCGTGCTGGGGAGCGCGACCAGGAACTCCTCCCCTCCGAAGCGCGCCACGACGTCCACTTCGCGAACCGATCTTCGTATCGTGTCCGCCACGCCCTTGATGACCGCATCGCCGAGTCCGCGACCGCCGAGGTCGTTCAGCGCCTGCAGACGGTCGACGTCGACGACGATGCACGCCAGAGGATCGTGGTAACGCTCCGCACGCTTGAACTCCTCGTTCAGGCGCGTGTGCAGGTACCGGTAGTTGTACAGCCCGGTGAGATCGTCGTGGACGCTCAGCTGCTCCAGCTTCGCTCGAGCCTTCGCGACGTGGTCGTGGAGCTTCTTGATCCGCAGCATCGCTTCGATGCGGGCCGACAGCTCCCGCTCGTCGAACGGCTTGCACACGTAGTCGTCGGCGCCGATCTTCAGTCCCTCGACGCGGCTCGCCGTGTCCGTCTTCACGGTCACCAGGACCACCGGCAGGAAGCCGTCCGTCGTCATGCCTTTGAGGATGCGACACGCCTCGAGACCGGTGAGGCGGGGCATCATGATGTCGAGGAGCACGAGATCGATGCCCCCTTTCCCCACGCGCTCGACGGCGGCCTGGCCATCCTCCACGGCCTCGACCTCGTAGCCGTACCCGCGCAGGATCCCCGCGAGCAGGTCACGAGTGACCCGGTCGTCATCGGCGATTAGGAGCGTCGAGCCGAGCACCGACCGGGAGATCGGCGACGCCGACAGGGGCGGGTCGCTCTGGCGGGGTCGCTCGTTCTCGGGCACCGGACCGCGGAGCGTAACTGATGGGCGGGTCGAGAGCGACCGATCACCAGCTTCGCGCGGTCGGCCGACCGCTCGAGGCCGGCCGAGGGGAGCAGATCGACGGTGAGCCGAGCGTCGAATCCGTCGCGGCCGATCCGTCGGCCGGCCCAGGCAAGAACGGACAGACAGGCGCAGGGGTGGCGGTAACCGGTGGCGCCGGTCACGGCGAGGAGCCGCTGCGCGGTGGCGTCCCACTCCGCGCCGAGCGCACTCGCGACGGTCGAGGCCCACGGCATGCGAGCTTCGGCGCCCACGCTCCACCCCGGTCCCTCGAGGAGCGGACCCCGGGCGGCTCCCCAGTCGCTGGGCGAGAGCAGCGCCGCGCGGTCGGGATCGGCGCGCCGACCCTCACCGTGCACCCGCAGGTTCGGACCCGACTCGGCACCCCATCGCGTCGAACCCACGAGCACGCCGGCGCCGTCACCCAGCACCGCCGCGAGCAGGTCCGCGCCCACCGGTCGCGTCGCCGCACGCGCTCTCGCCGAGGCACCCGGCGTCGCCTCCTGGCCCAGTCCGGCAGCGCCGCCGTGAACCTCCGCGGTCACCGCCTCACGGCGCGCGTGAGACCCTGCGGCGGACGCGACACCCGCGAAGGCGGCGGTCCCGACGCCGCGTAAGGCCGGTTCCCCGACCCACGTCGGGACGATCCCGTGGGTGACGCCCGCACCCACCGCCGCGCCGACCTGGGGCTCCAGCACGTGGACCCACGATCCGTAGTCTCGCGCCAGGGGAACGCCGACGGTCAGCGTGGAGAGCCCGAAGAGGGAGCGCCCGTCGGAGCGCGAGCGCGAGATCACCGCGCCGCCGGTGGCCGTGCGCAGGCGGGCGACCACCGGCCCGGCGTGCGCCGTCCCCTCGGCTTCGGCGCGCGGCTCGACGAGCGTCGTCGCCTCGGCGCCACCGGCAAGCGTCCGCGTCGCGACCTCGAGATGAGTCGTCCCGGCGTCTCCGAGAGCCGCGCCCCAGCTCGCGTGCGCTACCGGTCCGGGCACGCCGGCGTCCGTCACGGCACCGCCGCGAGGCGCCACCGTCCTCACCCCCACGCCGACGATGCCACCGGCCCCCGCGCGCGACGCCGCGACTTCCGCGCGATCGTACGCTCGGGACGCGGGCTCCAGCGCGACGGTTCCGCGACGCGCCCGGGGACCGCGCAGAGCGTCCGCGCGAGCGGAGACCGACGACCCGTCGCGGGGCCTCGAGGTGGCCGCCAGATCCACGCCGAGCAAATCGTCGCCCAGGTGGTCCCAGCGCACGGCCGCCGTTGCCCCCGGGGACGTCACGCGGGTGATCACGTCGGCGCCCCCCTGAAAGTACCCGGCGGCCTCGACGTCGACATCGGTCCGCCCGGACCCAGCGCCGAGCGGTACGTGGAGGCCCGCGCCGGCGAGCAGGCCGTCCTCGCCACGCCACTCCACGCGAGGCGGCAGGAGCCCGAGGCGATCGGGCGATCGCAGCCACAGATAGGGCAGCCACGCGACCGGGACGCCGCCGACGCGGAGGGTCGGATGGCGCAGGACGAGATCCGACGGGGGCGCCACGGTGGCCGAGGTGAAGCCGATCGTGACGGGAGGCGCCGGGCACGGGCAGAAGGCGACCCGACCTTCCCCGTCGACGACGATCCCCCGCGGGGTCCGCCTCAGGGCGAGGGCCTGGCTCCTGACGCGATAGCGATGCACGCGGACGTCGACGTCGCCCGAGAGCCGTAGCTCCTCGAGATCTCCGTCCAGCTCGACCTCGTCCGCGGAGAAGTCCACGTGGTGAGCTGGCTTCGCGGACGGATCCGCGATGGCCGTCTCGCACACGAGCCAGGTCGCGGCGCCGGCGGCGACGGAGCACAGTCGCACGCCGGAACTCACGCGCAAGCCCTGCCACCCGCGCCCGACGCGCTGTGGGTCAGCGAGCGGTGGAGGTGCTGCGACGCGCGACGCGAACCCGCGCCGGCGTCCGCGCCGTCTGCGAGTCGTCGGGGGTGGCGGCCTGGTAAATCTTGTCGAGCTTGCCGACGACGCTCAGGAAGACCTGGGCATCCGGGCTGTAGAAGATGTTGCGGTGCTGTCCGTCCGGACCGTTCTGCAGGGTCGCGTTGGTGTAGCCCGCCTCCACCGCCATCTCGGGGATCACGGCGACGCCGATGGACGAGGTGAAGCCCGTGACCACGGAGAACGTCTGGGGGTCGCTCGTACGTTCCGGCGTGGCGCACCCGGTCGGCAGCAGCTCGTCGGCGCAAACGTCGGCGTCGGTCGGCTGGTACTTCCACGCCGGATTCCAGTTGAAGGAGTTCGACCAGGAAACCTTGCTCGCCAGACCGACCTCGACGCCGAAGGAGAAGGACGCGCCGTGCTTCGCACGCAAGGCACCGCTGAGCTGGTCGCTCGGGAGTGCGCGCCCGTCGGGCGTGAGCCTGACGTAGTCCAGGTCCGAGTTCGTGGGCGTCGTCGCCTCGGTGATGGTGTGGGAATAGCCCGCCGACGCCGTGAGCCCCAGCGTCTGGAGCACGTCGGCGTCGGAGCCCAGGAGCGGCAGCCCCTGGCTGACCCCGACTCCCGCGCCGATGCCCAGGATCTTTCCGTTGTTCGCGCTCGACTTCGACGTCGGGAACGAGAGGTTGGGCGCGCGAAGCGTCAGCCCCGTCGAGACGTCGTCCTTCTCGTACAGGGTGCGCGCGTAGGCCGCCGTGAGCGACGCATCGTCGAGGTTCCACTCGCCGCGCTGCGTGGTGCCATCGCTGTTGGTGAACTCCCGATGGATCCCGATCGCACCACGCAGGCCGACGTTCTGGTCGTCGTCCTCGAACACGATGTACCTGGGGCCGAACGAGAACTGCATGTCGTACGTCGGGTTGCGACTCTGGATGTCCTGCCCGATGCCGACGGTCTCGGTCGAGGCGGACTGGGTCCATGACAGCGACGTGCCGCGCCAGGCGAGCTTCCTGGGCTTCTTCTCGACCTGGCCTCCGCTCGGCGCCTGGCCCGCGTCCGCTGGGGCGGGCGCCGCCGTTCCGAAGGACCACGCCCCTTGCGCGGGCGCGGGGCCGCTCGGCGGTGGAGCTGCGGCGGGGCCCGGGGGCGCTCCGGGCGTGGGTGCCGGTGCAGGCGCAGGGGGATCCACTGCCAGCGCGGTGGCGGCAACCAGCGTCGTCGCGATGAAGGAAGCGGCTGAAGAGGCGATCTGCATCGATTGAGCTCCAGAAGCGTGGTGCGCGGCTGGCGCGGGCGCCCGGTTCCCACGGGACCCGGGGCGAGTCAATCCGCGGGACGTCTGGCCGGACCTCGTCGATCCTGCCCGTCCGGGCGGTCCCCGTGCAGGATCCGTTCCGAGCGGTGCGGGTCGCAAGCCTTCGATTCACCGCCTCTTTTCTGGGGCCTCCACCCCGGCGTCAGTTCCGGAACGGGCGAGACCCGGAACCGCGTCGCGATCGTGACGGGCAGGGTCGGCCGCGCGCCGGGACGACGCGCGCCGCGTGGGAGCACTGCTAGGATCCCCCGGCCGATGGACCAGCCCCTTCCAGTGACCGAGCTGACCGCGCTGCTCGGTCGCGGCACGCGGTTCGAGGGCAAGCTGCTGTTCGAGGGGCCGACGCGAATCGAGGGCTGGTTCCGAGGCGAAATCCGCAGCGACAGCGTCCTGGTGATCGGCGAGGGGGCGGAGATCTACGGGGACATCGAGGTCGCGACGGTCATCATCAAGGGCGGGCTCGTCGATGCGAACGTTCGGGCTCGCCAGTCGATCGAGCTCTACGTGCCGGCGCGAGTCAGCGGATCGCTCCACGCGCCGGAGATCTTCATGGACAAGGGGGTGCAGTTCAGTGGCACCTGCACGATGGCCCCCTTGTGAACCGCAGGGTGTGCCGGATCGACGACAGGCGCGGCAGGAGGATCACTCCCGCAAGCCTTCCGGCCGATCCGGCGAGCCCCGAGTTCGCCGAATTTCCGGTTCAGACCGCGATCTTGCGCGTCTCGGGGCGACGTGCTCCGCTGTGGGCACGGGGACTGCAGGAAGCTCTCCCCGAGCCATGCGTACCACGTCCGAGATGCCCCGCTTCACGCCCCGCCTAGCCCGCCTGCTCGGCGCGACGATCCTCGCCGCGGGCCTCCTGCTCGGGGCACCGCCCGCGGGCGCGGAGCCGTCGAAGGACGCCGCCGCGCTGATGAAGTCTCGCAAGGCGAAGCGCTACGCCGTGAAGACCCCTCACAGCCGGATCAGCGCGGGAGCCGCGAAGGTCCACGTCGCCGCCCCGGCCAGCGTCGTGCGGACCGTCGTCACGGACTTCAAGAACTACGAAGACTTCATGCCGCGGTTCGACAAGTCCCGCGTGGTCGGCAAGAAGGGCGACACGACGGACGTGTATCTGCAGGTGCCGATCCTGAAGGGTGCCGCGAAGGTCTGGGCCGTCGTGCGCTTCGAGAAGCCTGCGACGGAGGACGGCGAGGAGGTCATCCGCGGGAGCATGGTGAAGGGGAACGTCGAGCGCCTCGACGCCGTCTGGCGCATCAAGCGGATCGACGACGAGAACACCCAGCTCGATCTCGAGATGCTCATCGTCCCGAAGCTTCCGGTGCCGGGCTCGCTCATAACGGACGAGGTGAAGTACGCGGCGGCGAAGGCCGTGATCGGCAGCCGCGATCGCGCCGAGTCCGAGGCGAAGAAGAACTGACGCGGCCCCCTGCTGCGCGCGGTGACGACAGCGGACCCGCTGTTCGAGGTCGCCAACTGCTCGGCGTGCTGACGTTGTGCGCTGCGGCCTGCGAGCGTTCACCCTCGACGCCGGAGGGCGCCGTGGCGTCGGCGGTCGCCATCGAACCCTCGGCGGCCGTTGCGGCGTCGAGCGCGCCGCCCCCCGACGCGATACCGCCGCTTCTCGCAGACGGCTGTCACAACGGCACCCTCCCGGATGCGCCGGTGGAGGCGCTGCTCGACGACCTGGCCGCGCGCTGCGCGGCCGGCACCGAGCCTCTCGTCGTGTCGCCTCCGACCTTCCCGGTCTCCCGCGACGCCGAGTCGACGGCGTCCTTCGACGTGCCGGAAGGCGGTGCCTGCGTGCGCGTACTCGGTGCCGCGGACATCGCCTCGTCCAAGCTCTCGCTGCGCCTCACCACCGCGGCCGGAGTCGAGGAGGCGAAGGGTACGCTCGGGGCGCGCTTCGCGCTGGTCTCCGGCGGTGGCTCCGTGTGCCTGAACGGCGGTCCCTACCGGGTGATCGCGCACTCGACGGAAGCCACGGTGGTCACGGTTCGCGTGTCGCGGGCCCGGTAGCGACCGTCGGGCGCGACGCGGTCCAGACCGTGACTCGGCCACGAACGGAGCGCGCCACGATCGGACCGCGAGCCACCTCGCCGCGTTCGACGACGACCTGGGCCCGGCGCGGGTCGGGGACCGGCCGGAGCTTCGCTCCCGTCGTTCTGCCGAGCGCCTTCCAGTAGTCGCCGGGAACGACGGACGAGTTCACCGTCGCGCCGTCGGGGAAGTGGTCCGCCACGCCCGCCACCACGGCCCCGAGCTCGCTCCCGTCCGCGACGGCCAGCCCCGCCGCATTCGCACCTCCGTGGAACGGCGCGCCGGCGACGGACGCCGTTCCCATCTCGCGCGTGCCGAGCACGGCGAGGGGCACCAGGACGAGCACGGCGAGCGCGAGGCCGGCGCGGCCGCCCGCCACGGCGGCGGCGGCGGCGCCGAAGCCGGCGCCGGCGAGCAGCGCGACGAAGGGAAGCGCGGAAGCGAGCCGGGGCGCGCTCGCGGAGAGGACGTCGGGCAAGAGCGGCGCCGCCACGAGCGTCGCAAGGAGACCCAGGCCCGAGAGCGCGCCCACGGCACCGCGGTCGATCGGCGCGCGAAGCCGCCCCGTCGCGAACCTGCGCGATGCCCTGGCCCGGAGCGTGACCGCCGCCCCCACGAGCAGGAGCAGGACGACGCCCGCGGGCAGCGTCGCCAGGGTCCACCCGCCCACGGAAAGCGGCGCATCGAGGGGCCGCGCATCCAGGGGCGAGAGGAGGGTGCGTGCGACGGCGATCGGGCGCGCACCCCAGAGACCGGGCGTGAGCGCGAGGAACGTCGGGAACGCGAGGAGCGCGCACCCCAAGAGCGACACGGGAACGGGGACGCGTCCTCGCGGCACGAGCCGACGAATCGAAGACCAGCGCGCCACGGCGAAATGAGCGACGAGGAGCGGCACGACCCACGCGGCAGCGAGCGACAACGCGAGCCCGACGCCGAGCCCGATTCCCGACGCGGCACCCCACGAGAGGCGCGCGCGGCCGCTCTTGCCTCGAAGCGAAGCCACGTGCGCGGCGAGCACGACGAGCCAGCTCGTCGCCACGACTACCGGCTCGCTGCCGGTCACGCCGCCGTGAATCCACCCGGGGTGCAGAGCGAGGAGCAGCGCCCCACCGAGCGCACCCAGCGTGCCCCAGCTGCGCAGCGACAGCGCGAATGCCGCGACCGGGCCGAGCGCTGCCACGAGGAGCAGAGGTGCTCGCAGCGCCGTCAGCGGATCCAGGAGCCCGAGACGCCCCAGGGCGAGCGATGACCAGGCGGAGAGGAGCACGGCGGGCTCGAAGGTCTTGCCGCCGCGCCCCGACGGGACGAGCGCCGCGAACCCGCGCCCCGCCACGTCCAGCACGACCGCCTTCGCGCGTTCGGCCGCCTCGAGGCGCGCCGCTTCGGCGAAGGACGGCGTGGTGACCTCGGACGCCTCGACCATGACGACCAGCCCGAGGACGAAGACGCCGAACGCGAGCCCGAAAGGTCCGAACGCCGCGAGCCGACTCAACGCGCGACCAGCCCCACCACGGCCTCGGCAATGATCAGGACGGGGATCGCCCAGGCGAACAGAACCGCGACGCGCGCCACGCGGGAACGACACTAGCGCCTTTGACGCCGCCCATGCTAACCGCCAGCCTCCCCATGAAACGCTCCGTTGCCGTCCTCGCGCTCGGCGCGCTCGCGACAGGCCCGGCTTCGGGCTGTGACCGCGACTCGCGCTCCGGCGCAGGAGCGGCCACGACCAGCGGCTCCGCGGCGCCCAGTGCGTCCGCCGGGACCGCCGCGTCTGCGGCGGCGCACGCGTCGGGCAGCGCCCCGCCGGTGGTCCCCGCCGCGCCCACGGCGAGTGCGCTACCCGGCGCCACCGAGGGGTGCCCGACGGGGATGGTCCTGGTCGAGGGCGACTTCTGTCCGGGTGCCATCCAGCGCTGCCTGGAGCACCACCCGGAGTACCTGGCCGACAGCAACGTGAGCGAGCGGTGCATGAAGTTCGAGGCACCGTCCAGGTGCGTCTCCAAGGAGCGCAAGCGGCTGCGATTCTGCATCGACCGCTACGAGTGGCCCAACGAGAAGGGAACGAAGCCGCTCGTCCTGGTGCAGTGGATCGAAGCCGGCAAGCACTGCGCCTCGGTCGGCAAGCGACTGTGCGACGAGGAAGAGTGGCTGTTCGCTTGCGAGGGTGAGGACATGCTCCCCTACACGTACGGCCACGTGCGGGACCCGAAGAAGTGCCTCATCGACCGGCCGTACGTGAAGCGCGAGATCGGCCTGAAGCGCTACGACGCCTGTCAGGCGGACACGGAGTGCCGCGAGCACTTCGCCAAGCTGGATCAGCGCCAGCCCGCGGGCGCCTTCCCGGAGTGCGTGTCGCCGTTCGGCGCGTTCGACCTCAACGGGAACGCGAACGAGTGGGTCAACCTCCCGGGGAAGGAGTACCCGAATCGATCGGGCCTCAAGGGCGGATGGTGGGGACCCGTCCGGTGCCGCTGCCGGCCGACGGTCACGTTCCACAAGGAAGACGACTGGGGCTACGAGGCAGGCTTCCGGTGCTGCAAGGACGCCGAGCCCGTGGCGGCAAGCCGTCCTGGCGACGCCGGTTGACGCTCAGTCCTGCTTCATTTCCTTGATGATGGAGGCATAGCGCGCGTCCTTGCGCAGCGCCGGGAACTCACTCTGCGTCCGACTGCGGCGAATCCAGTCGTCCAGGGAGTTGTGATTCCGCAGGAACTTCGGGCGCTGCAGCGACTTGGCGAGCTTCAGACACTGCTCGAACGCGTTCGCGCAGGGCTCCACGTTGCCGAGGGCGCACTCGGCGCGGGCCAGGTTGTAGAAGATCTCGGCGCTGTTCGACCACTCGGACTTCGCCTTGTCGAGCTGCACCTTGGCAGGCGCAGCTTCGTTCTTCCTCAGGTGGGCGAACGCCAGCCCGATGCGCAGGTAGTAGTGCGCGGACTCCGGAAGCTTGCACCCCTTGTCGTGAAGCGTCTCGGCCTCCTGGTAGAAGGGGATGGCCTCGTCGGCGCGCTCCTTGTACTTCTTCTTCTCGTTGAACAGCGCCGTTTCGGCACGCCAGACGCGCACGGTGGAGCTGTTCGCGTACTTCTTCCGCATGTTCTCGAGCAGCTGCTCCGCCGTGTCGTACTGCTTCTCCTCCAGGGCGGTGAGCGCCGGCTTGAGCTCGGCGCGCGACGGATCCTGGCTGAAGCCGTTCGAGCAAGGCCCGGCCACGACCGCCGACGACTCCGCGGGGGCGGCCTCCTCGGTGCTCGACTTCTGCTTGCACGCCAGCAGCGCGAACCCGACGATCGCGACCGGCGCGCCGACTCTGCGCATGAAGAAGACGCCCATGGGCGACCCGTACCGGAACCCGAGGCTGACCTCAAACCTCGCGAATTCGTCCGGGGACCGGCGCCGACTCCCCGCGCGACGCCCGGTTACCCGGCGACCTAGGGCGCTTCGGCGCCGTCCGGAGCCTGCGAGCGGCCCCGGCCGTGGGTCGAGCAGGCCTCCGGACGCTTTTTCCCTAGCGGCCCACCGCGGCTTCTTGCGCTAGGATTCCGGCCTCTTGGCCGACGCCGCTGTGCGTCATGCCGCTCGGCGCCGCCGTCGCGGCGCCAACCGCTTCCGCCGCCAACGTCTCTCGCCTTCCCCATGCCCCTCCCCGAACCACACGGCCTGTACGATCCCCGCTTCGAGCACGACGCGTGCGGCATCGGCTTCGTGGCGAGCATCAAGGGCATCGCGTCCCACTCCATCGTGGAGCAGGGCCTCGCGGTGCTCCTGAACCTGGTCCACCGCGGCGCGTGCGGGTGCGATCCCCTGACGGGAGACGGCGCGGGCATCTTGATCCAGATGCCGCACGAGTTCTTCGCGCGCGAGGCGGAGAAGCTGGGCGCAAAGCTTCCCGAGCCCGGGAGGTACGCCGTCGGCAACGTGTACCTGCCCAACGACGAGCAGGAACGTCGGCGCTGCCGACAGATCCTGGAAGACAAGATCTTCGGCACGGGTCAGCGCCTGGTCGGGTGGCGCCGGCTCCCGGTCGATCTCGACGCCCTCGGCCCCATGGCACGCGCGACGGCCCCCGTCATTCAGCAGGTCATCATCGGCTCCTCCGTGGCCGACCAGGACGTGTTCGAGCGAAAGCTGTTCGTGATCCGGAAGTGGGCGGAGCGAACGGTTCGCGAGAGCAGCCTGAGGGAGCGCGGCAAGTTCTACGTGCCGAGCCTGTCGTCCAGGACCATCGTGTACAAGGGGCTCCTGCTCGCGGAGCAGCTCGGCGCCTTCTATCCCGAACTGGCCGATCCGCTGGTCGTCAGCGCGCTGGCGATGGTTCACCAGCGCTTCAGCACCAACACGTTCCCCACGTGGGAGCTGGCGCAGCCGTTCCGGACGCTCTGTCACAACGGCGAGATCAACACGGTTCGCGGCAACGTGAACTGGATGCACGCGCGCGAGCAGCTCTTCGACGGTCGGGTGTTCGGCGAGGACGTGAGGCACATCCTGCCCACCATCACGCCGGGCCTCTCCGACTCGGGCACGCTCGACAACGTCGCCGAGCTGCTGGTGCACGCTGGCCGCCCCCTGCCCCACGTCATGATGATGCTCGTCCCCGAAGCGTGGGAGAACGACGCGCTCATGCCGCGGTACAAGCGAGACTTCTACGAGTACCACGCGTGCTTGATGGAGCCGTGGGACGGCCCTGCAGCGCTGTGCTTCACCGACGGTCGGAAGATAGGCGCACTCCTCGACCGCAACGGCCTTCGTCCCGCGCGATGGCTCGTGACCAAGGACGACGTCGCCGTGCTCGCCTCGGAGACCGGCGTCCTGGACTTCCCCGCAGAGCGCATCCTTCGCAAGGGGCGCCTCCAGCCGGGTCGCATGTTCCTGGTCGACACGGAGAAGCGACGGATCGTCGAGGACGAAGAGATCAAGGACGAGGTGTGTGGACAGAAGCCGTACGGGCGCTGGCTGCGCGACAACAAGATCCGCATCAGCGACATCGAGGCTCCGAGCGGTCGCGTCGCCACGGACGATCTCCCCTTGCTGACTCGCCAGAAGCTCTTCGGCTACACGCAGGAAGACCTTCGCATCGTCATGGGCCCGATGGCGCGGGACGGCGAAGAGGCCGTGGGCTCGATGGGCACGGATACTCCTCTGGCCGTGCTGAGCGAGCAGCCCCAGCTCGTCTACAACTACTTCAAGCAGCACTTCGCCCAGGTCACCAACCCCGCGATCGACCCGATCCGCGAGGACCTGGTGATGAGCCTCAAGACGTACATCGGCGGCGAAGGCAACGTCCTGACCGAGCTACCGGATCAGGCGCAGATGCTCGAGCTGCCCCACCCCATCCTCACCAACGAGGAGCTCGCCCGCCTGAGGTCGGCGCACCTCATGCACATTCGACGCCCGACGACCATCCCGATGGTCTTCGCCGTGGCGGACGGGGCCAACGGTCTCAAGGCGGCGCTCGACGAGCTTTGCCGGCTCGCCTCGGTCGCGGTGCTGAACGGCCACAGCCTCGTCATCCTCTCCGACCGCGGCGCCAACGAGCACATGGCACCCGTGCCGGCACTGCTCGCGGTCGGCGCCGTGCACCACCACCTGGAGCGCAACGGTCAGCGCATGAAGGTGGGCATCGTCGTCGAGACCGGTGAAGCGCGGGAAGTGCATCACTTCGCGCTCCTGTGCGGCTACGGGGCGGGGGCCATCAACCCGTACCTCGCCTTCGAGACGGTCGATCGCATGGTCGAGGACGGCGTCTTCCCCGGCCTCGCCGACCCGAAGCAAGCGCACAAGAAGTACGTCAAGTCCATCGGCAAGGGCCTGCTCAAGGTCATGAGCAAGATGGGGATCAGCACGCTCAGAAGTTACCAGGGCGCACAGATCTTCGAAGCCGTGGGGCTCTCTCCCGAGCTCGTCGATCCATACTTCACGGGAACCACCAGCCGCATCCGGGGCATCGATCTGGAAGTGCTGGCCCAGGAGTGTCGCATGCGACACGACGCGGCGTTCCCGAAGCGCATCGTACCCGGTGACCAGCTCGAGGTCGGCGGCGTCTACCACTATCGCGCCCAGGGCGAGCGCCACCTCTGGACCCCGTCGAGCATCGCCGCGCTGCAGCGCGCGGTGCGATCGGAGGACGCCAAGAGCTACGAGGAGTACGCGCGTCACATCAACGACCAGTCACGGGGCCTGGTCACGCTTCGCGGCGCGTGGGACTTCGTGGCCGCGGATGTGCCCGTGCCCCTCGCGGAGGTGGAACCAGCGGCGTCCATCGTGAAGCGATTCGCCACCGGGGCCATGAGCTTCGGCTCCATCAGCAAGGAGGCCCACGAGAACCTCGCCATCGCGATGAACCGCATCGGCGGCAAGAGCAACACCGGCGAGGGCGGTGAGCTCGAGGAGCGCTACGCCCCGCTGCCGAA
Source organism: uncultured Polyangiaceae bacterium (assembly GCA_964487605.1). Classification (GTDB taxonomy): domain Bacteria; phylum Myxococcota_A; class Polyangia; order Polyangiales; family Polyangiaceae; genus JAJDAH01. The sequence continues at coordinate 13,567 of CAZARU010000174.1, forward strand.
CGGGGACTGGAAGCGCAGCGCGATCAAGCAGGTGGCGTCCGGCCGCTTTGGCGTGACCAGCTACTACCTGACGAACGCGGACGAGCT
>CAZARU010000175.1:0-13423 GCA_964487605.1 uncultured Polyangiaceae bacterium
GGAGGCGTGTCGGGTGACGCGGCGATCGACGCCGTCGCCTCGGGCAACGTCACCCGCACCCTGCCCGGCTACCCGCTGCGGCCCTACGAGGTGCACCTGCCGAACGGCGTCGGTCCGTCGGCGCCGACTCCCGTGGTGCTCGTCCTGCACGGTGGCGGCGGTGATCTGGAGAGCGCGCGCAGAATGGGCTGCCCGAACGGCGACCTCGCGTCGAGCGGCTGCATCGAGGCCCTGGCCGACCGCGAGGGGTTTGCCGCGGTGTTTCCGAGCGGCACCGGTGCGCTGATTCTGCCGAACGTGCGCACGTGGAACGCGGGTGGCGGCACGTCGAACTGGCAGTGCGTGAGCGGCTACGCGTGCCTGCAGGCCATCGACGACATCGCCTACTTCGACGCGCTGCTCGACGACCTGGACGCGGTGCTGCCCGTGGACCCACGCCGCGTGTTCGCCACGGGCGTCTCGAACGGCGGCGCGATGAGTCATCGGCTCGCGTGCGAGCTGGCCGATCGCATCGCCGCCGTCGCTCCGATTGCAGGGGGGAACCAGCTTGCCACCGGCGCTGCCTGTGCGCCGTCACGCCCCATCGGCGTGCTGTCCATCCACGGCACCGCGGACGACTGCTGGTCGTTCGACGGTGGTCCGGCCGCGTGCGCGCAGATGGACGGCAAGGACAAGGTCGCGATCCCCGCCACCGTGACCGGGTGGGCGACGCGCAACGGGTGCGCGTCGAGTCCGACGATCACGATGCTCGCCGACGTCGATCCGCTCGACGGTGCGACGACGCTTCAGGAGACCTACGGCGGTTGTGACGCGGGGGTCACGGTGGCGCTGCTCCGCGTCGTTGGCGGGGGCCACAACTGGCCAGGTGGCCATTCCTACGGGGCATCGGCGGGGACGGTCACCCGAGACTTCAACGCGGGCGAGCGGATGTGGGAGTTCTTCGCCGCGAACCCGATGCCGTGATTCAGCCGAGCACGATGTCGAAGACGACCGAGTGCACGGCCGCGCCGCCGAGCGTCTCGGTGCCGAGCGGCATGACCAGGCCGTCGCGGGGGGACGGGCTCTCGAAGAGCCACTCGTCGCCTTCGAAGTAGAGCTGGGTCGTGAGCGCGCGGGCCTGCGGGTGGCCCACCTTGTAGTGGATGTGGCGCGGTCGGTAGGAGCTTCCGTTGAGATAGTGGCCCGGCAGGACCGTGGTCAGCTCGTAGGCTCCCTCGGCGTCGGTCAGCACCCTGCCTCGCAGCCGGTAGCCCGCGTTGTCGTACGCGCCGTCTCCGTCGGCCTGCCACGCGTCGACCTCTGCGCCGACGAGCGGTGTGACGCAGTCGGAGGCGAAGACGCGCCCACGGACCACCAGCACGTCGCCGACGGCGCCGTCGCGAAGATCCCCGCGGACGGGCGCGTTCGGCGTGTAGTACGGGCCCAGCTGATCGGCGACGGTGACGAGGCAGCCGGGCGTGTGTGGCGATCCGCCCGCGCCGGCGTGGCCCGCAACCCCTGCGGCGCCGCCGCGTCCCGCGCTGCCGCCGAGCCCCGCGCTGCCGCCGACGCCTGCGCTGCCCGGCCCGCTCGAGCCACCGGGTGCGTCGTCGGCCCCGCCGCAGGCGAGGACGAGCGCCGCGTTCCCCGTCGCGAGGAGGAGCTGGCGACGGGAGAGCTGGAGGGCCGGAGCGACGCGTCGCATGGCGTGGTCCCAAGCAAGCGGCGGACCACCCCGCACGTCGGCGGCGTTTCCCCGGTTTCGGCGGAGAATGCCCCTCTGGCAGGCGGTAACCGTTCGCGTCCGGTTACCGGCTGGTGCGCCCGGACCCCGGCTCCGCCGCGGCGGGCTCGCCGGGGTCGTGACCCGGGCACGCTCGCACCGGGAGCGGCGGATACTTCCGGAAGCGTGGGTCGTCCTTCGCGCGCTCGCAGCGCCAGAAGCGCGAGCCCTTGCCGGACGTGGTGACGTGGGCGTGGCGACAGCCGCCACACAGCCCCGGATCGGGTGAACTCATGCGTCGAGAGGCGAGGGCGCGCTCATCCCGGGAGCGCCTCGTCGATGGCGTTCATCGCGTCGGGTGACAGCTTCACGTCGCTGGCGCCCGCGCAGTCGGCGATGCTCAGCGCGCGCCGTGCACCGGGGATGGGGATCACGACGGGGCTCTTGGCGAGCATCCACGCGATGACCAGCCGGTGCGCGGAGATGGAGCGGCGCCGCGCGACCTTGCCGAGCCCGCCGAGGCGGTCGAGGAAGGGCGCGCCGCGCGATCCGCCGAAGGGCGAATAGGGCAGGAACGCGATGCGATGCTTGGTGCAGTAGTCGAGCACGCCGTCTCGTTCGGGCTGTCGGTCCTCGGCGTTCCACCGGTTCTGGACGCTGACGATGGGGACGATGCGGCGCGCCTCCTCGATGTGCTTGACGCTGACGTTCGAGAGGCCGACGTGCTTGACCTTGCCCGCCTCGCGCAGGCGCGCGAGCGCGCCGACGCTGTCGGCGAACGGGACGCGCGAGTCCGGTGCGTGAAGCTGCAGCACGTCGATGCTCTCCACGCCGAGCGCGTCCAGGCTCGCGTGGGCCGCTTCGGTGAGTCGATCCGGGTGCCCGTCCACCGTCCAGGCGCCACCCGGTCGACGACAGCCGCACTTGGTCGCGATGACGACGCTGCCCTTGCGACTGCCGAGCACGCGGGCGAGCAGCCGCTCGTTGTGGTTGAACTCCGTTTCGTCGAGGCAGTACGCGTCGGCCGTGTCGAAGAGCGTGACCCCGGCCGCGAGCGCCGCTTCGATGGTCGCCGCCGCCTGGTCCTCCGGAGGGCGCGAGGAAATCGACAGGGGCATGGCGCCGAGGCCCACCTCGCCGACCTCGGGACCGCCCGCTCCGAGCGTGCGGCGCTTCACGAAACGCCTTCGGCGCGCACCTGGCGGAACCCGACGCCGACGAGCGTCTCGTCCTCCCGCAGCACCAGCGCGCCGTACCGGCACTTCTCCACCAGCGTGCCCGACAGCTCGCCCGAGGCGGGGTGGGAGAAGCGCACGGGCGCACCCTCGCGCAGCCGAGCGAAGGCGCGGACGGCGCCGGCGAGATCCACGAGCGCCGGGGGTGCGTCGTGCAGGGGGTGCAGCGCTGCGCGCGCTACCCGGCGCACGGCGTTGGCGGCGCTCATGACGTGCGCCTCATCGCCGTCGGCGAAGACGACGACGCCCGGGAGGGCGACGCCGCCGTCGGCCTCGACGATCACGAGGGATCCCGCGGTCTCGTCGGTGGAGGCGCGACCGCCGAGACGCCGTCGCATGGCGTCCACGGTCGGCGCGCCGGTCGCGGGTGCCAGCGGCAGGTGCCTGGTGACGCTCACGTGTGGGAGCGTAGCACGCGCGGCCACGTCCAGAGCCGTGGCGTCAGGGCTTCTTCCAGAAGAAGCCGCGTTCGACGCGATCGCGTCGGAACCGTGCCAGCGCGTCGAAGTCGAGCGTGTGAATGGCGAGGTCGTCGGCTCCCAGCGGGCGGAAGAAGTCGGCAGGGTCCGTGGTCGTGGGGTCCGCGAGTCCCCCCACGCCGCACGTGAACTGCGTGGGCAAGCGGGACGGATGTCCCCAGTCGCTGATCCCGACGTAGGTGCCGTACTCGTACGCGCGCGACACGGCCATGTGCCGCCACAGGGCTCGCGAGTAGTCGGGCGACGGCTTGCGCGTCACCGAGAGCGCCGGCACGAGCACCAGATCCGGCAGGCGTCGCGCGCTCGCGAAGAGATCGGCGAACCAGAAGTCCGCGCAGATGAGCACCAGCACCGGCCGGCCCACGATCTCGACCTCGCCGAGCACCGCGCCGGGACGCACGGCGGTGCGCTCCTGCGCGTAGGGCCGGAGCTTCTGGTAGTGGCCCAGCACGTCTCCCGTCGGGCCGGCCACGATGCCTGCGTTGACCGCTCCCTCGCCGCGCTTCTGGTGGTGGGAGCCGCCGACGACGTGGCACCCGTGGTCCCTGGCCAGGTCGGCCATCTGCTGCACGTACTCGTCCTTCGAGTCCGTGGGCGAGACGTGCTCGGGCAGGAGCAGCACGTCGCCCTCGTCGAGCTTCGGCGCGCGCTCCGCGAGCAGCCTGCGCACGGCCGACAGGTTGTCGGCGTCCGGTCCGGAAGCGAGCTGGGGCTGAATGACGACGAGGCGCATGGTGAGCTACCGCGGAGCGCCGCATTCGATACGTTCTGGCGGAGGAATGGAACGAGTTTTCACTCGCGGGTCGGGTGATCGTCAGAGGGTCAGTCGGAAGTAGTACTCCACGGTGTCGCTCTGGTCGTGCAGCTCGCGCGTCTCGCCGCTGCGCACGTACCCGCGGGCTTCGTAGAACCGGTGGGCCGCCTCGAACCGCGTGTCGCTCCACAGATCCACGAACCGGGCTCCACGGCGGCGCCCCTCGTCCTCGACCAGATCCGTCAGGCGGCTTCCCAGGCGGTGGCGTCGCTCCGGGGCGAGCACGTACAGCTTCTTCAGCTCGACGCCCCCGGGCTCCGTCGCGGGCGTGACGCCGACGCACCCGACCACGCTGGCGTCGCGCTCGGCCACCCAGCAGCGCCCTTCGTGTCGGGCGAAGTACGTCGCAATGCCGCGCAGCTCCGGGATCTCGCCGTCCACGTCGAGGATGCAGTTCGGGTACTCCGCGAAGCAGCTCCCTATCAGGGCGATGAGACCGTCGGCGTCGGCGTCGCGAGCGTCGCGAAGACGGGCGGGGTCCACGGCGCGAGCTAGGCGCGCTCGAAGAGCCCCGCGGCGCCCTGACCGCCACCGACGCACATCGTCACGATGCCGTAGCGCTGGTTCTTGCGCTTGAGCTCGCGCAGCAGATGGCCCGTCAGGCGGGCGCCGGACATTCCGTACGGGTGTCCGATGCTGATGGAGCCGCCGTTCGGGTTCAGCTTGGCGGGATCGAGGCCCAGCTTGTCGCGGCAGTAGACGACCTGGGAGGCGAACGCCTCGTTCAGCTCGATGTGATCGATGTCCGCGAGCTTCAGTCCGGCGCGATCGAGGAGCTTCGGGATGGCGAAGACGGGGCCGATGCCCATCTCGTCCGGCTCGCACGCCGCCATGGCGAAACCGCGGAAGATGCCCATCGGTTGCAGGCCGAGCTCCTTGGCCCGCGCGGCGCTCATCACGATGGACATGGAGGCGCCGTCGGAGAACTGCGACGCGTTGCCCGCGGTCACCGTGCCCTGAGGGTCGAACGCCGGCGGAAGGCTCTTGAGCCCGTCGAGCGTGGTGTCGGCGCGGTTGCACTCGTCCTTGTCGACGGTCGTCTCGACCTTGCTCTCGGTGCCGCTGGCCTTGTCCTTCTTCAGGTACGTGGCCTTCATCGGGGAAATCTCGTCCTTGAACAGCCCCTCGGCCTGGGCCTTGGCCACTCGCTGTTGGCTCAGGAGAGCGTACTCGTCCTGCGAGTCCCGCGTCACGCCGTAGCGCTTCGCCACGACCTCTGCCGTGTGGCCCATGGGCATGTAGATCGCCGGCTTCGTCTCCATGATCTTCGGGTTCGGCAGGTTCTTCATGTTCATGTCGTTCTGGGTCATCGTGATCGACTCGACCCCGCCCGCCAGGATCGCGTCGGAGAAGCCGCTGTGGATCTGCTGGGCCGCGATGGCGATGGCGTTCAGGCCGGAGGAGCAGAAGCGGTTGATGGTGAGGCCCGGCACCGTCGTGGGCAGGCCGGCCAGGATCGCGATGACCCGACCCACGTTCATGCCCTGTGGGCCCTCGGGGAAGCCGGCGCCGACGACGCAGTCGTCGAAGATGTCCGGGGCGACCTTGGGGTTGCGCTCGAGCAGCGCCTTCACGCAGTGGGCGGCCATGTCGTCGGGCCGCGTGAGGTTGAAGCTGCCGCGAAACGACTTCGCGAGGCCTGTGCGGACGCTGTCGATGATGACGACTTCTCGATCGGACATGGTGCTCTCCTCGGATTGGCGGTGGCCTGCACGGCTCGCCTCGGCGAGTCCACGCGGCCGGCTGATGTGCGCGCGCCCGGGGGCAGCGCAGCGGAAGGCAGGCGCGTAGCCCGGCCAGAAGGCCGGTGCAACCGAGAGCGACGGCGCCACCGGCCCGGCGAATCGCGGCGCCCGTGCGGCACGGGGGAAAGGTGGGTCAAGGAAGCACCGTCTCCGGAGGACGGATGAAGCCAGGCGAGGCTCGCGGCGAAGGGCCGCGGAGCGCTAGGCAAGCAGAGGGAAGGGGATCCGAAGCTGCTCGAGAAGTTTCTTGAGAGTTCGCATGGTTCTGGCTCGACCGGCGACCTGCTTCGACGAGATGTCGGTCCAGGTGCGCGCGCTGCATACACGACGGCGCGGTGCCGCTCAACTATTTCGTGGGCTCCGACCGGGTAAGCTCGGGGGCGATGCCCGGCGGGCCCCGGATCCTCGTCGTCGGGTGCGGCGCGATCGGCGGCGTGCTCGGCGCGCACCTGGTCGAGCTCGAGCAGGACGTCACGGCGCTCACCACGAACCAGGTCATCGCCGACGCGCTGGAGGGCGCCGGTTTCCTGGTGATGGGCAACGACGCGCCGCCCCCGGGACGCCCGACGGCGACGCTCACCGAGCTCTCGAGCGACGTGGCTCCCTTCGACTACATCCTGCTGACCACGCAGCCGCCGCAGGTCGAGGAGGCGGCGCGATCGTCGGCCGCCTGGCTCGCGCCGGACGGGCGCATGGTCTGCTTCCAGAACGGCCTCTGCGAGGAGCGCGTCGCCCGCATCGTCCGGCGGGAGCAGGTGATGGGCGCCGTGGTCGCGTGGGGAGCGTCGATGCTCGAGCCGGGCGTCTACGAGCGCACGAGCGCGGGCACCTTCGTGCTCGGCCGGCTCGACGGCGGCCCCGACGATCGCGCGGCGGAGCTCGCGCGGCTGCTCGAGGCCATCGGCCCGGTGACGCTCACCGACAACCTGGCGGGCGCGCGGTGGGGAAAGCTCGCCGTCAACTGCGCGATCTCGACCCTGGGGACGCTCGGGGCCGATCGCCTCGGGCCGCTCATGCGCCTGCGCCACGTGCGTCGCCTGGCCCTCGAGATCATGACCGAGGTCGTGCACGTGGCCCGCGCCGAGGGCGTTCGGCTCGAGAAGGCGCCGCTCGATCTGGAGTGGCTGGCGCTCACGGACACCGAGCGGACGTCGTCGGGATCCCCCTCGCTCGTGGCCAAGCACGCGCTCCTGCTCGCGGTGGGCGCCCGCTACCGGCGCTTGCGGTCGTCCATGCTCGCGGCCATCGAGCGCGGCCGAAAGCCGGCGGTGGACTTCCTGAACGGCGAGATCACCGACCGCGCCGCCAGACACGGCATCGACGTGCCCGTGAACGCGCTGGCGCGGACCCTGGTGTGGAGCGTCGCGCAGGGCGAGGTGCGAGCGTCCCGGGACACGCTGCGCGAGCTCTACGAGCGCACGCGGTCGTGACGGGGCGCGTGGCCGCCGTGCTACCCTCGCGACGACGGATGGCTCGCGACGTGCGCAACGGTTCCGCGGGCCCCGCGGAGCGTCGAGGGGGGCGCCCCCGGTGCTCGGCGCTCGCGCTCGTTGCATGCGCGGTGGCGCTCGGCTGCGCGTCGGACGGCGGCGGCTCCGCGAGCGGCAGCGACGGCGGCGCCGCGGGCTCGGCCGGCGCCTCGGGCAGCGGGGGGGCGCTCCTCGGCTGCAACGGGCACCCCGACCTCTGCGACCGCCGCCTGGACCAGGTGGTCTTTCCGGCGACGCACAACTCCATGTCCAACGAGGAGGAGGGCTGGCGGATCCCGAACCAGGTGCGCGGCATCGTGCGTCAGCTCGAAGACGGTGTTCGGGCCTTCCTCATCGACACTCACGACGACGGCGGCGTCATCTCGCTGTGCCACTCCCTGTGCTCGCTCGGCAGCGAGCCCCTGGAGATTGGCCTGCGCAAGTTCGTGCGGTTCCTGGAGGCGAAGCCCCGGGAGGTCGTGGTGCTCATCGTTCAGGACGAGACGGACACCGCGGCGACCGCCGCCGCCTTCGACGCGAGCGGGCTCTCCGCCCTCGCCTACGCCCACGCGGAGGGCGCGCCGTGGCCCACGCTCCGGGAGCTCATCGAGTCGGGACGGCGCGTCGTCGTCACCGCCGAGCGCGGGCGGCCGCCCCCGGCCTACTACCATCACGTGTGGGACGTCGCCTGGGACACGCCGTACTCGTTCCAGGCGGTCGACGACTTCTCGTGCGACGAGAACCGCGGCTCGCGCTCGAACGCGCTGTTCCTGCTGAATCACTGGCTCGAGGCGCCCTTGGCGACGAAGGAGCTCAGCGCCGTCGCCAACGAGCCGACGCTCCTGCTGGACCGGGCGCGGCGCTGCCAGACCGAGAGCGGCAAGCTGCCGAACTTCGTTGCGGTGAATCACTACACCATCGGTGGGCTCTTCGAGGTCGTCCGCGAGCTCAACGGGCTGCCACCGGCCTGCCCCCCCGTCGGGCGCCCCGCGGACGGAACTCCCTGCTCGGCGCCGGGCACGCTCTGCATCTACGGCCCGGGCGACACGGAGAGCGATGGGCCGCTCCTGTACACTTGCGCCAGCCCGCCCTGCGCTGACGCGCCGTGCGGCTTGATGACCGAGTGCGGGACATTGGGCGCGTTCCAGCACATCGATTGGGGTTGCTCCAGCGACCTTCGCGACCTGTGACGCCGGCAGGCAGGGTCGGGGTGCCAGCGCGCTCGCGAGCGGAACACCTCCGCTGGCTTGCGCTGCGCCTCGTCGTCGTTCACGCTCACAGGCGGCGGGCGATGTTCCGAAGACTGAATCTCCGGTACGGCCACGGTCTCGGCGCGCTCGTTCCGGCGGTGACCGTCGCGGCGTGCACTACGGTCATCGGGCTGGACCGGGACTACCGCCTGACGGAGGGCGACGCCTCGATCGACGTCCAGGGTGCCGGTGGCGCGGACGTGGACTCGGGAGGGAGGGGCGGGTCGTCCGGTACCGGCGGGGCTGCGGGCGGCGGAGGCCGCATGGATGCCGGGCACGACGCGAGCTCCGGCGGCGGCGGCGGCGACGGCGCCGCGGCGGATGGAGCGGTGGACGCGGGCGGCGCCGCGGGAGCCCGCGCGGATGCACCGACGGAGGGAGCCGCCGGCGTGATGGATGCGGGTGTCGACGCGGACGTCGACGCCGGTGCGGGGCTCGATGCAGGACCCGACGCCGCGACGGACACGGGCGCCTCCGACGGCGCTGGCGGGACGGACGCCGGCGCGAGCTGTCCGCTCGGGATGATCCCCGTGACGACCGCCGCCAGCGACGCGTACTGCACGGACACGCACGAGGTGACGAACGAGCGATACGGAGCCTTCCTCGCTTCCGCGCCCTCCACCTCCGGTCAGCCCGCGTACTGCACGTGGAACGCGGCGTTCGAGCCCTCACAGGGCTGGCCAGCGGCGGCGGGTACGGAGCGGCGACCCGTGGCGTACGTCGACTGGTGCGACGCCCGGGCCTACTGCGCGTGGGCGGGCAAGCGGCTGTGCGGCGCGGTCGGTGGTGGAGCGGTTTCCGTCGCGCTCGCGACCAGCGCGGCCAGCAGCCAGTGGCACAACGCGTGTTCGCTCCGTGGTGCGCGGTCCTACCCGTACGGCAATAGCTGGCTCGGCGTGTGCAACGACTTCTGGGAGGCCGTCGGCGCGGTGCAGGACGTGGGTGCAGCGAGCCAGTGCGAGGGCGGCTTCACCGGTCTGTTCGACCTCTGCGGCAACGTTGCGGAGTGGGAAGACGCCTGCACCGGTTCCTCCGGCGCGTCCGACGCCTGCCTCGCGCGCGGCGCCAGCTTCACGACGAAGCCCACGGCGCAGCTGCGATGCGACTCGACGGCGGTGATGCCTGCCCGATCGACCACGAGCGCGGAAATCGGCTTCCGGTGCTGCGGGGACGGCTGAAGGGGCGGATCGGGTCTCGCCATACGGAGTTGGCACGCGCGGGCGCGTGTGGCATCGCCGTCGAATTGGCTCCAGTGGCGCATATTGCGCCTTGCTGCGGTCTGGGTTGCTCCCTAGCCTGCCCGCGCGACGATGGCCGCCCCGAAGAACGCGCTGAAGAAGGAGCTGACGCTGCTCGACGTGTTCTGCATCAGCACGGGCGCCATGTTCAGTTCGGGCTTCTTCCTGCTTCCCGGAATCGCCGCAGCTCAGACTGGACCCTCCGTGGTGCTCGCGTATCTGGTGGCGTCCTTCCTGATCTTGCCTGCGATGTTCAGCATCGCGGAGCTCAGCACGGCCATGCCCAGGGCGGGGGGCGCGTACTTCTTCCTCGATCGCAGCATGGGAGTGCAGGTCGGCACGATCAGCGGAATGGGCCTGTACTGGATCCTGGTCCTCAAGACCGCGTTCGCGCTCATCGGGATCGGTGCCTACGCGGCCATCGTTCTCGACGTTCCGATCCGCCCCGTCGCCGTCGGCCTCACGGTCCTCTTCATGCTCCTCAACATCCTGGGAGCCAAGGAGACCGCGAAGTTGCAGAGGGTCTTCGTCCTGACGCTACTCGGAATCTTGGCGTTGTTCGTCGTCCAGGGCCTGCACGAAGTCCACGCCCGAGGGCCGGTCGTGCTGATCGAGAAGCGGTTCACGCCCTTCCTGACCGAGGGCTGGCAGGGCCTGCTGTCCACCGTCGGACTGGTCTTCGTCTCGTACATCGGGCTGACGAAGGTGGCCAGCGTGGCGGAAGAAGTGCAGAAACCCGAACGGAACATACCCCTCGGCATGTTCCTGTCCGTCATCGTGACGACGCTCATCTACGTGGTGGGGGTGTTCATCGTGGTGGCCATGATGGAGCCCGCGGAACTGCACGCGACCCTGACGCCGTTGACGTCCACGGTCCGGACCTTTTCGGAGTGGATGCCGGCTTCCGTCAGTCTGTGGCTCATCATCGTCGCCGCCATCGCCGCCTTCGCGTCCACGGGCAACGCGGGGCTGCTCTCCGCGTCCCGGTATCCGCTGGCGATGGCCAGGGACCACATCCTGCCGCAGAGATTCCTCGCGCTCGGCAGGTTTCGGACGCCGACGTTCTCCATCGTCCTCACGTCGGTCCTCGTCATCCTGATCATCCTGTTCGTGGAAGAGGAGGCGATCGCCAAGCTCGCCAGCGCGTTCCAGTTGTTCGTCTTCATGCTGGTCAGTCTGGCCGTCATCGTGATGAGAGAAAGCAGGCTCGCGTCCTACGATCCGGGTTTTCATGCCCCGTTCTATCCGTGGCTACAGGCATTCGGAATCATCAGCTCGCTCGCGCTGATCATCATGATGGGCTGGATGGCAATCGTCTTCACGATGCTGGTCGTGCTGCTCGGGTTCGTCTGGTACAAGGTGTACGTTCAATCGCAGACACTGCGAGAAGGTGCGATCTACCACTGGTTCGCGCACCTGGGCGCGCGGCGCTACGACGAGCTCGACATCGAGCTTCGTGGCATCCTGCGCGAGAAGGGGCTGCGCGACGGCGATCCGTTCGACGAGATCGTGGCCCGAGCGCTGACGGTCGAGACCACGTCCGACACACGGACGTTCGAAGGAGCCATCAGGGAGCTTGCGCCCGTGGTCACCGAGCGAGTGGGCATCTCGGAGGAGGAATTCCTGTCAGAGGTCTTGCACGAGACCCAGATCGGCGCGACCCCGGTGTTCCACGGCGTGGCGCTGCCGCATCTGCACCTGCCCGGTCTGACGCGACCGGAGATGGTGCTGATGCGCTCGCAGGAGAGCCTGGAGGTCCGGCTGGGCGGGCTTCACGGGCACGGGGAGAGGGGCGCTGCCATCCACGCGATCATCCTGCTGCTGAGCCCGGAGGACGATCCCAAGCAGCATCTTCGGATCTTGGCGCAGATAGCGGAGCGAGTGGACGGTGCGGATTTCATGGAGAGGTGGCTCGCCGCTCCCAACGAAATGGCCGTTCGCGAGACGCTGCTCTCGGGGCGCCTGTTCTTCACCCTCGAGTTGCAGCCCGGCTCGGCGTCGGAAGCGTGGATAGGCAAGGCGCTGAAGGACATCGAGATGCCGGAGGATGCGACGGTGGTGCTCATCGAGCGTGGGAATCACGCCATCGCGCCGCGCGATGAGACGGTGCTGGAGGCTCGGGACGAGCTCACCATGATCGGCGACCGATACGAGACGGTGATGGCGCTCAAGAAGCAGCGCTCCGGGAGCGACTAGAGCCCGGAAGGGGCACCGTGGAGGGGCAATTGCTGGCAGCGCGAACGCCCTACCGGCACTCGTAGAAGTACCCGGGGTTCGACCCGCCGGTGCATGCCGCGGTCGAGAGGGACTTGTACGTGCACCCCGGAGAGCTGCCCGGGACGAGCGCGTTAGTGTAGCCGGTCTGGTCCCAGCAGACGGCGGCGAGGCCCAGCGTCGCGGCGTTGCACTCGGCGTCGAGGGGGATGTCGGGGCCGACGGTGTAGGAGCGGCGATCGTTGCCCGAGCAGTCGCCGATCCCGACGAAGACCCAGCGCGGCGACGCGGAGGCGTCCGGCGCGCCACCGTCCACCGGGCACGACGCCCCGCCGTCCATCGGGGGCAGCGCGATCTCTTCTCGCACGAACACGGCGACGTCGACCTGGCACACGCCTGCGCCGAACGCGTTCGGCACGTCCTGGCAGACGGTGCACGCGCCCGTGGGCGGGTCCGAGGTGTAGGCGGGGAGCGTCTTCTCCGTGTTGCCGGGGCCGTCGGAGCAGCCGACCCCGAAGTGCGGCTTCTCCGCCGATCCCGCGCAGTCGTACGACGCGGTCGCGACGCCGTCGGAGTAGTCGTATCGCCCGACGAGCTCGTAGCCCGCCGACCAGCTCCAGGGCTGGGTGGTGACCGGTGAGCGATACCAGCGCGCGCCCAGGCGGTAGAGGTAGCGGCGCGGCGTGGACGCGTCGAGAGCCTGCGCGTACGCCGCGACGAGCCGCGTCCAGCCACCGCCCGCCGTCGACTGGTCGCACTCGACCTCGGTGTTCGCGCCGCCGGTGTCGACGGTGTACGTCCCGCTCGCCGACGTCGACGCGGCGAGCAGGATCTCCCGGCACGACCGCGGCAATGCGCAGCCCGCACCCGCGTCGCCCCCGCTCCCCGCGGCCGCGTCCGCACCTCCGAGCCCTCCGGAGCCCGCTGCCCCGGCGGCACCCCCGCCTCCGCCGCCCGCGCTCCCGTCCGCGCCCGATGCCCCCGCAGCGCCCGCTCCGCCCGAGGCATCGGCCGCGCCGACGCCCGCCGTGCCCGCTCCGCCAGAGGCACCGGACGCCCCGGCGCCCGCAGAGCCCGCAAGGCCAGCTCCGCCTGCTGTCCCGGCGGCGCCGGCGCCCGCCGTGCCGGTGCCACCATCGCCGGCCGCTGCGCCCGTGCCGCCGTTACCGGCTCCGCCCGACGCGGACGCTCCAGCGCCACCCGCTCCGCCGACGGGAATCCCTGCGCTCCCTGCCGCGCCCGCGCCGCCACCCGCCGCGCTACCGGCGGAGCCGCCG
>CAZARU010000176.1:0-13352 GCA_964487605.1 uncultured Polyangiaceae bacterium
CCGGGCTCGCGTCGCGCAACGCTCCGCCGCCGCCGGTCCCGTCCGCCGCACGTTCGGCGCCGCCCGCGCCGAGCGCACGAAGCTTCCCGCCGCCGCCCAGCCGCGCTCCGTCGGCACCCCCGCGCGACGCCGAGCCGGTCGCGCGCGTTTCCGTGCCGCCCCCGGCCCCCAGTCTGCGCGCGCAGCGCACGCCGTCGTCGCCGCCGCAGGACGCGAGCGGCGAGCGGGACGGCGGGCCCGCGCTCGCGCCCGCGCCCGTCGAGACTCCCGCCGCTCCGGTCCCGTTCATCGCGCCCCCGCCGATCGTGGTCGAGGCGGTCAAGCCGAAGGAAGAGCAGGTCGTCCCCGTCGACTCGTGGAACGAGGACACGCCGACCACGCTGTGGAAGGGTGGCCGTCACGGGATGCCCGCGCGCATTGCCGAGCGTGCGGCGCGCGCCGCAGAGGCCCGCGCCCGGGCGACGAGCGCCGCCAGCGTCGGCTCCCTCGAGTTTCCGGCGCTCCCACCGCCACCCGGACTGCCGCGCGAGCGCGTCGCGACCGATCCTGCGGTTCGCGTCGCTCCTGCCAGCATCGCACCGATGGCCTACTCGCAGCCCCCGCCCCCCGTCGGCGGGGCCGGGCGCGACGTCCGGATCGCGCTGGTCGCCATCGCGGCGACCCTCGCCGCGGCCTTGTTCGGGATGTTCGTCTTCGTCGCGCAGCGGACCAGCGGGCTCGCGGCGAGCGGCGACGGCGCTCTCGTGATCACGGTCGCGAGCGGCGACGGCACCGTCGTCCCGACCTTCGACCTCTTCGTGAACGGCACCCGTCGCTGCGAGGCTTCCCCCTGCCGCGTCGAGGGTCTGGGTGACGGCTCGCACTTCGTCAAGGTCGCGGCGCCAGGCTTCCTGCCCACGGCGGATCGCGCCGTCGCTTTCAAGCGCGGGGCGGACAGCGTCCTGCACCTCGCCCTCGTTCCGGAGGCCAAGGTCGAGGCGAAGCCCACGGCGGTCCCGGTGGTCAACGCAGCGGCGCTCCCCGCGGAAGAGACGCCGGCCGACGCCCCGACGGGCCGAGCCGTGGTGTCGAGCGCGGCCATCGGGCGCGCGGTGCCCGCGTCGCCGGCGAAGGTCGCTCCCGTGCGGCAGCAGCCGGGGACCGTGGTGATCACCTCGTTCCCGCCGAGCAACGTGATCGTCGACGGGCGTCCGCTCGGCCTGACACCGCAGAGCGTCAAGCTCGCTCCGGGACATCACACCGTCGTGTTCGCAGGGCCCAAGGGCCGCCGGGCCCAGTCGGTCATGGTCGAGTCGGGGAAGACCCGCAGCGTGAGCGTGAAGTTCTGAGCGATCCTGCTCTCAGCCCGGGAGCTGCACGCCGAGAGCGTCGAAGGCACGGTCTGCGAGCTTCGCCCAGCCGCGGTTCGCCTGGGGGCTCGCCGGGCTCGGGTGAGGGATGCTCCCCACGCGCGCGCCCGGACCGAGCGCTTCGCGGGCCCGCTGGGCTGCGAAGCCGCCGACTCCGACCACCAGGTCCGGAGCGAGGATCTCCACGGTGTGACGCAGCGCTTCGTCGCAGGCTCGGAAGAGCGCGGTGCGCGCACGCGCGGGCAGCTTGTCCGGCGTGAGGTTTCTTCCGCTCGCCTCCATGAAGACCAGCGGGCAGTAGTTGGCGACGAAGAACCGCTCGAAGAAGCGCTCGGCCGTGCCGAATCGTTCGTGCGCCCATCCCCAGAGCCGCGAGCCGCTGACCTCCGAGCGGGTGCACTCGAAGCCGTGGATCGGCCGCTTCGGGTGCTCGCGCGCGGGCCTGCCCACCTTCCCTCGGATCCCCATCCAGTCGCGCACGAACCCGACGTCGCCGAAGGGCACGCCGGTTTGCGCCATGCCGAACGGGCCTGGGTTCATCCCGACGAGCAAGACGTCCTTCGCGCCTGGGCCGAACCGCGCGAGGTACGTCTCGTAAGGCTCGCGCGCGTAGGACGCAGGATCGTAGACGTAGGCGACGGGGTCGGGAAACGACGAGGCGGCGAGGCGCGCCGACAGGTCTCGTGCGACGCGGACGAGCGCTGCGCCGGAGCGCTTCGCCGTGGAGCTGGACCGCGCCGTGCGCGCCGTCACGGGATCAAGCTCACTCCCATGCGGACGCCCAGGGACGGGCCCAGGTTCGGCAGCGGCCCGACGGTGGTCCGGGCGCCATCGGCGTCGACGTCCCGCGCCGTCTCGAACAGCGCGCCACTCTGGTTCGATCGCAGGGACGCTTCGACCATCAGCTCCAGCGCGAGCCAGTTCGGGATCGCGTCGAGCTGCGCGCCGAGCGCCAGCGGGTAGGCGAGTGAGACGCCCTTGCGCGTCGGGAGATCCAGCCGCGTCCCTGCGGGTTCGCCCGCCGCTCCGGTCGCGGGGTCGAGCGCTACGCTCTCCATGGACAGCCGTGACCACGCGACGCCGAGGGCGCCGAACAGCCGAACGCGCGGCGAGATCACCCAGGTCGGCTCGACGGAGACGCCGAGCCGCTGATCGCGCAGCGTAGGTGAGCTGAACCGCGTGCCGGGCCGCCCGAGACCGCCGGTCGGGATGCTGGTCTCGTGGCGCGCCTCGAGAAACGAGGCGCGAACGCCCATCCACGGCGCCACCTCGACCCGTGCGTGGGCGCCCCAGGCGGGCCCGGGGGCGTAGCTGGCGGTGTCGTCCTCGGCCGAAGGAACCTCGACGCCGACGCTGGCGCCGACGAGCACCTTGCGCGTCGGGCCCTCGGGAGCGTCCTCGCGCGTGAAGGGCTCGGGATCGTCCGGTGTGCGCGGTCGTGGTTCCATCGAGGCCGTCGCGGAGGGCGCGGGCACCCCGGCGTCGTCCGGCTCGTCGGGCGGGGCCGCCTCGTCCTCTTCGGAGGGCGAGGCGGTCGGGGGTTCGACCGGCGGCTCGGGCTGCGCCGCCGCGCTGGCGCACGCGAGGGTCACGGCGACGATCGAGGCCGCGACGCGGATCGGGCAGCGGCAGGGTCGCGACATGCGGGTCACGTCCGGAGCGTCGCTCCGAAGGTGGTGCGCGCCACCTCGACGATCTGGGCCTGGCGAGCGTCCACTTCCTGGTCCGTGAGGGTGCGGGCGGCGTCGGGCTGCGTCGCCGCGTTCGGGTCGCGGTACACCAGGTGGAACGCCAGGGACCGGTGGCCAGCGGGGATGCCGGTACCGTCGAAGGCGTCGAAGAGCGCTACCGACTCGCAGAGATCGCCCGCGGCGTCGCGCACCACGCGCTCGACGTCACCGGCGGGTACGGACGAGGGAACGACGAGGGCGAGATCGCGCATGACGGCGGGGAGCCGCGGGATGGGGCGGAACCTGCGGGGCCCGACCCCGGTCGCCTCGAGGGCCAGGAGGTCCACCTCGACGATCATCGAGGGTCCCCCCAGATCCACTGCTTCGATCACGTCGGGGTGGAGCGGTCCGAAGTGCGCGACGAGCGCCCCCTCGACGTGGACCTCTCCAGCGCCGCGCGGATGGAGGTGGGCCGGGGGTTCCGTGGACCGCGTGACGACCGCCCGCTTCGCGGTCAGGCGCTCGACCATTTCGACCGCGATCCCCTTGGCGTCCCAGACGTCCGTTTCCTCGGGACGAGCGAGGTAGGCCGGACGCGGTCCCGCGAGCACTGCGGCGAACGACGGGCGCTCGCTCGGCAGCGTTCCCGCGTCGTCCTCGGCGCGCGGCCGCGCCTCGACGCTCGGTGCGCCGGCGGGCGAGCCGAAGACGGCGCCCACCGAGAACACGCGCAGCGTCTGCTCGCCGTGTCGGCGCGCGCGCCGAACCACGTCGAGCAGTCCTGGGAGCAAGCTCGTTCGCAGGACGCTGCGGTCCTCGGTGAGGGGGTTCTGCAGCGTCACGCACGCGGCCGGCGCGCGAACGGCCGCGAGGTCCTGCGCGCTCACGAAGCTGTAGGTCACCGCTTCCGAGAGCCCGAGCGATGCTGCGAGCTCCGCGGCGTCGCGCTCGAGCTTGCCGCTCGTCCTGGGCTTCTGGGGTGCGATGGCGGGAAGGACCGTCGGAAGCGCGTCGAGGCCGCGAATGCGCGCCACCTCCTCCACGAGGTCCACCTCCCGCGTCACGTCGGGTCGCCACGACGCACCGTGGACCGTCGCCACGCGATCGCCCGCTTCGTCGTCCACGCGCGCGACCTGGAGGCCCAGTCGGTCGAGCGTCGCGCACGCTTCGTCGAAGGGAATGGGCGCTCCGAGGAGCGCGCTCAGGCGCTTCGAGCGCAGGCGCATCGTCGGCACCACGAGCGTCGCGCCACGGGCATGGATCGGCTGCGGGGCGACGGCGCCGCCGGTGAGGTCGGCGAGGAGCGCCGCCGCCCTGTCGAGGACGCGCGGCGTGGCGCCCCAGTCGATGCCGCGCTCGAAGCGATGGCTCGAGTCCGTGTTCAGGCCGTGCCGCCGCGCCGTTCGACGCACGCCCTGCGGGGTGAAGTAGGCGCACTCGAGGAGCACGCGGCGCGTTCCTTCGCGGATCTCGCTCGTCTCTCCGCCCATGACGCCTGCGAGCGCGGTGGGACCCTCGGCGTCGCAGATCACGAGATCGTCCTCGACGAGGTCGTGGTCGTTGCCGTCGAGGGTACGCAGCCGCTCGGAGGGTCGCGCCCGACGGACGACGATCTTCCCGCCGCGGACGAGGTCCAGATCGAAGGCGTGCATGGGCTGTCCCGCCTCCAGCAGCAGCAGGTTGGTGACGTCCACGACGTTGGAGATGGGTCGGAGGCCGAGCGCGAAGAGGCGCCAGCGCAGCCACTCGGGGCTCGGCGAAATCGTCACGTCGAGCACCGCCGACGCGCCGTAGAAGGGGCAGCGCTCGCCGTCTTCGATGGTGACGGCGACGAGCGACTCTACGGACGTGCTCGCCCAGCGGGCTGGCTCCGGCACCGCGGGCGCGAACGCCTCGGTGCCGAAGAGCGCGGCCACGTCCCGAGCGACGCCGACGTGCCCGAGGGCGTCGGGTCGATTCGGTGTGACGCCGATCTCGAAGACCGTGTCGCGCGCCGAGGGCACGGCGTCGCAGAGGCGGGTTCCGACGGCGGCGTCGCCGGGCAGGATCAGGATCCCCTCCGACTCGGCGGCGAGTCCGAGCTCGCGCTCGCTGCACAGCATGCCGGCGCTCGTGACCCCGCCGATGTCGCGCGGTTCGAGGGTGAGGCCCACCGCCGGCAGCGAGGTACCCAGGGTCGCCAGCGCGACGCGCCCCCCCGGCGCGGGCACGTTCGCGGCTCCGCACACGACGCGCGCCGGACCATCGCCCGAGCGCACGGTCACCAGGCGGAGCTTGTCGCGTGTGGGGTGAGGCTCGACG
This sequence comes from uncultured Polyangiaceae bacterium, assembly GCA_964487605.1. Lineage (GTDB taxonomy): Bacteria > Myxococcota_A > Polyangia > Polyangiales > Polyangiaceae > JAJDAH01. Next base: position 5,321 of record CAZARU010000176.1, read on the forward strand.
CCCACGACTTCTGCGACGCTCACGGTGCTCGTCGCGACGCCGAACTCCTCCACGGACTCGACCTCCAGGCCGCCCCGGGTGAGGCGTTCGGCCACGTCGTGCGGACCGGCTTCGAGCCCGGGACACAGCTCCTTCAGCCACTGGTACGAGACGCGCACGGCGGCGCGACTTTTAGCACGGGGGAACCTCCGGCGCGTCGTAGGCTCCACGTGCCCATGGCGGAGGCCTTCTTCGTGGTTCACGGCGACCAGGTGCTGCCCAGTGCGCTCACGCGCGGCCCCTGGAGCCCCGACCATCAGCACGGCGGGCCGCCCGCGGCGCTGCTCGGGCGGACCCTGGCGCGAGCGGTGGGCGACGACTTTCACGTGGTGCGCGTCACGGTGGAGTTCGTCAGGCCCGTCGCGCTCGTTGCGTCGTCGATCGAGGCGGGAGCGCCGGAGGGTGGGCGCCGTGTCCGACGCGCGTCCGCTCGCCTCGTTCAGGCGGGGCGCGAGGTCGCGCGCGCGACGGCCGTGGCCGTGCGTCGGGCCCACGTCCCCCTGCCGGATCTGCCGATGGACCGCGCCGAGGCGCCTCGCCCCCCGGAGACCTGTGCGCCCTTCGAGTTCCCCTTCTTTCGGGACGCCGTGGGCTACCACACGGCCGTCGAGGTGCGCTTCGCCCGGGGTGAGTTCGGCAAGGGTCCGACGCACGCGTGGATTCGCCTGCGAGTGCCACTCGTGGAGGGCGAGGTGCCCACGGCGCTCGAGCGTACGCTGGTGGCCGCAGACTCCGGCAATGGCGTGAGTCCGGTGGTGGATCCCGCGCGGTACGCCTTCGTCAATCCGGACCTGACCGTCCACGTCGATCGCGAGGCCGTGGGGGAGTGGATTGGCCTCGACGCGGAGACGACCCTCCGCGAAAGCGGCGTCGGGCTGGCGCGCACGCGGCTCTGGGACGCGCGGGGAACGTTCGGTAGCGGCGTGCAGAGCCTGGTGCTGAACGAGCGCTGAGTGATATGCGGTGCCCCGGAGGCACCGTGAAGAACGCCGATCGCTCCACCGTAGAAGCACTCAGCACCCTGCTCGACGAGGGGCGCTCCGAGGCCGCCGTCGAGCTGGTCGGGGAACTGGGCCCGGACGACGTCTCGTGGCTCTTCGCGCACCTGACGCCCGCGCACCGTCACCGTCTGGTCGAGACCCTGAGTCCCGACGCCCTGGCGGAGCTCCTGCACGAGGTCAGCGAGCCCCAGGCGCTCGAGGTGATGGAGGCGATCCCGCCCGATCGTGTGGCGCGCGTGGTTCACGAGCTCGAGAGCGACGAGCGCGCGGATCTCCTGAGCCTGCTTCCGCCCCCGTCCATGGAGTTCGTGCTCCAGAAGATGGAGCCCGAGGACGCCGCCGACGCGCGAAAGCTCCTGAGCTATCCGGCGGACACCGCAGGCGGCCTGATGGTCACCGAGCTGCTCAAGTTCGACAGTCGCGCCACGGTGCAGGACGTCCTCGACGATCTCCGCGAGAAGGCGGACGAGTACAGCGACTACGACGTTCAGTACGCGTACGTCATCACCAGAGAGGAGCGGCTCGTGGGCGTGCTGCGTCAGCGAGACCTGCTCTTCGCTCGCGCGGATCAGACCGTCACCGAGGTGATGATCGGCAGCCCCGTGACCGTGCGCGCCGACGAGCCGCTCGCGCAGCTGCGAGAGTTCTTCGAGGAGCATGGCTTCGTCGGTGCCCCGGTGCTCGACGCGGACGATCGGCTCGTTGGCGTCGTGCGCCGCTTCGCGGTGCAGGAGGCGCTGCGCAACCAGATGAGCAACCTGTATCGAAAGCTCTCGGGCATCGTGGGAGGCGACGAGCTCCGGTCGATGCCGCTCCACATGCGTTCTGCGCGACGCCTGAGCTGGCTCACCGCCAACATCTTCCTCAACATGATCGCGGCGAGCGTCATCGCGGCGAATCAGGACACGCTCGCTGCGGTCATCGTCCTGGCGGTGTTCCTGCCCATGATCTCGGACATGTCGGGCTGCAGCGGAAACCAGGCGGTCGCGGTGTCGTTGCGCGAGCTGACCCTGGGCCTGGTCCGGGCCTCCGAGCTCGCGCGCGTGCTGTGGAAGGAGCTCGCCGTCGGCATCGTCAACGGCATCGTGCTGGGGATCCTGATGGGAGGTGCCGCGGGCCTCTGGAAGCAGAACCCGTGGCTCGGCCTGGTGGTCGGCGTGGCGCTCTCGCTCAACACGATCGTGGCCGTGTGTCTCGGAGGTCTCATTCCGCTCGTCCTCAAGAGGTTCCGTCTCGACCCCGCCCTGGCTTCCGGCCCGCTGCTGACGACGGTCACCGACATGTGCGGCTTCTTCTTCGTGCTCACGCTGGCCGGTCGCATGCTCGACAAGCTCGTGTAGCCCGGCTTCCGTCGCGCCGAGGAGTGCTACGTTCGGCGCGGGACCCATGAGCGGCTCGACCATCGCCGACACCTTCGAGGTGTTGCGGCCGCTCGGTGCGGGGGGCATGGGCGTCGTACACGTCGCGCGTCATCAGCGCACGGGCCGCCTCGTCGCGCTCAAGGTGCTGACGCCGGCGCTGGTCGGCGGGGACCCCTCGTTCATCGAGCGCTTCAGGCGAGAGGCCAGCGCGGCAGGTCGCGTCGAGTCGAATCACGTCGCCACGATCGTGGACGCGGGCGTGGATGCTTCGGAGGGCTCGCCGTACATCGCGATGGAGCTGCTGTCGGGAGAAGATCTGGGGCAGGCGCTCTCGCGGGTCGGGCGGCTGTCGCCCGTGGGCGTGCTCAAGGTCGCGGCCCAGGCTTGCCGCGGCCTCGCCGCCGCGCACGCCGCGGGCGTCGTGCACCGCGACGTCAAGCCGAGCAATCTGTTCCTGCATCGCGCCGACGGCGGCCAGCTCGTGGTCAAGCTCCTCGACTTCGGCATCGCAAAGGTGGAGTCGGCCGACGGCATGCGGCTCACGAAGACCGGACGCGTCATCGGAACTCCCGCCTACATGTCGCCCGAGCAGGCGCTCTCGAAGCCGGACGTCGACGCCCGCTCCGATCTCTGGTCGCTCGGTGTCGCCATGTACCGCGCGATGACCGGGGCGACGCCCTACCGCGCCAAGGGTGGCGGTGATCTCATCGTCGAGATCACGACGGCCGGTCCGCCCCCGCTCCGCACGCGCGCGCCGTGGGTGACGGACGCCATGGCAGCGGTCGTCGATCGCGCGCTCTCGGTCGACCGCTCTCGGCGGTTCCAGAGCGCCGAGGAGATGCACGCCGCCATCTACGGCGTGCTGCCCGCAGGGGACGAGCGCCTCGGCGACTCCGACCTCGCGAGCTTCGTGCCGCCAGAGGACCTGGGTGCCACGGCGTTCCAGGAGCAGCCGACGGTCGCGCTCGGCGGCCCGCGCGCGGATGGGCCGCCGGCCTCTGCGTCCCGTTCCGGCAAGCCCGTCGCAGCGGTCGCGGTGGCGATGGTCGTCTTCGCGGCGGCGGGCGCGTGGCTGGCGTTCGGCCGCGGCCCGACGGCGGCGGCACCTTCCGCGTCGTTCGAGGCGCCTCGAGCCTTGCCCGTCGCGGTCGCGGCAGGTGCGTCGAGCGGCACTGCCGAACCCCGCGCGTCGGCGTCGGCGGGCCCTGCCGCTCGGTCGTCGGTGGCCGACGTGCCCAGCGCCAAGCAGCCTTCCGAGGCGACGGCATCCCCGACGGGTTCGCACCGCGCCGCTCCGGCGGTGCGGCGTCGGGCGGACCGCGGTCCCGCGGCCGAGCCGGCGACGACCCCGAGCCCTAGAACGCCTGGCAAGCTCGACCTCTCCGACGCCTTCGAGTGATCGCGCGCGGCGCGCCGGCGTGGTTTGCTGGTCGAGTGAGGACGAAGGGGCACTCCTCGGTCCGTGCGCTGGTCGTGGCGGCGACCCTCACGCTCGTCGCCCGAGGCGCCGGCGCCGACGCTCCGGACGGCAAGGTGGACGCCAGGCAGCGCTTCGAGGAGGGGTTGGCTCACGCCCAGGCGGCGCGGTGGGCCGACGCGCTCGCCGCGTTCCTCGAATCGCGGCGGCTGTACCCCACGCGCTACAACACGCAGAACGCGGCGATAGCGCTGCGCCACCTCGGTCGCGTCGTCGAGGCGCTCGACCTGCTCGAGTCGATGGCCCGGGAGTTCCCCGAAGCGACGGAGACGGACCGTGCCGTCCTCGAAGCCGAGCTCTCGACGCTTCGTGCGTCCATGGCGCTGGTCCGGATCGAGGGCGCGCCCGCCGGGGCCACCGTGACGATAGACGGCGTCGAGCACGGCAGTACGCCCCTCGGACGCCCGCTACGCGTCGCGGCGGGCGAGCGTGTCGTCGTCGTCGAGCGCGCCGGCTTCGAGCGATTCGAGCAGAGAGTGACGTTCGCGGGCGGGACCGCCGTGACCCTCCAGCCCACGCTCCGCGCGCTTCCGGAGCGCCCCTCCGTACGGGTCGTGGAACGCTCGGGGAGGCCCGCGCGCGTCGTGGTCGACGGAGCCGTCGTCGGCGAGACGCCCTGGGAGGGTTCGCTGAGCGAGGGTGTCCACGTCGTGGCGCTCGTCGGTGACGGCGAGCTGGGCACCGAACCGCTCGCCATCGACGTTCACCCAGGTGAGGCACGGGAGGTCGCGCTCGACCTCGAGGCGCTCGGATGCGCCGTTTCCCTCACGACCGAGCCGGCGAACGCCACGCTGGAGCTGCACGGCGTGCGTCTCGGCGAGGGCGCGTGGGCCGGGCGTCTTCGGTGCGGCCGCCGGGAGTTCGGGGTGGTCGCGGCGGGTCACCCGCGGCTCGATCGAGTCGTCGAGGTCGTTCCCGGCCGTCTCCAGGAGATCACGCTGTCGCGTTCGGCGGACGACGCTCGGGCTTCGCGGTGGCTCGTCGGCGCGGAGCTGGGGCTCGTCTTCGCGGACTCCCTCGGTGGCGGCGCTGGTGATCGCTGCAGCGCCGACACCTGCCGGACGGCCCTCGGCGTCGTTCCCATGCTGAGGCTCGGCCGTCATCTCGGAGCTTCGTTCGCGCTCTCCGCGGAGATCGGATGGGCGTCTCTCGAGACGGAGCGGGTGGTCGACGGCGAACGGGTCGAGCGCCGGGCGATTCGAGGGCCGTTGATCGGCATCGCGGCGTCGCACCGCACCGCCGGCCGTCTGCACGGCGTGCTGCGCCTCGCCCTGGGCGCGCTCCCCGCCACCATCGAAACGGAGAGCCAGGAGCTGACCGTCACCTACGCTCACGTCAGCCCGGAGCTGCGTGTCGGCTACGCCATCGCCCCCGCGCTCTCCGTCACCGTCGGTGCCCGCTCGTCCTTCTACGTCGGCTCCGGAGTGCCGACGGTCACGTCGCCGCGCGATGTCGAAGAGCCGGTAGCGGACGAACTCCTGTGGTGGTTGATGCCGGCGGTGGCGGTCGAGTGGGCGCCGTAGCGGCGCCTCGGTCGTGGCGGCGGTCTCACTGCGTGCCGCTGTCGCAGTTCAGCGTGCCCTCGGAGTAGCCGGCGCAGAGGTAGCCCTTCGCATCGCAGACACTCGACGCGCAGTCGCACGACGGGTCGGAGGCGCCGCACGGGTTGCTCGCACACTGATGAGTGACGGACAGCTGAGGACCTGCGGTCGTGATCCAGGCGACGCAGAGCTGGGCGTCGCCACACGGCGTCGCGTTCGGCTCGTCGCCGCAGGGCAAGGGAGACGTGCAGGCGGTCTCGTGGACGCGCCACACGAAGGCTCCGCCCGACTCGTCCTCGCAGCTCGCCGAGATCTCCCGACCGCTTTCGCATCCGTAGCTGCAGCGGTTCTCCGAGCAGGGGTCGCAGGTCTCGCCATCTGCTGGTGCCGTCTCGGGGCAAGGCCCGGGTGCGCACCCCGCACATCCCTGGGTCACCCACTGCCCGCCCTGGCACACGTAGGCGCAAGGGCAACAGCCGCCGTCCGTGCAGGTCGCGCCCTCCCGCTCACACGCACCTCGGCCACAGGTTCCGCCGCCGCTCCCGCTCGTGCCACCACCGCCGCTCGTGCCGCTCGCGCCGCCACTGCTCGTTCCTCCCATCGCGCCGGCACCTGATCCGCCGAACCCGCTGCCGCCATCGGTGGCGAACGGGCTCGAGCCGCCGCTGCCGCTGCAGCCCAGGATGAGGAGCGTGGAGAGCGCGCCGACGAGCAGGAGCGGGGTCTTCATGGGCGGCCGGAAAAGCACGTCGCGTACCACGCCGTGGCTGCCGCGATTCTCGCGGAGCTCGCCCGAGTCGCCTGGCGTGGGCGCGTGTGCCAGTGGCACACCCCCGGGCCGCGGTGTCGCCGTTCAAAATTGCACCGGGGGTTACCACCCGGTTACCGGCAGCCCCTCCTAGCGCCCCCGACGATTTCCCGGACTTCCCACCGGTCCGGCCTGGCGCGGGGCTTGCTTCACCGGGGAGCATGAAGCCTTCGACTCGTGCCCTCGCCCTGCGGGCGGCAGCAAAGGTCGCCCTCTTGACCTTCCCAATCGGCTGCGGCGTTGCGGTGGGCGACCTCGACGATCCCGCGCCGGGAGACGAGCCCGCGGATCCGTATCCCCTGGACGACGTGGGCGGCTCCGGCGGCGCGTCCGGCGCGGGCGATGACGCCGGCGCACCCGCCGAGGACGCGGCTCGCGTGGTCGATGACGCTCGCGTCGTCGAACCGCCGCACGAGGTCGACGCTGGTGCCGCAGCTCCCGAAGGCGTCGTGAAGGAGTGCGTCGGAAGCGCGGATCCTCTCGCCTGCTGTGACGGGGCCGTCGCACGCCGCATTTCCACGAGCGACTGGGAGGCCGTCGTGTCCGATCCGTCGCTTCGAGGCTGCTGCACGGTGATCGTCCGCGCCGAGGATCCGTGGTCGCTGGCGGGACTCTCGCCCTGCTGCGCGCTGCTCGGCCACCCTCAGGGGCCGGCCTGCACGCCGTGGGGTCCACCGGTTCCACCGCCGCTCGGCGACTCCGTTCCGCGTGCTCGGCGGCCCGTCGCGCTGGATCTCCGCAGCGCGTCGCGTGGCGTCGGGCTGCGCCTCGATGCCCCGACCGACCTCCTGCAGCCGGCGCGCGCGACGTGGCTCGCCCGCATGGTCAACGAGCAGGGTTCGGCGGTCGTGTTCGAACGCCTCGCCGTCCAGCTCCGCGAGGCGGGGTTCGGGCCCGAGGTCGTCCAGTCCTGCGCGTCGTTCGCCGCGGAAGAGCGGCGACACGGCGTGCTGTGCGGCGCGGTGGTCGAGGCGCTCGGCGGCGAGGCCCACGCGGCAGGACACGCCGACGAGTTTCTTCCCGCGCACGCCGACGCGTCACGCCTCGCGTGCGCGCTGCGGAACGTCCTGAGCGTCTGCTGCCTCAGCGAGACCGTGGCCGTGGCGCTCATCGGCGCCGAACGCCTCGAGATGCCCGACGGCGAACTCCGGGATCTCTTGACCGAGATCTACGCCGACGAAGTCGGCCACGCGCGCTTCGGCTGGCGCCTCCTCGCGGGGCTTCGCGGTCGCCTCGGCTCGAGCACGCTGGCCGCGCTGAACGCCTACCTGCCGACGGCGCTCGCCCACCTGGAGGCTCACGAGCTCGCGCACCTGCCGGCCACGAGCGTCTCGCCGGAGGGCGCCGCGCTCGGCCTCTGCAGCGGCGACCGGGCCCGCGACTTGCTCTACGCGACCATCGAGGAGGTCATCGTCCCGCAGCTCGAGGCACTCGGGCTCGACGCGCGAGCCGCGTGGGGCAGCCGCCGCGCGCTGGCTGCCTGACCTGCGCGCCTTGCCGGCGACCCGCGCCACCGCTTCCAGCGTGACCCGGGCCGGCGGTGTATGCTCCGCCCACTCATGCTTCGAAAGCGGAGTCCGCGTGCGTTCGGGTCTTGCGCGACGCCGCCAGTCCTCGCCGCGATGCTCGGAGCGTGCTCGCTTTTGGCACCCACCGACGACGAGCTGCTCGGGGGGCGCCCCGACGCGTCCGGCACCGCGGGCGGAGGCGCGAGCGGAGCGGGCGCGAGCGGCGGCGCCTCGGGACACAGCGCCGTGGGCGGAGCGGGTGGAACCTCCGGCTCGGGAGGAACCTCGGCCGCCGGG
>CAZARU010000177.1:0-13218 GCA_964487605.1 uncultured Polyangiaceae bacterium
CGCCACCGCCCCCCGAGCCGCCTGCCGCAGAAGCGCCCGCAGCACCCGCGCCAGCTCCGGAGCCGCCGGCGCCCGACGCGCCCGCCGCGCCCGACGCCCCCCCCGAACCCCCCATTCCGGACGAGCCCGCGAACGCGGCCGCACCGGAGGCACCCGCAGCCCCTGCAGAGCTTCCCGCCGCGCCAGCGCCTCCGTCGGGCGAGTCACCCTCGAAGGCGCTGCCTCCGCACGCGAGGGCCAGCAGTGGAGCGGCGAGAGCGACGACGAGTGGGGTGCGCACGTTGGCCAGGGATGCACGCTTCGTGCCTGCAGAAAGCTCGGCGCTCTCGGTGTGCCACGGCCGGTCGTCCCGCGCGAGTGGCACATCCCCCGGCGCCGGCTGTCGCGCAGGTCCCCCGACTGCGCTGCCCCGTTGGCGGAGCGTTCAGCGGGTGTTGCGGCGCCTCCGCGCTAGGGTTGGGCGCAGCATGATGCGCGTCCGACGACCGCCGGTGCGGCTCGACGACGGCATCGCTTTTCCGGACCCGCGGGACCACGGCCGCCTCGTCGCGGTGGGCGGCGATCTCTCGGAGGCGCGCCTGATCGCCGCGTACGAGAACGGAATCTTCCCGTGGTTCGACGAGGGTCAAGAGCCGCTCTGGTGGTCACCCGATCCGCGCGCGGTGATCGACGAAGTCCACGTCTCGCGCAGCCTCGCCCGAGTCCTTCGGCGCGCGCCGTTCCGCGTCACCCAGAACACCCAGTTCGACCGGGTGATGCGCGAGTGCGGCGCGCAGCGCGACGAGGGAACGTGGATCCACGACGCGATGCTCGTCGCCTACGCGGCGCTTCACCGCGCTGGATACGCCCGGAGCGTGGAAGTCTGGCGCGGCGACGAGCTCGTGGGCGGCCTCTACGGGGTCACGATAGGGAGGCTCTTCGCCGCGGAGAGCATGTTTCATCGCGCGACGAACGCTTCGAAGGTCGCCCTCGTGCACGCCGTCCGCTCCTGGAAGGCCGAAGGCGGCACGCTCTTCGACGTCCAGTTCGAGACCCGCCACCTCACGAGCATGGGCGCCACCCAGATCCCGCGAAGCGCGTACGTCGCTCGCGTCCGTGACGCGTGTGCTCGGGACCGCGGCGCGCCGCGGCCCTGACCGCCGGGGACGAACTGCTGCGGCGTGCGCGCCCGGAGGGAAAGGGCCCACCAGGGTGTACTGGGCGACGCCGCAAGGGGGCGCGCGCGCCCGCGCGGCAGCCGAAAAGCACCGCTGAACCGGGCGCGGGCGACCGGCTTCCGCCGCGGTCGGGCCGCAGCGCCCGCCGGAATCCCTCGAATTCTCGCCCGTTCGAGGCTATCCCGGTCTGCCCTCCCATCGCGCCGCCGACGTGAACGCCCTCATTTCGCCCCGAAAGCTCTCACATCTGCGCCAGCTCGAGGCGGAGAGCATCCACATCCTGCGAGAGGTCACGGCGGAATTCGACAACCCCGTGATGCTCTACAGCATCGGCAAGGATTCGTCGGTGATGGTGCACCTCGCGAGGAAGGCCTTCCATCCCGGGAAGCTGCCCTTCCCTCTTCAGCACATCGACACGACCTGGAAGTTCCGGGAGATGATCGCGTTTCGCGATCGCTTCTGCGCCGAGCACGGGTTCGAGCTGCGCGTCCACACCAACCAGGAAGGCGTCGCGCAGAACGTCAACCCGTTCGACTACGGGAGCAACAAGTACACGACGATCATGAAGACGCACGCCCTGCTTCAGGCGCTGGAACTGGGCGGCTTCGACGCGGCGTTCGGCGGAGCGCGGCGGGACGAAGAAAAGTCGCGGGCCAAGGAGCGAATCTTCTCTTTCCGTGACCGACACGGACAGTGGGATCCGAAGAATCAGCGCCCGGAACTCTGGAACGTGTACAACGCCAAGATCGTCAAGGGCGAGAGCATCCGTGCGTTTCCCTTGTCGAACTGGACGGAGCTCGACGTCTGGCTCTACCTCTACCTCGAGAACGTCCCGATCGTCCCGCTCTACTACGCCGCCGAGCGACCGGTGGTGGAGCGCGACGGCACGCTCATCATGGTGGACGACGATAGGATGCGGCTGCTGCCCGGTGAGAAGCCACGGATGGAGCGGGTGCGCTTCCGGACGCTGGGGTGCTACCCGCTGAGCGGCGCGATTCGCTCCGCGGCGACGACCCTCCCGGAGATCATCCGCGAGATGCTGCTCACGAAGTACTCGGAACGGCAGGGTCGCCTCATCGACTTCGACGAGGAAGGGTCGATGGAGACCAAGAAGCGCGAAGGCTACTTCTGACGCGATGACCGACTTCGATCCCTCCCAGAGCATCGAGGACTACCTCGTCGCCCACCAGAACAAGGAGCTGCTGCGCTTCGTGTCCGTGGGCTCGGTCGACGACGGGAAGTCGACGCTGATAGGCCGTCTGCTCCACGACACGCACGGCGTGTACGAGGACCAGCTCTCCGCAGTGAAGCGAGCCTCGGCGAAGGGATCGATAGAGATCGATTTCTCGCTGTTCACCGACGGGCTGAAGGCCGAGCGTGAGCAAGGGATCACCATCGACGTCGCGTACCGCTACTTCTCGACCGCGAAGCGAAAGTTCATCATCGCCGACACGCCGGGCCACGTTCAGTACACGCGCAACATGGCGACGGGCGCCTCCACCGCGAACGTCGCGATCATCCTCATCGACGCTCGACTCGGCGTGCTTCAGCAGTCCCGCCGCCACGCGTACATCGCGTCACTCCTGGGCATCCCCCACCTGCTCGTCGCGGTGAACAAGATGGACCTGAAGGGGTTCAGCCAGGACGTCTTCGAGCACATCAAGCGAGACTTCGAGCGCTTCGCCCGACGCCTGGCATTCCGCGAGGTCAAGTTCCTTCCCATCAGCGCGCTCGAAGGCGACAACGTGGTTCACCCGAGCCACCGCATGCCGTGGCATGCCGACGAGACACTGCTCGGATACCTGGAGTCGGTGGAGGTCTCGCGCGACCGGAACTTCGAGAACCTCCGGTTCCCGATTCAGCTCGTGCTGCGACCGAACCTGGACTACCGCGCGTTCGCCGGCGAGGTCGCGTCGGGCGTGGTCCGCAAGGGAGACGAGGTCCTGGTCCTGCCTTCGCGACGCACGTCGCGCGTGGTCGCCATCGACACCTTCGAGGGCGAGATCGACGAGGCGTTTCCTCCCATGAGCGTCGCCCTGCGCCTCGCGGACGAGGTGGACGTCAGCCGGGGTGACATGCTCGTGCACCCCACCGACCTGCCCGCGGTCGAGAACCAGTTCACGGCGATGATGGTGTGGCTCGGCGAGAGGCCTCTCGACACCGGCCGAACGTACCTGCTCAAGCAGACGACGCGCACCGTTCGGGCCGAGGTTCACGAGGTTCAGTACAAGGTGGACCTCGAGAGCCTCGATCACACGAGCGCCCCGACGCTCGAACTCAACGACATCGGGTGCGTCGGCGTGCGGACGCATCAGCCCATCTTCTTCGACGCGTACGACGGCAACCGCGCGACCGGCGCCTTCATCCTGGTGGACTCGGTATCGAACAACACCGTGGCTGCGGGGATGATCCGACCGCTCACGCCGGCCGCGGCTGGCCTCGGGCCCGATCTCCGAGCGGCGGTCTCACAGGTGAGTTCGACCGAGCGGCAGGAGCGGATCGGACAGTCCGGGTTCGTGGTCGCCATCACGGGCCTGCCGGCTGCAGGCAAGACGTCCGTGGCGTACGCGCTCGAGCGGCGGCTCTTCGACCGCGGCGTCGCAGCTACGGTCATCGACGCGCACGACGCCTCCGCCGGCGCTGCGATTCGAGATCCGGGAGCGACCGCAGAGATGGTGAATCGACTCGCCGGCGCGGGCCTCGCGGTCGTCGTGGCCGCGCCCTTCGCGCAGCGGTCCGAGAGAAAGCTGCTGCGAGACGGAGCGGGGTCGGCCTTCACCGAGGTACACCTGGCGACGTCGGAAGCCGACTGCCGGGCGCGGGACGAGCGGGGCAACTTCGACGCGCGCGCCGACGAGTACGAGGCGCCAGACGCGCCGGAGGTCCGGACGGCCCTCGAGGCCGCCGACGCGGAGCAATGTGCCGGAACGATCCTGGCGCACCTCGAGAGCCGCGGGCTCGTCGGGCCGCGGCGAACGCGGGGCGGCATCTGACGCCCGCGCCCATGCGGTCCTGCACGTTGCCCGCGCGGCGGCCGCTGCCGGTGGCCGTCGACGCGCCCTTGACGTGACCGGCCGGCTCGCCGCATCGTTCCGCCCCGCTGGTCACCGGGACCAGCGCCCCGAGACAGGAGGTACCGCGTGTCGAATTCCGCCAAGCTCGCCGTCTTCACCACTGCCGCCGCCTTGGCGCTCGGCTGCGGCTACTCGGAGGACGAGTGGCAGAAGCAGCTTGCCGAGTACGCCAAGCTGGACAAGCGGCACAAGGACGAGCAGGCGGCGCACGCCGCGACGCGAGCAGAGCTCGACAAGCAGATGCAGCAGGTCCGGGAGCTGACGGAGCAGCTCGAGGGCATGGGCTTCGACATGCGCAAGCTGCGCGGAGAGCTGAGCCAGGTGGGCACGGAGAAGGAGCGTCTGGCGGCCGACATCGCCGACTTGAAGCGCGCCATCGAGGAGTATCGAGCCCGCGCGGAGGTCCTCGAGGGGATCAAGAAGCGCTTCGAGGTGCTTCGCAGCAAGCTCCAGAAGTTGACGAACCTGGGGCTCAAGGTCTCGATCCGGAACAACCGGATGGTCATTTCGCTACCCGGCGACGTCCTCTTCGCGTCGGGCGAGGACAAGCTTCGAGACGAGGGCCTGAAGGTCATCGACGCAGTAGCCGACGTCGTACGGGGTGACGACCAGCTCAGGTCGCGGTTCTTCCAGGTGGCGGGGCACACCGACGCCAAGCCGCTGAAGGGTGGCCAGTTCAAGGACAACTGGGGGCTCTCGGTGATGCGGGCGCGCCAGGTCGTCGTCTACATGGTCTCGGCCACCGACTCGAAGGGCGGCGGAGGCGGGCTCAATCCGGCAAACCTCCACGCCGCCGGCTACGGCGAGACGGACCCCGTCGCGACCAACGACACCGACGAAGGCCGCCAGCAGAACCGCCGCGTCGAGCTCGTCCTCATGCCCGATGTCTCCGAGATGCTCGACCTGAAGTCGCTCATCTGACGGGGAACCCGGTGAGCGCCCTCCCCATCGACGCCGAGGCGGGTCACGGAGCGGCGGAAGGCGCGGGAACCGGGCCGGGGGCGGCGGACGGCCCGGCAGAGGCGGGGGGCGCCGCTGCCGCGTCCCCGGGGGGCACCAGGGCCGTCGGAAGCGCCGGTGGCCGGTAGGTGCCGTCGTCGGGCACGCGGCGCACCGCCTTCCACTTGCCCTCGGCGAACCGGAGGTCGATCAAGTAGGGCTTCGTGTCGTCGCCCGCGTGGGACGTCACTCGCACCTTCGCGGTGCCGTCGGCGGTCGCCTCGAGGAGCGCGCCGGTCGTCATCACCTTCCTCGAGAGCGTCTCGATCTTCTGGCCACACGCCCCGCCCTCGCAGGCCTTCGCCTTCGGCGCGAGCTCGACCGCCAGATCCCCGGCGGACAGCCCGAGTGCCGTCGGATAGTCGGAGATGGCCACGCGCTGCTGGACCTCGATGGCGGTGTCCTTCGGAGTCTTGGTCACGCGCTCGATGTCCGCAGCCTTGGGCGCTCGCGACTGCGGCGGATGGGCGTTGCACGCGAACTTCGCGGAGCCCCAGAGCACGAGGGTGAGCGTTGCCAGCGCGCCGATCATGTAGAGCGACTGCAGCGTCGGCGCGTCGATCTCCGCCTCGGTCCGAGGCAGAGGCTTCGGCGCTTTGCGCTTCTTCTTGCGCTTTTTCTTCGGTCGCGCCTCTGCGGCGCGCCGCCGCTTGGCGGGCGCGGGTTCGTCCTCCTGCCCGTCGTCGTCCCTGTCGCCGTCGTCATCACCTTCGGCGGCTTCGGTCCCCTCGGCGGGCGATCCGGCGTCGTCCCCCGTCGCCGACGCGCCCTCGCCCGGCCCGGAGTCTTCGGGGTCCCGGTCCTCCGCGTCGTTCTCGGGGGGGTCGGCAGGCATCGGCGGGAGGATCCACGCCGGGGCCCCCCCGCGCAAGCGAGTTTTTTTCGAGGCCGTTCGGCTTTTCGCGGCAACCCGAGCATCCGCAGCGCCGACGCAGCATGCCGTGACGGGAGTCCTCTTCGCCATCCTGGCCCTGGGCGCGCTCGCGGTCGGGTGCGCGGGCTCCGCACCTCTGGCGCCGAAGGCCGTCGCCCTGAACGAAGCAGCCGCCGCGGCGCTCGAGCGCGGGGACCTGGAGACCGCCCATGCGCGCCTCGCGCTGGCCCTCGAGTATCACCCTCGGTTCGTCGAGGCGCTCACGAACCTCGGACTCGTGGAGATGCAGCGGGGGAACTTCGAGGCTGCTCGCCGGCTGCTCGTGCGCGCAAGGCGACTGAACCCCGACATCGCACAGCCGCACCACGGGCTCGGCGTCCTGGCAGAGCGGGAGCACCGGCGCCGAGAAGCTGCGGAGCACTACCGGCAGGCGCTCGCGGTCGATCCCGGGTTCGCTCCCGCGCGGGCCAACCTCGGCCGCGCCCTCTTCGACGCCGGAATGGTCGAGCACGCCCGCGAGCAGTTCCTGCGCCTGGTGGAGGTCGCTCCAGAGGTGGCGGCGGGCTGGTCGGGGCTGGCCGAAGCCCTCATCCGCCTGGGCCGCGTCGAAGAGGCCGATGACGTTATCGAAAGAGGGCTCGAGCGCTTCCCGGCAGACCGTGCGCTGAACGTCCTGGGGGCGCGTTCGATGCTCCGTCGGGGAGACACCCACCGCGCCGTCGAGGTGCTGACGCCCCTGAGCGACGCGAACACGGATGACGCGGCTTCGGCAGCGACCTGGCTGGCCACCGCTCACCTGTCCGCGGGGCGGAACGAAGCCGCCGCCCGCGCTGCCCACCACGCGGTGAGTCTGGTGCCCGACGATCCGGTCGCCGTTCACGTGCTCGCCCAGGCCCTAGCCGCGCTCGGACATCCCGACGCCGAGAAGTGGCTCGCACGATCGAGCCTGCTGCGGCGCGAGGGGGCGCGCCCCGGCGGGATCACTGCGGCGTCGGCGGAATGACGAAGAACACCGCGCGCGGCTCGCCGACGTCCAGCTCCTCGGTCTGGCCGACGTTCTTGGCTTTTACCGCGAGGAACGCGCGAGCGAACTGCACCTGGTTCGTCTGCGCGTAGACCACGTTGTCCTTGGGAAAGATGCGGAAGCACACGCGAATGCCGGGAATGACGTCGCTGGCCGTCTCGTTGTACGAGTCGGGTCCCGCGGTCAGGCCGTAGGGCGTCTGCCAGCTGTCGCGGAGCGTTCCCAGGTCGAGCGACTCGCAGAGCTCGCCGGGGGCGGACGGGTCCTCGATCTGGCCCGGCGCGTACACCTCGATGTAGTCGATGAAGTCGTCGATGGCGACGATGCCCGGCGGCTGGGAGAACGCGAGGTCGTTCGACGCGAGGACGCGCACCTCGAGCTGAATGCCACGCAGCAACGCCTTCACGCCTTCGACGACCGTGTTCCCGACGCCGACACCGTTCCGGAAGGCGCTGAAGATGAGGCGACACTTCGTGGGGATCTGCGGCGAAGGCGGATAGTCCTGCATGAGCGGCAAGCCACCGATGTCGGTCAGGCACTGGGAGCTGCCGAACGCCGAAGCCGGGACCACCGAGTTCGTCGCGTCGGTGATGGTCGCCATGTCCCGATACGGGTCCTTGTTCGAGCGGGCCGGCCCTCCGTCGTCGAGCGCGATGCCGATGTACTTCGCACCGCGCGAGTTCATCTTCGAGATGAGATCGTCCACCGTCGGCGGTGCTCCGGCTCCGGCGCCGTTGAACGAGTAGGTGTCGTGCAGCGTGCTCGAGCCGACGAAACGCCCGTTGTGGAACGACTGGTCGGTAATCGAGATGAGGATGGGCAGGGCGTCGCTCCGGAAGCCGAGACCGCCGAACGCTCCGCCGGGCCCGAAGGTGTTCTGACTTCCCGTGGGCCACGCGAGCAAGGTGTCCTCGATGGCCTTGTAGAGCGCCGGGATCTGGGCCTCGGGCAGGTCGGCGCCATTACCCGTCGTGAGCGCCGCGACCGCCGCCAGGGTCTTCGTCGAATCCGACGTCAGGTACGCGTCGGTCCCGCTCGGGAGCCACACGGGACGATCCGTGGGGGTTCCGTAGGGCGCCAACGGATAATCGTCGTGACCGAGAATTCCGAAGTGAGCCTCGGGCACTTCCTTCTTGATCTCGTTCATGATGTTCACGAGGCGCGCTCGAATGTCGAGGATGGCGCCTCCCATGGTTCCCGTCGTGTCCACGACGAACGCAATGTCGCCCTTGTTCAGGTTCGTCTTCAGGACGACGTCCTGCGTCTCGGGGATCGGCGTCTGCCGGTACGGCATCTCGAACCAGTACCGACCCGCTTCACCGGGAGTGCACGCCTTCAGCGGGTTCATCCCCGGGGTGCCGCACGTCGGATCCGTGTCGAGCACCTGCTCGATGAGATCGTTCGCACCGTCCGTGTCCGTGTCGGCTCGGGTCCGATCGGTCTCTTCGAGATCGACCTGGCAGTTCCCGTTCTTGTCCTCGAGACCATCGCGGACGCCTTCGTTGTCCGAGTCGATGTCGAGGAAGTCGTAGCGCCCGTCGCTGTCGCTGTCTGCCGGAGGCTTCTTCGGGTCGTGGTTCACTCCCGCTTCGCAGCGATCGGGCACGGTGTCGGCGTCGGAATCGAGGTCGCGGAAGTTCGGCTTCCCGTCGCCGTCCATGTCCCCGGTGCCTTCGAACTCGTCGCCGATTGTGTCCCCGTCGGAGTCGAAGTCGTTGTGGTCGTCGAAGCCGTCGCCGTCGGTGTCGACGCCCTTTCCGCCCACGAGCTCGTCGACGTCGTCGAGCGTGTCGCCATCGTTGTCCGGGTCGAACAGGTCGGGCGTTCCGTCGCCATCGGTGTCGGCCGGGGGGCGCGAGGGATCGTACGGCGCTCCGTCCGGGTACACTTCGTCCCGGTCGTCGATCCCGTTGCCGTCGCTGTCCGTGTCCAGGTGATTCGGGATGCCGTCGCCATCGGAGTCGAGCGGGACGTTGCACCCCACGTTCGCCGTATCGGCCTCGAGCAGGTCCGGAACCGTGTCGCCGTCGCTGTCGGTGTCCAGGTAGTCCGGCGTGCCGTCTCCGTCGCTGTCCCGCCCCTCCGCGCGGCCTTCGATGTCATCCGGAATGTTGTCCCCATCCGCGTCGGGCGGACAGGCGACCGGGCCCGCGTCTGCCGCGTCGCCCGAGCCGCTCGAGCCGCTCGAGCCGCCCACCCCGCTGGTCCCCGACGTTCCCGAAGATCCCCCGGCGGCATCTGCGGCGCTGCCGCCGCCACCGTCCTCCACACCGGACGTCCCACCCGCGCCGCCGGTACTCGGGGGCGGCGAGTCCGCACCTCCGCTGCACGCCCCGAGGGCCGTCCCCGCAAGCAGCGCGATCCACAGGGCCGCGTAGGGCGAGCGCGTCATGGGTCCTCCAGTCATCAAGCCGATCGAGCGAAAAGTCCGACGGGAAGCCTAGCCCAAAGCGGGTGCGCTGGGGAGGACGACGCCTCGCCGAGCGGCGCGCGGGCGGGGTCGGTCGCGCGCGAGCGCGGCTGAGCCGGTCGGCCGGCGGATCTTCGCGCCGTCGACGGCTACACTCGGGCGCCATCACCTGCGTCTCACGCGCGTCACCACATTTGCCCACATCCCACTCCGTGAACTCCATCGGCTCCGTTTCGCTCGTCCCGTGCACGGCACGCGCGGCGACCCACCTCCACGTCACGCGGCTGTCGCGTCACCTGTCGGTCCGCGTCGCGCGAACCTTGGCCGTCGGGACGGCGTCGTCCTGGGCCGTCGTCATGGTCGTGCTCGTGATGCGTGATCGAGCCGTCGCGCTCGACTCCGTCGCCCTGCGGGCGATCGCCGTCATGACGTGGCTGGTGGGAGGCCTCGTCGCTCTCTCTGCGGCGCGCGATCCGGGCGACGCGGGCGGGGTCGACGATCTGGTGCGGCAGCACGGCCTGTCCACGGCCGAGACGAGCGCGACCATCTGGTCGGCGTGGACACTCGTGATGGGCCGCACCCTCGGGGCCCCAGGAGCCGCCCTCTTGCTGCTCGCGACGGGGCTCGCCCCGACGCTCTCGGAAGCGATTCGACGCGGGCTCGTCACTCTCGGTGGCCTGGCGTTCATCGTGGTCGCCAGCAGCGTCATCGTGGCCCTTGCGCGCGCCTGCGCGGCGATCGCCCCGGGACACGGTCGCTCGCTGCTCGGTGCCATCGTGATCGTTCCCTGGGCGGCCGAGGCTTCGCTCGGCACCGTGGGAAGCCTCCCGGGTCTCTTCGAGCTGTTCCTCGACACGGTAGCGCGACTCGGCGGTGGAAGGTGAGCCTCGTCGCGGCGTCCCTCTGGTCGGAGCACTGGTCGGGCCTCGACCTCACCTCGGGCCCGGGCCGCGTCGCAGTGCTCGCAGAGCGCGCCGCGGGCTCGGCGCTGGCACGCATCCTTTGCGGTGGGGTCCGTCCGAAGCGTGGCACCGTCACGTTCGGCGGTGCGGATCCGGCGCGAACGCCCGCTCTCCGATCGCAGATTGCAGCCGTCCTCGAGCAAGAAGAGCTTCCCGAAGGTCGTACGGTCGCCGAGAGCGTGGCGCGAGTGCTCGCGGTGCGCCGCCAGCCGCGCGACGCCGCAGCGGTGCTCGGTGCTCACGGGCTCGAGCGCTGGGCACCGCGCTCGCCACGCGCGCTGTCCAACGAGGAGCGCCGCGCCGTCGCGCTCGTGATGGTCCTCGAGATGGAGCGACCTGCGTTCACGGTGCTGTTCGAGCCGCTCGAACCGGCCACGCTCCTCGGGCTGGGCCTCGGGGGACTCGTCGCGGCTTTGCGGCGACAGGCCGCGACGGGCGCAACCGTCGTCTCCATCACGGCGAGCGCGCAAGAGGCGCGCAGGCTCGGAGAGCACGTCGTCGTTTCGAGCGGTGGACGAGTCACGCGCGTGCTGGCCTCGAACGAAGCAGCGGATTTCGCGTCCGGGGAGCAGGCGGTCCTGGTGCTCCGCACGACGGATCCCGTCGCGGTCGTCCGGGCGCTCGAACCGGATGCACACCGCCTATCGGCCGAGATCTCGGGGCGCGACGTGCGGATCACCACGCGCAACGTGCATGCCTCGGCGCGCAGCGTGGCGCGCGCGGTGATCGGCTCGGGCACGTCGCTGGAAGGGCTCTTCGTGGAGACGCCCCACGCCGAGGCCGTGCGCGCCGCCGCCGTGGAGATGGTCCACGGCGAGTCGAAGGCCGCCTTCGACCGCGCCTACCGTCGCGCGGCAGGCAGAGAAGAGGAGGCTCGCCGCGCCGCGAGCGAGGCCTCGATGCCCGCCGAGCCCCCGCTCGCAGGGGGAGCGTGACGAGCTTCGGCGGCGGCATGTCGCTCGCGTGGAGTCGTCTGCGAACCGCACCGACCGCGTGGGGAGCGCTCGGCGCGGCGGCCTTCGTCGTGCTCGCCGCCATCGCAGAGCGGCGCGCCGCGCCGTACGGCGCGCTGGACCGCACCCTGACCGGGGCGGTGTTCGGCATCACCGTTCCGCTCGTCGCGTTCGCGGCAGTCCGCATCGTGACCCGCGCGGCGCGCCTGGACGACTCCGTGGAGGTGCTGGCGCGCCATGGCCTCGACCGGCGCGGCCTGGTCCTCGGCGCGGTGACCGTCGTCGGCATCGGCGTGGGCGCGTTCTCGGCCGTACTCGGCTGGATGGCCGTCGGTCTCGGCCCATCCACGGGCGAGAGCGCCCTGCGCGAGCTGGCACCCACCGGCTGGGTTGGCGTGGTCACGGGCGCCGCGTACGCGGTCCTTCTCTTCGCGGGGGCGACCGTCGGAGGGTCCGGCTGGGGGCGCGGTGCGGCTCTGCTCGCGGACTGGGTGCTGGGCACGGGCACGACGCTGGCCGCCGTGCCCTGGCCGCGGGCGCACGCTCGTAGCCTGCTCGGGGGCGAACGTGTGGCCGACCTCGGGCCCTGGGGTACCCAGGCTGCGCTGGCCGCGACCATCGCCGTCGGGCTGGCGTTCACTCTCCGGCGCCTGCGTCCCTGACGCGCGCCGGTCTGGCCCAACCCAGGCACGCGGAGTACCCTGCGCGACTCGTGAGGGAGCTGCTTTTCACGTACGACAGCTTCGAGGAGCTGTTGAACCTTCTGGAAGCCGGCGGCGACGAGCAGGAGATCGACCTGCGCGACGAACATCGCGCGTACGCGATCCGGCGCAACGAATGGGTGCTGGCGACGTTCGTGGTGAGGGAGGACGGCGTGAGTGTCGCCGCATGCGCGCTCGACAGGGGGGACGGCCATCGGCTCGCCTTCGAGGACCGAGACTGGCAGCAGCTGTGGCAGTTCGCCAACTCCGACGGCCCGCCCACGCTGCCGCCGCCGAGCATGATGAGCGAGCCCATTTCCGATGCGATGGCCCCCACGGGAGCCATCGTGCTGCTCGTGGACGACGACCTCACGCTGCACTCGGTGATCTCGGAGGTGCTCGTGCGCGACGGGTTCTCGGTGAGCGCGGCGCTGAGCGCGGAAGAGGCGTTCGACAGGCTCCGAGAAAGGCTTCCCGATCTCATCGTTCTCGACTGGAACCTGCCGGGAATGTCGGGCCTCGACTTCTGCCGGCGGGTGCGGCGAGAGCGCCACACCTCGCGGCTGCCCTTGATGTTCCTGACGTCGAACTCCTCGAGCGAGCATCTCGTCGAGGCGTTCGACGCGGGCGCGGACGATTTCGTGGCCAAGCCGTTCCGGGCACCGGAGCTGGGCGCTCGGATCATGGGGTTGCTGCGGCGGTCCAGAATGCGACCTCCGAGCATGCTCCCGCCGCGCTGAGTCACTGGTCGCGGAACGCTTCGGCCGGGCGGAGTCGCGCGGCGTGCAGCGCGGGCCACACCGTGGCGAGCAGGCACGTCGAGATGGCGAACACTCCGGTGAGCGCGAACTCGATGGGGCGAACCTGAACCGGGAGACTCGAGATGAAATACACCTTCGGATCGAGGGGGAATCCGTACACGAGAATCAGGCGGCAGGTCAGCAGCCCTAGCCCTAGCCCTAGCGCCGTGCCGATGACGCCGACGATTCCGCCCTGGTAGATGAACGCTCGGAGGAGCTGCCCGTCGGTGGCGCCCATGGCCTTGAGCACCGCGATCTCCCGCT
>CAZARU010000178.1:0-13195 GCA_964487605.1 uncultured Polyangiaceae bacterium
GAGCCGGCCGCCGCAGCAGCTCGACCTCCGACTGCACCTCGAAGGCAGGCGAGCCGACCTCCGCGAGGAACAGAGCGAACAGCATGTGCCACGGCGTGCGCGGAGCGGGCTTCGCTTCGCCCGCGTGGGACGTGGGCTTCGTGTCGCGTGTCCGCGGCGTGCGTTCCGCCCCGCGTACCCTGGGCGTCCCGCGCGCGCTCGGCGTTGCCTTCGGCTCGCGTCCCCTCGGCGGCATGTCACGTCACGATTCGCACGGAGGCGCAGCGGAGTCGAGAGCGCGCCCGCGCGCGTGCCAGACGACGAGTCCCAGGCGGCGGACTTTTGCCCGCTAGGGCGACCGGCGAGCCTGCACGTGTCCGCGGCGCGGCACCCCGCGTAACATCCGCAATCCACCTCCACCGCGAGCCGCTCGCGCGGCGCCGCAGCCCCCTGGCTGCGCCCGCGCGTCTCGCGGCACTCAGGTCGCGCTGCGCCAGTCGGTCAACACGCGCTCGTAGCCCGCCTGGCGAACGAAGTCGTAGTGGCTGACGTTCCCGGTCGCCAGCGTGAGACCGTGGGTGATCGCGATGGCTGCGACGATCGGATCCGCTCGGCCGATGGGACGACCGATTCGCTCGAGGTCGGCGTAGATCCTGCCGGCGAGCGTCGCCTCCGTGGTGCCGAGCGTGAGCACCTCCGCGGACGACAAGGCGTCGAGAAAGCGCTCGACCTCCTCGTCACGTCGCGCCTTGTGCAGACCCTTGACGATTTCGAGCACGGTGATGACCGAGAGGGTGAGCCGACCGTGCTCGCTCAGGTAGGCCCTCGCTTTCGAGCGGACGGCGACGTTCACGTCACGCATCAGCTCGGAGAGAATGTCGGTGTCGAGGAGGGTCTTGTCAGCCACCGACCACACGGAGCGGATGAAGCTCGCGCGCCGTCATCGCTTCCTCACAGACGCGGCCGAGCAGCGCAGGGTCGTGCGCGAAGAGCCCGAGGAGAGCGCCCGGCGCATGCCGAGGTCGATCCTCGCCGAACTCCCGGACGACTCGGTCGACGAGCACCCGGCGCTCATCGACCGGAAGCGCGCGGATGGTCTCGAGTAGGTGGCTGGCAGTGTCGGTCACGAGCGGCTCGATTCACGGGTGAGCGTAGCGCATTCGCCCGCGCCAGGCAGCCGGGGTGCGACGAACCCCCGCGCCCGGCCCTCCCCGCTGCGCGCAGCGAAGCGAGCACGGCGTTGGGGGGCCCGTGCGCCCGCAGGCGAAGCCGAGGACGCACGTCGCTGGCCCACGCTCCCCGCGCGGGGACCATCCACCGCGACTGGCGCAACTCCGAGGAATGGCCCGACGGCACGAAGCCGGTCACGCGGAAGATGCAGTACGACGATCTCTACCGCGTCACCCGCCTGGACTACGAGTATCCGGAAGGGGACGACGCGTGGAAGAGCCCGTTCGAGCGGGAGAACGATGAGGCGGCGGATCCGCTGGTGCCCCCGATCCACGTCGCGCGAGGCCGTCACCGCGCGTGGCGTTCGACGAGCGCGTGCAGGTGCAGACGTGGGAGTACGACTGGGTCGGCACCACGCGCAGGACCGGGGACGACGCCGCCGGCTTCTACGACCGCTCCCTCGGCGACGTGACCAACGGCATCCCAGCTACCGAAGCTCGGACATCGACCGCCGCTGCGCGGCCGGCACCGGCGACGTCGCTCCTGACGGCGTCGACCGCCATGAAGGCGGTTGGTCGAGCCGCGGTGCGTGCCTCAAGCCGAGCGATGCAGCTCCCGGACGACCTCGCGTTCGACCATGGCGTCGACGCTGCCTCCCGTGAGCGCAGAGACCGCGTGGAGCGCGAGTCCGAAGCCCCAGGCCGCGAGCGGCCACAGGAACCAGAGCACCTCGGGTGAATACACCAGGTTGATGCCGACGAGCGCGAGGTTTACCGCGACGAACACCGCGGCATGCCAGGCGAGCCCGATGCGGCGAGCGACGGTACGGCGAGCGCGACGCACCAGACGAGGATCGGTCGATTCGATGTGGGTCATGTGCGCTGCTGGAGCAAGCGCCGTACCGCTGCCCACCTCCGGGATTACGGGCACTTGGGCCCGCGATTTGTGACCCGAACCGACATGTTCCGGCGTCAGTGTCGCGTGCAGGTGTCGCGCCGCCGGGAGACCGCGACCCTCACCCCCCACCCCCTCCGTCCCCTCACCCCCCGGAGCGCTCGCGCGACGCCTTCGCCGCCGATCGAAACACCCCCTTCGACATCAGGCTGTCCTCGACCTCCGCGCGCGCCTCGTACACGCGCGCGCGCGCGTCGTGCACCGCGCGGTCTTCGGGCGCCGCTTGCCCGGCCAGCTCGGCGAGGTGACACGCCAGGCGGTGGTCGCCCGTCGCCGAGAGCGCGAGCGCGCGATCCACGAGCTTCGCGGCGCCGCCGACGAGCGACGCGATCTCGAGTGCGACGGCAGCGTCCTTCGGCGGCTTCAGGCGCGCGGGCTTGCCATCGTACCAGCCACCGTAGAGCCGCCACAGGTTGCGGACGATGAACTCCGGCTCGTCGTACACGGGGCGGAGGTACGGGCGCGTGATGAGGCGGTCGGGAGCCTTCACGGTGTGCAGCACGTCGTCGAGGCGCGCGCCGTCGTTCATCAGGGTCAGGGTTTGCTCGCTCAGCGTCTCGAGCAGCTCCGCGGTCTCTTCCAGCGCCAGCTTCGCGCGCACGGCGCCCAGGATGGGCGGCCCATGACCGGGAAACAGGTTCTCGGGACCGAGCGCCGCCATCTTCCGGAGCGCGCGCGCCCACTCTCGTGGATAGCGCTGCACCTTCTGCGGATTGCCGCAGTTGGGCGACGCCCAGATGAACAGATCGCCGGTGTAGAGCGCCCTCTCTTGCGGCAGCCACGCCCACAGGTGGTCGTCCGTCTCGCCCTTGTCGTGAAACAGCTCGATCGTCACCTCCCCCACGACGAGCGTGCGTGCTTCGCCGACCAGCTCGTCGGGGTAGCGGTACTTCGTCGGGAAGACGGGGCCCGGGAGCTGGAACTGCCGCATGTTGATGTGACCGTTGTAGCCGTTGGTCAGCCGGTAGCGGTCGAAGCGAGCCGGTACGTTCTGGTGACCGATCACGCGCGGGCGGGGCTCGCCGTTCGCCTCGGCCTCCTTCTCGAACCGGAACGTCCCGAAGACGTGGTCGACGTGACCGTGGGTGTAGACGGCCGTGTGCAGGCGGCTCCGGGACCACCTTCGGACGTCCGCGAACACCTGGTCGGCGTGGAAGCGACTGCTCGTGTCCAGGAGGACGAGCCCGTCACCCGACTCGACGACGAGCACGTTGGAGAACGCCGACTGGAATGCGACGCGCTGCGAGTAGGCTTCGAGCGCGATGAGCGTGTCGCTCAGGTTGCCGATGTAGTGCGACGTCTCACCCGTCCAGCACCGCTCTGCCAGATCCGTGACTGGTCCCATGCTTGCCTTCTCCTCCGAGCTCCGCGGCCACGTTACACGCCTCGGCGGCCGTGAACCACGAGGAGCGGTTTCGGCCCGAACGAGCGCGCCCTCAGTTCACCGTCGCGTCCAGAAACAGGAGCGTGTTGCCGCGATCGTCCGTCACCGCGAACCCGACGAAGTTCGCGTTCGCGTCCTCCGGAACGTCGATGGGGGCGCCGTCGATGTTCGGGTCGGCACCGGCCCCGAGGCGTAGCGCGAGCATCCGTTTCACGCGCTTCATGCGGGACTGCATCCGCACCAGCTCGTGGAGCTGCGTCCCGGTGATCGCGCCGCCCCGGGCCTCGGCCCAGCCGTCGCAGCGGGCGCGCGGCATGAGCAAGAGGCGCGTGCACACCGTCACCCGGCCACCGGGAGGGACCGACGCGGCGGAGACCACCACGCGACCGCGCTCGACGGGCTGGTCGTGGATGCCGAGCCCGAGGGCGGCGTCGTGCTTCTTGTCGCACGCGGCGAGCACCAGGCACGCCACGAGCAGGCCGGCGCACCGCACGCTCAGAGGCAGCCCATGCCGCCCGCGGCGCCCGCGGCGCACTCCGCGATGAGCAGCGCGAGCTGCACCGAGCAGCCATCGACGCCGCCGAACTTGTTGATCGCCTCCGCGCACGGCGTGGCGCAGTCGATGGCGCTCACCTTCGCGCAACCCGTCGCGAACGCGCACTTCAAGAGCTCGGCGCAGCCCGGGTTCTGATCGCAGTCCAGGAAGATCCCGGAGCACTCGTTGCAGGTACACGAGACGGTCTGGGGCGAAATGGAGTACGTGCTCGCCTTGGCGGTGCACGCCCCCACGTCGAAGGGCGACCCGCGAACGCACTCCCCACCCGCAGGAACCTTGGTGCTGCCCTCGATGGAGTTGATGATGGGCGCCAGGAACGGGACGTCGTCCCAGATGGCGGCGCCGATGCTCCCGGTCCCGTTCTGGTACCCGAAGCGCGGCTGAAACTCGCCGAGCCAGCCGTTCTCCGCGACGCCCGGCGTGGTGACGTTCGCCCGCGAGTAGAGCGTGTTCTTCGCCACCACCAGGTCCAGACTCGGGATGACGTAGATGCGCTGCGAGTCGAGGCCCTGCGCCGAGTACATGTCCGGCGGCAGTCCGCCCTCTCCGGTGGAGGTCCACCACTGGTAGGCGTAGCCGGGGAAGAACGAGGCGTTCGTCTGCGTCGACTCCTTCACCCACGCCGCCGGCACCACCTGGCTGCCGTCCCAGAGCCCCTCGCGCAGGAACAGCAGCCCGAACTTGGCGAACTGCCGCGTTGGCGCGTCCAGGCAGCAGTAGCCGTAGGTGTGCCCTGCACCGTCGATCCACCACTCCGCGGGGTTCATGCCGATGCGACCGAACAGCTTCTGCTGCGCGTAGACCGCGGGGCTGGTGCCGAGGGCGCGCTCGAGGACGAGCGCGAGGATCTGCGTGTCGCCGCTCGAGTAGTACCACCGCCCGTTCACGCCCGACGAGTGCATCCCGAGTCCGAACACCACCTGCGTGGTGTCCCGCACGTTGGCCAGACGAACGATGTCGCTCGTCAGGTCGTTGTAGTCTTCCTGGAACGCGAGCCCGGACTGCATCTGCAGCACGGCCCTCAGCGGAATGCTGCCCCGAGCATCGCCGGCCCACTCCGGAAACCACGTGCTCAGCGGCTGGTCGACGCTCTGGATCCGGCCGTCCGCGATGGCGAGCCCGACGAGCGCGCTCGTGAAGCTCTTCGCCATGGACCAGCTGGCGGCGATGGAGGTCGCGTTCTTCCCTTCGACGGTGTTGTACCACTCGGCGACGATGGCCCCGCCGCGGACGACGACGACCGCCTGCGTGTTCTTGTCCGCCTGAAACGCGTACTGCCGCGCGCCGTCGAGGATCCCCGAGTCCATTCCCATTTGCTCGGGAGGCACCACCGTCCAGTCGCTGGTCGGGTACGGCACCTGCTGCCCGATGGCGAGATTCGGCGGCTGCGCGCTGCCGCCCGAACCGCCCGCGCCCGAGGAGCCTCCGGCGCCGGCGACCCCGCAGACGGTCGCGCAGCTCGCGGGGTCGGCCCCGGTCTGCAGGCAACGGTCGAAGCAGCCACTGCTGCCGGACCCGGAAGACCCACCGGCGCCACCGCTGCCGCCGGAGCTCCCGTCACCGCCTCCACACGCCACGCCGAGCGCCAGCGCTCCGAGCACCGCGGCGAGCGCGCGCGGCCCAGCGGGGCGCCTCGCGCCCAGGTCCCAGGCAAACTCCGAGATGGTCACGGTGCTGCTCCTTGGCCGCGGCAACCGCGAGCGAGCGCGGCCAGCGGTCTTCTATCACTTCACACGGTCGAGCGCAGCCACGAGACGCGCGGCGACGCGAGCAGCGGACCTGCTTCCGCCGCTTTCCTGGTACCGTTCGCCGGCCGATGCAGAGCGCCCTGCCGAAGCCCGCCCTGCCGGCGCTCGGTGCGCTGTTCGTCGTCGCGGCGTTCTTTCTGGTGCTGGTGCGCCCAGGGCTCGTCGACGAGGGCGGGCTCAGCCTGGGCACGAGCTACGACCTGCACAGCGCCTTCCTCCCGAAGTTCGCGTTCGGATCCGGGGAGCTGCTCCGTGGTCATCTGCCGCTGTGGAACCCCCACGAGTTCGCCGGCATTCCGCTGCTCGCCACCGCGCAGCCAGCGGCGTTCTACCCGCCGAAGGTCCTCGTCTTCGCCGCCTTCGGCCCGGAGGCTGGGTACTGGGTGTTCATGGTCGCGCACTTCGTGGCCCTGGTGTTCGGCTTCCTGCTCTTCTGCAAGGAAGAACGCATCGAGGGCGCCCCGGCGCTCGTCGGCACGCTGCTCTGGACGTTCGCCATCCCGGTGATGACGTCGAACTACCACCCCACCCGCGTCGCAAACCTGGTGTGGATGCCCGTCATGTTCGTCCTCGTGGAGCGGCTGGCGCGTCGCGCCGGCCGGCACACGTTCGCGCTGCTCGCGCTCGTCGTGGCCCTGCAGCTCACCGCCGGCTACCCGGAGTTCACGCTGGACCTGGCGCTGCTCATCACGGTGCACGCGACGGCCAGATGGGCGCTCGGCGAATGGACCGCACCGCCGCACCGCACGGTGCCGCTCATCGCCGCGGCGTTCGCCCTCGGTGCGCTGGTCGCTGCCGTCCAGCTCGTACCTCTCGCCGAGCTGGGTGCGGTCGCGCGCCGCACGCTGGTGGCCGCCAGCGAGCGCGGTGCCACGGAGAACCTGCCGCTGGGAATGCGTCTGGTGGCGGCCGTCGGGCTCTTCCCGGGTCTCGTCGCCCTGAGCGTGATCGGCACCACCACTCGCCGCGCCCGAACCGCGCTGGCCGGCACGCTCGCGCTGTCGGTGATGGCGAGCACCGGCTGGCTCCTCCTCGGGAAGCTCCCCGGCTTCGGAATGATCCGCTTCCCGTGGGTCTGGCTCTTCATCGGATCTTTCTATCTCGCGTGGCTCGCGGCGGCGGGCGCGCAGCTCGTCACCGAGCAGCGCGAAGCGCCCTCGCGTCACGCGAGGATCGCCTCGCTCGTGCTGGCCACGGCCGCGCTCGGCTGGGCCGCGCTCTGCGCCGTGCAGTGGCAGCGCCTCGCCAGCGGATCGTCCGTGTCGGTGGCGCTGTTGTCGCCGCTCACGCGTACCCTGGGCAGCACCGCCACGGCCGTGCTCGGGATGATCGGCGGCGTGTCGCTCGCCGCGGCGGTGCTCGCTTCGCTGCGGCGCAGGGTGCCCGACTGGGCGTTCGGCGTTCCCGCCATCCTGCTCGCGCTGGGGCAGCTCGCGGGCTATCCCTACGGCCAGTACGGCGCGCCCGTGAAGCGCCCCGGCCGCTCGGAGCTGCTGGCGCGCCTGAACCTGCCGTCGCCGCTCGGTCCGGGTCGCGTCCTGTCGCTGCGCGACATCGCCTATGGCTACAACCTCACCGACGGGGTGAGCAGCGTGCTCGGCGCGGAGGTGAGCTTTCTCCCCTGGCGGTACCGTCGCGTCACCGAGAAGATCGACCTCTCACCGTTCGCGCAGCATCTCGACTGGCAGGCGCTCGCCAAGATGCGCGGGTTCCTCGACGCGATGGACCTGCGCTACCTGAGCATTCACCCGAGCGTCGTCTGGGGCCTTCGCGGGGCGCGGCTCGATCGCGTGGCGGAGTCGCCCGACGAGGTCCTCTTCGAGAACGTCGACCGGATGGGGCCAGCGTGGGTATGCGAGGGCGTTTACCCCGCGAAGAGCGAGGCCGACGCCGGAACCTACGTGCTCGGCGCGCGGTTCGATCCGCACTGGGAGGTCGTGCTGGAGGAAGCGACGCGCCACACCTACCCGCGACGGTCCCCACTTCCCGCGAGCCGGCCCGCGTGGGTGCGACGCCCGTCGTCCACCGAGGTCGTGGTGAGCGTGAACCTCACCAGACCCGGGCTCCTGGTCGTCGCGGATACGGCGTTCCCCGGCTGGGAAGCGTTCGTGAACGACCGCCCCACCCCGTGGATGACGGCGAACTACGTGCACCGCGCCGTGGAGCTCGACGCGGGAGAGCACCTGGTACGCTTCGAGTATCGCCCGCGGTCGGTGCGCTGGGGGCTGGGGCTCAGCGCTCTCGGCAGCGCGCTCCTCGCGGGACTATTCTTCCGCCAGCACCTGGCCCGCATCGGGAGCCGGGCGCTCCGAAGATCCCCCCGTGAGCCCCACCCGCCCCCCGGCTGATCCCCGCACTCCACCGCGCGGACGGATCCTCGCCATCGTGCCCGCCCTGGACGAGTCGGGGAACGTCGCCGACGTGGTGCGTGAAGCGCTCGCGCTCGCGGAGGCCCCCGACGTCTGCGTGGTGGACGACGGTTCGACGGACGACACCGCGCAGGTGGCGCGCCGCGCCGGAGCGACGGTGCTCGTCATGCCGTTCAACGTGGGCATCGGCGCGAGCGTGCAGGCGGGCGTCCTGGTGGGACTCGAGAACGGCTACGAACGCTTCGTCCGCTTCGACGGCGACGGCCAGCACGACCCGCGGTCGATCGCCACGCTGCTCGAGCCGCTCGACAGGGGCGAGGCAGACTTCGTCCTCGGCTCACGCTACCTCGCCGCTTCGGGGTTTCGCTCCACGTGGGCTCGACGGCTCGGCGCGCGGTGGTTCTCGTGGCTGCTCCGCGTGCTCGTGGGACTGCGCATCACCGATCCCACCTCCGGCCTCTGGGCGGCGAACCGCCGCGCGGCAGAGGTGCTCTTTCACGAGCACTCCCCGGACTACCCGGAGGTGGACTCGCTGGTGCACCTGCAACGCAGCGGCTGCCGCGTTCTCGAGCGAGCCGTGCAGATGCGACCGCGCGCGAGCGGGGAGTCGTCCATCGGCTGGCTCGATTCGGTCTATTACTTGTTCAAGGTCACGCTCGCGCTGATGATGGGCCGCGTGCGCTCGACCGCGCGCAGCCAAGCCGGGGAGTCTCCATGGAATTCAAGACGTACCAAGCCATCGCAGTCCTGAGCTCAGTCGTCGCGCTGGGCCTCGTGGTGGAGCTCATTCGCCGTCGAAAGATGCAGGACGTGCTCTGGCTTCCGTGGCTCGTCGCCGCCGCCACCCCGGCCGTGGTGGGCGTGTGGATCACGCCGTGGGCGGCGCTGGCGCGCTGGCTCGGCATCCTCTACGAGCCGCTCCTGCTCGTGGCCCTCGCGTCGTTCGCGAGCTTCGCCATGCTGCTCTACCTGAGCGTCGTGATGAGCAGCCTCATCCGGAAGAACCTCCGGCTCGCCCAGGAGCTCGCCGTGCTGCGGCACGCGCTCGAGTCGCGAGACGGCCCCCTCGAGGCGCTCCCGCGCGCGCCGTCCCCCGCGGAGGCGGACGAGCCCTGATCACCGACGAAGAGCTGCGCCACGCGGCGAGCGTCCTCCACGAAGTCTTCGGCCTCGACCGATTCGCGACGCCGGACTACGTGCGCTGGTTCTACACCGCGAACCCGGAGGGCGACGCCATCGTGATCCTCCGCATGGAAGGCGACCGCTGCGTCGGCCACCTCGCGGGGATCCCCCAGCGCTATCACCGCACTGGCGAGAGCCTGCGGATGGTGTTCCCGCTGAACATCGCGGTGTCGGAGACCGCCCGCGGTCGCGGCCTCATGTCCGAGATGAGCCAGGCGTGCTTCGACGAAGCCGCGCGCCGCCATGGCGACGCGATGCTCATCGGAATGCCCAACGCCGCCTCGACCCCCGGCTACACCGGCCGCCTCGGGTTTCGCCTGGTGCGCCCGCTACCCGTGCGCGCGTGCAGCGCGATCGCTCCGGGCCTGCGAGCGGTCGACAGCCACGCCGTCGACGCGTCCTTCCTCGGAAGCGCCGCCTTCGCGACGCTGCTCGACGATCTCGACCTCGCGCCGGCAGAGGGATGGGGGCAGGAGTGGACGCCCGAGCTGCTGCGCTGGCGTCTCTCGGCCCCGGGAGCGCGGTACTCGCTCCATGTCTCCGACCGTATCGTCGCCGTCACGTCCGGCGCACGCGGCGGGCCGGTGCCGGTCACCGCCGTGCTCAAGCTCTTGCGGCGCAGGGGGGCACGCCGGGCCTCACGCGCCTCGCGGGCCGCCGCCGCGAGCGCCGTCATCGCCGCGGCGTGCTGGTTCTCGCGCACTCCGCTCGCCGTGTACGCCGGGTTCTCCGACGTCGCGGACGTCGTGGGCGTGCCCGTCCCTCGGCGGCTCCTGCCGGCTCCGCTCAACCTCATCCTGCGCAGCCTGCGTCCGGGTGCGTTCGACGCGCACGCCTTCGACGTGACGACGATGGAGCTGCTCGACTTCGACGCGTTCTGACGTCGCCAGGCGCCCCTCGCCGCGACTCGTGTACCCTCCCGCACGTGGCTCCTTCGCCGTCGCTCGATGCATCCCGCTGCACGCTGTGCGGCGGCCCGGCGCAGCCGTGGAGGCGACGACGCGGGTTCACGGTCCTTCGCTGCACCTCGTGCGACGCGGGGTTCGTCCCACCCCCAGCGATCCCGGACGACCTCGAGGCCCTCTACGCGCGCGGCTACTTCGACGGCGAGCACGCCACCGGGTACCCGGGCTACGTCGCGGATCGGGCGCTGCTCGAGCGGAACTTCGACGAGCGCGTCGCGTGGATCGAGCGCCTCGATCCCCCGGGCCGCCGGCTCCTCGACGTCGGCGCCGCCTACGGATTCTGCGTGGCGGCCGCGACCCAGCGCGGCTGGGACGCCGAGGGCCTCGATCTGGCCGAAGACTGCGCGGAGCAGGCCGAGCGCCTCTCGGGCGCCCGAGTACGGCGCGGCGACTTCCTGACCGCGGACGTCGGCGGCCCCTTCGACGTCGTCACGTTCTTCGACGTCCTCGAGCACTTCCGCGATCCGTGCGCGTCGCTGCGGCGCGCGCGCACGCTGCTCGCGCCAGGCGGCCTCGTCGTGGTGGAGACGGGCGACCATCGCGCTCCGTGGGCGCGGTGCCTCGGCAACCGGTGGTACTTCCTCGACCCACCGCAGCACGTCGTCTACTTCTCGGCAGGATCGCTCCGGGAGCACCTGGCGCGCGCCGGTTTCGGGGACGTCCGCCTCTCGCGCCCGGGCAGGCGCGTGAGCCTCGGCAACGTCCTGTTCAAGGCCGCCGCCCTGCTCCCCGACGGCAGCGCACGTCGCCAGCTGGTGGAGCGCGCCCGGCGCGGCGTACCGGGCTCGGTCTACCTGAGCTTCGGCGACGGCATGCTCGTGGGAGCCCGCCGGACGTGAGCGGCTCGCGCTTTGCGGAGCTGCGCATCGAGCAGGCGCGCGGAGCGCCACGGCGCGTGCTCACCGTGGACGTCGAGGACTGGTACCACTCGAACTTCCGCAGCGCGCCGGCCCTCGACACCACCGCCCTTCCGCGCGCGGTGGAGGCGGGCGTCGATCGGCTCCTCGAGGCCTTCGCGCAGGTGGGTGCGCGCGCCACGTTCTTCGTCCTGGGCGAGGTGGCGCGGGAGCACGCCGCCCTCGTGCCGCGCATCGCCGCCTCGGGGCACGAGATAGCGTGCCACGGCTGGCAGCACGCCCTGGTGTACGAGCAGAGCCCCGAGGCGTTGCGCGCCGAGCTGGAGCGCGCGCGAGGCCTCCTGCAGGAGCAGTCGGGGCAGCCCGTGCTCGGCTTCCGCGCGCCATCCTGGTCCGTCACGGAGCGCTCGCTGTGGGCGCTCGACGTGGCCGCGAGCGTCGGGTTCGCCTGGGACAGCAGCATCTTCCCGATGGCGACCTACCTGTACGGGATCGACCGCGCGCCGCGCACGCCGTATCACCTCACCACTCCCGCGGGCGCGCGCCTGCTCGAGATCCCACCCGCCACGATCGCCCTCGGACCCCTTCGCGTCGGCGTCGGCGGCGGCATGTACCTCCGCGCCCTCCCCCTGTGGGTCCACCGCCGCGCGGCCCTCGCCACGCTGGCGGCGGGCCACCCGTTCGTCGTCTACACGCATCCTCGCGAGTTCGCGCCGGAGACCTGGAACCTGCGGCTGCCGCTGTCGTCGAAGGAGAGCGTGATTCACCGCTTGGGGCTGGCGGCGGGCGCGCGCCGCCTGCACGCCCTGCTCCGCGACGGCCCGTGGGAGCCCGCGGGCGCGTACGTCACTTCCGCAAGCGGTAGCTGACGGCACCGACCAGGGGGAAGAGCCAGCTTCCCCGCGTCGCGATCTCCACGGCGCGCCCGAAGCCGCCCAGCACGCGCGCACCCACGTTCTCCACCAGGTCGTGCGCGCGTCGTCGCGCCCCGACACGAACGTCGCACGACGTGAAGCCGACGCTCCGCGCGAACCGCCGGAACGAGTCCGGCGAGAAATCGTTCAGATGCATGGGCGCGTACATGAGCGGCCGCCGAAGCAGCCGCTGCAGCGGAAACAGCGGCGCCGTGTACGGGATGCGGATGATGGCCGACCCTCGCGGCGCCAGGACACGGTGCACCTTCTCGAGAAACGCGCGCGGATCACTCACGTGCTCGAGCACGTACAGCGAGACGACCGCGTCGAAGGACCCACTCTCCAGGTCGCTGCTCTCGAAGTCGGAGGTGAGCACGGTACCCGCGAGGAGGGACGCGGCGTACGCGGCGGCGACCGGCGACGGCTCGATGCCGACCGACCTCCACCCCTCCCGCTCCATGTCGCGCAGGAAGTGGCCGAAGGAGCACCCCACGTCGAGCACCGATCCCGTCGCGCGCTCCTCCAGCAGCCAGCGGCGGCACTCGCGGAAGATCGCCGACATCTCGTGCTCCCACTTGTCCGGCACGACCGTGTCCCCGTCGTAGAACGTGGCGTAGAGGGCCGCGAGCTGCTCGGAACTGGGACGCGGGCTCACGTACACGAAGCCGCAGTCCCCGTCCGCGCAGCGAACGATCCGGTAGCCGTCGTCGTCGCCGATGGCGCGCACCGAGCGGCCGCCGCACACGGCGCACGGCACCTCAGAGAGCGAACCCGCCCCGAGGCCCTCGTAGCTGTACCAACGCGTCACGACCGGCCGCCTCTTGCGATGCGACCGGTCGTCGCGCGAGCCTGGCTCACGCCGCCCGCTGTCAGTCGGTCGAAGCGTCGCTGGGCGTTCCGCCCGAGCCCGCCGTCGCGCCACCGGCGCCCGCGGTCGAGCCGCCCGCTCCGGCCGTCGAACCACCGGCACCCGCCGTCGAGCCGCCCGCACCGGCCGTCGTCCCGCCGGCACCGCCGCCAGCCATGCCGGCTTCGCCACCGGCGCCTGCGCCGCCGCCGCCGGCCACGCCGCCGCCGCCGGCCACGCCGCCGCCGCCGTCGTCGCCGCCGCCGCCGC
>CAZARU010000179.1:0-13052 GCA_964487605.1 uncultured Polyangiaceae bacterium
CGTCGGAGCGTCGGAGCGTCGGAGCGTCGGAGCGTCGGAGCGTCGGAGCGTCGGACATGGCCACCTCCCTGGCAAGAGAAAATGTAGTCGACGGTCGAGCTCGCGTCCAGGGCGGGAGGTGACCGGCAGCGCGAACGCGTTGTCCCTGCTCCTGCAACGATACCCGACCTACAAGCCTGCATTGCGCAAGGAAGCCGTGAAGTACTTCATGGTCGTGACCGATGACGACTCCGATGTCGCGGCCCAAGACTTCATCAACCAGGTCGACGCGCTCGATGCGGGATGGTTCGACGAGTGGCGCTTTTCCGGCGTCTACTGCACGGGGAACTGCCCGAGTCTCTTCGCATGCATCAGCGTAGGCGGCGTCTATGCCGACCTCGTGACCAGGACCGCAGGAACCGCCGACGATCTGTGTCAGGGGCAGTCGGGCTTCGGCCCCCTCTTCTCGGCGCTCGCCAACGACGTCGTGTCGGCCTGCCTCTGAGCGTGCCGCTCGGCCGGCGGCGCCTTCACGGAGGAGACCCGGGCCTTCGTGGAGACCATGCGCCACCGCTGCCTCGACAAGCCGCTCCGCGCCGAGAGGTTCGAGGCGCTGCTCGTAGAGATCGTCGCGCGCCTCGACGTAGGGGATCCCCGGCCGGTGAGCGTGATGCCCGGCGGCGACCCGGCGTGAAGCGCGTCGCTCCGGGATCGGGGGAACGCCCTCACGGACACGCGTTCGGCACGTCCGTGGGCTTCTCGCCGGCGGGACCGAACGCCTTGGCGCCGAAGGTCGTTCCCTTCAGCGAGAGCACGATGGGGCGCAGGACCTGACTCGCGTCGTCGTCGATGACCCCGCAGAGGCTCTTCTCGTCGAGGACCGTGGTCTTCAGGCTGAACTCCGTCTCGACCTCGGTGTTGGGGACGGGGCTGCGGTTCGCCGGAACGACGACACGGCCGGTGGAGATGATCATCCTACCGTCCGCGCCGAGCGTGGTGTCGAACGCCGCGGCTGCGGGGTCCGTCCGACTCTCCTCCTCGAAGCGGAACTCGCCCGACACCGCGGCTTCCGCGCCCCCGTCGCTCACCTCGAACCGGGTGATGAGCAGGCGCAGGCGCAGCGCCAGATCGCCGAGAGGATTGAGGGCGATGTTCAGCAGGTACTCCTCGTCGCCGATGTCCGCGAAGGCGCCCATCGCGGAGGAATCTGGCAGATCGGGCGGGGAACGGTCGGCGCGCTTCATGAAGGCGTCGTAGCGCTCGGCGGGGTCCCCGCCGCACGCGAAGGTCAGGAGCGCGCAGGACGCGAGCACGATGGCCCTCATGGGCGAACCTCCACGGTCAGCTGCAGGTAGTCGCGCGTGTCGTCGAACGTGCCGTTCTCGGCCGGCGCGTGGATGCTGTTCTCCGTCTTCACGGCGAAGTACTCGTCGCGAACGTACGACATCCCCAGCTTCAGCCACTTCGCGTCGTATCGCGCGCCGAGTCCGAACATGATCTTGTCCGCGTCGATGAACGCGGCGTCCTCGGTCTCGGGTGGCACCGCCGACGACTCGTAACCTACCGAGACGCCCAGCGTCCATCGATCCGACACCTTCAGCGCCGGCACGACGCGCGCGCCGACGGTGTTCCTCAAACGACGCGGGATGACGAGCACCTCCTGACCGTCGGCCTGCGCGACCACCCGGTGCTCCTCGACGCGCGACCACGTCGTGTACTCGAGCGCGAGGGTGGCCTCGAAATCGCCGAAGATGGGCGTGACGGCGAGGTCGAGGAGGCTCGGCAGGGGAAACCCGAGCTCCGCGTCGAGGTTGGTCGGAGGGTTGGTCGCGTAGGCTTGCCGGACGTTCCCCGTCAGCGCCAGGTCGAACGCCGCGCGATAGTGCACGCCCGCGCGCACGCGCTCGTCGTCCAGCGAGACGCCCGCGGTCCATGCGAGCGCCGTATCGCTGGCCAGGAGGTGGATTCGTCCCTCCTGGATGGCACCGCGCGAATCGACCAAGGAGTCCGTCCGGTTGAGGTTTCGCGCCTTCACCGTGTCGAGCTCGGCGTCCACGAGCGCCGCCGAACCACCGAAGCTCACTCCGATGTCCCGCAGCGTCGCGGCTGCCGCCAGCGTGTAGTTCAGCACCTGAAGGCGCGACGCGATGGCCGACCATCGTTGCGGGCCGTCCACCACGCCGGGGTACTCGGGGACGTTCTTGCCCTTCTTGTCCCAGTCGGCGAATCCGCCGAACGTCGGGAAGACGCCCAGCGCGACGCCGCCTCGGAGGGCCTCGCCCAGGTTGGCGCCCCAGCCGACGGCGAGCAGCGGGAGCACTCCGATCGTGTTCACCGTGCCGGCGCCGGTGTTGTAGCGAATCTCCTCGGGGGTCGCCGACGCCTCGTCGATCTGGCGGTCGTACGTCGCGCGCCGGTTGATGAGCGAGACGTCCATGGTGAAGTAGGGTCCCGGTTCGGGAGCCACGTTCGCGGCGTTCCAGTAGAGCGCGAGGCCGCCGCGGGAGTTGGCGTGTCCGTCGATGCCGCCGAACCGGCCGATGCCGATGCCGCTGGCCGTCGCGGCCGGTGCGGCCAGCAGCGTCGCGGACGCCAGCGCGGTCGCGGCGAGCGCGCGCACCGACGCGTCGGCGATCCGCACGTTCGCAGGTCGGCTCACTTGGTCCGCGAGGCTTTCTTCTGCGGCGTGCGGGCGGTCTTCGGACCCGAGCTCGACGAGGGGGGCTTGAGGCCCGTCCGCGCGCACTCCCGACACGCGCCGTCCTCGCAGCGCTTGCCGTGAGGACACTCGTGGTCCTTTGCGGACTGCGGTGGCAGTAGCTGGCTGCAGCGCGCGCAAAAGATGCGGGTTCCCACGGCGCGGCAGTCTACCGGAGGTGGGGTCGCGGCGTGAAGCCCGTGGCGCACGCAGGCCCGGCGAGAGAAGATGGTCCCTCGCGGAGGTGCATCATGGCGGCGTTCGGCGGAAAAACTGCGCTCATCACCGGCGGTGCGTCGGGAATCGGCCGCGCTCTGGCCATCGAGCTGGGGCGCCGTGGCGCGCGGGTCGTGCTCGCCGACGTCAACGTTCCCGGGCTGCGCGACGTGGCCCGGGAGGTGGGCACCGACGCCGAGACCGCCACGCTCGACGTGACGGATGCCGCGGCCGTCCGGCGCGTCGTGGAGGACGTGGCGTCGAGGCACGGCCTCGACTTCATGTTCAACAACGCCGGGATCGCCATCGCGGGGGAGGTCCACGAGATGACGCTCGACCACTTCCGCCGCACGCTCGAGGTGAACCTGCACGGCGTCGTTCACGGAACGCTCGCGGCGTACGAGGTCATGCGGGAGCGCGGGACGGGGCACATCGTGAACACCGCGTCGGTCGCGGGGCTCGTGCCGTCGCCGGGACTCGCCGCGTACTGTGCGAGCAAGCACGGCGTCGTGGGGCTGTCGACCAGCCTGCGAGTGGAGGCCGAGGCCTTCGGGGTGAAGGTGAGCGCGGTGTGCCCCGGGGTGATCGATACGCCCATGGCTCGCATGCCCGAGCTCGCGTCGACGTCGCGCACGGTCTTCGAGAGGCTCAGGGAGCACATGCCCGTCGAGCCCTATCCGCCCGAGGCCTGCGCGCGCGACGTCCTGCGCGGCGTGGAGCGGAACGATGCGCTGATCGTCGTGACCCGACACGGGAAGGTGATGGCCTCGCTGCAGCGGGCCGCCCCGGCGGTGTTCCGTCAGTTCATGCGGCGGCAGCTGGAGAAGTCACGGCGGCTCCGGGCAGAGCTGGCGAGCTGAGCGCAGTTCGCGTTGGCGCGTCGCAAGACGTCGACGTGAGCGACAAGGGTCCCATCCTCGTGAGAGCCGACAGTGCGAATGACGTTCTGGACGAGGTTGCGCAGCGTCGACTCTCCGGATCTCGGGGGCTTCCCGCAGAAGGTCGTCCTGGCGCGAGCGACCACGGCGAACCTCACGAACTACTCGGCGTGGGAGTTCCTCAAGTCGAGCTTTTCCTTCCAGGCGGGGGCACCCACGTCGCCGAGCCAGATGTGGAACGTCGCCAACTACCCCGCCAAGCATTTCTCCGTCGATCGGATCACGATCAACGGTACGTCCGCGTGGATCATGGTCCACTCCTGGTGGTTCTTCGGAATCAAGCTCGTCCTTCGCCGGTCGGAGGACGGCTGGGCGGGGCTCTTTTGGTACGACTACGGAGAGAGCCCGGACCAGTACACGATGATCAAGGGGATCGGCGAGGCGGGCGGCGTGGATCCGCCTTGCGGCGACGAGGCCTACCACCAGACGGCGCACTGGCACCTGTCCGACCAGGTGAACAAGAAGCTCTTGATGGGCTACTACTGCTCGTGGGTCGACCACCCGAACCCGGGCGAGAATGTCTCGCCATGGGAATGCAATCCGGGAGGGACGTATCCGTATCGCAGGGGTGTCTGGGGCGATCCGGAGCAGGCACAATGGACCGGCCTGGTGGGACGGATCCGCTACTACAATCAGGATCTCCTCAAGATTCGTCCCTGGTGCACGTCAGGATGCGACACGCCGTGAACCCAATGAGCGTTCGCGCGGCGCGGCTCGCCGCGTGTCTCATGGTCGTGGGCTGCTCGACCGACGATGGCTCGGGCGAGCGGCGCGAGGGCAGCTCGCTGTTGGACGGAAGCGCCGGCGGCGTGCCGGATCGGGTGGCGCCGGATGCCGCGCTCGACCGGAGCGCGGACGGGCCCGAGGTGCCCGACGGCTACCCGCCCAGCCACTGCATCCCACCTTGCCTGTGGAAACTCTTCCTCGAGTGCAAAGTTCCCGGGGTTGGTGGCCCCGCGGCGACTGAGGCCTCCTGCATACGAACCGACAGATCCGCATGTGACCTCACCACGGGCTTCTACATGGACTCCTCTGGGGGCTACGTGATGGGTGGGCGCTGCTTCACGGTCGTTACCGACATCCCGTGCAGTGCGCCGGGCTGCCTGACCGACTGGACCCAGACCTACGTGAACGCCGCCGGCCAGGTCGTCGCGGTTGAGCACGCGCTCTTCGTCGGTGGGTCGGGCGACTGCAACGGACGGCCGCCCTTTCAGGCTCACAGCGTGGAGTGCGCCGGAGAGCCCGTGGCGTACTCCGTGGACGACACGGGCCCGGAATGCGGAGCCGTTCACTGCCTCTTGCCGTGGCTAGTCAACTTCGGGCACTCGCTGTCCGGTTGCCGGGAAGGCACCGCCGACGAGTGCTCGTTGCCTGGCGACGCGGGTCCCGGAGATGGGTCCGCGCTTCCGGGCGACGGCCCGTGAGCCGCATGACCTCGATTCGCTCCGTGGCCGCAGCGTGGCTCGGCGCGGTCGCGCTCGCCGCGTGCGCGAGCGGGAGGCGACGAGACGGCGCTGCGGCTGGCCGGCGGGATCGCGGCACTCGTCATTCTCGCAACTCAGAAGGAACGCTGCGGCGAGCCGATCTCGTAATGCGCAGGATGGCGCTGGCGCCGTCCTCCCACGGCGCCCGCAGCGCGCGGTGAACGCGGCCGTCGGGCAGGAGGGTGAGGCGGTCCTGCGCGACGGGGGGCCGGGTGACGTAGCGCGCGAGGCGCTCGATTCCGAGGGCCAGCCTGGTGCGTCGGCGAGGGAGCAGGGCGTCGTGCTGCAGCCGCTGCAGACCGTGGTAGGTTGGCGTCGTGCGGTCGGAGCCGGACTTTCCCGTCTACCATCCCGACGGCGGGCCCGGCGACGTCTATGACGACAATGGCGTCGACCTGACACAGGTTCGAGCGATGCTCGATCTGACGCCGGAGCAACGTCTGCGCCTCGTCGAGGGATTTGCCGAGGACACGCTACGCGTCTGGGCCCGCAGTGGCGTACGCCCGGTACGTTGAAACCCTCCGGGTGCTCCTGCGATACGACGTGGAGTTCATCGTCGTCGGCATGGCGGCAGCGATCCTGCAAGGGGCGCCCAGCCTGACCCTCGACCTCGACATCGTACACAAGCGGACACCGGAGAACGTCGAACGCCTGCTGAAGGTGCTGGACCAAATCAACGCCGTAGCGCGACACGACGAGCGCAGACTCAAGCCCAAGCTCAGTCACCTCGTCGGCCCCGGCCACATCCTGCTCGATTCGGACAACGGACACTTCGATTGCCTGGGAACCATCGACGAGGGCAAGGGGTACGAAGACCTGTTGCCACACACGAACGTGCTCCGCCTGGACGATGGCGCGGAGGCGCGTGTGCTCGATCTCGAAACGCTGATCGAGATCAAGCGGCGCGCAGGCCGCCCCAAGGACCTGGCGGTCATGCCGATCCTGGAGGCAACGCTGCGCGAGTCCAAGGGAAGGCGCGACGGGTAGCCCTCGGAGCGCGGCCCGGAACTGCTCGACGCGAGCCCTCGCAGAAACCGTCGCGCCTCGCTCTCGGTGTTCCGTCAGTTCACGCGGCGTCGGCTCGAGAAATCGGCGGCTCCGGGCAGAGCTGGCGAGCTGAGCGCGAGCCCACCCTTCACGCCGCGGGCACGCGCTCCGTCGCGGCGTGAGGATGGCTCGTTCGCGCGGGCGAGTGCGCAGGGTTCAAGAGCGCGGGCGTGAGGGGCGAGCGGCGTGTGGCGAGCGGCGAGCGGGGTCGGCGAGCGCGCTGGTTCGCGGGGAGCCGTGCGGCCCATCGCGATCCGGACGAGGGGTACGATCGGGTAGACCGAACCAGGCGGGAGTGACGTCGGGGTACGGTTCCGTCCCGCCTTCGGGGCTTCCGGAGAAGAAGCTCCCGAGGGCGATCTCGCGCGCCTGCCGCTCCTCCTCCGCGCTCACTCGAACGATCGGCAAGCCACCCTGCGTCAGCCAGTCACGCGCAACGGAGCGACCGAGCTTCGCGAGGAGGAGCGCGTGTGTCTCGACCTCGAGGTAGTTCGTGACGACGAGAGCCCGACGCTCGTCGGCGAGCCTTCGCGCGATCCGCACCGCCGCCGCGTGGTCTCGGTCGTCGGCGTCGAGGAGCGCGAGGATCGCGCTCGAGTCGCACAGGACGGCCCGCCTCACGTCGACGTCAGCAAGCGGTGCTTGTCACGGGCTCCGGGCGCGAGCCCTCCGCCACGCCCTACGCCGACCAGCCGGAGCAGGGGATGGTCCGGACCGAAGCGCGTCACTTCCGCGTTCCGTGCGCGTGCGAGGACGGCGCGAGCGGGGATCCATCGGCGCCCTCCGCGGCGGACACTCGGCAGCTCGCCTCGCCGAATTCGCCGCCAGACCGTCGACCTCGAGACACCGAGGGCGCGACCGGCTTCGTCGACGGTCAGGAGCCTGCTCTCGGGCACGGGGGATCCAGTAGCGCCGTCGTATCATCGTGTCAATCGTGTCACCCCGTCGGGAGGCGTCGATGGGGAGGCCGCGGGCCACGGAGCGCACGACCGACGCTCAACCCCCCGGCGCGGTCTCCTGGATCACCGTCATGGACTCGTAGGGGATGCGCACCGGCGCGTCCGCGCTCGCGTAGAGTGCGTCGGCGGCCGGGTAGGTCAGGCCGCTGAGCTCCGCGGGCGTCGTGAGCACGCGCGCGTCGCTCAGGCGAATGACGTAGGCCCGGTCTCCGTAGAGAGCGTTGCGCTCGCGGTTCGTGCCGACGAACCAGCCATTGGCGACATGGAACTCCCAGAGGTTGAGCGGCGCCCCCGCGAGCAGCAACCGTGGCGCGAGCTTCGCTGGATCGGTCGTGTAGTGTGACGAGAAGACCTTCACGTCGTGTTGGCCGGCGTCGAGCGCGCGCGTCTCCTTCCAGACGATCGACTCGCCGTCCACGGCCAGGTGGCTCACGCTGATGCTCGCTGC
This sequence comes from uncultured Polyangiaceae bacterium, assembly GCA_964487605.1. GTDB lineage: Bacteria > Myxococcota_A > Polyangia > Polyangiales > Polyangiaceae > JAJDAH01. The sequence continues at coordinate 7,770 of CAZARU010000179.1, forward strand.
GTCGCCTACGAAACGCTTCAGCACGCTCCCCGTGTACACCCACCAGTCGTTTCCGCCGTACGAGCGCTTGACGAACGCCGTGCCCCCGAAGAGCCGCGCGTAGGCGTACTGTCCGGGCGCCGCGCCGGGGAGTTCGCGGACGTACTTCACTTCACCCGTCGAGAGGTCGCCGAGCGCCACGTCACCGGTGAAGTCCGCCGCGACGAGCTTCGACGAGAGCCAGTGCGAGTTGATCCCCCTCTGCTCGGTCGCGGGCCACTCGAACCTGCCGTCGAGCGTCAGCGCGAGCTCGCCGATGCGCTCGAGGGGCAGCACCTGGGTGAACCACTTCCACGTCGTGAAGCTCGGACCGCCGTGCAGCCACATGTGGGAGGCAAAGCCGTCGTCGGAGTACCGGGGACCGAAGGCGAGCCCGCAGAGACCTTCATGGTGCGCTCGGCGCGCTCCCACCGGCCTCAGGTCCCGGTCAACCGTCACGGTCGTGTCGGTCGTGTCCCCGCTGGCGAGCGAGTTGAGGGACACCGTGAAGTACGTTGGTCCGGGGCCAACGGCGAGGCTCCCCGAGAGGCTGACCGACTTGTCCGTGGTGACCACGCGCTCGGCGCCGGCGCCGAAGCGCGGGGCCGGCTCCCACGACAGCTTCGGGATTCGAAGGCCGAGGTCGTCGGGCACGCAGACGGCGTCGCACCCCTCCGGCATCCACGGCGAGACGTACCACCCCTCCCACCGGCAAGGCTTCGCTCCCGGAAACGGCGGCGGTGGCTTTCCGGAGTCACCTGCTGCCGCACCGGCGGAGCCGGAACCGCCCGCCGGCGCCCCCCCGGTACCCGCCTGCGTGACTCCGCCGGTTCCATCGAGGGCCGGCCCCGAGCCTCCCTGCGCCCCATCCCCGCTGCGGTCGTCGCGTGTGCAGCCAGGCCACGCCAGCGCCGCGACGGCCCCGCACGCCACGAGGGAGACTCGACCCGTGAGCAAGCGAGTCACAGCCCTTCGCCGAGTCGGTGGAACGCCTGCGGGCGCGAAACCCGATGAAACCGGCCGCGGTCCAGGTCGGTCAGGACGAGCTCCGGATCCCGCTCGCCACGATGACGGCGGGCGCCGGGTGTCAGCAGCGCGACCGAGTAGCCCTGGCCGTTCGTGCTGACCGGCGCTTGCGTGAGCTCGCCGCGCCGCGGATCCAGGTACGTTTCGATGGCAACGACGCCTTCGGCTTCCGGGTCCAGAACGAGGTAGGCGACGTGTGGCGCGCCGCCGCTGACTGCGAGCAGCAGGCGCCCGTCGTGCGTCGAGGTCAGGAAGTAGTCCGCGCCGCGCCGGCGTGGACGGACGCTGCCGAGCTCCTGCGCGACGCCGTCTCGACTCACCCGGTGCAGTCGCAGGACGCGCTCGCCGTGGTCGTGTCGCCGGTGGAACGTGTGGCGGCGCGGTCGCACGACCTCGTCCAGCAGGTACAGCGCATCGTCCTCGATGCGGTAGACGAGCCCGAGCGGCGACGCATCGGGGTCGATGCCCTGCACCGCTTCGTCGCGCACGATCCCAGCGGTGAGCTCCACGGTCCTGATCACGATGCCGGCGCCATCGTCGTTGCTCGCGACGTAGAGCTCCCGCCGGACGGCGCTGAGCGCACGCGCCGTCAACCCGAGCTCGCCGCAGGTGGAGGGCCCTTCGTCAGCGATGATCCCGTCCACGCAGCTCGCCGTCCCGTCGCACGGCACGGCACACCCTGCAGGCTGCAAGCAAGCGACCGTCCCGGGACCACACTCGACGGGCGGGTGGCTCGTGGCGCACACTTCCTCGTCGGTCATGGGAAGATCGAAGAAGCCGTCGTTGACGAGCAGGCAAGACGGATCACTCCCGCCGGTGGCCGCCTCGTCACCGACGATTCCGTTGCAGGGGACCGCACACCGAAACGTGGGCGTCGCCCCGGACTCCGTGTCCCCGCAGGTCACCTGGACCTGTCCGGCCGCGCACGGCAACGCCGAAGCCGAGCTCACGAGCGCCAGCCCCGCCACCCCCTGCGCGATTTCCCCTGCGAGGGTCCCCGTGTCTCGCCGGACGGCCACTGCGACGGTCGGCGCTGCGAGCGCGAGCCGCAGGGCGGTCGACTCCGACGGCACGACGACGTCCACGGCACCCAGTGCACCGGCCACCAGATCGACCACCGAGTTCGGCAGCGAGGCCGCCATCCAGGCGCCGTTCTGGTAGCCGACGGGGGGCTCACCGTTTCGAACGAGGATCCACGGCGGAAGCCCGTAGTCGTCGATGCGGTCCAGCGGTCCGCCGCACCGCTCGGGATCGCCGAAGACCCAGCACGGATCGTAGTCGAGTCGGAACGCCGAGAAGCTTCGTGGATCCAGGCGGCGGAGGAACAGGTGCGCGGGAGCGAGGTCGTGTCGGAAGTGGTCACTGGCGCGATCGGCGACGCTCAGGGTCGGAGCGACGGAGTCGTTCAGGGACACGTGCTCGAGATCCTCATCCGCGAACCGCGGCGTCCACGACCAGGTGATCCCGTCGACGGCGTCGATGATCGTCTGCTGCGCGCCGGGACCTCGGCTCGTGAGTTGCTCGAAGCGATCGAGGGGAAGGTCGAACCGGGCGGGACACGCCGCGGGGGTGAGCAGGGCCTCCCGTACGGAGCAGACGCCATACTTCGCGCGGTCGAGCTCCCACCGCCACGAAACCGCGGGCACCGCGCTGCCGCCCTGCACGTACGGCCCCTCGTACGAGCGGCCTGTCAGCGCCCCCGCCAGGAGCACGTCGGGGGTCGGGCCCTCCTGCTGCAGCGCCGTGAGGCGTCGCGTGGTGGTCATGAGGTGCCACTCCCCGCGCACGCGATCCTGGAGCTTCTCGTCCGGAAACGCTTCCGAGACGCCCGTCACGCAACGGTTCGAGAGGTCGGCATTGAGCCTGCACCGGAGTCGCTCTTCCGGCGTGCTCCGTTCAAACTCGCATTGGCAGTGTGCGAACCGCGTCACCCCCTGCGCGTTCTCGGGCGCGAAACGCTGCCAGCGCAGGCGGGTCGAGAGGCCGACCTCGCAGGTCGCTCGCGCGAAGGGCTGCCCGGGTGGCGTGCTCGCGGCGCAGGCGCTCCCGGCCTGCGCGAAGTCGGTCGCCATGATCTCGCTCTCGGACCAGCCGACCGCGCACGGTACGTCGTCGCACTCGTCCCCCTTCACGCGCCGAGCGGTGTCGTCGGCAGTCCGCGACAGAAACGTTGCGAGCTCGGCGTCGATGTTGCAGTTGCGCTGGTCCGCGTTGGCGACGCCAACGCAGTTGTCCGGGGGCGTTGCCTTGCAGACGGCGTAGCACGCGCTCGAGAGCGACGGTCGGCAGTAGTCGCACCGACCGTCGCCGTCGCCGTCCTCGACGCCGAGGTCGGGCGGCGAGCACGGGCAGGGGTCGCACGCATCGCCGCGGAGGTCGCCGTCGCTGTCCCTGTTGTCTGGCGTCGAAGTCGCCAAGAACGGGCAGTTGTCCTCCTCGCCGCGGATGCCGTCCGCATCGGGGTCGACGAGCACCGTGAATTCGAGGCTCCTGGCATCGCGTTCTCGGCCGGGCTCCGGGATGGCGCTCGAGCAGGCCCCCTCGCATCGACCCGAGGCGTCGTCGTAGTGGCACCCCCCGAATAGGCTGCCGTCGTGGATGCAGATGGCTTCGACGCACCCGGTGCCCGCCCGGTAGGTACCCGGGGGGCAGCCGTAGTCCACGGCCGTGACCGGGAACTGCGCGTCCGACTCCGTGCTGGGACCCAGCTCGTTGGCGAACAGGCCGTAGGCCATCGCCGTGAGGGAGCCGGGCAAGTAGTCGTTCGCGATCCGCTCGTGGCAGGTGGCCGCACGCCGATCGCAGCCCGGAAAGCTGGGGCGTGAGCGCATCCCCGACCCGTCGTAGGCGAGCAGCGGGAAGATCGCCTGCTCGATCGCACGAGGAGCCGCTTCGAGGATGGCGCCCCCCAGGGCATTCCGTGCTGAAGTGCCGACGATCTGCTGGCAGTCGAGCAGCTCGTGCACCAGGTTCGGAGGGTCGGTGCAGAGAAAGTTCACCAGGTCCGAGCAGCGCCCCTTGGCGGCACCGACGATCTCGAGATCTCCCGGCTCGGGCGGGAGCACGCGCGCGGCGGGGCGGACGGCCAGACATCCTTGCCGGAAAAGCTTGCCCCCGGGGACGTTCGCCATCCAGGCGACGGCTGGCGTCTCGTCCAGCGGGTCGCAGCCCTCGACGACCTCCGGTATCAGCGCAACCTCGACGCGCAGGCGCCGCAGTATGTACTCCACCTCGAAGCGATCGCAGTAGATGTCCTGCTCGTTCAGGGTGTTCAGGCTCGGCAGTACCACCAAGAGGTCGGACCACACGCTCGCGAAGGCGTCCTTGAGACCGCGATTGGCACCGTTCAGGAACTCCAGGCAACGGTCCTCGCCGAACGTCCCACCGACGAATCCGTGAGTCTCTTCACGCTCGCAGTGTACGACGGCGCTCCACGGCTCCGCCCCTGCCTGAAACCCCGTCGTGTCGACGTACTTGTTCGCCAGGAAGGCGACGTCCATCGGCAGCCAGATCCCGTGGCGCCCATGGTGGCTTCCGAGCCGGAGTTCCCCAGGGCGGAGCATGAGCCTCATCTCGTGCGCCACGCGGTTCGAGGTCCCTGGCGTACCCGCCGGCATCAGCCTGCTGAGGAGGAACAGGGGCGACGTCTGGTCGACCATCTGCGAGGCCTCGTCGATCGGCGTGACGTCGACACCGACGTTCTCGAAGATGGCAGAGAGGATTCCGACCTGTTGCGTCGCAATGGCCCCCGGCGCAGGCGCAAGCGTCGTGCGGACGTAGTCCTGCGCCACGTCGATGACGTCGGTTCCGCTCGGCATCAGTGAAATGACGTCTTCACCGGGCACCGCGGCGCCGGACGGGTCGCGAGTGCGTACGAGCTGTAGACACAGTCGATCACGCCCCGCTACGCAGCCTCTCACGTCCCCCAACCGTACGGGATGGACGTGCAAGACAGCGTTGCCTGCGAGATTCGCGGACTCCAGCGCGGCCACGAGCGTCGCGCGTAGGTCGCTGAGGTCGTCGTTCTCGATCGCGATGCGCCCCGTGAGGCCGCCAGGCAGGGATGGATCCGCGGTGATCTGCATCGTAGCGAGCTTTGCGGCCCCCGGACCACCCCGCGCATCCGTCGCCGCGATCCGTGGCTCACTGCACGACGCTACGAGCGCCGCCATCAGTCCGATGGCGAGCGTCGGAGCGTCGGAGCGTCGGAGCGTCGGAGCGTCGGAGCGTCGGAGCGTC
>CAZARU010000180.1:0-12904 GCA_964487605.1 uncultured Polyangiaceae bacterium
GGAACGCGGGCGACGGCGGAGGCGCCGGCGACGCCGGGAACGCGGGCGACGGCGGAGGCGCCGGAGCCGCCGGCAGCGGCGGGAGCGCCGGCGCGCCGCCCGCCGAGTGCCCCTTCGAGCGACCCGCTCCGAACTCGCTCTGCGCGCCCAAGGGACTCCACTGCGAGTACCCGAGCATGTGCTGCAAGGACGTGTACGACTGCGTCGCCAGCGCCTGGAAGCATCAGGGCTGCGTGGTGCCGGCGCTGAACTGCCCGGACAATCCGCCGGGGAACGGCGACTCCTGCGACCTGTGCGGCCCTCCGCAGTGCCAGTACGATCGCTGCGATGCGACGGGAGTTCGGGTGACCGCGGACTGCGACGGCGGCACCTGGAAGCGCACGGACACGCCGTGCATCACGTGCCAGTACGGACCGTCGTTCGTGGCGCAGTTCGACCGCGCGTGCATCGAGAAGTCGGACTGCTCCACGTTGACCGTCGGCAACGACTGCTGCGGGACGCAGCTCGTCAGCGGAGTCGCGGCCAGGGCGGCAGCGCAGGCTCGCCTCGCGTGGGACAGCTGCGCGCCGACGCTGCCGCAGTGCGGTTGCCCCAGTGGTCTTCCCGTCGTCGACGACGGGAGCACGGCGAGCGATCCGAACCAGATCGCCGTCGACTGCGTGATGGGAGCGTGCCGGACCTTCGTGCCCTGAGGCGCGGCAGCCTCAGAGCCTCAGAGCGCGCAGTAGGACGGGAACCCGGCGGGCAGACCACCCGCATAGGGCGAGGGCTGCGTCCCGAACGGATGATCCTTCATGAACCGCCACGTGGCCGCGACGTCGGCGAGGGGAATCGTGTGCCCGCCGCCGTGGTCGCAGATGAACCCGAAGTGGCCGTTCGCCCGCAGGTCGTCGAGGAAGTTGTTGCTCATGGTCTGGAAGCTGATGACCACGACGTCGCCCGGGCCGCCGTGGTAGATCATCGCGGCGAACTTGTTGGAGGGATCCTGGTTCGGCGGTGCGCCGAGCCGGCCCCCGGAGTACGGGACGACGCTGGCCATGTAGCCGGACCGTCGATACGCGAGCTGCGTCGCCATGAGCCCGCCCGCGCTCATGCCGCTGGTATGGATCCGGCGCAGGTCGATGCCGACCTTCTCGATGGCACAGGCGAGGATCTCGTCGGCGACGCGCGCGTCGTCGTCGCGGTCGCCGGGCGGCGCCGTGTAGAACCACGGGAACGTGCCCGCCGCGGGATCGTGGAAGGGCGCGGCGACCATGCCGCCCATCGCCTTGATCTCGTCGATGGCCGGGTTGCCGAGCCCGCCGATGGGCTCGAAGACCGGGCTGCTTCCGGTACCGTGCCAGTAGAGGACGAGCGGGCCGTCGAGCTGCTGGGCCTCGGGGCCGATCCAGATGCGAACCTTGCGCGGGGCGATGCCGGCGGGCGAGACCGTGACCTCGTCGCCCACGAAGTCGGGACACGCGCCGGTCGGCGTCGGAAGAAACTGAGGGTTCGGCGTCGGCTCGCCGGGCGCCGACCCGCCGCTGCCGGCGGCGCCGGAACCGCTCGACCCGCCCTGCCCGGCCGACCCACTCGCGCCGCTGGACCCACCGGCGCCGCCGGCGCCAGCGCACAGCTCGCAGGCTCCGAACTTGCCGCTGGCGCAGAGCTGCACGCCTTCACCGCCCGACGCGCACGGACACCGGCGCCACTCCTCGGGCGCACACGGCGCGTCGTCGCCACCGTCCCCTCCGCCGTCGTCGCTGCTGCACGCCGCGGCGAGGGCCGCAAGCAGGACGAGCACCGCGCGCGACAGGGCTGCCATCGAGGTGAATTCGTACACCAAGACGGCCTCGCCGTCCGCCCGCCGCGCCGCATGGCGACGCCCGTGTCCCGACGGTGTCCTCAGTGCACGCACGCCTGGGGGCAGTTGCGCGTCAGGTTGACCTGGTACGGCCGAAACCCGGCGAGGAGCGGCTGCCCGAACGGCCACCCCTCGTCGGAGCAGAAGCTCGGGATCGCGAACGCCCCGCCGCGCCACGTTCCGGCGACGGCCAGGGGCTCGGTGCGGTTCCGACACCACCTGCGACGCGCCGTCGCGAGGGTCTCGTGCGTCCAGAGCCGCTCGCGCGCCTCGGCCTCGCGCCCGGCGTCGCCCAGGGTCACGGAGTCGATGCGGACGTACGGCTCGTGGACCCGCAGCGACTCGGGAAACACGAAGCTGTTCCAGCAACCCTCGTCGATGCGGAGATTCGAGAGCATGGCCGCGGCGTGGTGGAAGTGAAGCCCGGAGTACGGCGAGAGCGCGTTGACGCCCCACAGCACGCCGAGAGCCACGCCGATGCGCGAACCGGCCTTCCCCGGCCGCTCACGCCATGCCGACCACCAGCCGAACACGCGAGGGGTGCGCGGAACGACCCACGCGACGACGATCGCCGCGGCGACCAGCCACAGTACTGCCTCCTTGAGGCACCAGTCGGGATCGACGCTCCACCGTTCGGGCGTGTGGCGCCACAGGCTCAGCGCCGCAGGGCCGCCTCCGATGACGAGAATCGACGCCCAGTGCGCGCGAGCCGATCGCCCGAAGTGCCGGAGCTCCTCGTCCCCGAAGAACATGATCCAGCCGCTCATCATGGTGAAGGCGAAGGCCGGCGCGAAGATGATCGTGAGCGGCAGGTGCAGCAGCATCGCGCCGCAGATCGCGAACCCGGGCCGGACCACGAAGAGCACGGCGACGGAGAGCTCCGCCAGGACGAACATCGGGGGCCACGCGCCGCTCATCGCGACGCGATCGACGACGGGCGCCCCCCACTGCTCGGCCAGGACCGTGAGTCCACCGTTCGCGCAGCTCACCGCGGGGGTGAAGAAGTCGCGGTTCAGCTTGTGGAGCGCGGCCGACGCGTAGACGCCCACGACGAGCACGCGGACCACGAAGGGGAACCCATGCTCGAGGCGCGCCCGGCGGCCGGCACGACTGCCGAGCCAGCACGCGACGCCGCCAGCAGCGCACCCGAGGAGGAAGACCGACTGCGTGAGCTGATCCTTCAGGAACAGCAGAGGCGCGGCCGCCCCGACGGTGCACAGGACCCACCCGGCGAAGCTGCCGTTGATGGCGAGCAGGGCCGCGCCGAGCAGGTGCACCGCCGCGGGGACGAGCCACTCCTCGGCCGTCGCGTCCGGCAGGGTCAGTCGATTCGCCGTCGCGAGGGCGTAGATCCGACAGTAGGAGATGTAGCGCAGCGAGAGGCACGGCCGCGCGAGCCACGACGGCGACGCCGGCTCTGCGATGCCTGGATCGTCCGGATCGGTCGCCTCGGTCACGTCTAGAACGCAGCGTCCACGATCACGAGGACACCCCCCAGAGCGGACACGCCGAGCACGGCGAGCCGACCGACGCGATCGTCGAGTCGGCGCTTGAGCGCGTTCGAGGCCCAGAAGCCGAGCAACGTGCCCGGCACGAGCGCCGCCCCCCAGACGAGCTCACTCCACCCGAGCCGGCCCACGAGGGCCAGGGCGATGGCGCTCATCAATGCACCCGCCGTGAAGAACGTGCTCAGCGTGCTTCGCATCCTCGGGCCGTCGCTGCTGGCGTACAAGAGCGCGATGGGCGGTCCCCCGATGGCCGCCACGGTACCCATGAGTCCGCTCATGGCGCCGGCGAGGAGAAGCGTGGGGCGATTGACGGGGACTGCCCGGGTGAGCGCCGTCAGGGCCGTACCCACGAGCACGAACGCGCCGAGGACCATCCCGAGGACCGCGCGCGAGGCGACGGCGAGGAGGACGGCCCCCGCCACCGTGCCCGGGATGCGCCCGACGAACGCCCAGCCCACGCCGCGAAGGTCCACGCCCTCCCACTCGCGGAGCATCATCGCGATGGTGAGGACGGTGGCGCAGAGAAGGATCGGGCCGGGGACGAGCCGCGGATCGATGAGCACGAGCACCGGCGCCGACACGAGGGCGAGGCCGAAGCCGACGGAGCCCTGCAGCGCCGCACCGACACCGACGGCGGCGGCCGCGCCGGCGAGATGGGCCACGGGGATGTCCACGGGGCGCGCAGACTAGCGCGACGTCAGCGAGAAACACCGCGGAGACTGACTCCGGGTACGGATCCCCGCGTGGCGAGCACCGTCAGGTCCGTCGTTGCCGCCGGCGCGAACAGATCGAGTCCCTCGAGCCCCGCGACGGTCGTCGGCTCGGAGCCGCCGGCCGCATCGACGCGCACGAGCCTGGAAACCCCGCCCTGCCGCTCCACCCACTCCACGAGTCCGCCGAATGCGGCGGGCCGGATGGAGGGGGGATCGGTGGTCACATCCCCGAGGGTCACCGGCTCGGCCAGCGGCGCGGCCAGGTCGAGCGCACGCAGCGAAAAGCCCTCGAGCTTCGGGACCGGTCGCGCGGTGTCCGGCCATTCCAGGTACACGAGCCGGCCGTCGGCGCCGAGCATCGGGTAGGCCTGCTTGAACGGCCGGGCGACGACCACGCGCGTGTCGTCGGCGAGGTTCACCAGCACGACGTCGGCCAGCGCGATGCCGGCGGGGTCGTACACCCCCGACGCGTCCTCCGAGAAGTCGGTGTACGCGACGTGGGTCGCGGACACGTCGGCGAAACGCTGCTGCCCCGCGCCGCTCCCGACGGCGCGCGTGCTCCCGGTGCCCACGTCGTACAGCAGCACGTCGGTGTCCCCGTCGGGATCCGCCGAGAGCCAGGCGGCGAAAACGACCCTGCCGGCGGCAACCCGCGGCTCCCCGGCGGAGACGAACGACCCGGTCAGAGTGTGCGTGGCGCCCGCGGTGTGAACCTTGACCGCGCTGCTCCCACCGACGGTCGCTTCCCAGGCGACGACGTCGGCGGCGATCGCCGGACGGCGTGGTTCCTCGGCCGCCGCGGCCAGGATCGTCTCGCTGGCGTCGTCGAGGTTTCGCAGCACGAGCGAGCCCGGAGCCGCGTGCGCTGGCCCGGCGACGAACACGAGCCGACAGCCGTCGACGGCGTACGGCGGGTAACCCGCGAGGTCGATGTCCGCGACGTCCGCCTGCACGGACGCCGGCACGCACCCGAGCGGCGTGGCGCCGGCATCGCCCGTCGCTCCCGGCGCCGGCGCGTTCCCCTCGCCGCCGCACGCGACCGCGACGAGCGCCACGCTCAGCGCCCCCCATCCACGCGTTCCGCTCCCTGACATCGACCGTTCCATGTTCTAGCGCCTTCCTCCGGACTCCGCACGGACGCCCTCGCGCATCCCGAGGCGAACCATCCGCTTCTTGAGCCCGTGGCGGGTGAGGCCGAGACGCCGCGCCGCCCGCGTGATGTTTCCGTCGGCGGCGGAGAGTGCGTCCTCGACCTGGCGCTTCTCGTCCTCGGCTCCCTTGGGACGGGGGCGCGCCTTCGGGGTGGTGCGCGCCGAGCCGCGCGTGGACCCCCGAAGCTCCCGCGGCAGGTGCTCGCGATCCACGCGCTCGACGCGCGCGGCCGCGAGGCGCTGCATCTGGTGCTGCAGCTCGCGCACGTTGCCGGGCCACGAGTACGCTTCGAGGGCCGCCAGGGCACCCTCGGAGATCTCGGCGTCGCTCCCGGCCGAATCCAGGAAGTGGCGCGCGAGGACCGCCACGTCCTCGGGGCGCTCCCGGAGCGCGGGTACCCGCACCTCCAGGACGTTGAGGCGATAGAGCAGATCCCGCCGGAACGTGCCGGCCTTCACGGCGTCGGCGAGGTCACGGTTGGTCGCCGAGACGATGCGAACGTCGAAGTCTCGCTCGTCGTCCGAGCCGACGGCGCGGTAGGTTCTCGTCTCGAGGGCCCGGAGCAGCACCGCCTGACGCGAAAGGGGGAGCTCGCCCACCTCGTCCAGGAAGAGCGTCCCCTGCTGCGCCCGCGCAAGCAGTCCGGGCCGCGCCTTCTCGGCGCCCGTGAACGATCCGCGCGCGTGCCCGAAGAGCTCGGCCTCGAAGAGCGTCTCGGGGATCGCCGCGCAGCTCACGGCGACGAACGGCGCGCGGCTGCGCTGGCCGAGCTCGTGGACGGCGCGCGCGAAGCGCTCCTTGCCCACCCCCGTCTCCCCGACGACGAGGACGGGTAGCTCGCTGTCGACCGCCGCGTCGAGGCGCGCGAGCGCCGTTCGAAGGGCCGCGCTCTCGCCCACGATTCCGGGAAAGCTGCGTCGATGCCCCACGACGGGGAGCGCGGTCGTCGCCTCGATCCGCGCCGACCACGGCTCCGCGGCACCGCCGGCGGAGCTCGACACCACGGCTTCGGAGACCTTGGGCCGCGCGGAGAGTTCGCCAGGGGCCACCACGCGCTGGCCGGCGAGCTGCTCGCCCCACGCCGCCACGGCGGCGAGGCGTGCCCACCGCTCGACGACCGAAGCGTCGATCGCGTCGAAGCAACCGGTCGAGAAACGATGCTCCGCCACGACCGCCGCGCGGATTGCCGTCGTCGAGGGCGCCGCCGCCGCAGCCGCGAGCCGCGAGCCGCGCCCTCCCACGGTCTCCACGTCCCGATGGTGCACGCGCCCACCTCTGTCGAGGGCGCCTCGAACGATCGTCGGGTCGAGGCGCTGCGCTGCGTCGGCAATGGGGAGCCCCTCGATGTCCGTACCCGCGACCTTGACGATGTCCCCGCGCGGCCCCACGAGCACGACGAACGCCCGTTCGGCGCCCGACTCGCGCACGACGAGGCGCGCAAGGTCGAGGCACGCAGCGGCCACCGACGGCGCCTCGGTCAGTCCCGCCAGCCACGACCATGCGGCATCGTCACTCTCCACGGAGGGAGCGTACGTCGACGCGACCGGGGCGGCACCCGGCCGCCGACGGGCCGACAGGAGGACGGCTTTGGCGTCTCGCTCGGGCTCCGGGAGGCCACCCGCGCGCGCCCTTCGAATCGCCGCGACGGCCTTGCGCGCGGCGGCGCGCCGCTCCACGGGGACGCAGGTGAGGAAGATCTTGGCTTCGAGCACGAGCGCCCGGGCGTCCGTCAATGCGTCGTCCGTCCGATCGGCCGCACCCACGGCCTCGAGGGCCCGCGCCGCGCCCTCGCCATCGCCTTCGAGGAGCGCGATCTCGGCGCGCACCAGCGCGAGGTCCACGCGGACCGAAGCGGGAAGCCGCTCGGCGAGCAGCTCCGCCTCGGCGACCGCCCGCTCCGCGCCGCGCGCGTCGTTCGCTCGCGCGAGCAGCTCGGCCCGCGCGGCCAGGGCCCAGCCGGTGCCGGCGTCGAGGCCCATGGCGCGCGTGGACGCGACCGCCTCGTCGAGCGCCGTCTCCGCCTCGGTCCTGCGTCCGGCCTTGCCGTGCGCGATGCCGAGGTTCACCAGGCTCGCCCAGATCCCCCCGCGGTCCCCCATGGCGCGCTTCTTCGCGAGCGACCGCTCGAACGACGCCGTAGCTTCGTCGAGCCGCTCTCGATAGAGCGCCACCACGCCTCGGTTGTGCTCGAGTCGCGCGAGCTCCTCCTCGTCGTCGATGGTCTCGCCGGCGAGGAGGGACAGCGCTTCGCTCACGGCACGCTCCGCCGCCGCCCAGTCCGCTCGATGCAGAGCGATCGACGCGAGCGTCGCGAACGAGAGCCCCTGCCCCAGCGGATCACGAAGCACCCGAGCACGCTCCGCAGCGCGCTCCGCGAGCGCGCGGGCCTCGTCGAAGTCGCCCGCTCGAGCCGAGAGCTCGGCGCGCCGGCGGAGCGCGAGCACCTCGAGGCGAGGCTCCTTGCCGGCCGCGGCCTGCAGCCACGGCGCCAGCTCCGCATACAGGCCCGTACTGCCGCCGCCGCGCGTGACGCGGTCGAGCGCGAGCAGGACCTCCGGTCGGCGCTCCCGCGGATCGGCAGCCAGCGCGAGCAGAGCGTCGGCCTCCACGGACCGGAGCCCCTCGCTCCGCGCCCGCGCCGCGGCGGCGACGAGCAGGTCCGTGCGCCGCGAGGGCGGCCGGGGCGCTCCTGCCACGGCGAGCAGCGTCGCCGCGGCGGAGCTACCGTCCGCGAGCACGGCGTCCGCGACGCGATCCACGTCGTCGAACGACGCGAGGGACTCGGCGAGATCTGCCGCGATGTGGGCGGCGTTGAGCGTGTGCACCGCTCGAGCTTCCGACGCCGGGGACGAATCCCCTACCGTGCGCGCGATGAGGCGTGCCGCTGCGAGCTCGGCGAGCGCGGCGCCGGCGTCCGCACCGCAGAGGGCAGCGACCAGGCGGCCGCTGATCGCGCCACCCACGACCGCCGTGGCGGCCAGCACGGCGCGAGCGGACGCGCTCAGGGTTCGCGCGCGCTCCTGGGCAGCCGCTGCGTCGAGGGGCACGCGGCCGAGCGCCGCGAGCAGCCACCCCGGGCTGCCGGCGGCTTCGCGAACGCGATCCTCGATGGTCTCGGGATCGGCGAGGTGATCGCGACAGATCGCGGTCAGGGCGGCGGCGTCGAGGGGTCCGAGCCGCAGCGTCGGCGCCCCCGGGACCGCCGTCCGAGTGGCCGCGACCACGTTGGCGCGCGCCGCCTCCCCCGGCCGGCACCGGAACGCTTCGAGGGCGTGACGGAGCTCCTCGGGGGCGGCATCCAAGGGATCGAGCAGCAGCAGCAGCGCCTCGGGCCGTGCGGCGAACGGCCACGCCGGCGCGGCCCCGCGCAGCCAGGCGATCAACCGGCGAACGAGCCCCGCGTCGTCGCACGGGAACGCGAGGCGGCGCGCGTCTCGTCCGGCGAGCAGCGCGCGAACGTGCGCCTCGGCCAGCACGTGGGACTTCCCGGAGCCGGGCGGACCGACCAGATAGCGCACGCCCCCGCGCGCCTCGAGCAGGAGCCCGATCTCGCGCTCTCGCCCGCGCGCGGCGGCGACGGCGCGCTCGGCCGAACGCGATGCGCCTGCGCCGCCCTCGCCGAGGGCACGGAGCGCCTCGCCGGTGGACGGTCGGTCCGCGGGGTGGGGCGCGAGCAGGCGATCGACGAGGTCACCGACGGCCGGGGCGACCCAGGGAGCGTGGCGCCGCACGTCGAGCGCACCCGGCGCCGGTGGCACGCCGACGCACAGCGCCCACGCGAGGGCCCCGAGTGAAAACTGATCGCTCGCCGGAGACGGCGGAGCGCCGGCCAGCACCTCGGGCGCCGCATACTCCCGCGTCACGGCGACCGGACCGCTCGCCTCACGAGCCTCGGCGTGCGCGTTCTCCACCGCCGCACCGAGGTCGAGCAGCACCGCGCCGCGCTCGGCGTGCACGCGAACGTGCGCCGGCTTCACGTCGCCGTGCACGAAGCCGGCACCGTGGAGCACTCCCAGCGTCTGGCTGACGTCCGCCAGAACGCCGGTCAGTCGCCTGGCACGCTCGGCGTCGGACGACGCCGCCCGGAGAAAGGAGGCCGCGTCCGGCCCGTCCACGAGCTCCTCGACGAGGAACGGCGCCTGCGTCTTCGCGTCGCGCCCGTAGTCGCGCGCCCGCGCCAGACCCGGAGTGGACAGCCGCGCGAGCAGCGCGAACTCCCCCGCGAGCAGGTGCTCCGGAAAGGCTCCCGCCGTCCAGATCTTCGCCACCAGCGGCAGCTCGGGTTGCTCGACGTCCGTGACGCGGAGGACCACGCCCTGCGCGCCGCGACCGAGCTCGGCGCCCGCGCGATAGCGAGGATGGTGGAGGTCGGTCACGGTCGAACGTCGCGCGGACGCGTGGATGGGGGCTCGTGGGTCGTCACTCGCCGACGGCCGCCGTCATGCCGACGGTCGAGATGCGAGCGAGCAGCGGCGCGCCGTAGGCGGGCTGACCGAGCAGCGCCAGCGCGCGCCGCAGTCGCGGCTCGGCGAACCGACCGAGCTCGAGGAAGTGCCGCTCGGCCGACGCCGAGGACGCGCCGTCCAGGTCGCGCGCCTTCGCGACGTCCTCGGCCTCGAGCTCCGGTGTGATGGTCTCGACCCGGATCACGACCGTGCGAACGACGGCGTCCGGGGCCGGCTCGACCCGCAGCGGGATCATCTCGTCGGTCCACCGCTGCGGCATGAGGTAGAGCACGCGCTGGCCGGGCGTCCGGAACCACTGCCGGCTCCACGTCGCGACCATGCCCTCGGCCTCGTCGGTGTAGAGGCCGGTCCCCACCAGGGCCTCCACCATGGCCGCGGACAGCGACGCGACGTAGTCGTCCATCGGCAGCAGGTCCGCAGGGGCCGGGGCATGCGCGGCGAGCGTGCCTCCGGGCAAGATCCCCGCGTCGTGCGCGACGAACGCGCCGCCGGACTCGTCGACCGTCAGGGCGAACACCACGCCGACCGAGCCGACCGCCGCGCGGTTCGACAACGTCACCGCGCGCTCCGGGCCCGTGGCGACCACCACCGGCGGTTCGAAGCTGCCGAGGCCGCGGTAGAACAGGAACCGCTCCGCTTGCGCGTCGGCGCCGGGAACGCGCACCGAGTTCGCACGCACCTGGCGCGCATGCGACCACGTGCTCTCCGCCAGCGGCGCCACGGGCACGATCGCCTCCTGGTCGCGTGGCAGGATCTCCACCTCGCCCCAGTCGAGCAGGCCGCCGCCGGCCGCCTGGAACTTCTCGCGACACGCCTCGCCGCGGAACGGGAACGCCGGATCGAGGTAGGGGTCCGCGACCGCGTTGGTGTTGCTCTCGGCGGGTCCGTAGTACTCGCCGCACGGCTGCGCCACGAGCGGGTAGAAGAGATCCACGCGCGGGTACCACTGCGTGAAGACGCCCGTCGGAAAGTCCACCGCCACGCGAACCGTCCGCGGCGTGTCCGAGTAGAAGTAGGTGATGGGCGTCTCGAGCTTGCTCGTGCAGTCCATGTGCAGGACGCTCGCCTCGCGGTCCGCGACCGCCGCGCGGATGCGGTCGTGAACGAATGCCGGCAGCCCCTCCTCCTCGTGCTCGAGGCCCGGCTGCAGCGAGCCGTCCGACCCGACGACGATCGTGTTCGTGCCCCACTCGTGCACGACGAAGGAAGCCCCCGCCGGCGAGGGCCCGACCGCCGGGGCGACAGGGCCGTCGACGACCCCGAGCGCCGGCGGCGCCGTCGCGCGGTCGCCCCTCGGGCCGGCCGCATCGTCCACGCGGGCGCCGCATCCGACCACCGCCGGCAGCAGGAAGAGCACGCAACATCGAGTTACCATCTTGATCGCCATGGGGAGGAGTGGAAAGCAGGATCCGATCCAGGGACGGAATGGCCGCAATTTTGCGGGATCCTCGCGGCACTGAGTGCTAGGTTACCGGCAACTCCCTCCCCAGCGCCCCCTCCTCCCCCCACCGCCCGCCGCAGCCCGCACGCGCCGCCCCGGCCCCCTCTCACAGATCGAACGTCGCCCCCGCCGAGACCGACTGCTCCCCGAGCATCGCGGCGTCCACGGCGAGCGTCACGCCCTCCCCGGCAAGCAAGCTGCTCCCCACGCCGAGGGCGTACTTTCTTCGGTCGAAGCCGCTCACGTCTCGCCCGTCCACGCGCCAGCCGATGGGGCCGGCGAAAACGCGGGCTGCGAGGTAGGGGCTCCACGAGCGCAGGAACGTCGTGCCGAAGAGCGCTCCGACTCGCAGATCCGAGGCGCTGAGCGACTCGCGCGAACCGGAGACGCCGACCTCTTCGGTCGCGGCGAAGGAGAGACCGAACGCGACGGTCGAGACGAGGAATGGCCGGTCGGGCCCGCCGAACCACCGATGCGCGAGGGTCACGCTCGCGAGCCAGCCGGGCTCGACGGACCAGCGGCGCCCACGAAGACGGCTGGACGACTCGGGCACCAGGTCGCCACCGAGCACCGCGCCGAGCGAGAGCCGCACGTTCGTCGCATCGGTGAAGCGATGGGCGAGCGCCGCACCGACTGCCTGCTGCGTGAGCGCAAAGTCCTCGTCGTCGATGCGCACGTCGGCGTCGAAGGCGCCGAACGACGCGCCGAGCTGCCAGGGCGACGTCATCCTTCCCGAGCTCTCGCATCCGGTCGGACCGACCGGCGCGGAGAGGCCTCAGGCCTCGGCCAGACGCGTGCGCCCGAGAAGTGCCCCCACGACCAGGACTCCCAGCAGGCTGCGAAGCGCAGGATGGCTCATCAGTCGGCGAGCGTCACGCAGATGGAGTCCACGTACAAGGCCATTCGCGCCGCAACGCGGATCTCGAGACGAGCGCTCGCCGTCTGCGGCGGAGGCGTGATCGGCGCCGCCGTGACGTACGGCGCGAAGGTGGACCCGGTCGCGATCGTGAAGATCTGCACGGGCGGCGCGATGGGTTGGTCGCTCCCGTCGAAGAAGATGAACGCCACGGTCGGTGGACGCGCGATGAGCGCGCCCGACTCGACGAACGCATCGAGGCGCGCCGCGAGCTTTCTGCCGTCGGTCTTGAAGAGCGCGCTGCGGACGACGTAGGAGTACGCACCGCCCGGCGGGACCATGGCGAGGGTGGTCGAGACGAACAGCGAGCGGCTCCCCGACGTGTGCGCCGTCGTGGTCGCCTGCAGCGTTCCGCCGGTGCCGTCGTTCTCGACGGCCGTCCAAAGGTTCGGGGCGTTCCCGGTCACCATCTCGAAGCTGCCGTTCGGAACGACGTTGAGCGCGGGGCAGCCGACGGGGCCCGCGTCGCTGCCTGCGTCCACTGCTCCGCCAGTGCCGGCTGATCCGCCGACTCCCGACGTTCCGCCGGCACCCGCGGTGCCGCCCGATCCGGACGTCCCGCCCGTTCCACCCGATCCGGACGTCCCGCCCGTTCCACCCGATCCGGCCACACCACCCGCGCCGGCGCGACCGCCATCGCCCGCGCCTCCAGCAGCTCCACCCTCTCCGGACACGGCGCCGGCCCCACCACCCGCAGCTTCGCCGCCCGCACCCGCGGCCGTCGAACCGCCCGCTGCGGCGGTGCCGGCCTCGCCCCCGGTGCCCCCGAACGCGCTGGAGCCGCCGCTGCCGGCGCTCGCGCTCGCGCCCGCGGTCGCCGACGCGCCGGCAGCGCCCCCGGCGGAAGCGCCGCCCACGCCCGCGT
>CAZARU010000181.1:0-12858 GCA_964487605.1 uncultured Polyangiaceae bacterium
GCGCAAGTACAACCTCGCGATAGGCGAGCAGACCGCCGAGCGCATCAAGATGACGATCGGTAACGCGTACCCCCTGGACCAGCAGGCCACCATGGAGGTCAAGGGGCGGGACATGGTCGCGGGCATCCCGAAGACCGTGGTGGTGAACTCGGACGAGATCCGCGAGGCGCTCCAGGAGCCCATCAACGTCATCGTCGAGGCGGTCCTGACGGCTCTCGAGCGCACACCGCCGGAGCTCGCCGCCGACATCGTGGACAAGGGCATCGTGCTGACGGGCGGCGGGGCTCTCTGCAAGAACATGGACGTGCTGCTCCGTGAAGAGACCGGCCTTCCCGTCATGGTCAGCGACGATCCGATCAGTGCCGTCGTGCTGGGGAGCGGGAAGACCCTCGATCACATCGAGTTGCTGAAGGAAGTGGCCATCGGCTGATCCGAGCCGCTGCGCGGACCGTGGGCGCATTCCGTAGATACCGCGATACGTTCATCGTCATCGTCCTGTTGGCGGTGCCGTTCTTCGTCCTGCGGGCGAACATTCGGCGGCCCGAGAACATGACGGGGGTGGACAGGGCCATCATGCGCGTTGCCGCGCCGGTGCAGTACGCGTCCGCCGTGCTCGCGCGCGGCATGTCGAGCCTCGTCAGCGACTACGTCTACCTGGTGGACGTCAAGCGCAACAACGATCGCCTCGCGTACGACAATGCGCGGCTGCAGTCCGAGCTCCGCGATCTCTCCTCGCTGCGCGCGGAGAACCAGCGCCTCCGCAAGCTGCTCGCGCTCCGAGAGTCGCTCGAGGTCGACGCCGTCAGCGCCGTCGTCGTCGCGAAGGACCCCACCGAGTTCTTCCGGGTCGCGCATCTGACGCTGGACAGCACCGGGTCGGGCATCCAGCCGAAGATGCCCGTCGTTTCGCCGGACGGAGCGGTGGGTACCGTGTTTCGCGTCTCCGGTGACAAGGTGGACGTGCAGCTCACCGTGGAGGCTGGATTCGGCGTGGATGTGGTGGTGGAGCGCACGGGGTCGCGGGGATTCGTTCGCGGCGTCGGTGAGCGGTCGCGCTACCTGCTGCGGGTCGAGTACGTGCGGCGAACCGACGAGGTGGAGGTCGGGGATCTCCTGTTGACGAGCGGCGGCGGGTGCCGCTTCCCGAAGGGCATTCCCGTGGCGAAGGTGACCGACGTCAAGAAGCGCGACTTCGGGATCTATCAGGAGGTGGAGGCCGAACCGACGGTGGACTTCTCGCGCCTCGAGGAGGTGCTGGTACTGCTCATCGACACGAAGGACTGCGAGCCCCGGAGGGAGGCGCGCAAGCGCGGCTGAGCGATGCGTCACGCGGCCCTTCTCGCCATCGGACTGCTCCTGATCCTCGTTCAGGGCAACCTGTTCCGCATCCTGGGACCCCTTGGCATCCACGGCGCCGCGCCCAGCTTGGTGCTACCCATCGTCGTGTTTCTCGGGGTTCACGAGACCTCCCTTGCGCGCGGTGCCCTCCTCACCGCGGTCCTGGGCTACGCCCTCGACATCCTCGGCTCGGCCCCTCTCGGCCTGTTCACGTTCGTGTTCGTCGCGCTGTTCGTCGTCGCGCGCGTCGCGGGCGTGCGGCTGACGACGCAGACCGTGCTGACCCAGATCACGTGGGCCCTGGCATTCACTCTGGCGGAGGGTGGAATCGTGCTGGTGCTCCTCGCGGTGTTCGGTTCGGACCCGCAGCGCCCCGTGGAACTGGCGAGCGTCGTCCTGCCCCACGCCGTCGCGACGGCGCTCTGCGCTCCCGTGATCTTCCGGCTCGCGCTGAGGCTCTACCGCGACGCGCTGACCGTGTCGCGGGCCGGAGAGGCATGACCCGCAGGACGAATCGCGCGTGAACATCCTCGTCCAAAGGTCGGACGTGGGCGAGTTTCGACGCCGTTACCGGTGGATGGTCGTCTTCGTGCTGCTCACGTTCCTCGTCTTCGTCGGCAAGCTCTTTCAGCTCCAGGTCGTCGAGCACGATCTGCACCACGCCACGGCCCGGAAGAACATCGTGCGGCACATCAGCCTCGCCACGACGCGCGGCGTGATTCGCGATGCCCACGGCAACGTCCTGGCGGCCAATCGCCCTTCGTACAACGTCTACGTCGCGCCGGATCTCCTCGACATGAAGCGCACCTGGCCGCGCGTGGCGCGGCTGATGGGCCTCGGCGAGATGGAGGAGCAGCTCCTTCGCAAGCGAATCGAGGAGGTGCCGTTGCCGCGTCGCACGCAGCAGATCCTCCTCAAGGCGGACGTGGATCGCGAGGTCCTCGCCACGCTCAAGACGCACGAGTCGGAGCTTCGGGGGGTGGAGGTCGCCCACGTGCCCGTCCGGTACTATCCCCACGGCGAGCTCGGCGCGCACCTGGTGGGCTACATGCGCGAGGTCGACGGTGAAATGCTCGCCCGGCCCGAGTACCGCGGGTATCGACCGGGTGATCGCCTCGGCGCGATCGGCGTCGAGCGTCGCTGGGAGAGCTACGTACGGGGTCAGCGGGGCTGGCGCAAGATCGTCCGCGGGGGTGGAGGTCGGAAGGATCCCGAGGAGCTGGTCGAGCGATACCTCGACGAGCCTCGACGGCTCGACCCCGTGCCCGGCCGCGACATCTCGCTCACCGTGGACGTGGAGCTCGAACGGTCGATCGAGAAGGCGATGCGCGGTCAGCTGGCCGGCGCGGTGGTCATCGTGGACGTCCGAACCGGGCGCCTGCTGGCGGGGCTCTCCAAGCCCAGCTTCGATCCGAACGTCGTTTCCGGCGGCAGCGGTCAGGAAATCGTCGGCGACGCGTTTCGGCGCCTCTACGCCGACCCACTGAAGCCCACGCTGGACAAGACGCAGACCGCCGCCTACCCGCCCGGCTCCACGTACAAGCCCTTCGCGGCGCTGGCGGCACTCGCCGACCGGCTCATCAGTCCGCGCGGGCAGGTCGACTGTCGCGGCGGCTACGAATTCGGCCGACGCTTCTTCCGGTGCACGGGAGTGCACCGCCACGTCAACCTTCACCAGGCCATCGTCCAGTCCTGCAACACGTACTTCTACGCGCTCGGAGAGCAACTCGAGATCGACAAGCTCGCGAAGATTGGCCTCGACTTCGGCTTTGGCGCGAAGACCGGCCTGGGCGTGAATCCCGAGGCGCGCGGCCGGATGCCGACGCGCGGCTGGTACACGAGGCGCTACAAGGGCCGCTTCTACGGTGGCTACAAGCTGCTCGCGGCGATCGGGCAGGGCGCCTCGACGGTGAACGTCCTTCAGCTGGCCCTCGCGTACGCTGCCCTCGCGAACGGCGGGACGCTGTATCAACCGCAGGTCGTCCGGAGCATCGAGACGAGCGACGGGACCATCGTGCAGGAGTTTCCTCCGCGCGTCCGCAGAATGGTCAGCGTCGACAGGGAGGACCTCTCGCGCGTGAAGCGGGCGCTCTACGGGGTCGTGCAGGAGCGCGAGGGCACGGCGCACGCGGAGCGGTTCGCCGACGTTGATCTCGCGGGCAAGACCGGCACGGCGGAGGTTCGTCGTGTTTCGGCCAAGTCCGTGGATCCGGACAAGGTCTGGTACTTCAACCGCGACCACGCCTGGTTCGCGGGGTATGCGCCGAGCACGTCTCCCGAGATCGCCATCGTCGTGCTGGTCGAACACGGCGGCGCGGGCGGCAAGAACGCGGTCCCCGTCGCCATGCGAATCGTGCGCGACTGGCAGAACCTGAAGGCGAAGCGCTTCGCCGCCAGGGCCACCGCTCCGCGCGAGAACGATTCGCCCGAGGAGAGCGCGCTGTGAGGGCGACGTCCCTGGCGTTCCGGGTTCGAGAGAGCTTCGACTGGGTGCTCTTCCTGGCCCTGGTTTCGATCGCGATCCTCGGCGTGGTCAACCTCTACAGCGCGACGAGCCCGTACGTGGACGCGGGCCAGCGCGCCGGCCTGGCGGACGTCTACGTGTCGCAGCTCTACTGGCTCATGGTCGGGCTGCTGCTCGGTACGCTCGTCTGCGCCGTGGACTACCGACACCTGGAGCGGCTGTCGTACCTCTTCTATGCCGGCGGGGTGGCGGCCCTGGTGCTCGTCTTCGTGCTCGGGACCAGTATCCGAGGTTCGTCGCGCTGGATCGAGTTCGGGAGCTTCTCGTTCCAGCCCAGTGAGTTCATGAAGCTGCTCGTCGTGCTCGTCGTCGCGAAGTATCTCCACGACGATCCCAAGACAGAACCGCGAACTCTCTTCGATCTCGCGCCTCCCGCGCTGCTCACGGCCCTGCCGGTCGCGCTCGTGATGGCCCAGCCCGACCTCGGCACGTCGCTCATCTACGTGCTCACCGTGAGCGTCATGCTCGGGATGACGAAGATCCGGCGAGCCAGCCTCGCGTGGCTCGCGGTCATCGTCGTGGGAGGGGGCTGGGCGATTCATCGCTTCGTGCTACGCGAGTACCAGCTCCAGCGCATCGAGAGCTTCCTCAGCCCGGACGAGGATCGCACCGGTGCGGGCTTCCACGCGTTTCAGTCCAAAACGGCCATCGGCAACGGCGGAGTCTGGGGCGAGGGCTACCTGCAGGGCACGCAGAACCAGTTCGGGTTTCTGCCCGATCAGTTCTCCGACTTCCCGTTCGCGGTGTTCGCGGAGGACTGGGGTTTCGCAGGGGCCGTCGTGCTCCTGGCGCTGTACGCCTTCGTCACCATCTGGTCCGTCCACGTCGCGTCCCAGGCGAAGGATCGCTTCGGGGCGGCCATCGCGGTCGGCGTCGGTGCCCTCTTCTTCTGGCACACCGTGTTCAACGTCGGGATGGCTCTCGGTCTGCTCCCGGTCGTGGGCGTGACGCTCCCGCTGTTCTCCTACGGCGGCTCCAGCGCCGTCACGATGCTGGTCGGACAGGGCCTGCTGATGAACGTCTCCATGCGCCGCTGAAGGCGGCGCATGCGCTCGGCGGTCGCCCCGGGGATCCGTGCCGCGTCGCGCCGGCGGGGGGAAGACTCGGGAAAAAACGCCGGGCGGGCGACGATTTCATCGAGATGCCGAGTCCGTGCGACCCACGAGGGATGAGGGACTCCGGTCGCCCAGCGCCCCCTTCCGCGGGTTTCCGGGCCGCCCCGGCCGTCCTTCTGCTAGAATGCGCCAGGTGGTCAGGAGTTGGCCGAAACCAGGCCTCGCCGCCGCTACCCCGAGGAGCTGCCCGTGAAGCGTAGGACCGCCCGTATCGTCGCCGTGTCGATCACCTGGGTCGCGTCCTTGTGGGCGACTGCGTCGTGCGCGTCGAGCGAAGACGATCTGTTTCCGGCCGAAGCGGTCGGCGGTGGCGTCGGGGATGCCGCGTCGGACGTCTCCGCAGAGGCGGCGGGCGGGACCAGTGGCTTCGGGGCCGGTGGGTCGTCGGGCTCCTCGGGCAGCTTCGGCGTGGGCGGAACCGGAGGTAGCGGCGCCGGCGGGACCGGCGGATCGACGGCGGGTACTGGTGGCGCTTCGGGGACCGGCGGCACCTCGGGATCGTCGGCGGGTGGCTCGAGCGGCACCGGCGGCACGTCGGGCGGGTCGTGCAACCCCGCCTTCTGCCCGAGCAGCTTCGGCACGCCGTGCTGCATCACGCCGAACGGCCCATGCGGGTGCGACATGGGCGGCGGCTGCATGAGCTGCGGCGGCCCCGGCGGGAGCTGAGCTGACGCCCGGCCTCAATCGAGCCTGAACAGATCGTCCAGGTCGTCCTTCGTGAGCTTCTTGGCTCCTCCGGAGTCCTCGGAGAGCACGGCGCTCACGAGGTCGCGCTTCTTCTGCTTCAGCTCCAGGATCTTCTCCTCGATGGTCCCTGCCGCCACGAGGCGGTAGACGGAAACGACCTTCTTCTGCCCGATGCGGTGGGCGCGGTCCGACGCTTGATCCTCCACGGCGGGGTTCCACCAGGGGTCGAAGTGGATCACCGTGTCCGCTGCGGTCAGATTGAGCCCGGATCCGCCGGCCTTCAGGCTGATGAGAAACACCGGAATCGTCGGGTCGTC
Organism: uncultured Polyangiaceae bacterium; assembly: GCA_964487605.1. GTDB lineage: Bacteria > Myxococcota_A > Polyangia > Polyangiales > Polyangiaceae > JAJDAH01. The sequence continues at coordinate 5,982 of CAZARU010000181.1, forward strand.
CTGGAAGCGATCGATGCGCGCAGGCCGGTCCATCGTACTTCCGTCCAGGTACTCGTACCGGACCCGATCCTGGTCGAGTGCCGACGCCATCAGCTTCAGCATCGTGACGAACTGGCTGAAGATGAGGACCTTGTGGCCGCCGGACTCCACTTCTTCGACGAGCTCTCGCATCGCGACGAGCTTGCCGCTGTCCTCGTCGGTGAAAGCGCGAGGTAGGCCGAGAAGGCGCGGGTCGCACGCAGCCTGTCGCAGCTTCGTCAAGCCGGCGAGGATGTGGATCTGGCTCTTCGCGAGTCCGCTGCGCTCGACCTCGCCCATGACGTGAGCGCGCACCTCACGTAGCACCTGCGCGTAGACGGCCTTCTGCTCCGGCGCGAGATCGATGAGCTTGTCCATCTCGATCTTGGGCGGCAGGTCCTTGGCGACCTCGTTCTTCGTGCGGCGGAGGATGAAGGGGTGGATCGTGGCCCGCAGCCGCGCGGCCTTCTTGGAGTCGCCCTGGTCGATGGGCCGCGCGAAGCGCTCCTCGAACTTCGGGAGGGGACCGAGCAATCCCGGGCTCACGAACTCGAAGATCGACCAGATTTCCGACAGGCGGTTCTCGATCGGCGTGCCCGTGAGCGCGAGACGGCGCCGCGCCTGCAGCTCCTTGGAAGCCTGCGCCGTGGCGCTCATGGGGTTCTTGATGTTCTGTGCCTCGTCGAGGATCGCGTAGTCCAGGTTCAGCTCCTTCAGGAAGCCGATGTCGCGTCGCAGGAGCGTGTAGCTCGTGATGATGACGTTCGCGTCCTCGAGGTCGTCCTTCTGGTCCTTGCGTCCAGCGCCGTGCCAGAGCGCGGTCGTGAGCGTCGGCGAGAATCGCTCGATCTCGCGGAGCCAGTTCGTCACGACGCTCGTCGGCGCCACGATCAGCGTACGAAGCGTTCCCTTGGTCTTTTCTGCCTTCAGGGACAGGAGCAGAGCGATGGTCTGGATCGTCTTGCCCAGGCCCATGTCGTCGGCCAGGACGCCGCCCGAGCCCAGCTCGTCCAGGAAGCGGAGCCAAGAAAGACCCTGCTCCTGGTAAGGACGCAGGGTCGCCTTCAACCCGCGCGGCTTCTTCGCCTTCTTGATCTCGTCGATGCTCGACAGCTTCGTGAACAGTGCCTTGGTCGACGCCGTCACCGTCGCGCTCTCGGTGTGCTGCAGCAGTTCCTGGACGCGACCGGCGTGGGACAGTGGCAGCTTGCCGTTCTTGCCCGCGGCCGCCAGGAGCTCGACCTCGCGGTCGATGAGCGCCTGCACCTTCTCGACGTCCAGGCTCGCGTACGACCCGTCCGACAGGCGGACGTACTTCTTGCCCTCTCGCAGGCAGCGGACGATCTCCTCGCGCCCCACGGCGACGCCTTCGCTCTCGTAGACGACCTGGATGCTCAGCCAGTCGACGCCGCTGCTCACCCGCGCGGACGTCATGAGAGACTTCGAGCGCACCTGCGTTCCCACGAGGTTCTCCGGGACGTAGAGGTCCCAGTCGTCCGGGAGAGAGCCCACCCCCTCGGACCAGAACTTGATGGCCGCGGGTCCGTCCGCTGCGAACAGGTCCCCGCTCTCGTCGGCGTGCAGGCCGAGGTCGAGGAGACGCTGAACGGCGAGCTGCTGAGCCACGATGTCCGTTCGGATGCACTTCGCGCGCTTCTGGCCTTCCTCCGGGGGAAGAATGATGACCGGCGGCGAGATCCCGTCGGCGCGCAGCGCGATCTCCATGTCGCCGTAGCTCACCTTGAGCGAAACCTGCGCTTCGACCAGGGAGCCTCCGGCGCGCAGTCGGAATCTGGGCTCGAGATCCACGACGTCCGCCACCTGGGAGAGCTCGGGCAACTCTGCCCCCACCTCGAGGGCCACCTTCGGGAGGCCGTCGGTGATCATCCCGATGAGCTCCGCGGCGGGCTCCGCGATGGTTGGGCTTCGCAGCAGGCGTCGCAGCGCCGCGGGGGCGACGCGCCGGTCGATGGGCCGCGCGATCCCCTCGCTCGTGTCGATGTGCCAGCCCGGCGTTCCGTCGAACCAGCCGCCAGAGGTCAGCGGGAATCGACGGCCGTCCCCGTCACGGTAGAACGTGCACTTTGCGACGATGGTGTCCGCACCGACCATCTCCAGGTCGAATCGCGGTCGCAGCACCTCGTCCGGCGCGAACCGGAGCTGCATCAACGCCGGCTCCAGGAGCACTCGTCGCGTCGCCAGGCGCGGCAGCAGGTCGGCGGCGTCTTCGCCGCGGATGTCCACCGCGGGATGCCGTGGGTTGCCGCTCTCGAATCGCATGAGAATGCGCAGGGCGTCGCGATCCGGCGTCGGCGTCGTGGCTTGCCAGGCCAGGGCGATGCTGGGCAAGAGCGGAACGCGCGCCTGGGTGTCGAGCGCCGTCACCGTGAGTCCCCCCTGGCGCACGTGGACGCGGAACTCGAGCTCGAGGCGGCGAACTGCGCCTTCCGGCGCGAGCCACGCGCCGATGCCCGTCGGCCGGGCGCTCCCGTCCGGCGTGGGCACCGTCATGCCAGGCGGTACGGCGAGCTGCTGGTGCTGGGCGCGACGTCGGCGATCCCGGCGCCGCGCCGACTTGCTGTCGATCGGCCCCGGGGAATGCACCTGCGGCGCAGGCTGTGGATGCGGCGGTCGGGGAAGCTGCGCTCGAGCTCGGTTTCGAACGCTGATGAGGAGCGCGGCGACGTGCTTGCAGTGCTGGTTGCTCTTGGCGAACGCCGGGCAACTACAGTTCGAGGTGATGCCCTCGCCGCCGAGGAAGATGCTCACGTCGTAGGGGTCGGTGTCCGAGCCCTTCACCCGGCCCGTGGCCTGCGTGTCGTTGACCTGAACCTCCTCCACCACGCGGCGCTTCTCGTAGTCGAGCCCACGAAGGAACGTGCGGGCGCCGAGGAGTCTACGTAGGCCGCGATCGGAGAGCGTTGAGAGGGCGTTGGCGAGCGACGACGACAAGGACGGCTCCGTTTCTCGAAGAAGGAATCAACTCAGGTAAGGGGCTAGCGCCATCGCGGTCACGGCGAACGTCCGCGCGAGCGTCTGCGCGGCTCCGCCGGCCGAGGCGCTGACGAGCGCCCCGATGGCGTCCGTGTCCGCGATGACCGCCTGGCCGGGGCCACCCGACCGGCCGAGGGCTCGTCGCGCCGAGGCCACCACCGAGCGCGTCGCGTCGCCAGCGAATCCGATGACCGCCCCGACGACGGATGCGGAAAGCACGAACGAGGCGAGGCCCGACGAGGCCACCGGGGTCCCGTGGGCCGAACCCAGCGTCGACAGGCCGAGCGCCAGGGCGACGGGGACGCCGACGGCCAGCGCCGCGGCGGGTCCCAGGTGGGCGAGCGCGCCGCGCGCGGCCATGTCGGTGCTCGACCGATAACTCGGCGCGAAGTCCGGTGGAATCGTGACGATGCCGCCATCTCGAGCGAAGCCGCGGAGCTGCCGCTCGACGTCGAGCGCGACGGCCATCGTCGCTTCCGCGGCCTGACGTAGCGCTCGACCCGCGTAGAACGCGACCGCGGTTCCGCCGAGCGTGGCGCACCAGACCACCGTGGGCAGCCCGAGGTCGAGCGACGTCGTCACGAGCTTCGCTCCGGAGCCGGCGAGCAGCGGCAGCGCGGCAGCGGTCAGCAGCGCCATGGCAAGGCCCGAGACGCCCAGGTACTTCTCGCTGGCAGCAGCGATCGCCAGCCCTCCGTCGTCGAGCCGCCTGACGAGGGCGCCGTCGTGCTCCGGGTCGGAGCCGTCGAGGCGAGCCACCGAGCCCGCGCCTCGCGTCACCGTCGTGAACGCGCCCGCGGCCAGCACGAAGCCGGTCTCGCTGAGCGTCGCCGTGAGCGACGTGGCGACAGCCAGCAGGCCTCCGTGTGCGAGCCCGGTAGACTGGCCGAGCGCCCACGCCGTGCCCGTGGCCAGGCCGTAGACCAGGAGGGGTAGCAAGGAACTCTGCAGTCCCGCCCCGAATCCCTGCGCGACGGCGGTGGGCGCTCCGGACCGGACGCCGTCGAGGACGGCGCGAACCGGTGCTGCCGAGCGATCGGCGCGGAACCCCGTCGTCGAGCTTGCGACCAGGCCGGCGACGAGACCGAGGGCGCCGGCGAGCGTGAACGTCGGCCAGAGCGCGCCGAGGAGCCAGATGGACGCGCCCGCGACCCCACCGAGGGCTATCGTCGCCGTCGTGAGGCGGCCACGAAGGACGGCGACGGCGGCGCTGTCACGAGGTCCGAGATGCACCGCCTGCACGCCGAACGCCGTGGCGAGGATCCCGAACGCGCGAACGACGAGGGGAAACAGCACGATCGCCAGGGGGTTTGCCGCCGAGGGCCCCGCCGCGTCGACGACGGCTACCCCGGCGGCGACGGCGAGGATGCTCGCCGCGGTAGACGTCACGAAGCCATCCACCGCGCGCCCGACGGTTCGCCCCACGTGGTCGCCGACGACGTCGGCGATGGCCGCGGGGCTTCGAGGGTCGCCGTGGGAGAGGCCGGAGCCGCGACCGGGGGCGCCATCGCCGCCCACGCTCGAAGCCGTTTCGTAGCGCGCGCCTGCCGACTGGATCACCAGCGCGGCGGCGGCCGCCCCCAACGCGTAGCCGGGGAGCAGGCACGCGACCTGTCGGAGTGGGACCGGCTCCGCACCGGACGCGAAGCCGCCCTTCATCGAGTAGGCGAGCCCGAACAGCGCAGCGACGCCGAGCAAGCTGAGGCAGTCCGTGACCAGACCCGAGACGCCCCCGGAACGCAGCGCGAGGGTGAAGCCGCGATCGATCGAGGTCCCGGCGGCACGGTCGGTTCGCACGGTCGCGCGAAGCGCCATCACTGCGGACGACCATGCGACGCTCCAGGCCGCCGCGGCTCCGGTCACTACGCCCAGCGCGGCGGCCACCGTGACGACGAGGTCCGAGGGTCGGTCCGAGATGCGTCCCATGGCGAAGTGCACGAGAACGACGAGGCCCACGACCGCCGCGGTGACCGTCGCGATGACGCGGGCCTGCTGCCAAAGGAGGGCCTCGGTCGCTCGCAGGAGCGCCGCGGCCAGGCGTCGGGCGCTGCTTCCCCCGGCGTCGTGACGACCCACCCAACGGGAAAGGACCCCCGCCGTGGCCAGTCCGGCCAGCACGATCGCGAAGATCAGCGAGAGTTCGGTCACGACGGGACTCGAGCGCGTGGGGCAGGCGGGACCAGCCGCGTCGGTGAAGCGTCCGGGCTCGGCGCAGCTTCCGCGGAAGCACCCGGTGTGCTGTGCCGCATCGAGCTCTGTGCTCTCGGCAGGGCCGCCCGAACCAGGACGCTCCCCCGGGGAGCGACGAGCCTCACCAGCTCTGGTCTAGCGCGGGTGTAGCAGGCTCGTTCGTGCGGTGCAAGACGGTTGAAACGGCTCGCGCGGGCCTCGTCAGCCCTTCGACTGCATCACCATGAGATGGTACTTGCCGAACTCTGTCTGGCCCAGGGTGAACAAGACTTCGATGAGAAGCCGATAGGGCGTCGTGGCGTCCGCGATGATGATCGCCTCGGACTTCGTGGCGTCCTTGCCGGCGGCGAGCAGGACCTGCTTGTCGAGCTTCCGGGCCGCCTGAAGGGAGTTCCCCAGCGGGACGATGAAGAGGTCGTTCGGGCCGCTGCGCTTGAAGCGCGCGCCGACGCCGGACTGCGCCAGCGACTCCCGACCCGGCAACTTCATGACCTGATCGTCTCCGACGAGGATCTGGCTCTTCGAGACAGTCACGACGATGCCGTCCTGCGAAGGCGGGGTCTTGATGATGGACGTGGGGATCTTGAGGTCGTCGCTCTGCGGCACCGAAGAGGTCGACTCGCCGAGGCTCTTCAGGAGGAACACCAGGATGATCGTCATGATGTCGAGCATCGCGGTGATGTTGAGGAAGTTGATGTCCGGCTCGTGCGCCTTGCGCCGAATCTCCGTACGCAAGGCCGCTTTGAACTTCGCGGCGGACGCCTGCCCGCGCGCGGGATTCATGCTCGACGGAGGCGGGCCGCCGGGGGCGCCAGGCTGGCTCACTTCGGCACCCCGAAGTTGACGTCGTCGAAGAGCATGTCCCCGGACTTACTCTGGCGAACGGCGTCGATCACGCTGATCACCGTCTGGTAGTCGGTGCCGGGGTTGGCGCTGAGGCGTACCTGCGTCTCGTCCTTGAAGTCGTCGTTGGCGCCCTTGAGCTTCGCCGCGCACGCATTCAGCGCCTCGTAGTCGTACTCGTTCCCCTTCTTGGGGATCGTGATGCCCGACCCGATGCCGTCGCATCCCGGTGCCACGCTGCCGCCGGCCGCCTTGATCGAGAAGCCCTCGTTCACGATCAGGATCGTCAGGTTGAGCGCTTCGCTCTTGATGTTCTGCCGCACCCCGGCGCTCTGGCTCGCAGGCGGATTGCTCTCGATGGAGGCGGTGAACGTCACCGCCACCGTCGCGAGCACGAAGATCAGGACGTTCATGATGATGTCGAGGAACGGGACGATGTTCAGCTCGCCACCCTCCTCGTCGGGCGAGAGCTCCCGCGGCTGGCTCATGCGGCGGATCTTGCCGCGCTGAGCTGCACTTAGAACTTCACCCTGAGCCATCTTCTGGGCTGCTCGATCTCGACGGGTTGGCGCCTACTGACCGCCACGCTGGATGGTCAGGAGGTTGAACGTCTTCTCCATCGTAGCCTCGAGGTCGTGCTGAATCGTCTTGGCCCGGGTGTGCAGGATGATGTGCGTGATCATGCAGAACACCGCGATACCGAGGCCGAGGGCCGTGTTGTACATGGCCTCGGCGATGCCGTTCGAGAGCATCGCCTGCTTGACGGCCTGAGACAGGCCCGGCGACGCGATGGCGGCGAACGTCGCGATGAGACCGCTCACCGTGCCCAGAA
>CAZARU010000182.1:0-12684 GCA_964487605.1 uncultured Polyangiaceae bacterium
CCGCGGATGGTCACCGAGAGGCCACCCTTGACCCGCTGAGAGATGGTGCCGTCGATGATCTCGTCGCTCTCACAGGCGGCCGAGATCTCGTCCCACACCTTCATCTTGTCGGCCTTCTCCTTCGACAGGGAGATGAGGCCATCGTCGTTCTCGCGACTCTCGATGAAAACGTCCACGCGGTCACCCGCGGACACGGTGACCTTGCCACCGGCGTCCACGAACTCGTTGACCGCGATCACGCCCTCGCTCTTGCCGCCGATGTCGATGACCACGAAGTCGCGGTTCACCTGAATCACCATGCCCGCCACGATCTGCCCTTCGCCGCCGGTGTCCGCCGTTGCGCCTTGTTCGCTGGCCTCGAACATCGCGGCGAAGCTGCCGGCCTGGGTGTTGGTGGTGGTGGTCTGCGTGTCGGTCATGGATGGTTTCGTGGCTCCGTTCTGCCGGCAGGGTCGCGGGGGGCGACGGCATCGCAGCGCGACCCGAGCGCCCCTGGCGGGCTTCGCCGAGAGGCGCGTGAGGTAGCGCACGGCCTCGGTCGCGTCAAACCCACGTTTCGGTGGCGGTTTCCACACCGTCCAGTCGGGCGAAGCGTCGTTCACCAGCGCGCGCGCACGACCTCTGCCAGATGGCGGAAGCCGCGCGAGATGTCCGGCTGCGCCCACGGGGTCGCGACGACCGCGCCGGCCGGAGAAGGACGCACGGTGGCCGCCGCGAAGGCGGACTTTTCCCCTGCGATGTCCTGGGCAACGGAGGTCCTGCGGCGGGCTTCTTCGAGGAGCGTCTCGAGGGCAGCGACCGTGCGAGGCCCGCCCGAGCCCGGCGCCTGCTCCACCCTCACCTCGACGCGCACCGGATCGGTCAGCGTGGCCATGGCGGTCACCAGGGGTACCGACGCGATGACGCTCCCCTCCCCCCAGAACCTCCGCCCGAGGTGGGCGGCGACGTCGCCACGCGCGGCGAGGGACGCCGCGCCCTCCGCCGGGAGGGCGAGACCGCCGCCCGAGACCGCGGCACGGAGCATCGCTTCGTCGGACGCGATCAGAAGGCACCCGTCGGGCGCCTGCCCTACCACCGCTCGACCGAGAGGCGCGTGGAGCAGGTCGCCCTCGAGGCGCCACCCCGCGCCGTCCTCCTCGAGAATCCCCGCGAGCACGGGCACCAGCGCGACCGTGCCGAAACGGCCGCACGCCAGCCCGACCTGCATCGAGGGATCTCGTCCGCGCGCATAGACGATCTCGCGCACCTCCCTCCCGAAGATCAGCCCCGTTCGCTCCTCGACGCGCCGGAGGCGCGGCGTGGCACCCGGTGGGAGTCCCTCGTCGATCAGGGGAAAGACGTGCTTCCTGACCGGCTCGAACAGGACGATTTTCTCCAGGTCCAGCCGGACGGCGAGGACCGCCTCGGCCGGTACGTGCCGCGCGGCGACGCGCTCGTAGCGAAGGAAACGCCACCAGCCGAACGCGCCAACACCCACGAACACGGCCACGGCGACCACGGCGCCGATCAACAGCGTTCTCGGGGTGACCCCCCTGGGTCGTAGCTCGACGTCAGGCACCGGCTCAGCGCGGGCTCGGCCGCTCCAGCATCGTATCAGCGTGGACGGCGGCGCTCACGAATCCACCAGGGCCCCGAGGAGGGCAAGGGGCGCGGTCACGGAGATCGCCACCCGCGACGCCACTGGCGTCGGCCCCGTCAGACGAATCCGCGGGTCGCTCGACCGCACCACGTGCGCCAGGGGACCGGTGAGGGCTTCCGCCACCGAGCCCGCCGCTGCTTCGTCGTCGCAGGTGAGCTCCACGTTCACCTCGACGGCGTCGTCGAGGAGGTCGAGGGTAGCGGTGAGCGTCCGCGCCGGCAGGAGCGCGCGGGACAGCATGGGCGAGCCCCCTCGCAGCGCCTCGACGAGGGCACCGCCCCGCGCCGCGATCGCAACGACGCCACGCTCCGGGGCGCGAGGGCCCTCTCCCGGGATCCTCGCTTCGATGGTGCGCTCGACGGCGTCGAGCTCCGCGATCGACGTGACGACCACCAGCGTGTCGCCGTGCCGCCACAGCGCGCTCGGCGCGCTTCGCGGCGTCACCCCCCGCTCCTGGCGATGCCAGTCGGCTCCGAGATCGGTCTCGGCGCCCCATGGCGGCGCACCGCCGAACTCGCGCGGTCGCAGGGCCGCGAAGCGTCCGCGCGCCACCAGCGTCCAGTCGACGCGCGCAACCGCGTTCGAGGGTCGAAGCCCCAGCCACAGCGTGTCAGCATGGGAGAGCACTGCGCGAAGCAACCCCTCCCCAGGTGGGTCGGAGCTCGCCGGGCCGATGCTGCGGTCCACCGCCGCCACCGCGAGTGGACCCAGGTCGCGCGTGAAGCGAGCCATGTCGATCCGGACGACCACGTCGAGATCACCCGGAACGAGGTGCGCGGGCTCGACCACGTGGGCAGCAGGCGACGGTGGCGGACCAAGACGGGCGGGACCGCACCCGCCGGAGAGTGCCGCACAGAGCGCCGCGACCGCGGGAAGGCGCGCTCCGTTCATTTGCCGACCGGAGCCGAAGCAGCGATCGCTCGCACCCTGTGCACGATCCTGTCCGTCACCTCCGCGATAGAGGCGTCCGACGAGTCGAGCAGCTCCGCATCCGGAGCCTGCACCAGGGGCGCGATGGCTCGCGAAGAGTCACGCTCGTCGCGCTCCCGCACCTCCCTCTCGATCTCGGCGAGGATCGGCGCCTCGCCACGAGCCACCAGCTCATCGAACCTTCGGCGGGCGCGGACGGCGACCGACGCCGTCAAGAAGAACTTCGCTTCGGCGTCTGGGAAGACGACCGTCCCTATGTCGCGGCCTTCGAGAACGACCCCTCCGGCGCGCCCGGCACCTCGCTGAAGCTCCAGGAGCGCGGTCCGCACCGCTCCGATGGCGCTGACCCTGCTGGCACCCTCGCCGATTTCCTGAGTGCGGATCGCCGACGAGACGTCCTCACCATCGAGGAGCACTCGAACTCCGCGCTCCGCGTCCGGCACGAGGCGCACCGCATTGCGGTCGGCCAGTCCTGCGGCGAGGACGCCGACCTCGTGATGCGCATCCCACGAGATCCCGTCACGCCGCGCTGCGAGCGCGACCGTGCGATACAGCGCCCCGGTGTCGACGAGGACGTAGCCGAGGCGTGCCGCGACGTTCTTCGAGACGGTGCTCTTCCCCGCACCGGCGGGTCCGTCGATGGCGACGACCGGACGGGGGCGCGTCACGGCCGCACCTCGATGTTCGCGCCGAGGGCCCGGAGGGTGCCCGCGAAGCGCGGGAAGCTGGTGGCGACGACGTCCACGTCCTCGATGATGGTCTCGCCGTCCGCGACGAGCCCGAGCACCGCCGCCGTCATGGCGATGCGATGGTCGCCGCGGCTCTGCACGCGCGCCGCGCGGAGTGGCGCACCTGGACGACCCTCTACGACGAGCCCGTCGGGGCGCTCCGACGCTTCGAGGCCGAAGGCTCGCAGGACGGCCACCATGACGGCGATCCGATCGCTCTCCTTCACTCGAAGCTCCTCCACGTCGGAGAAGGTGGAGCTGCCGCGCGCCCTGGCCGCCAGCGCGCAGAGGATGGGGATCTCGTCGATGGCCCGGACCGCGACCTCGCCACCCACGGACGTCGCCCGCAGGTCGGAGTACCGCGCCGTGATCTCGCCGACGGGCTCGCCGAGGGCGTCGCCGTGCGGCTCCTGCGCGACCCCCCCCCCGAAGTCGCGCGCCGCGTCGAGGAAGCCCGATCGCGTCGGGTTCAAGCCGGTGGCGCGCGTCGTCACGGTGCTCCCCTCCACGACGAGGCCGGCCGTGAGGAGAAAGGCGGCGGCTGACAGATCACCCGGGAGGTCGATCTCGAAGGGTCTGATGCAACGGCGATCGGAGGGCGGCGACAGGCGCAGCATGGACCCGGACCGTTCGATGGGAAGCCCGAACGAGTCGAGCATCCGTTCGGTGTGGTCACGGGAGATCATCGGTTCCTTCAGCAGCGTCGGCCCCGAGGCCCAGAGCCCGGAGAGCAAGAGGGCGCTCTTCACCTGTGCGCTGGAGACCGGCTGCTCGTACTCGAGCGACGCGAGGCGTGCGCCAGCCGGCAGCGGCCCGACGACGAGCGGAGCGACGAGGTCTCCCTCCCGGGTCGGGTGCGGTCGCCCCTCGATCCGCGCGCCGCGAGCTCGCAGCGGCAGGGCCACACGCCCCATGGGCCGGGCCGAGAGCGACGCGTCGCCGAACAGCGTCGATTCGAAGGGCTGTCCGGCCAGCACGCCGGCGAGCAGGCGCATGGTCGTGCCGGAGTTGCCGCAATCGAGGGGGCTCCGCGGCGCCCGCAGGCCGTCGAGGCCGACGCCTCGGCAACGGGCAACGCCTTCGCCGTCGTCGTCGAACTGGACGCCCATCGCCGCGAACGCACGCTGGGTCGCGACGTTGTCCTCGCCATGGGAGAAGCCGCGAAGCACCGACTCCCCCGCGGCCAGCGCGGCAAAGATCAGCGCCCGATGACCGATGCTCTTGTCACTCGGGACCGGGACGCTTCCGGTGAGGGGTCGCTCGGCGGGGCGGACGACGAACGAGGTCATGTCACCGGCTGGTGGCCACGCTCGACGCGAACTGATCGAGCAACCTGGCGACGGTGACGCCGTCGATGGAGGCCACGAACTTCGCCTCCTTGCCCTCCGGGACGGCCTCGAGCTTCTGAATGGGGTTGCCGAGACCCAAAAGGGCGGTGAAGAACCCCATCGAGCGAACGAAGTCTCGGAACTGATTGAGCTTCGTCGCTCCCTCGTGCGCCTTCTGCTCGTCCTGGTACGTCAACGTGCCCGCCAGGTTCAGGCCGGGCGGTTCGAGGTTGCCGACGATCCGCGCGGTGTCCACCCCGCGCATGAAGGGAAACTGATCGGCGTTGCCTCCGACGATGGGGTTCGTGCGCAGGTCGAGCCCGCCGACGATCGGCGCCGACTGGCTGGACGCCATCTCGTCGAACCACGCCGGCGCGGAGTGCCGGATCCTGCCCTCGCGGATGCGGTCGAGCGCGCGGCGCAGGGCCGTCTCGTTCCCCACGAGCAGCGTGCGTGGAGTGAGCGCGGCGAACCCGACGTTCCTCGACACGAACAGCGATCTCCCTGCGTAGGGCTGCTCCACGATGGGCGCGCCGAGCGCGGAGGGAGACGAACGGGCGGCTTGCTCGATGGCCGGCGGGTTGAAGCTCCCCACGAGGACACCGAGGACGTCGGCCCCCTGCATCGAGTAGGCGCCGATCCACGCCTTCGCGACGTCACGGCGCGGATCGAATCCGGAAGAAGGCGGAATGGGCACCCGCTGGGTCGCGAGCGAGAGGAGTTGCTGCCCGAACGCGGAAGCGAGGAGGCGCGGCGGGTCCAGGACCGCGATGCCGACGACCCCCCCGGGGAAGAGCGCCACGGGGTCCTGATCGATCTGATCGTTGGTCACGACGACACCCTGCGCGGACTCGACGACCAGCTCGCGACTGCTCCCACAAGCCGCCGCAGCCGCCAGCGCGAGCAGCGCGACCCACGAGGCTCGGGGGCGTCTCACGCCAGCACCCCCGCCAGGGCGTCCAGGAAGCTCTCGTTCTCCCGCGGCGTGCCGACGGTGATCCTCGCCGAGGTCGCGTTGGGACCCAGCGGTCGGATGATGAACCCCTTGCGAAGCAACGCGTCGTACAGTCCCGCCACGGGACGTGCGAAGTCGACGTGCACGAAGTTCGCCTGTGAAGGCGTGACGGCGAGCTTCATCGACAGGAGCCGCTCCGTCAGACGGGCGCGCTGCTCCGCGTTGGTTCGCCGGCTCTCGTTCACCCACTCGACGTCGTCGAGTGCGGCGAGGGCCGCGGCCTGCGCCACGGCGTTGCAGTTGAAGGGCGCGCGAACGCGATTCGCATAGTCCACGAGCTCGGCGGGGCCCAGCGCGTAACCGACGCGAAGCGCCGCCAGACCGTAAATCTTCGAGAATGTCCGGAGCACGACCAGCCGGTCCCGAAGGCCCCTCAGGGCCAGGGCGGACGCGAAGTCGGGGGCGTCCGCGTACTCCACGTACGCTTCGTCGATCACGACGATGATCTCCGGGGGAACGGCGCGGAGAAGGCGCTCGATGGCTGCGCGCCCAACGTGCGTTCCCGTCGGGTTGTTCGGATTCGCGACGAACAAGAGGCGCGTCTCCGGGCGGACGGCCGCGGTCATCGCCTCCAGGTCGTGCGTCTGCTTCGTGAGGGGCACGGCCGTGAACGGCGTACCGTGCGCCATGCAGGCGAGCTTGTAGACCACGAACGACGGCTCGGCGAAGACGACGTGGTGTGCGGAGGTCGTGAAGGTGCGAACGAGCAGCTCGATGAGCTCGTTCGACCCGTTCCCCTGGATGATCTCGTCGCGCTGGACGCCATGGTGGCTGGAAAGCCGATCACGCAACGCGAACGCCGCAGCGTCGGGGTAGCGGTGCGCGTCTCGAAGAGCCGCCGCGGCGGCCGCCAGCGCCTTCGGGCTGGACCCCAGCGGATTCTCGTTGGAGGCGAGCTTCACGGCGTTGGCCACTCCGAGCTCGCGCGCGACTTCCTCCACGGGCTTGCCGGCCTCGTAGGGTCTGAGCTGCTCGATGGTGGAAGTGACCAGCGCCATCTGGGCGGAGCCTAGTACCGCGCACCCGAAGTTCCTACAGGGTTGGGCGCGGCGGACCTCACGCGGTCTCCGCCGCGTGGCCCGCGGCGACGCGCCCGCGAGACGTGGACGCCCGGCGCTGGCTAGCGGGCCCGCCCCTGGTCGATCAGCGAACGAAGCTCGGGGCTGTGCGCCACCACGGCGCGGGAGAACACGGTGACCTGCGTCGCCGCGCCATCGTTCTGCAGGATGACGGCAAAGCCCTTCAGCGGTCCGCCGGTGAGCTCGCAGTGCCGATGCACGCGCGCAGGATCGCCTCGGTCGTCGCCCCACTGCCGGACCAGCCTGTGGGGCCCGAGGTCGTCGCACCCGGGGGTGCTCTCCGAGCGCGTCAGGAACATCACCGCCGCGACGTCCGCCGACCAGAAGCGCGCGGTGAACGGGCGGCCCCCCGAAGCCGGGGTCTCGCAGAACCCGAAGCCCGGTTCGCCCCGCGCCACGCAGGTCGTGGTGGCTTCGCGACGCTGTGTCGCCGTGGTGCGTTCGGCCACCCAGGCGACGAACTCGCTCAGGGGCTGCTGCTGCCGACGCTCGGCCTCCGCGCGACGCTCGCTCTCGCGCTTCTCCATCTCCTGCTGCTTGCCTCGAAGCTGCTCGTCGAGCCGATCGACGTAGAAGCCGCGCCCCTCGGGGCAGACGGACCGCGCTTCGTGGAGAGCTCTCGCTCCGGCGTCGAGGTCCCCGTGACTCGCAGCCGCACGACCGGCGAGCAGCGCCTCCGTGCAGGCCTTCTCGGCCTCGCGGCGTTCGCACGCGGAGAGGAGCGCCAGCGCGCCACCGAGGGCCAGTGCCCCACCGCGAGCCGAGGCCGACCGCATGAGTGTCAGGTGCGGCTCGGGAACGAGCCGAGCAGCCGAAGGTACTTCGTCGAACGCTTGATCGCTTCCAGCGCCGTGACCACGGGACGGTCGGTCACGTGTCCGGTCACCTCGACGTAGAACACGTAATCCCACGCCTCCCCGTGCACGGGTCGCGACTGGAGCTTCTTCAGGTTGATGCCCCGTTCCGCGAAGTGTCGCAGCACCTCGAAGAGCGAACCGGGTTGATCCGCGACGCTGAACAAGAGGGTCGTCGTGTCGCGTCCGGAACGCGACGCCGGCCGTGCGCTCACCACACCGTAGCGGTAGGCGAGGTTCGCCTCGTCGCCGACGTTCGCCTGGACCACGGCCAGATCGGGAGCGTCCGTCGCCTCGGGCACCAGGGCGGTGCTTCCGTGGTCCTCTTGAGCCAGCTGCACGGCCACCCGGGGCGACTTGACGTCGAGCACCGTGGCCCGCGGCAGCACCCGCGCCAGGAACCGCTCGCACGCGGCATGAGCGGTGGAGGTCGCGTAGACCTTGTCCGCGTCCTTCGGGTTCCCGGTGCGCGACAGCAGGGAGTAGCGGGCGCCCGCGGTGCGCTCTGCCACGAACACGAGATCCGTCCCGGCCAGCGCGGTGATCGCCGGCTGGAGCAGGCCGTCCACGGTCGACTCGAAGGCGATGACCGCGTGGGATGCTCGCTCGCGGGCAACCTCGTCCAGAGCGTCCTGTACGGTCGCGCACTCCACGAACGCGACTTCGACGCCGAAGTGATCCATGGCGGACAGGTGGCACAGCCCGCCCTCCGGCGACACGTAGGCGACCCGCGCCGGGCGCTCGATGGCGCGGGCCATGGCGCGCACCTGATGCAGGAGCCTGCGCGCACTCTCGACGGGGACGTCGGGGGACGGGTGAATGTCCGCCGCCTCGACGGCGTACGGGTCGGAGGGTTCGGCGCCGGCGCTCTCGGCCTCACCGAGCAGACGCATCTGCCGGGCGATTCGAGCCCGCGCCTCGATCTGTTCGAGGATCTTCTTCTCGACGAGCGCAGCCTGCTCTCGGAGCTCGGAAATCTCGCGCTTTCGATCCATCTCGCCGGGCGAGCGTAGCAGTCCGTGACAGCCCTGACCCTAGCCGTCTGCCTTGGCGGCCGCTTTGGTGCCGGTGCCCCCGGACTCCTTGGCCGGCGCCGGCGACGCGGCGTCGGTCTTGGCGGGTTCGGCGCTCTTGTTCGTCGCGTCTGCGGTCTTGGTCTCCGACTTCGCACCGGTGTCGGCGCTGGTCTGCTTGGAGCCGTACAGATCCGCGTACCAGCCACCGCCCTTGAGAATGAACCCTTGTCCGCCGGAGACCTGCCGCCTCGCGGTCTCGGCCCCGCAGCTCGGACAGCTCGTCAGCGGCGCGGCGGTGATCGACTGCTGGGCCTCCCACCGATGGCCGCAGCTGGTGCAAGCGTACTCGTAGGTCATCGCAAGCGGCCTCTTTGCGTCGCGACCCGCGGATTGTCAACGGCGCTTCGGCCCGCCAGCGGGGTGCCGGGCCGAGGCGGAGCCAGCGTTACCGGGTGGCCGCGCGAAGGCGCCCGAGCTCGCCACGGTCCCGGGCCCGGAATGGCTCCGGACCGCGTGACCCGGCTCCCGGCCCGGCGCACCCCTTGCGGCGGGGCGCCATGTCGCTTGTTATCGAAGGCCCCGCGGTGTACGAATCTGCACTAGAAGACGTGACCATACATGGCTTGTCGTTTTCATCGACGGACCCGTAATCCGCCCAGGGGCGGCGGGCTGGCGAAGCGGAGACGACGACTCATCTGCGTGAGACCCTGACGGGGTCACGCCCAAGAGGACCGACCGGGATGCGCATCAAGTCCATCGATATCTGCGGCTTCAAGTCGTTCGTCGATCGCACGGTCATCCACTTCGGCCACGACGTGGTCGGGATCGTGGGCCCCAATGGCTGCGGAAAGTCCAACATCGTGGACGCCATTCGATGGTGCATGGGCGAACAGAGCGCCAAGCACCTGCGGGGCCGCGCGATGGAGGACGTGCTCTTCAACGGATCGGAGTCTCGCGGCCCGCACGGCTTCGCGGAAGTCACCATGACGTTCCGCAACGAAGATCCGGAGTACGCCGCGACGCTGCCCGAGGAGTACCGGGCCTACCCGGAGATTGCCGTCACCAGGCGCCTCTTCCGGGACGGTACCAGCGAGTACCTGCTCAACATGACCCCCGTCCGCCTCCGCGACGTGACCGACCTCTTCCTCGGCACCGGCGTGGGGACCAAGGCCTACTCGATTGTCGAGCAGGGGCGCATCGGACAGATCGTGACGGCGCGCCCGCAAGACCGGCGCATGCTCATCGAGGAAGCCGCCGGGATCACGAAGTTCAAGCTCCGCAAGCGGCTCACCGAGCGCAAGCTGGACGCCGCCCGCCAGAACCTCCTGCGCCTCTCGGACATCGTGGCGGAGATGGAGCGCAACCGGAACTCGCTCAAGCGACAGGCCGCGAAGGCCGAGCGGTACGCGAAGTATCGCGACGAGCTCGACGACCTGTTCCTGCACGACGCGAGCCACCGCTTTCTCGAGATGCTGGTCACCGAGAAGGTACGCCGCGAAGCATTCCAGACGACCGGTGAGCGAGCCGGGGAGCTTCGTCAGCACGCCGCGCGGGAGCAGTCCGCCCTGGACGCCGCGCGCGTGGAGGCCGAGGAGATCGAGCGCCGTTCCGAGCGCGCAGCCCTCGAGGCGTCCCAGACGGAGAACGAGATTCGCGCGCAGGCGCAGGAGATCCACCACAACCGAGAACGCCACGCGCATCTGCAGGAGCGCCTCGCTGCCGCGCACCTGGAACAGAAGCAGCTCGACGAGAGGGTCGGCATCCTCGAGGCGGAGCGCCACGAGCTCGAGCAACGAGTCCGGGAGCTGGCGAACGACGAGTCCGCGCGCGCGGCCGACACGGCCAACGAAGATGCTTCGCTCGCCGCCCTGGTGAACGGCGAGGCGAAGGCCATCGACGAGGTCGAGGGTCTCAAGTCGGAGGCGGCGGAGAACAAGGCGCGCGCCGCCGCGCTCGAGGGGAAGCTCGGCGCGCTCGCCCAGCGCATCGAGGAGACCCGTGTGCGACGGGATCGCGCCGCCGCGGAGCGCGACACGCTCACCGGCGAGGTCGCCAACCTGGCTGCACGTCGCCAGGCGCTCGAAGCCAGCATGGCGGAGCTGGCCGAAGGCAAGCGCCTGACGGTGGCCGAGCACGAGGCCCTGCGGGACGAGCTCGAGCAGCTTCGTCGACGGGCCATCGAGACCGAGAGCACCGTGGACGTCGCCAAGAACGACCTCGGACTCAAGCGCAACCGACTCCGGGCTCTCGAGGATCTCCACCGCCGCTTCGAGGGCGTCGGGGCGGGCGCCCGGGCGCTGCTCTCCGGTGCGCAGACCGACGCGGTGCTCGGGCTCGTCGCCGACCGCGTGGAGGCGCCGGAGGACCTCACCGCCGCCCTCGCCGGGCTCCTGGGCGACCGCCTCCAGTGCGTCGTCGTGTCGGGCACGGCGGAGGGTCTCGAGCTCCTCGGCGAGCTGAGGCGGGAGGAGCGTGGTCGTGCGACCGTCGTGCCCCGGAGCGTGGGCGCGCGCCGCGGTGACGCGGTTCCCGAGGGTACCCCTGGCGTGCTGGGCATGCTGGTGGACCGCCTGTCCTTCGCCGCCGAGGACGCCGGGTTCGTGCGCGCGCTGGTCGGCAACGCCGTGCTCACCGCCACGGGCTCCGACGCCGCGCGTATCGCGCTCGAACATGCGGGCGTCACGGCCGTGGCTCTGGACGGCACCGTGGCTCGCGCGGACGGGTCCATCAGCGGCGGAAGCGGCGACGAGGTCGCGGCCGCGATGGTCGAGCACAAGCGAGAAATGCACGCGCTGACGGACGAGATCGCCGGTCTGGAGGCGGCGGTGCAGGAGCGCGTGGCCGAGCACACGGCCGTTCGCCAGCGCATGACCCACGTTGGCACGGCACTCGACCGCGCGCGCGAGGGTGCGCACGAGGGTGAACTCGCCCACGTCACCGCGGAGAAGGACCTCCATCGCGCAACAGGGGAGATGGAGCGCGCGCGAGCGCGGCTCGACGCGCTCCGCACGGAGCTGGCCGAGGCCGACCGCATCATCGAGGCCGCGCACGCCGAGGATGCCGCCGCCCGGGCGGACCTGGCGGCGCTCAAGCACCGATTCGAACAGGGCGACCAGGCTCGGGCGCGCGCAGACGAGAACCTGGCGGCCTGGAAGGAGCGCGTGGCGGCGCAGACGGCGCTCGTTACGGATCGGAAGGTGCGGCTCGCTCAGATTCGAGAACAAGCCGAGGCCGCCAGGGAATCGCGCCAGCGCCAGCGAGCCGCGATGGACGACGTCCGCGAGCGGAGCGCGAAGCTCGACGACGAGATGACCGACATCGCGCGTTCCCAGGGCGAAGCGGCGGCACGATGGTCGCGAGCGCTCGAGGCGAAGTCGGCCGCTGAGACGGCCGCCCAGGTGGCGCGCCGAGAGGACCACGAGGCCCACGCGCTGCTCGACCAGGTGCGGAGCAGCCTGCAGCAGAAGGAGGCCGACATTCGCGCTCTACGTGTGGAGCTCGAGGCGGCCGACGAGGAGACCCGCCGTCACGAGATGAGTCTCCGGGAGATCGAGATCAACCGCGGGCACCTGCTCGAGAGCGTCCGCGAGAAGTACCGAGTGGACCTCCGCCGGATCATCGGGGACTACCACCTGCGCCCCGCTCCCGACGAGGAGCATCGCCGTCGGATCAGCGAGCTGTCGCAGCTCATGCGTCGCATGGGCCCGGTCAACCTGGACGCCGAGCGGGAGTTCATAGAACTGGAGGGGCGCTTCCAGACCCACGTCGAGCAGCAGACCGACATCCAGAAGGCCATCGAGAACCTCGAGCGGGCGATCAAGATCATGAATCGGGACGCTCGCCGACTCTTTCGCGAGACGTTCGACTCGGTCAACGCGCTCTTCAAGGCGACGTTTCAGGAGCTGTTCCGTGGCGGGCGTGCCGAGCTGGTGCTGACCGATCCGGAGGACTTGCTGGAGAGCGGCGTCGACATCATCGCGCAGCCGCCGGGAAAGAAGCTTTCGAACCTCGAGCTCATGAGCGGCGGCGAGAAGGCCCTCACCGCGACGGCGATGATCTTCGCCATGTTCCGGCATCGTGCGTCACCGTTCTGCG
>CAZARU010000183.1:0-12483 GCA_964487605.1 uncultured Polyangiaceae bacterium
GGCCGCCCCGGAGCCCGCCGAGCCCGCCGAGCCCGCCGAGCCCGCCGAGCCGCCGACGCCAGCCGTTCCACCGGCTCCGACGCCAGCCGTTCCACCGGCTCCGGCCCCCGCGGCTCCACCCGCAGCACCCGCACCCGAGGCCCCGCCCTCGTCGTCGCCCGAGCAGGCGACCGACCACCACGACGCGACCATCAGGATCCAGGTGCAGGCTGAAGCTCTCATGGGCCGGGTGCGTAGGCTTGCCACTGCCGCGCGGCAACGATCACGCGCTCGCGGCCGGGGTCGCGCGCCCCCGTTCCGGACGTGACGCGACCGAGCGCTCTGGCCTCGAGCGCGCGGCGCCGCGGCGCTGGCTTCGTCCCGCTCGGGCGCTATACGCGCGGGGCGTGTCGCGTGTCGGTCCGTTCGAGCTGTCGCGTCGTGACGCGCTGCTGGCGTTGCTCGTCGGTGTGTCGGCGGCGGCGTGCAAGCGCTCGCCGGACGCGGCCGGTCCCGAAGTGCTGGGCCCGATCGGGGAGTTCGCGCTCGAGGACCAGCACGGTCGGCCCTTCACGCACGAGACGGTGAAAGGCGAAGCGTGGGTCGGCAGCTTCTTCTTCACGCGGTGCCCGACCGTGTGCCCTCGCCTCATGACCGCGGTTGGAGCCGTCCAGGCGCAGGCGAAGGCGCGGTCGGTGCGACTCCGATTCGTGAGCATCACCGTCGATCCGGAGCACGACACGGGGCCCGTGCTCGCGCGGTACGCGGCCGATCGGAAGCTCGACCTGTCCAACTGGTCCCTCGTTCGAGGGTCGCTCCACGCCATCAAGAAGACGAGCGTCGAGGGATTCAAGATGGCCCTCGAGGGCCGGGCCGACGCTGCCGCGGCCGACCTCGGCATTCTGCACGGTTCGCACCTGGTGCTGGTCGATGGCCGCGGGCGGATCCGCGGATATTATCGAGCGCTCGACGCCGACGTCGCGCCGGGCCTGCTCGCGGACGCCGAGCGCCTGGCGTCCGAGTGAGGCGCGGGCTCGTGGGATGGGCCGGGGGCCAGCAACCGGCCTTCCCCCGGGCGGCCTGCGCCTATATAGGGGGGCCCGATGTTGGTTCTCGTTGGCAAGGAGACGCTCGAGGGTGAGACGCGTGTGGCGGCGACTCCCGAGTCGGTGAAGCTCATCATCAAGCGCGGTCTCGACGTGATGGTCGAACCGGGAGCGGGCGAGCAGGCGTTCTACTCCGACGCCGACTACGAGGCCGCCGGCGCGAAGATCGGGGCGGACTACGCGTCCGCCGACGTCGTCATCGGCGTGCGGGCGCCGAGCGACGCGAACCTTTCGGCCATGAAGGAGGGCGCGGTCCTCATCTCCTTCATGGACCCGTGGGGCGCGGACGCCCTGGTGAAGAAGCTGGTCGAGTCGAAGATCACGAGCTTGCCCATGGAGCTGGTGCCGCGCATCACGCGCGCCCAGAAGATGGACGCCCTCAGCTCCCAGGCGAGCATCGGCGGGTACAAGGCGGTGCTCCTCGCCGCGACGCACCTGCCGAAGTACTTCCCGCTGCTCATGACCGCGGCGGGCACCGTGAAGCCGGCGCGCGTGGTCGTCATGGGCGCGGGCGTGGCCGGTCTTCAGGCCATCGCGACGGCGAAGCGCCTCGGCGCCATCGTCGAGGCGAGCGACATTCGACCCGAGGTGAAGGAGCAGATCGAGTCCCTCGGCGGCCGCTTCATTCCCCTCCCCGAGACGGGCGAGACCGGCGCCGGCAAGGGCGGCTACGCCAAGGAAATGACCAAGGAGTTCTACGAGCAGCAGCGCGCCATCGTGAAGCAGCACGTGTCGCAGGCGCACGTCGTCGTGTGCACCGCGCTGGTGCCCGGACGGAAGGCCCCCGTGCTCATCCCCGAGGACATGGTGAAGGCCATGCCGAGCGGCGGAGTCATCGTGGACATGGCGGTGGCGCAGGGCGGCAACTGCGAGCTCAGCGAGCTGGGCAAGGACGTGAGGAAGCACGGCGTGCTCATCGTGGGGCACCCGAACCTGCCGGCCACCATGCCGTCCGACGCGAGCATGCTCTACGCGCGCAACGTCTTCGAGCTGCTGGGCAACGTCCTGACGAAGGAGGGGGCGCTCAACATCGATCTCCACGACGACGTGACCGGGCCCACCCTGCTGACCCACGCGGGTGCGGTGCACCACGAGCCGACGGCCGAGCGGCTGGGCCTGCCCAAGGCCGAGAAGCCGCCGCCTCCGGCGAAGGACGAGAAGAAGAACGAGAAGGGAGAGAAGAAGTGACCGCTGAGCTGCTCTTCGGCATCTACGTCTTCGTCCTCGCGATGTTCCTCGGGTTCGAGGTCATCACGAAGGTCCCGCCGACGCTGCACACCCCGCTCATGAGCGGCGCCAACGCCATCAGCGGGATCACCATCGTGGGCGCGCTGCTCGCGGTCGAAGGGTCCGAGCCCTCGGTCACGAACATCATCGCGTGCATCGCGGTGGCAGCGGCCATGATCAACGTCGCGGGCGGGTTCCTGGTGACCGACCGCATGCTCGCCATGTTCGGCTCGAAGAAGAAGAAGGGCTGACATGGCGAACACCGACGTCCACACCGGCGTGCTCATCGCCTACCTGGTCTCCGCCGTCCTCTTCATCGTCGGCATCAAGATGCTGGGCAAGGTGAAGTCCGCCCGCGCCGGCAACCAGCTGGCCGGCGTGGCGATGCTCATCGCGATTCTGGCCACGCTCCCCGAGGTGAAGATCGCCGGCCTCCAGTGGATCCTCATCGGCGCGGTGACCGGGACGCTCATCGGCACCATCAGCGCCATGCGCGTGCCCATGACGATGATGCCGGAGTTCGTGGCGCTGTTCAACGGATCGGGCGGCGGCGCATCCATGCTCGTCGGCATGAGCGTGGTGTGGTTCAAGATCATCGAGAGCGGAGCGGACCAGACGGTCTCCGACGTCCTCGGTCCCGCGCAGGCCATCACCATCGTCCTGTCCATCATCGTGGGCGCCGTCACGCTGAGCGGCAGCGTCGTCGCCTACCTCAAGCTGGCCGAGAAGATCAGCGGCAAGCCGACGCTGCTGCCCGGCCGGCACGTCATCAACGCGGCGCTCGTGCTCGGCTCGCTGGTGCTCGGCGTGGTCTTCGGGTTCCAGTCCACGGACGTGGGTCAGACGCAGATGCAGATGATCGTGCTGGCCGCTGCGAGCCTGCTCCTCGGCATCCTGCTGGTGATCCCCATCGGCGGGGCGGACATGCCCGTCGTCATCTCCCTGCTCAACTCCTACTCCGGCGTGGCCGCGTCCATGACGGGCTTCGTGCTGGGGAACAACCTGCTGATCATCGCCGGCGCCGCCGTGGGCGCGGCCGGCATCATCCTGACCAAGATCATGTGCGACGCGATGAATCGCTCGCTGGCGAACGTGGTCTTCGGTGGCTTCGGCGCGGACGCGACCACCGGCGCCCAGGGCAGCGGGGAGTACGTGAACGTCACGTCGTGCAGCGCGGAGGAGTGCGCCATGCTCCTCGAGGACGCGGAGTCCGTCGTGGTGGCCCCCGGTTACGGCCTCGCGGTGGCCCAGGCCCAGCACGTGGTGCGAGAGATGGCCGATCTGCTGAAGAAGCGCGGCGCGACGGTCAAGTACGCCATTCACCCCGTCGCGGGCCGCATGCCGGGTCACATGAACGTTCTCCTGGCCGAGGCCGACGTGCCCTACGAAGAACTCGTCGAGATGGAGCAGATCAACCCCGAGCTGAAGAACACTGACGTCGTGCTCGTGCTCGGCGCCAACGACGTCGTGAACCCCGACGCCCTCGACAACAAGAGCTCGCCCATCTACGGGATGCCGATCCTGAACGTCCACGAGGCGCGCACCGTGTTCGTCGTCAAGCGCAGCCTCGGCGCGGGGTTCGCCGGAATCAAGAACACGCTCTTCGAGCGCGACAACACGAACATGGTCTTCGGCGACGCCAAGAAGGTCATCCAGTCGATCGTCAACGAGCTGAAGGAAGCGAAGTAGGAGCGCCCTTCGCGCTCGATGCGAGCCATGGCGTCTGATCGGCGTGAGGTCCTGCGCCGCGCCTCCGCCTCGTTCTGCGCGGTCGTAGCGGCGGCGTGCGGCTCAGACGACGGAGCAGGGGGTCGTTCCGCGCGTTCCGACATCGAGATCGTGATGGACGCCGAGGGCGTCGCCCACGTCTACGCGTCCGACGACGTCGCGCTCTTCTTCGCCGATGGCTACCAGCAGGCGACCGATCGCCTCTACCCCATGGAGGTGGGGAGGCTCGCCGCGCTGGGGCGCCTCGCGGAGCTTCACGGCGCGGATCATCTCGAGAGCGATCGGCAGGCGCACACCTTCGGCTTCGCGCGCTGGGGGGCGGCGTCGGCCGACGCGATGAGCCGCGCGCGCCCCGACGATCACGCGCTCGTCGTCGCGTTCACCGACGGCATCAACCAGCGCCTTCATGACGTGCAGCAGGGCGTCGCGCCCGCGCCGCCGGAGCTCGAGGCGCTGGGGCACGCTCCGGCCCCGTGGACCCCGGCCGACGTGATGGCCATCGGGACGCGGATCCAGTTCGGCTATTCGAACACGCTGGCCTTCGACGTCCTCACGACGCTGGTCGATCGCCTGGCGCAGCCCGGTCTGGAGGATCTCGTGTTCCGCCCGCACGGTGCCGCCTTCATCATGGGACCCCCACCGGCGGCCGGTCGCGCCGCGGGCGCCGGGAACGCACCGCGGGTGGAGATCTCCGCGGCGGAGGCGCGCCGCCTCGGGCGCGCGCTCGGCGCGCTCCGCGACCTGCACGGCCTGGGGGAGGGGAGCAACAGCTGGCTCGTTCACGGTCGGCACTCGGAGAACGGCCGGCCGTGGCTCGCGAACGACTCTCACGGTCCGCTGCGCGATCCGAACGTGATGCACCTGGTGCACCTCTCGTCGGCGCACGCGGGAGGCGCGTTCGACGTGGTGGGATGGGCGTTTCCCGGCGTGCCCGGCGTCCAGATCGGTCACAACCGCTACATCGCGTGGGGCGCGACCACGGCGTTTGCCGACGTGATGGACTTGTTCGACGTCGACATCGACGAGGCGGGCGCGCTGCTCGGCACCGAGCGCGTTCCCGTGGAGCGGCGGACGGAGACGTTGCGCAGCCGCCGAGCCGACGGCGGCTTCGACGAGGAGACGTTCGAAGTGCGGGAGGTGCCGGGGCACGGCGTCGTCGTGCCGGACGCGCTGCTCCCGGTGCCGGCGGCGCTGTTCGCCGGGGGGCAGCTCCTGCTCGCCTACCCCGGGTTCGAGGCCACCACCGAGCTGTTCGGCTTCTTCGACCTCGATCGCGCCGACTCGCTCGAGGCCTTCGATCTGGCCATCGACGAGCAGCGCATCGGGATGCAGAACTGGAGCGCCGCCTCGGCGCTCGGTATCCGGTACCGGACCAGCGGCCGCGTGCCCGACCGCGGCCCGGCGCCGCGCCCGCGCGCGAACCGCGTGCTCGACGGTACCGACGCTCGCTCGCTGTGGACCGGGAGCTTTCTGCCCCGCGAGCGGCTTCCCCGGCGCGACGGGTCCGAGGACTTCGTGGTCACGGCCAACAACGACCCCTGGGGCCACACGGCGGACGGGGATCCGACGAACGACGCGTTCTACTACGGCAGCTTCTTCGCCCCGGGATTTCGCGCCGCGCGCCTGGAGCGGGAGGTCGAGGCTCTGGTCGAGCGCGGCAGCGTGGCACGCGGCGATCACGAGGCGCTGCAGTACGACGTCGCGAGCCCCCTGGCGGCGTCCCTGGTGCCGCGCGTCGTCGCGGCCGTGGCCCGGCGCGGGTCGGTTCCCGCGCTGGCCGATCTGGCGGCGCGCGTGGACCTCGACGGGGCCGCCGCGGAGCTCGGGTCGTGGGACCTGCGAGCGACGCGCGAGGCGCACGAGGCCGCGACGTTTCGCGTCTTCCTGGCGTTCCTGTCGCGGCGCGCCCTCGGTGACGCGCTGGGGCTGCTCTTCGATCCCCTGGACGACGCGCAGCCGGTCACTCTCGCGAAGATGACCGTCCTCGCGTACGAGACGGCGTCGCCCGTGCTCGGCGATGCCGACCGCGCGGACGAGCACGTGGTGCGCGCGCTGGCCGACGCGCTCGACGAGCTCCGGGCGAGGGCCGCCGCGCTCGGCGTCGAGCGCGTCACGTGGGGCGATCTGCATCGCGCGGTGTTCCGCACGCCGGCGCTCGACGGCGAGCTGCTCCTGGCCACGCCGGGCGACGACTCGACGATCAACGTGGCGCAGTCGCGGTGCTGGGACGGTGGCAGGATTGCGGAGTACTGCCGGACCACCGGTGGCGCCGTGTACCGCCTCGTGGTCGGGTTCGCGCAGGACGGGACGCCCGAGGCGACCTACTCCTGGCCGCGCGGCGAGGCCCCGACCGACGACTGGCTGCAGGGCCGCACGCGCCGCCTGCCGTTTCGCCGGTCCGATGTCGAGGCGAGCGGCGTGGAAACCCGGTACCTGACGCGGAAACGCGAGTGATTACCGCTGGCACCCCGGACGGCGGGGCGAAGGGGCGTCGCGACGTGACGTAACGTGGGGGGCTCGGACCGACACGCACGCGCGCGCGTTTCGGAATAACCTCGCCGCCGCCGCATGGCCGACGACGACAACGAGCGCGGGCAGGGGCCTTCCGCCGACGCGTCCCCGGACGTCTCCGGTGCGACGGTGGCCGAGCCCTCGGCGTCGCCCGACGGCGCGCCCCCCGCGCCCCCCGCGCCGCCCGACGGCGCGCTCCCCGCGTCGCGCGCGGTGGCTGCCGGCGCTGACTCGAGCGGCGTGTGGGGCTTCTTCACCCGCGCCTGGGGTGAGGCCGATCCTCGGTCGCTCGGTCTCTTCCGCATCCTGCTCGGCGCGCTCCTGGTCTTCGACGTCGCGCGCCGCCTGCCGTACTACGAGGCGCACTACACCGACGCCGGGTGGCTGTCCTCGCACTTCGCGCTCTACCGCCCGATGAGCAGCCACCTGTTCTCGGTGTACCACGCCTTCGGAACGCCCACCGAGGTCGGCGTGCTGCTCGGGTTCCACCTTCTGGTCAACGTGCTGCTCCTGGTCGGGTGGCGCACGAAGCTGATGCACGTGCTGGCGGCGGTGCTCATCACGAGCCTGAACAGCCGCAACATCATGATGGAGAACGGCGGGTACGTCGTGACCAACCTGCTGACGGTCTGGTCTCTGTTCCTGCCGCTCGGGCGGCGCTTCAGCATCGACGCCCTGCGCAGCGGCTGGCGCACGCCCGACCACCGCACCGCCGAGGCGCTCACCGCCGGTGTGCGCACCCCGCGCGACGCGGTGCCCGTCCACTCCCTCGCCGTCCTGGCAATCCTGCTGCAGTGGTCGGTGATCTACTACTTCAACACCGTGCACAAGTTCGGCCCGTCGTGGAAGGACGGCACGGCGCTGCACTACTTCCTGCAGCAGGACCGCATCGTGACGCCGCTCGGCGCCATGCTGCGCGATCAGATGCCGCTCGGAGCCATCAAGGCGTTGACCTGGGGGACGCTGGCCGTCGAAGGGTCGATCCCCGTGCTGCTGCTCTTGCCCGTGTTCCGAGGACTGCTGCGGAAGCTGGCGTGGCTCGCCGTGATCGGCCTGCACCTGGCCATCGGCGTGATGGCGAGCCTGGGGCCCTTCGCGTGGGTGATGATGGTGCCCTTCGCGGCGCTGCTCACCGCGAAGGACTGGCAGTGGCTCGCCGAGCGGCTGCGCCGGCGACGGCAGCCGCGCGTGATCCGGTTCGATCCGGCCGACGGCTTCTCGGTGGACGTGTGCCACTTCGTGGAGCGGCTCGACGCGCTCGGGCTGGTGCGGTTCGAGGCACTCGACGCCGAGCGCGGCGAAGAGACGCTGAGCGTGACCGACGCCGAGGGGGCGACCGTGTGGCGGGGCTCCGCCGCCCTGGCGAGGCTGGCCGACGCCCTGCCGCTGCCGAAGCTCGCGCTCACGTGGGTTCGGCTGCCGGGGATCCGCGGGTTCGTCGATGGCCGTCTCGCGCGGGTGGCGAAGGAGCGGGCGCGGGTGACGCGCGCGCTCGGGTGCGGCGGCCCCCGGGTGGGCGCGGAGGCGACGCCACTCGGGCCCACTGACGCCCAGCGCGTGGTCTCGAGGCTCCGCCAGATCCTCTCGGAGGCGTGCGTCGCCGCGCTGCTGGTCGCCGCGGGCAGCCAGGTGCTCATGGAGAACCACGCCGTTCCGGAGCGCATCAAGGTCAAGACACGACCCGAGTGGATGACGGCGGTCGTCGTGTACCCGCGGCTCTTCCAGGGTTGGTCCATGTTCGCGCCGGATCCGCCGAAGGAGGATGGCAAGGTCGTAGTAGACGGACTGACCGAGGACGGTCGCGCGTTCGATCCGCTCACGGGCAAGGAGCCGTCCTTCGACGTGCAGCCGCCGCGGGGCTACGAAATGGACGCGCTGTGGCAGGCGTTCCACACGCGCATCCACGAGGGGCGCTTCTACGTCTATCACAACGGGTTTCGCGACTACCTGCAGAACGTTCACCGGCTGACCGGGCGCGAGCAGGACCGGCTGGTCGCGGCGGACGTCTGGTACGTGCACGAGGTCATCCCACCGCCCGGACAGCCGCACCCGCCGTCGCAGCGACGAAAGCTCTTCTCGTGGGGCAGCCGACCGTCGGCGCAGGGAGAGCGCCCGCGCCCGCCCACGGCGCTCACGCCGCGACTGCCGGCTCTGCCCACGCCCATGCCGAGCGGCGAGCGGCCGGTGCTCCCGACGGGCCCGACCTTCGTCCCGCCCGCGCCGATGGTGCCCGCGCCGCCTCCCGAGCCGTGACGCCACGCGACGCGACGCTGTGCCTTCAGAGGCGCGCGTGGTGTTCGAGCCAGCTCGCCATCGGATGGAACACGAGCTCGGGCGCGTGATTCGAGACGAACAGATCGGCGTGGGAGAACCAGCGCTCGTCGTCGCCCACCGACAGGACGCTCACGTTGCGCCCGCCCCAGAACCGCTCCGCGGAGCGGGCGGCGCCCGGCGGCACCACGGAGTCCTTGTTCGCGAGCACGATGAGCAGCGGTACGTCTACGGCGCGCAGGGCCTCGGTGACGTTGACGCCGTGCACGAGGAGATCGCCGTGGCGCACCCATCGCGCGATGTCCCGGTTCACCCGCGGGTGCAGATCGTCCACCGTGGCGACCATCTCGGGCGCGTGCTCCAGGTCCACGTGCTTCGCGTTCAGGTACAGGCCGAGCACCCTGGGGAACTTCGCGGCGATCGGGAGCGCCAGCCCCGCGAGCCTGCGCGTCTGCTTCAGGTGAATCCGGCTCGCCAGCCACGGTGACGAGAAGATCACCTTCACCGCCGGATGCAGCTCGTCCCAGCGCAACGGCGCCCCCACGGACACGAGCGCCGCCACGCGCGGCCGCCGCGAGAGGGCCAGGTGGGCGTAGGCGATGGTGCCGCCGAGGCTGCACCCGACCAGTACCACGCGGTCGCTCCGCGTGTCGGTGTTCTGGGCCACCAGATCGATGGCGGCGGGCACGTCCGTTCCGACGAACGCCGCGATGCTCGGTGGGGGCGCGCCGCCCACCAGGGGTCGCGAGCGCCCCTGGCCGCGCAGGTTCACCGACCACACCTCGAACCCTGCGTGCGCGAGCGCCGTCTCCATGCTCGTGCCCCGCGGATGGAAGCCGAGGATGAAGTTGTTCATCCCGTACCCCGGGAGCATGAGGAGCGGATGCGTGTCCGGATCGAGCCGGCCCGGCGCGCGCGTCACCCTGAGATCGAGCGACCAGCCGTCGTGAGTCGTCGCACGGTGCGGTCGCGCCTCGATCGCCGGCATGGGGGGCGCGAGTTTAGCGGAACGCAGCGGTCACGCGAGTGCCGTTCGGCATGGTACGCTGCCTCCGTGCGCACCGGGCTCGCCGCGTCCGCCCTCGCCGGGGTGCTGCTCTCTTCGACGTCCGTCCGCGCGGATCCAGAGCGCAGCGTGTCGTTGACGCTCTCGCCCATCCACCTCTTGTTCCCCGTCGTGGAAGGTCAGGTGGAGATCGCCCTGGGAGACTCGGTGTCGCTGGCGGCCATCGGCGGCTTCGGCGAGATCACCGTCGAGGACGCATCGGGACACGAGGAGTTCACCGGGAGCGTCATGGAGCTGGGCGGACAGTTCGTCTACTACCCGCTCGAGCGCTTCGAGTCGCTGCAGGTCGGCGCAGAGGTGCTCTACGTCCGGATCGAGGCGGACGATCCCGACGGTCGGGTCACGGGTCTCGGTCGTGGCCTCGCCGCGGGTCCGTTCATCGGCTACAAGCTCCTCACCAGCGGCGGCTTCACGTTCTTCGTGCAGGGCGGCGTCGAGTACCTGGCGATACAGGCCGACACCCAGAGCGGTGGCGCCCAGGCGTCGGACGAGGAGAGCCGCTGGATCCCGCTGTTGAACTTGAACCTGGGTTGGTCGTTCTAGCGGGGGAGCGCCGGGACCAAAGCCCGCCGCCGGAGCGACTCAGCGGATCGTCGAAGTGCCAGCCTCGATCGTCTCGAGGATCTTCGCGGGGTCTCCCAGAAACTCGAAGTGCATCGTGTCCTCGAGCTCGTCGTGTCCGAGCCAGTGGAACCCGTAGCGCTCGAACACATCGACCCAGCACCTCGGCATCGCCATGCGCTCGTAGATGGAGCTCACCTTCTTCGCGCACGCCGAGTGCTTGCTCCAGTTGCCCACGCAGTGGCAGCAGGGGTTGAGATCGGGATCGATGTCGAGCGCGATCCCGTACAGATGATTGGAGACTTCGTAGTCCTTGAACGTGTTGGTTTCCCGGAGGCCGCCCACCCGCTTCGGCTGGTACCCAGCCTCCGCGCACTCGCGGCGGAGCGCTGCCTCCACGCACGCCAGGGCCGGCACGACCTTCTCGTGCAGCACGACGTACAGCCCCATGAATCGGGCGCGCTTGGCGTAGAACTGCGGGGGGTGGCGGTTGTCGCGCGAGCGCCCGACTCCCGGGACGCGGCCATACTCGCGAGTGCGGTAGTCGATCGAGCGCTTGCGCGCGGCCTCGATGGTGCGGCGCAAGCCCGCCGGTGCACCGATCTTGGCAATCTGTCCGTCGCGCAGCAGGAAGTCTTGCGCGCGCTGCTCGCGGCACCGTAGCTCGCGTGTACGGGCCAAGGGGCGCGGTGCGGGTGCCGGTGCGGGTGCCGGCAGCGAGACCGGTGGCCGGGGAGGCGAGCGCGATTCGGTGCGCTCACCGTCGGGCCGCGTGCGCTGCTCAGTGCACGCGAGGGCCAGGACCGCTGCGCACACGCTCCATCGGTGTCGCGGCGGCGTCCCCGAACGTTCCATGAAGCGTAGCCGCGTCGGGGGCAGCCCGAAGCTACGGGCAGCCTAGCATCGGGCGCGAGGCCTCGCGCGCGGCGACGATGGGTTACGCTCGCGGGACCATGAGCGAGGACAGAAGACCCGCGGCGTTCCTGCGGGCAGAGTCGATCGCGCCGGTCCTGCCGGTACGGGACGTCGAGGTCGCGTTGCGCCGATTCGACCGTCTGGGATTCGTGACGAAGGCGTATCGCGAGTCGTCCGATCGTGTGCCGCCGTACGGGTTCGTGTGCTTCGGCCCGGGCGAGTTCCACGTGGCGCGTGTCGACGGCCTGGATCCGGCGACCACGACGTCGGCCTGCTACCTCTACGTGGACGACGTCGACGTCGTATTCGCCGAGTGGTCGGCGGCGGGCGTGGAGGGACGCTTGCACGCCCCCGAGGACACCGCCTACGACCTGCGTGAGATGGCCTACGTCGATCCGGATGGGAACTCGATTCGCGTGGGCTCGCGGCGCAGATCCTCCTCGCCAGGGAGTACCTCGTAGCGCTAGCGTCGGAGCGGCGCATCGCACGGCTCGCGCCCGGCAAGCTCGAGCTCGGCGTCGTCACCTCCGGGGGGCACGGTCCCCGAGAAAGTCAGGCGAGAGGCCCCAGCACTGGGGGTGTCGCGTGTCGTGGATCACGCAGGTGCGGCTCCACAGGATGCGTACGGCGGTCCGATTCTACGGCCCGAGGATCCCCAGCATCAGCGCCCTCGCTTCCGCGACATCCGACGCCGGGAGTAGCGTGTGCGCGTACCCATCGACCGGCGGAAGGCCGACGAGGCACCAGCCGGTGTTGTCGGGCCGTGCCACGAGCGCGCCGTACGGATCGATCCCGGCGACGAAGAGCTCGCCGATTCGATCGGCGCCCTCGGGCGGCGGGTAGTACGCGTGGCCGCCGATCGTCGGTGCGGTCACGCCCGCGCCGCGGCCGAGTTCCACGACGGCGAACGTCACGTGCGTCCCGCCCGCGCCGGAACACTCCTCGTCCAGCCGCGTCACTCGCACCACGGCCACCACGCACGATCCGCGGATCGCGTCCTCGACGCTCGCGTCGGGAGCGCCGCCCTCCTGGCACGACGCGCCCGCGGCGCCGCCACCGTCGACCGCGGTCGCCCCCGCGGAGCCCGCGCTGCCGCTCGAGCCGGCCGTGCCCGCAGCG
>CAZARU010000184.1:0-12414 GCA_964487605.1 uncultured Polyangiaceae bacterium
CGTCGTGACCGCGGCCTGCGGCGGCGGCGGCGCGGCGAGTCCCGGCGCCGCGCCCGCGCCGACCTCGAGCGCCGCGCCGGTGACGGCGGGCGACGAGGCCCGGCACGACCTGCCCGGCAGGGCTCGCGTACCGAGCGTCAAGCTCATCGATCGGCGCGCGCGGAGCGCCCTCGCGCCCGACACCATCGGCATGGTGAGCTCGTCCGCGCGCCCACCCCAGTCGGCGACCGAGATCTACCGGCAGGTCGCGCCGGCGACGGTGATCATCCGGGTGCCGAACGGGATGGGCAGCGGCGTCATCATCGACCGCGCGGGGTGGATCCTCACCAACCATCACGTCGTCGCGCAGGGTGAAGCGAAGGACTTCCAGATCAAGGTCTCGGTCACCCTGGGAGAGATCTCGAAGCAGACCGGGGGCATGGAGCGCCGGGAGAAGTCCTACGACGCCTACGTCCACCGCGCGGACAAGCTGCGTGATCTGGCGCTCATCAAGCTGGAGGGCGGCCCTGCCGAGCTCCCGGCCGTGCCCATCGCGGCCACGAATCCCGTGCCCGGCGAGGACGTGGTTGCGATTGGTCATGCCGGTGCGGGCATGCTCTGGGCGATCAAGGATGGCGAGATCGCGGCGCTGGGAAAGCTGTCCGAGCACCTGGCGGCGCTCGCGCGCTTCAAGGACGACAAGGAGAGCCAGGACGCCGCGGACAAGTTCAAGAAATTCCTCGACGGGCAGCAGCTCGGCCTGGTGATCCAGTCCACCTGCAACATCCTCCCCGGCGACAGCGGCGGCCCGCTGGTGAACCCCCGCGGAGAGATCGTCGGGCTGAACGCCTTCAGCCGCTCCGATCCGAAGACGGGCGGCCTGCTCAGCTTCCACGTGCACGTCGAGGAGATCCGGAGGTTCATCGAGAAGCCGCCGCTCACGGCCGCCCGGATGATCCCCGACCCGTGGGACGAGGGCGGCGGCGACGCGCAGTACGAAGACGCCGATCTCGACGGGCGCGTCGACGTGCTCCTGCTCGAAGGGCGCCGCCCCTGCAGCTACTGCCCGAGGCAGAGCGCGGCCATCTTCATCGACGTGGACCAGGACTCCTACCGGAGCCGCGCGCTCCCGCCCCTCGTCGACACGTACGAGAAGCGGGACTTCGACGCGGAGGTCGCCTACCTCCAGCTCGAGAACGACGCGATGATCTGGTACGACCAGGACAACGACGGCAAGTTCGATCGGCTCTTGGTCGACAGGGGCACCAGCGGGCGGGTCACGGAGGCCTACGCGCTCGGCGCGAACGGCGACGTCTCCAAGGACGAAACGGACACCGGGGGCCGCCCCATCCGCGCGTCGCTCCTCGGGGAGCCCGCGCTCCGAGCGCGCCTCGACCGGATCGCCGCGGCGGCGTTTCCGGCCCGCTACACCGAGTCCTCGGCGCCGCTTGCCGACACGCTGCCGGAGCCCTTCGGCTCCACGGGAAACGGTGCCGTGCGCGACCTGGACGGCGACGGGACGCCGGATGCGATCGAGGTCTCGACGCCGTTCAGCACGCGCCTGCTCATCGACGCGGACCACAGCTTCGTGAAGGAGCTGGCGCCCTACGTCGAGATGTCGAAGCTCGCCACGAGCGGCATCTTCGATCCGGAGCTCTCGATCGTGAGCCAGGGCAGTCATCTGTGGGTCTGGTACGACACCAACGACGACGGCCGCTTCGATCTGGCGCTGCACTCGCCGGGTGCACGGCTCTACGCCGCCGCTGCGGCGTGGACGCTCGACCCGGGCGGAAAGCGCGAAGCGCCGGAGCACGTCGGCCGCTTGCTGGTGCGTCCCGCGCTGGTGCAGGGCGCCGGCGCAAAGGGCCTCGCGCAGGTGACGAAGAGCGGACTGCTCAAGCTCATGTCCGCGCACGACGACGACGCCGTCGGGTCCTTTCCGGACCCCGTGCGCGACCATCGTGGCGCCGGGTACGAGCTCGTGCCGGCAGGCGGGACGAAGCGCTCCGTGGTCAGCATTCAGGCGCAGGGCAGCGACGGTTTCGTCATCGACGTCGATCAGGGGAGCCTCAAGAGCGGCGCGAGCGGCGAACAGCTCGCGAAGCTGGTGTCGGCCGGCAAGGTGGACGCGGAGTTCGCGTACTTCCAGCGCAACGGGCTCGCGTGGGCGTACTACGACACCGCCAACCGCGGGAGGTACGACGTCGTCCTGTTCACGACGAACCCGCGCTCCGGCAGCGCCGAGTCGGGGTTCCGGATCGACGCGCAGGGCGCGACGCTGGACACTTCGCTCGCGGGAGCGCCGCTGGTGAGGCCCGCGCTGCTGCAGAAGAAGGCCCTGCGCGACGCCTTCGCGAAGATCGCGCCGGACCTGTTTTCCCCGGTGATGATCCAGCGGTAGTCGCGCTCCGCCGTCACCTGGCCGCCGCGGCGCGCGCCGCGGAGAAGAGCCGCCCGAAGACGTCCGCGCGAACCGGGGTGTGCTCGGTCAGAGCCGCCGCCAGTCCGGGCGGAATGTCCGTGTTGGCGGCGACGAGCCAGGGGATCTCGAGGGCGCCGGCGACCGAGGCCTCGAACGCCGTGAGGTCTGGCGGACCTTCGCGCGCCGACACCACGGCGGCCACCGCCAGGCGACCCGCCGCGGCGAGGCGCGTGAGCTTCTCGGCCGGACCTTCGAGCTCGCGCTGCAGATCGCCGGGCAAGGCGAGTTTGCCCTGCACGGCTTCGAGCTCCACGAGGTGCGCGTCCAGCGCGTCCGCGGCGCTCGCGGAACCCTCCACCAGGAAGTCGTCCACGAGCGCCGCGAGCGCTGCGGACTCCGCGCCGTCGCCGATCGCGGGGTGGCCGGAGAACTGCGCCACCAGGCGTCTCAGCGCCGCGGCCGACGCTCCCGCCTCCTCTTCGATCGCGCGGTCGAGGGCGGCCGGGCCGTCGTACTCGGCCCCGTTGCGCACCCACTCCGCGAACGTCGCCAGCGGTAGTCGGGTGGCGGCCGGCTCGCGCATCGGGTTCACGAGCACCCCGGCGTGGTCCACCATCGCCGCATCGCGGCCGCCGTACGGGCCCAGGAACAGCTCGTTGCCGAACAGCGTGTCGTTCACCGGGTAGTTGTCCCAGATGACGAGCGGTCGGCCGACGTACTCGCGAAACGCGGCCACGTCGGCGCGGGTCAGCGCATGCGCGAACACGCGCCGCCCCGTCCACATGATCGAGACGTCCGACGGGAGCTCACGGTAGGCGGCGTAGTAGTCGGCCGCCGGGTGTGGCTGAAACGGCGCGAAGGGCGAGAGTCCGGCTTCGAGCTCGTCCGGCGTCCCGAAGTAGTAGTTCGGCACGAAGCAGAGCGACGTATCCGGGTCGAGGCGCCGCAGGTGCTCGAGCACCCGCGTCAGGACGACGACCTGCGTCTCGGGCTCGGCGCCCGCGTTCCCCGTGCCAATGTCGTCGAACAGCACGCAGAAGTCGCGAACACCGCGCGCGTGGATTGCCGAGAGCTTGCCGAGGAGCGTCGCGAGGTCGTCCGGTAGCTCGCCGTAGTCGAGGCCCGGGGCCACGGCGTACACGAAGCGCAGCCTCGGATCCGCCCGGGCCATGTCGCCGAAGTGGGCGAGGTGCTCCTCCGGGTACGGGTCCCGCCAGTGGTCGCGGTGGAACTCGTCGAGCTTGGGCGCGTACAGCCACGTGTTCAGGCCCTTCGCGGCGGCGAACGAGAGCGCAGTGCTCCGCTCCTCGAAGGTGTACGGCGTGCCGTAGAAGCCCTCGACCACCCCCACCCACGGGCGCGGCGCCGGGTCGCGGTCGCCTTCGGGCGCTTCAGCCCCGCACGCAACACTGACCGCGGCCAGGAGGGCTCCGACCCGTCGGCCGCGCCAAAGAGTCCGGGTGCCGGTGCGGACATCCGTGTACACGCACGAGATCTTGCCAGAAATCCGCCTGGAAAAACTGGCCGCATGGAGCTAAATTCGCCTCTGGTCGGTCAGCCGACCCAGGCGGCCGCGATTCTCGAGCCGTCATCCCGGCTGCCGGACGCACCGAACCCCCGATGAACGAACGCCCCCGACGGACGCAGGAAGCGCGCGTTGCGTGCCGCGCGGGTGCACGCGCCGCCGAGGGTCGCGTGACAAATTTCCGGGCGAACGCGCCCCGTGGAGGTCGTCGATGAACAAGCGGATCAGTCTTCAGGTCGCGGCGGGCGCCGGCATCCTCGTTCTTGCGTCCGCGTGCGGTAGCTCGGACGACGAGGGCGCGAAGAAGAGCAAGTGCGACCCGGGGCACATCGAGGAAGGCGGAGAGTGCATCCTCGACCCGTATCGCTTCGAGCCCGCCGAGCGGCTCGACGTGGACAACGAGGTTCGGTACTTCACCGGTGACCTGACCGAGCTCGACCTGCCGCCACCTCCGAAGAGCGGGTTCCGGATCGTCATGGAGCCGCAGTACGTCGAGAGCGGCCTGGACGAGAACCGCTGCCAGGCGTGGAAGGTGCCCGATGACCTCGCCCACCGGTGGATCTACACGGCCGAGATGCACGCCTCTCCCGGCATGCACCACGCGAACCTCTACGGGCTCGAGATCTCGGGGCGCGAACCGCAGCCCTATCCGAAGTGTCGAGAGCGCGCCGACGCGACGATTTTCGGTGGCTTCTTCACCGTGCTCGGCGGCATGGACACGAGCAACGTCATCGTTCCCCTGGTCCTCTTCGCCAACTCCACCCAGGTCATCGGCGGTGAGCGGTACGCGCTGGCGCCGGGCTACGCGTACGAGATCCCCGAGAATCACGAGATCATGACGGACGTGCACCTGCAGAACACGCAGCCCGACACGATCCGCGTGGAGGCGGCGTGGGACTTCTACACGATGCCGAAGAGCGAGGTGACGGACCCCAGCGTCATGTTCGTCTGGCTCTTCTTCGACTTCCTGATCCCACCGCGCGGCAAGAAGACCCTCACGGCGGAGTGCTCGTGGGCCGGCGGCGACGTGGCGGCCATCATGCCCCACACCCACCAGTGGGCTACCGGCTTCGACACGGAGTTCGGCCACGCGACGCCGCGCGCCTTCGACGGCGCTCCGGTGCCGGGTACTTTCGTGTCCATGGACGAGCCCATGAAGATCTACGACCGGCAGGGCACGGGGCTCGCCGACAGTGACATCCAAGTCTACGATCCGCCGGTGAACACCGACGCGACCGACGTCGTGAAGTTTCAGTGCCACTTCGAGAACACGACCGACCACGACATGTGCTTCGGCATCGGCGAGAACGAGATGTGCTTCCTCTTCGGCTACATGAGCCCCCCCGAGAAGCAGCGCCTCGGCGTGATCATCACGGAGAACGCCTCGTGCTTGACGCTGAACCCGGCCGATCGCGGCGAGAAGACGTTCAACGTCGCCCAGTGGGCCGCCTCGCAGGACCACGACCCGACCGTGCTGCAGCGGCTGGCCAAGCTCGGCGGTTCGTCTGGCTTCTCCGACGGATGCCGATGACGCGGGGGCGCGGAGCGCGCTCGTCGGCTGGCGGCGCCCTCGTCGTTCTGGTCGTCGGCGCGCTCGGCGCTGCGTGCTCCGGTGACGACGAGAGCGGCGAGAAGAAGGATCCGCCGCCCGATCTCGGCAGCCCCGAGTGGGCGCAGTTCGGTCACGACCAGGCCAACTCCCGCGCCAACCGCGCGGAGACGGCGATCACGACCGCGACCGTGCCCACGCTGGTCCGCAAGTGGGACGTCGCGGAGGCGGGAGGGACCGCCGTTCGGGCGATCACCGGAACCCCTGCCGTCGTCGGGGGCGTCGTGTACTGGGGAAACTGGGCGGGGCGCGTCACCGCGACGCGCGTGACCGACGGTTCCGAGGCGTGGTCGACCGACGTGGGCGCGAGTGTCGACGGGAGCGCGCTGGTCGCGGATGGCCGCGTCTACGTCGGCGACGCCGACGGCTTCGTGCATGCGCTCGACCAGGAGTCGGGGCGAATCCTCTGGTCGAACCCCGTCGAGACGTCCGAGGGCGGCCACATCTACTCGAGCCCGTCCCGGGCAGGTGACCACGTGGTGGTCGGGACCGGCAACAGTCCGAACAGCGGGCAGCAAACCTTTCGAGGACGTCTCGTCGCGCTCGATCCCGCCGAGGGCACCCTCGTGTGGGATTTCGACGTGACCCGCTTCGGCGGCATGGAGTACGGGCCCGGGGTCTCGCTGTGGTCGTCACCGGCCGTCGATCCGTCGCGCAAGGCCGTCTACATCGGCACGGGTCAGGGGTACGCGCCGCCGGCGAGCCCCCTCAGCGACTCGATCGTCGCGGTGGACTACGAGACCGGACAGTATCTCTGGCATCGGCAGTTCCACGCCGACGACGTGTTCACGTTCGAGATGCTGTTCAGCCGACCGAACGTGACGGTGGATCGCGACGTGGGGGCGGCGCCGAACCTCTGGGAGGTCGACGGACGTGCGTTCGTCGGCGCGGGCGACAAGAGCGGGCAGTACTACGCGCTGGACCGCGACACGGGCGAGCTGGTGTGGGGCACGGAGCTCACCGGGGGCACGTTCATCGGGGGTGTGATGATGGCCGCCGCGTACCACGACGGCGTCGTCTACGTGTCCAGCAACGACTGGGGGCAGTTCGGCGTGAGTCCCGTGCCGTTCACCCACGAGAAGAACTTCTGCGCGACGTTCGCGCTCGACGCGCGCGACGCCGGGCGAATCCTGTGGCGTCAGAACGTCCCGTCCACGTGCATCGGTGGGGTCGCGTGGGCCGCGGGCGTCGTCTACGTCGAGGTGTCGAGCGGCAAGCTGCACGCTCTGGACGCCGTGGACGGCGAGTTCCTCTTCGAGCACCAGCTCGGCGTCAGCAGCGCTGGCGGCGTCACCATCTCGAACGGGATGGTGTTCGGCGGAAGCGGCTGGTCGTTCGGCACGTTCTGGCCCGGCGACATGGGCGGCAGCCTCGTGGGCCTCGGACTCCCCTGAACGCCACGGGGCCAGGCGTCCGCGCCGTGCCGCGCCGACCTACGCGGCCGAGCCGCGAATCGCCTTCATGATGTCGTCGCTCACGCTGAAGGTCACGCCGCAGCCGCAGCTCGAGGCTTCGAGGGGGTTCTTGAACTTCAGGCCCTGGTACATGAGCGTGTTCTCGTAGTCCACGACGCTGCCCTCGATGAAGTTCACGCTGCGATCGTCCACCAGCACCTTCAGTCCGAAGAAGTCGTAGCGGAGGTCCCGCGGCCGAGGCGGTGCGTCCGTGATCTCCGTGACGTACGTGAGCCCGTTGCACCCGCCGCCCTTCACGCCGATGCGCAGGCTCGCGCCGGGGCGGCCCTGAAGCTGCAGCTTCAGCAGCATGTACTCCGCCGCCTTCTGCGTGAGTGTGATGCGCGGGGGCGCGCCGCCCGAGGGCTCGTTCATCGGCTCGTCCGTGGCCACGAGGTGAAACGTGGAGCAGCGGCCTCCCCGCGGCAAGCGGGCGGCACCCCACGGGGCGGCGGTGCCGGCCTCTGCGTGAGAATCGGGTCCTTCACGCCTCGGCCCGCAGGCGCCGCACGGCCGCGATGACCGCCTCAGCGGCGGCGTCGATGTCGGCTTCCGTCGTCCCCCGCCCGACGCCGAACCTGATCGAGCTCCGTGCCAGGTCGTCCGGAACGCCCAGGGCGCGCAGCACGTAGCTCGGCTCGAGGGTTGCGCTGCTGCACGCCGCCCCGCTCGACACGGCCAGCACCGGCGCCAGCGCGCCCATCAGGGATCCCGCGTCGACGCCCGCGAACGAGAGGTTCAGGTTCCCCGGAATCCTCGGCGCGGTGCCGTTCACCGATACGTCGTCGAGGGCGGCGGTGACCAGCGCGTGCAGCCGGTCGCGGAGGCGGGCCATGCGCTCGTTCTCCGCCGGACCTTCGGTCCGCAGCAGGTCGCAGGCTGCGCCGAACCCCACGATGCCCGGCACGTTGAGCGTCCCGCTCCGCAGACCCCGCTCGTGACCGCCGCCGTCCATCTGCGCCACGAGGCGAGGTCGAGGCTTGGTGCGGCGGATCCAGAGCGCGCCCACGCCCTTCGGTCCGTAGATCTTGTGCGCCGACAGGGACACCAGATCGACGCCGAGCGCTTCCGCGTCGAAGGGCGTCCGGCCCACGCCCTGCGTCGCGTCCACGTGCAGCAAGGCGTCCCGCGCGCGCGTGAGCCGCGCGATCTCCGCGATCGGCTGGAGGGTGCCGACCTCGTTGTTCGCGAGCATGACGGACACGAGGATGGTGTCCGGGCGCAGCGCCGCATCGATGGCGTCAGGTTCCACGACGCCGGACGCGGCGGGCTGCACGCGGGTCACCGCGAAGCCCGCTCGCTCCAGATGGACACAGGAGTCGAGCACGGCCTTGTGCTCGATCGCGGTCGTCACCAGGTGCTTGCCCCGCGCGCCGTGGAGCTCGGCGACGCCCTTGATGGCCAGGTTGTCGGCCTCGGTGGCCCCCGAAGTGAACACCACCGACTTCGGATCGCTCGCTCCGAGGAGCGCGCTCACGGCCGCTCTCGCCGCGTCGACGGCCGCCTCGGCCTCCCAGCCGAATGCGTGGGTCTTGCTCGCCGCGTTGCCGAAGCGCTCGGTGAACCACGGCAGCATGGCGTTCACCACGCGAGGGTCGGTGGGGGTCGTCGAGTGGTGATCCAGGAAGATGGGGCGTCCGGGCATCACAAGAGGCCTAGCGCCAGCAGCGCCGCCTCGCTCATCCGCTCGCGCGACCACGGCGGATCCCAGACGAGCTGCGTCGTCACGTGGGCCACGCCCGGGACGGCTCGGGCGGCGTCGTGGACCTGCTGCACCAGGGCGCCGGCCACCGGGCAGCCGGGGGCGGTGAGGGTCATGCGAATCTCCACGCGAGCGTCGTCGGAGACGTCCAGGTCGTAGATGAGTCCCAGGTCGTAGATGTTGAGCGGGATCTCCGGATCGTGGACGGAGCGGAGCGCTCCCACGAGCTCCGTTCGCAGTGTCGCGAGTGGGCGCGGCACACCCGGCGCGAGGCCCTCGTCGCGCAGCGTGAAGCTCGACGTGTCACGGACGGGCGTGTTCAAGACACCCAGATGGCGCTTCTCACGGCGCTTGAGTCGCTCGAACTCCTCGTCGATGGGCGCCATGTCGCTCACTCCGTCGTCGCTTCTTCGTCGCCGTCGAGAGCCGCACGAAGCGTGTGCCACGCGAGCGTCGCGCACTTGACGCGCATCGGGAACTCGCGAACGCCGGTGAACACCGCGAGCTTTCCGAGGGTCGCCGGCTCGGCGTCCGACTTGCCCGTCACTGCATCGTGGAGGGACCTGAAGATGGCCTCTATCTGCTCGCGATTCTTGCCCATCACGGCTTCGGTCATGGTCGAAGCGGCCGCCGTCGAGATGGCGCACCCCTCGCCCTGGAACCCGACGTCCGCCACGACGCCTGCGTCGACGCGCGCGGCGACCGTCAGGCGATCGCCGCAGAGCGGGTTGTGACCCTTGGCGGTGTGGGTCGCGCCCTCCGGCGCGCGGAAGTTTCGCGGTCTCCGGCCGTGGTCGAGGATCATCTCCTGGTAGAGTTCGCGGAGATCCGTCACGAGAAGATCTCCTGGGCGCGGCGGACCGCGGACGCGAGACGCTCGACGTCGTGCGCCGTGTTGTAGACGCCGAAGGAAGCGCGGGTCGTCGCCGCCACGCCGAATCGATCCATGAGCGGCTGGGTGCAGTGGTGTCCGGTACGGACCGCCACGCCCTCGGTGTCGAGGATCGTGCCGAGGTCATGAGGGTGGACGCCGCCGACGACGAACGAGACGACC
Source organism: uncultured Polyangiaceae bacterium (assembly GCA_964487605.1). Lineage (GTDB taxonomy): Bacteria > Myxococcota_A > Polyangia > Polyangiales > Polyangiaceae > JAJDAH01. The sequence goes on from CAZARU010000184.1 coordinate 9,746, forward strand.
CCGATCTTGTCGGCCGCCGTGCCGATGATCCGCACGCCGTCGATGGCGGCGATGGCGCGGGTCGCCTGCGACAGCAGGTCACGCTCGTGCGCCGCGATGGCGTCGAAGTCCAGGGCCGACAGGTACTCGCAGGCCTCGCCGAGGCCGACGGCGCCCGCGATGTCCGGCGTGCCCGCCTCGAACCGATCCGGCAGCCCCTTGTACGTGGTCTTCTCGAACGTCACCGAGCGGATCATGCCGCCTCCGCCGTGGTACGGCGGCAGCGCCTCGAAGACCTCCGGACGCCCGTAGAGCACGCCGATGCCGGTCGGTCCGTACGCCTTGTGGCCGCTGAAGGCGTAGAAGTCCACGTCCAGGTCGCTCACGTCCACCCGGAGGTGAGGCGCGGCCTGGGCGCCGTCCACGACGACGAGCGCCCCGCGTGCGTGGGCCGCACGGGTCATGGCTTTCACGGGCAGGACGGTGCCCAGCGTGTTCGATGCGTGGGCGAACGCGGCAACACGCGTGCGTGCGGAGAGTGCGGCTTCGAACGCGCCCAGCGTCACGTCGCCGTCGTCCGCGACGGGGGCGACGACGAGACGCGCGCCCGCGCGCTCGCAGGCCAGTTGCCACGGGACCAGGTTCGAGTGGTGCTCGAGCGCCGTGATGAGCACCTCGTCGCCCTCGCGCAGGCGAGCACGGACCAGGACGTCCGCGATCAGGTTGATCGACTCCGTCGTGCCACGAGTGAACACGACGCTTCTGGTCGCGGGAGCGCTCAAGAAGCGGGCGACGCGCTCCCGGGCTTGCTCGTAGGCGTCCGTGGCCCGCTGGGACAGCAGGTGCACGCCGCGATGCACGTTCGCGCAGTCCCGCTCGTACATCCGGACGACCGCATCGATGACTCGTCGTGGCTTGAGCGCCGTCGCCGCGCTGTCGAGGTACACCAGAGGCTTGCCGTGAACGCGCTGGGCGAGCGCCGGGAAATCGGCGCGCGCGGCGGCGATCGAGCGAGCGGGCGCGCTGCGGGTCGACTCGACGGCGGAGGTCACGCGGCACCGCCCCGCGCCATCCGGGCGTCCACCAGCGCGCCGATCTCGTCCCGCAGCTCGGCGAGAGCCACGCGCTCGACCAGGCTGCGCGCGAAGGCTCGAACGAGGAGCGTGCGGGCGCTCGGTTCGTCGAGGCCACGCGCGCGGAGATAGAAGATCTGGTCGTCGTCCAGGCGACCGACGGTGGCACCGTGGCTGCACACGACGTCGTCCGCGTCGATCTCGAGGTGCGGCTTCGTGTTGACGACGGCCTCGTCCGACAGGATCAGGTTGTCGTTCTTCTGCCGCGCGCTCGTGCGCTGCGCGTCCCGGGCGACGACGACGGTTCCGTCGAAGACCGCGTGCCCACGGTCCGTGACGATGCCCTTGTACGTCTGCTGGCTCGTCCCGTCCGTGGCGAGGTGACGCACCTCCGTGAAGTGGTCCACCTGGTCGGCTCCACCGACGAGGTACAGGCCGTCTAGCGCACACTCGGCGCCGGGCCCCTCGAGCGAGCAGGTGATCTCGAGCCGCCCCAGCCCGCCGCCGAAGCTGAAGCACCGGGACACGTACCGACTCGAACTCGCCTGACGCACTGCCGTGGCCTGCACGGTGAAGCTGCCCGGCGTGCCGTCGTGGACGCGCAGGTGCTCCAGCGAAGCGCCGCTCGCGAGGTCGATTTCCACCACGGCGTTGACGAAGTGGGGGCCCGCTCCGGCAAAGCGATGCCTCTCGACGAGTGTCGCGTGGGCGCCTTCGGGCACCACCACCACGATGCGCGGATGGCACATGGCGGGCGAATCTCCGGAGGGATGAACGACGTCGATCTCGATGGGCTCCGGAACGGAGGCGCCCTGGGCGATCCGGACCAGGAGCACGTCGCGGAACATCGCGGCGTTCAGCGACGTGAATGGGGTGACGGGCGCGACGTGTCCGAGCACGGACGCCGCGTCGGCGGGGGCGGAGGCGCGCTCCAGGGTCACGCCGCTCGGCACACGCACCGGGTGGGCTCCTGCGTGTTCCGGGCCATCGCCGAACGCGGTGCCCGTGATGCCGCGGACGCTGGTGAAGCGCCAGGCCTCGGTCTTCGTCGTGGGGAACCCGTGGGCGCGGAACTGCGCGATCCCGGTCCGGCGCACGTCGGCGAGCCAGGCAGGGCCCGCGGGGACCGCGTCCAGGCGCGGCGTGACGACGTCGCCGAGCGCGCTCACGGCGACTCGGGTGGCGCCCAGCTGTGGTCCGGGTGGGTCACGGCGCCGTCGCCTCGTCGCGGATCCCCTCGTAGCCTCGCTCCTCGAGCTGCCGCGCGAGGTCCGGATCACCGGAGCGGACGATCTTGCCCCCCAAGAGGACGTGGACGCGATCGGGCACGATGTAGTCGAGCAACCGCTGGTAGTGCGTGATCACCAGCATGGCTCGGTCGGGTGAGCGCAGCTCGTTCACGCCACGAGAGACGATCTTCAGGGCGTCGATGTCGAGCCCGGAGTCGGTCTCGTCCAGGATGGCGAGCCTGGGCTCCAGGACCGCCATCTGGAAGATCTCGTTGCGCTTCTTCTCGCCGCCGGAGAAGCCCTCGTTGACGGGCCGCTTGACCAGCTCCTCGTCGATCTCGACCAGCTTCGACTTCTCCTTCACCAGCGCGAGCACGTCGACGGCGTC
>CAZARU010000185.1:0-12154 GCA_964487605.1 uncultured Polyangiaceae bacterium
GCCGGAACCGCCGGCAGTTCCGGCACCGGTCCCACGTGCGAAGACGGCTGCGACGACGGCGACCCGTGCACGTTCGACTTCTGCGACGAATCGGCGACGCCACGAGCGTGCCTCAACATCAACACGGGCATCGCGGAGGACGGGTTCTCGTACGAGAAGGAGGAGGACGCCATCGGGCACGTCGCCGTGGTGTCGGGGGGCGACCGTTTCTACGTGTCCGTCTTCTCGAGCGACGCCGGCGCACCGGACGTCGAGCTCTTCTCCTTCAGCGCGACGGGCGACATCGACACGTTCGTCCAGGGGCCGCGCGTCTCGGAAATCCCGCTGGGTGGCCTCCTGCGGCCCGTCAGCGGTGCTCCGCTGGCGGTAGACACTCGAGCTGGCTTCGAGCTGAAGGCGTACATGGCGCTCGCGACGGGCGTCGCGCCCACCGAAGCCACCGTCTACGACCTCGCCTTCGGGCCCGACATGACGCCACGCGCGGGAGCGGGCCCCGGCCGCAACTGGGGACGCACCTCCACGGTCCCGACGTTTCCGCTCGGCAATCCGTACAGCCATCCGGTCATCGCCCAGCAGAGCGCGACGACACCTGCGTACGGCGCGTGGATCGGACAGGGCGGCGCCATCCACGTGCATCAGAGCGGATCGGGAACGTCGGCCGACACGCCGCTGCTCAACCTGGGCGGACCACCGGCGCGCGTCCTGGCGCCCCTCGCGGCGGGGGACGTTCCCGGCGCGTTCTGGGTGAGCGACACACCTCACGCGCAGCTCGTGGGCGGGCCGCCGGCGGCCTACGCCGAGTGCGACGCCATGCCCGGTGTCCATCCGAGCGCGGGAAGCAGCACGACGTGGTTCCCGGGCGTCTCGCTGCTCAGCTTCACCAAGGCGCGGGACGACTATCTCGCAACCGAGCTGGCTGCGGTCTTTTGCGGTGGCCCGAGCGCACAGTGCACGCTCGTCGCCGATGCGACGTGCACCGAGTCCGAGCGGCTGCTGCCGCTGGTGCGCAACCCGTCGCAGATCATCTTCTCGCGTCCGGGAGACCCGGCGGGGCGGTTCTACCAGGTCCTCGTGGCACCGTTCCTCGATCCCGACACGAACCCGCCGGAGGGCGCGCTCATCGTGAACGTCACGCGCCTCGACGTGGACCCGCTGAAGGTGTTCGAGATCCGCGCGGCGGACGCGATCACGCCGGACGGCGGCGTGGAGGTGGCGCGGACGCCGCTGGCCGGACCGAACGCCGACGGTCCCGACTGGCCGGCGAGCGCCTACAGCCAGGCCGACAGGCTCGCGGTGGCATGGATAGAACCGTCCGCGGGCGGCCAGAAGCTGCGGGTCGAGCGCTACCGGATCTGCGACTGAGCCGGGTCAGCCCTTGCGCGCGAGGCGCTCGGCCGTGGACCTGAGGCTCACCCACGAGGCGAACTGCGCGCGCGGAACCTCCTTCCGCACGCGCGCCATGTCCCGATCCGCAGCGTCGAGGAACAGCACGGGAACGGTCCGGAACTTCGCCTGGCTCGCCATCCACGCGGCCGTGGCGCGACCGTGACTCGGCGCGCGGCGCCCATCCACGACGATGAGCGCGGGACGCCCTCCGGCGAGTTCGGGCTTGCACTCCGGAAAGCGTGGCTCCACGACCGACACTCCGTGCCCACGCTCGCGCAAGGCGTCGAGTTCCACGGCCTCTTCCTCGGTCGGGTCCCCCATGAGCAGGACGACGATCTTCGGCATTGCCCCTCTCGCGCAACGGTACCGGGGACGCCTCGATCCGTCGAGCCCTCCCGTGGCGGGAAGCCACCGTGCGGCAGGGGCGGGCGGGCGAATTCCGGCGACGACCGGGGCGGCCCGCCCACGGTTTCCCGGGGAATGCTTGACGAAACCCCGCGGACGGGGTCATACCTCCCCGCTCTTTCGTCCGGGCCCGTGGGTCCGCGAGTGATTCGAGGACGCCCGATGCCGAAGATGAAGACCAACCGCGCGGCGCACAAGCGCTTCAAGATCACCGGCAAGGGGCGCGTGCGCCGACCGAAGCAAGGCGGCGCGCACAACATGATCGGCAAGAGCCGATCGAAGAACCGTCGCCATCGCGACCAGGACATGGTCACGCCGGAGATGCAGTATCGCGTGAAGATCCTGCTGCCGTACGGCTGATCGAACAGGAGCATCCGAGTCATGCCGCGAGTGAAGCGAGGCCCGAGTCCCCGACGACGGCACAAGCGCGTCCTGAAGAAGGCGAAGGGTTTCTACGGTGGGAGGAAGAATCGCATCCGCGAGGCCATCCGCACGCTGTGGAAGGCGTGGAGCCACGCGTACGTCGGTCGCAAGCGGCGAAAGCGGGACTTCCGGCGCCTGTGGATCGTCCGCATCAACGCCGCCTGTCGTGAGAACGGCACGACGTACTCCCAGCTCATGGGAAGCTTGAAGTCCGCGGAGATCGACCTCGACCGCAAGGTCCTGGCGGACATGGCGGTGAACGACCCGGCAGCGTTCACCAAACTCGCGAAGCTCGCGTCGGCCACCGACTGAAACGGGCGGCCTCGCGCCGGGACACAGGCCGAGGCGCGGCCCCGCGACGGTTCACCATGAGCGACGCCGCGACGGACATCGAGCGAAACCTCGGGGAGCTCTCCGCGCGGCTCCGCGAGCGGCTCGCCGGCGCGCCGACCGAGCACGAGCTGCGCGCCGTCCGCGCGGAGGCCCTGGGCAAGAAGGGGGAGCTCACGGCGGTCCTGCGCTCCATGGGATCGGTTCCCGCCGATCAGCGCCGTGCGATCGGCGAGCGGGTGAATTCCGTGAAGGCGGAGATAGAGACGGCGTTCGAAGCGGCGCTGTCGAGGCTCGCCCGCGCGGCGCGGGACGCCGATCTCCGCGCCGAGCCCTTCGATCTGTCGCTCCCCGCCCGTGTGCCGGCGCCCCGGGGGCACGTCCATCCCCTCACCAGCGTGAAGAACGAAGTCCTCGACGTGTTCCGGTCCCTCGGCTTCCAGGTGGCCTGGGGACCCGAGGTGGAGCTCGAGCAGAACAACTTCACGAAGCTCGCCTTCCCGGCCGATCACCCTGCCACCGACATGCAGGACAGCTTCTGGGTGCGCGTGGACGGCGCGCCACCCGACGCGCGCGTGCTGTTGCGCACGCACACGAGCAACGTGCAGGTCCGCGAGATGAGCCGGCACCCGCCGCCGCTCGCCATCGTGAGCGGCGGCGTCGTCTACCGCCGCGACGACGACGTGACGCACTCCCCCATGTTCCATCAGATCGAGGGCTTCCTCGTGGACGAGGACGTGAGCTTCGCGCACCTGAAGGGCGTTCTCACCGAGTTCGCTCAGCGCCTCTACGGCGACGGCACGCCCGTGCGGTTTCGCCCGAGCTACTTCCCGTTCGTCGAGCCCGGCGCGGAGGTCGACGTCGGATGCGTCTTCTGCCGCGCCGACGACCCCTCTCGCGCGAGCTGCCGCGTGTGCAAGGGCACCGGATGGCTCGAGATCCTCGGCTGCGGCATGATCCACCCCGCCGTCTTCGAGCACTGCGGCATCGACCCGGAGCGCGCGACGGGGTTCGCCTTCGGGCTCGGTGTGGAGCGCGTCGCGATGCTCCGGTACGGCATCCCGGACATCCGTCTGTTCTTCGAGAACGACCCGCGGTTTCTCGCTCAGTTCTAGCGCTCAACGCGCCACGGCTCTGAGCACCGGTCCGCTCGGTGCGTCTCGACCCAGCGTCGCCACGCGGTGAGCCACCGCGACGACCTCGTCGCGATGCGTGACGACGATGACGCTGCGAGTTCGCCCGAGCGCGCCGATGGCGTCGAGGACGCGACGCGACGCCCTGGCGTCGAGTCCCTCCGTCGGCTCGTCGAGCAGCATCACGGGCAGCCCCGACGCGAGGGCCCGCGCCAGCGCGACGAGACGACGCTCGCCACCGCTCAGCGGGCGACCACCGGGTCCGACGACCTCGTCGCGAAGCGCCGCGAGCCCTTCCGCACCCAGTTCCTCGAGCGCTCGGGACGCCGCCGCGGTGCTCGCCCCGAGGAGCGAGACGTTCTCGAGCACGGTGCCGGTCACCAGCGGCGCCTCCTGGGGCACCCACGCGAAGGGGCGCGCCGACGGCCCCACCGGGCACCCGCCGATCTCGCGGTCGCCGTAGCGCACGCGCCCCACGGCAGGGGCGAGCCCGAGGAGGCAGCGCAAGAGTGTCGTCTTGCCGCTGCCCGTCGGTCCGGTCACCGCGAGGATTTCCCCCGGGGCCACGGTGAAGGACGAGCGGGCCGAGTGACCCACGGCGCCCACGCCCTCCACGACGAGGTGCTCGAGCGAGAACGAGCGTGGCGGCTCGCCGGCGGTCTCGGTCTCGCTCGGCGCGAGCGGAAGCGACTCGAACGCGACGCGCCCGGAGTCGAGCCAGCCGCGCGCGTCGCCCAGGTCGCGAAGGGGTCGATACGCCATGAAGAAGACCGCCATGAACGCGACCGCGCTGCCGTCGCCCATGGGGACGCCCGCCGTCCGTGCGAGCAGGACGGCGCCGAGCAGCGCGAGGGCCGCCAGCACCTCGTTTCCCGCCGACAGGGCCGCGCGACCTGCGTCGCTGCGACTCAGCGCGCCGCGAGCGGCGAGGCTCGCTCGATCGGTGGCCGCGAGCACTCGCGGTCCGGCGCCGTACGCGCGCCAGAGATCCGCGTTCGAGACGAGCTCGTCGACGCCCGCGTGCAGCTCGACCGCGAGCGCCTGGGAGCCCGCGTGGGCAGCTCGCAATCTTCGCCGTGCGACGGACATCACGACCGCGAACGGCCCGAGGACGAGCAGGGAGGCCGCCGACAGCACGGGTGACAGGGCGATCAGGGCGGCGCCCAGCGGCACGATCTGAGCCAGGCTGCGCGCGGTCCCGAGGGCCCCCCACCGCAGCGCGTGCTCCACCTCGCGCACGCGCACCGCAATAGTTGCGAGCACCCTGGGCGCGGCGTCATGCAATCCGCCGTTCAGCACGGCCCGCAGGGCCCCGCGCCGCAGCCGCTCGGCCCCCCGCGCGGCCGCCTGGCCCTCGACGAAAGCAAGGGAAATCGAGGCGATGGCCTTGACGATCGCCGCGCCCAGCCCGAAGTAGCACGCTCGCTCGAGTTCGACGCTCACCACCTCGCCACCCAGTGCCAGCTCTCGGCCGGCGAGCCCGGCCGCCACCGCCAGTCCCGCGTGAGCCGCCCCATGGACGGCCGCGACCCCGAGGCCGGCGGCCAGAAGTGGCCATTCGCGGCGGGCTTCTGAGAAGATCCAGTGACCCCAGCCCACGAGGCCCGGCGCGCGTGTCTTGTGGGGGGCAGCGCTCATGGCCTGGGCCCGGCGCGAGCGCGAAGCCCGAAACGGACCCCCCGAACGTACCTCAACGCCGTGTCGACGAAACGCACCCCGCTCCCCTCCCAGCGTCCCCGGCTCTTCGGCCGGCGGCCCGGCATGGACGTTGCTTCGCAAGAATCCGCCACCACCCCGCGTAGGACCCAGTTCCAGCGGCACGGTCGCCCGGAGCGGCTCAGAGTCCGCCGGGGGCCGTGTGCCCCCGTCTCGCCGGCGGGAATCACGGAATCGCCTCAACCGTTGCCGCCTTTCGGCCGTTTTCAGCCGAGCGACCCCGAACGCCCCGTCCACCCCCCGCACCGGAAGTCAGCCATGAACCCCAAGCACGCATCCCTCGAGGACCTCGCCGACGACTCGTCGGAGCAAACCGGTGTTCGGCGCGCGGCGGTGCTGCCGTCCTCACCACCCGCGGCGTCCGGGCACGACAGCATGACCCCGCCGAAGGCGGCGCGCGACGACACGGGCGGCGACTCGACGCTGTCACGCTACTTCCGGGACATGGCGACTCATCAGGTCATGGGGCCCGACGAGGAGCTGCGCGCCGCCCAGGGCGTGGAGACCGGTGAGGTCGGTCACTGGTCGGCGCTGCTCTCGTACGTTCCGGCAGCGGAGCCGATCCTGGATCAGCTCGAGCTCGACGTCGCGACGCTGGCTCCCGAGGATCGCCCGCCGACACCGCAGGTCGCGGAGCTCCGCAAGCTGGCCAAGATCTATCGCAAGCAGCGCTCGAAGTTCCTCGCCGAGCAGCAGAAGCGGTGGTCGGATCTGTGCGAGACGCTCGCGCGTGCGATCCGCCTGCCCGACTCGGACAGGCTCTGGATGGCGAACGCGAACCGCATCGCTCGCGAGGTCGCAGCGCCCGTGGACGTCGACCGTCCCGCGGTCACCGTCACCACCGCCTACCGGCGCTACCTCGACCGAGTGAAGTGCACCGATGCGGTGCAGCGCGACATGAAGAACCGCTTCGTGAAGGCGAATCTGCGCCTCGTGGTGAGCATCGCCCGCCGTTACAATCGCGGGCGGCTGCCGCTCATCGACCTGATCCAGGAGGGCAACATCGGCCTCATGAAGGCGGTGGAGCGCTTCGATCACGCGCGTGGGTACCGCTTCAGCACGTACGCTTCGTGGTGGATCCGCCACGCGATCAGCCGTGCGCTGGCGGACAAGGGGCGCGCCGTGCGCATCCCGGTGCACATGCTCGACACCTACAACCGCGTCGCCCGCGCCACCCAGACGATCATCGCGCGCACGGGCAAGGATCCTTCCCTCGCCGATCTGGAGGCGGAGACGGGCGTGCCGCGCGAGAAGCTCGAGAAGGTGAAGGACCTCTACGCGGAGACGCCGTTCTCGCTCGACCGACCCGTTGGCGACGAGGACGGGCGGCGCTTCATCGACTTCCTGGTGGAGGAGAACGCGCTCACCCCGTTCGACGATCTGGCGAACCAGAAGTGGGCCGACGAGGTTCGGCGGCTGCTCGGTACGCTGACGCCCATCGAGAGCCGCATCCTTCGCTGGCGGTTCGGCCTCGACAACGAGGACGAGCTGACGCTCAAGGAGATTGGCGACAAGTACAACCTGTCGCGCGAGCGGATCCGGCAGCTTCAGGAGCAGGCGATCGGCAAGATTCGCCGGCAGATGCGCGAGAACTGGTAGCCGCAGACCACGCTCGCGCGTGGCCGCGTGCCCAGGGCGCTCCGAGCGCTCGAAGCGGCAGCGTTTGCCGGGGCGACCCCTGCGTCCGCTCCGCGAAGGGTTCTCGCGCAGGCCGCCCGGGTGAGCGCGGAACCGGCCCCAGGAACTCGGTCAGTTCAATGATTACCGCTGGTTAGCAGGGTCGTCGGGCGCGCAAATTTGCCGGATTTACTTCCCGATCCGGGCGGCCCATAACCTCCGCGCCTCGCCGCGGTCGCACCCCATCCGGGCCCTTCGTGAAAGCGCGGCGGAGCACGCCGTGCTCGCTGTTCGCACTCTCCCCTGCCGACCCTCGCAGGGCCCGGCCGTCCATGCGCGTTGGGGTCGCCTTGGCCGCCCCACTCGTGTTAGCGACGCACCCCAAACCTGACGGCCAACGCGTTCGGGCCACGCGCCATTCCCGCATCGAGAACGCATCGTTTCGACCCCCGCGAACCACCTGACGAAAGTCGCACGATGAAGAAGTTCGTCTTTCCCCGCTGGGCCAACAAGACACCACCCGTCATGGGTGCCGTGCTCGGTGGCGCCCCCGTGTACCTGACGTTCCTCGTGTGGTTCGGCTTCTCGCCGAAGACCACCGACGTCGGGTACATGCCCGAGCAGCCGGTCCCCTACAGCCACGCCCTGCACGCCGGGGAGCTCGGCATCGACTGTCGCTACTGCCACACGACCGTGGACCGCGGAGCCGCCGCAGGCGTCCCGCCGACCGAGACGTGCATGAACTGCCACACGCGCGTGAAGACGAAGAGCGCGCACCTCGAGCCGGTTCGCCAGAGCTTCGAGAAGAACGAGCCCGTGAAGTGGGTGAAGGTGCACGATCTGGCCGACTTCGTGTTCTTCGACCACAGCGCGCACGTCACGCGCGGCGTGGGATGCGTCTCGTGCCACGGCCGCGTGGACAAGATGGTCGAGGTCGTTCAGCAGGAGCCGCTCTCCATGGGCTGGTGCCTCGACTGCCACCGCGCCCCGGAGCGCCACCTCCGCCCGCCCGAGGAAGTCACCAACATGGAGTGGAAGGCCCCCGAGGACCCGCTCACCTACGGCAAGCGACTCCGCGAGAAGCGCAACATCAATCCATCGGAAGACTGCTCGACATGTCATCGCTAGACAACGACAAGCCCACGTACTGGGGCTCGATCGCCGAGCTCGAAGGCGACCCGGAGTTCCAGAAGTTCGTCGAGCGAGAGTTCGCGACGCCGCTGGACGAGCACGCTCCGTCGTCGGACGGGCGCCGCAGGTTCCTGCAGCTCATGGGCGCCTCGTTCGCGCTCGCGGGTTGCCGCTGGGAGAAGGACTACGAGATGCCGCACGCGCGGCGTCCGGAAGACGCCATCCCCGGCAAGCCCAAGTTCTTCACCACGGCGATGGAGCTCGGCGGCGTCGGCTACGGCCTCACCGTGCGCAGCTACGACGGGCGCCCCATCAAGGTCGAGGGCAACGTGGCGCACCCCTCGAGCCTGGGCGCGACGACGGTGTTCGCGCAGGCGAGCCTGCTCGAGATGTACGACCCCGACAGGAGCCGGGGCGTCGCCCAGTACGACGGCGGCGCCCGCGTGGCGTCGAGCTGGGGGGACTTCGAGGCCGCGGGGCGAGCGCTCTTCGACGCGGCGAAGGCGACCGCAGGCCAGAACCTCGCCGTCCTCTCCGAGGCGACTTCGTCACCGGCCGTGCTCGAGATGAAGAAGCGGGTGAAGGAGACCTACCCGCAGGTCCGCTGGTTCGAGTACGAGGCGGCGTCGCGCGACAACGAGCGCAGGGGGAGCCAGCTCGCGTTCGGACAGCCGCGTCGCCAGCACCTGGCCCTGGACAAGGCCGAGGTGGTGCTGGCCCTCGACGCGGACGTGTTCGTCCGCCACCCGAACGCGCTGCGCAACGCGCGCGACTTCATGCAGCGAAGGTCGCCCGAGGCGGGGACCATGAGTCGCCTCTTCGCGGTCGAGAGCGACATGACGACGACCGGGGGCCTGGCGGATCATCGGCTTCCGCTCCGCGCCTCCTACGTGAAGGCGTTCGCCGCCGCCCTCGACAGCGCGCTCAGCCCCCAGCTCCCCGAGAGCGCGGGCGCGCAACCGAAGCCGCAGGCGGCGTTCCTGGGCGACGCGAAGGTCTCCAAGTTCCTAGACACCGTCGTGCGAGAGCTCCTCGGGAGTCGCGGCAAGTCGGCCATCGTCGTCGGCGAGCGTCAGCCGCCGGAGGTGCACGCGCTCGGTCATCGCCTCAACGTGTTGCTCGGCAACGTGGGCACGACGGTGAACTACACACCGGAACCGGACCAGAACCGGCCGACCCACTTCGAAGCCATGAAGCAGCTCGTGGACGAGCTCAACGGCGGGCGAATCGAGACGCTGGTCGTGATCGGCGGCAACCCCGTGTTCGACGCACCCGCCGACCTCGAGTTCGGTTCCGCGTACTCGAAGGCGAAGAACCGCATCCGCCTGGGGCTCTACGAGGACGAGACGTCCCTGGCCTCGACGTGGCATCTGCCGCGCGCTCACTACCTCGAGTCCTGGGGCGATGCGCGGACGTGGGACGGAACCCTCTCCATCACGCAACCCCTCATCGCCCCGCTCTTCGGCGGGCGCACGCCGGCGGAGATCCTCGCGTTCGTCGTGAACGAGGAGCAGCAGAAGGCGCTCGAGATCCTGCGCCGCACTCATCGCGGCTGGGCCGCGGACGACCGCGTCTGGCGCCGTGCGCTCCACGACGGCTACGTACCCGGAACGCGCTGGGGCGCCGCGGCGACCAAGCTGGAGACGATCGCCCCGCTGCAGTTCCAGCCCTCGGAGCTCGGAGGGCTCGAGGTCCAGAATGGGGCGCTCGACGTCGTGCTCGTGCCGGACGCGCGCCTCCACGATGGCCGCTTCGCGAACAACGCCTGGCTGCAGGAGCTGCCCGACGCCGTGACGAAGCTGACGTGGGACACCGCCGCGCTGCTGAGTCCGGCCACCGCCAAGGCGCTCGGCGTCGTCGATGCGACATTCGTGAAGCTGACGGCCGGGGGTCGGGAGCTGTCCGTGCCGGCGCTGATCACGCCCGGCGTTGCCGCCGGCACGGTCGTCGTCTCGTACGGGAACGGCCGGAGCGCCGCCGGTCACGTGGGGGGATCGAAGGCCCGGAACCTGCCGTCGCCCGGGACGAACGTCTACCCGCTGCGGACCGCCGCCGCGCCCGACCTGATCGCCGGTGCGAGCCTGACGCCCTCCGGCAAGAAGACGACCCTGGCGACGACCCAGGACAAGCACTCGATCGACCAGCTCGGGTTGAAGGAGACCCAGCGCCGCATCCCGACGCTCATTCGAGAGCAGACGCTGGCGGAGTACGCGGCCAAGCCGGACGCCGCGAAGCACGTCGTCCACCACCCGCCGCTCCTGTCGCTGTGGCGCGAGCCGGTGTCCTACGAAGGCCGCAAGTGGGGGATGACCGTAGACCTCAACAAGTGCGTCGGCTGCAACGCCTGCGTCACGGCGTGCCAGGCGGAGAACAACGTGCCGGTCGTGGGCAAGGAGCAGGTGCTGCGCGGCCGCGACATGCACTGGATCCGCGTGGACCGGTACTTCAAGGGCGATCCAGACGAGCCGCAGCTCGTGCACCAGCTGGTGACGTGTCACCACTGTGAGCACGCTCCCTGCGAGCAGGTCTGCCCCGTCGGCGCCACCGTGCACAGCGACGAGGGCCTGAACGACATGGTCTACAACCGCTGCATCGGCACGCGGTACTGCTCGAACAACTGCCCGTACAAGGTACGCCGCTTCAACTACCTGAACTTCACCGGGGACACGGGGCCGCTCGGGCGCATGCACCCACTGCGCGACCCCGACACGCAGATCAAGGCGATGGTCTACAACCCCGAGGTCTCGGTGCGCTTCCGCGGCGTCATGGAGAAGTGCACCTTCTGCGTCCAGCGCATCAAGGCCGTCACGATCCCGGCGGGCAACCAGCGCCGGGTGGTCAAGGACCAGGAGATCAAGACGGCCTGCCAGGAGACGTGTCCGACCAACGCCATCGAGTTCGGCGACCTGAACGACGGCGGAGCGAAGGTCCGGGAGCTGCAGTTCCGGCCTCGCGCCTACGCGATGCTGGCGGAGCTGAACGTCCGGCCGCGGCTGCTCTACCTGGCGCGGGTGCGAAACCCGAACCCCGACCTGGCCCCGGCAGTCGCCGCGGAAAGCACGGAGGGCCACTGAGATGGTCAGCGCAACGGACGTGAACCCCTATCAGGCGCCCCTCACCGCCAAGGGGGACTTCGCGATTCTCACGGAGAACGTCTGCCGGGTCACGGAGGTTCAGAAGCCGCCCAAGGCCTGGTACATCGCGTTCTCGATCGGGCTCGCGGCACTCAGCCTGTTCGGCGCGAGCATCGGCTACGTGTTCTACACCGGCGTGGGCGCCTGGGGGAACATGATGCCGGTCGCGTGGGCGTGGCCCATCGTGAACTTCGTCTTCTGGGTCGGCATCGGCCACGCCGGGACGCTCATCTCCGCCATCCTCTTCCTGCTGCGCGCCGGCTGGAGAACGGCGATCAACCGCGCAGCGGAGGCGATGACGATCTTCGCGGTCATCTGCGCGCTCACGTTCCCGGGCATCCACGTCGGTCGCCCCTGGCTGCCGTACTTCATGTTCCCCATCCCGAACCAGATGGACATGTGGCCCCAGTTCCGCAGCCCGCTCGCGTGGGACGTCTTCGCCGTGGGCACGTACTTCACGGTGTCCCTGGTGTTCTGGTACATGGGCATGATCCCGGATCTGGCGACGATCCGTGATCGCGCGAAGAGCAACACGCGGCGCCTCGTGTACGGCCTCTTCGCCATGGGGTGGCGCGGATCCAGCCGCCAGTGGCACCGCTACGAGCGCGCTTACCTGATCCTCGCCGCTCTGGCCACGCCGCTGGTGCTCTCGGTGCACTCGGTCGTTTCGTTCGACTTCGCCACGGCGCAGCTCCCGGGCTGGCACACGACGATCTTCCCGCCCTACTTCGTCGCCGGCGCCATCTTCAGCGGGTTCGCCATGGTGAACACGCTCCTCATTCCCGCCCGGCAGTTCTTCGGGCTCAAGCGGATCATTCGCCTGGAGCACCTCGAGAACATGAACAAGGTCATCCTCGCGACCGGCACGATGGTCGGATA